>NZ_JBEXNA010000003.1:0-299127 GCF_040610875.1 Kribbella sp. NPDC003505 | reverse complement strand
GCGGTGCCGGGGCCCTCCACCGCGCTTTGGGCCGGGGCCGGGGGGGCTGCCTTCGCGAAGGCAGCCGCCGCAACCGGAGTCGACCTCGTCGCCGCGTCGGCGGCGAGCCGCGACCACGCGATCGGCTCGCCCGAGCCGTGGACCACCGCCTTTACGATGCTCCCGCCCACCCTCGGCGGTTTCGTCCCGTACCACCCGAACGCCGCCGGCATGCAGGCCGTCGCCGAGCTGATCCTCGCCACGCTGCGGGACTGAACGCGTCCCTACCTCGCGGGCGTGTGGACGTACGGCGTGGTGGTGGTGACTGCTACGAAGCCGAGGCGCTGGAGGATCGGGGAGCTGTCGTCGGAGGCGTCGACGTGGAGGTACTTGTAGCCGAGCTCGACGGCGCGGGCCGCGCGGACCGCGACGAGGGCCTTGTAGATGCCCTTGCCGCGCCACTCGGCGAGGGTCGAGCCGCCCCAGAGGCCGGTGAACTCGGTGCCCTTCTTGTACACGGCCCAGGCGGCGGAGACCACCTCACCGTCGGCCTCGGCGACGTAGACGTCGGTGCCGCTCGCCTGCCGGCGGACCAGATCGTCGGCCAGCCAGGACCAGTCCTCGCCCCAGACCGTCGACTCCATCGCGGCGATGCGCTCGAAGTCGGCGCGCTCGCCGACCAGGCGGATCGTGATGCCGTCGACCGTGTCGCGGCCCTGCAGGCGCTCGACGACGGCCGCGCTCTCGGCGACGAGGACGGTCTCCTGCTCCTCGGGCTCGAATCCGGCGGCCTTCAGCCGATCGGGGAGATCGGCCGGCAGGTCGTGGCCGCGCAGCTTCCACTCGACGGCCTGGCCCTTGGCCGCGAAGAAGTCGCGCTGGCGGGCGATCAGCGCGTCGATCTCGCCGCTGTCGAGGCCGTCGAGCGAGCGGTAGCTGACGAAGCCACGGCTCGGGTACTCGACCCGGATCACCGGCCCGTCGGTGCTCGTCGGTACGTCGGCGGTCTCGCTCGTCCCGCGCAGCTGGTCGTCGTAGGCGGCGAGCAAATCGTTCGTCAAGGCATCTGTCACGGGGTGACTCTGACACGACTTGCCCAGATCCGCCGCATATTTCGGGTCGCCCGGATCTTCGGCGCGCGGCGGCGGCGCCCGGCGGGCCGGCTCAGTCCGGGCTGGTTCTCACGCTCGGCGTTCGCGAAGTGGCTCAGCGACACCATCAGGTTCAGCGGTTCCATCGGTCTGTCCTCCGGGTTCTTCGGCGCTTACACCCGGAGGTCGGATCAGATCGGCCGAACTCGACATCGGCGGTCAGGAAGTCTTCTCGGTCACCAGCACCAGGCGCCGCAGCAGGCCGTCGAGCCGGCTCCGGTCGGCCTCGGAAAGGTGGTGGACCAACTCCTCCTCGACCCGCTGGATGTCGCCGATCCCGCGCTGCCAGAGCTCGTTCCCCGCCGGTGTCAGCGTCGCGACGACCTTGCGCCGGTCGTCGCGGTCGTGCGCGCGCTCGACGTACCCGCGGCGCTCGAGCGCGTCCAGCCGGTTGGTCAGGGCGGCCGCCGACATCCCGAGCTGCCGGGCCAGCTGGCCAGGTGTCGCGCGGTACGGCGCACCCGCGCGCCTGAGCATGTGCAGCGTCTTGAACTCCCACAGCTGCAACCCGTACGCCGCGAGCACAGCCTCGCGCCGGCGCTCGAGGTAGCGCGTCAGCACCTGCAACCGCACCGTGATGCCCTCCACGTCGCGATCCAGGTCGTCCAGCTGTCCTGCCCACAGATCGACGTGCGCGTCAACGAAATCCTTCACCGATCCAACTTTTCAGCGACTGAAGGTTAGTTGTCAAATATTTCGATGTCGAAATACCGTGCCGGCATGAGCCACCTCGCAGCCACCGACATCGCCGCCGCCGCTGTCCAGCTGATGCGCGCCGGCCGATGGGCCGCCGCAGCCGACCTGCTGACCGCGGCCATTCCCGACGATCCCGACGATCCCGACGATCCCGACGATCCCGACGAGCGCGACCTGCTCGCGCTGACCCGGGCCGAGGTCGCCGTCGACCGGGACTTCGGCCGGACGACCGACCACGCCACAGCCGCACTCGCGGCCGTCCCCGGTGATTCCTGGGACCTCGCGATGCTCACATTCCGCAAGGACTACGCGAACGCCCTGTTCCAGGCAGGCGATCCGGATCTCCGGGACCGCGCTCACACGCTCATCGAGCAGGCGCCCGACGACGCACGACGAGGGACGGCCAGCTTCTGGGCGGGTGCCGTGGCTGACAACGTCTACGAGCAGCCCGCGGAGGCGTGCGCGCGGTACGAGGTCGCGTTGGAGCTCGGCGAGAAGTGCGGCGACGAATTGCTGGTGGCGCAGGCCCTTCGCCATCTGGGCCATCACGCGCACGCGGCCGGCGACCTGGCACTCGCGCGAAGCCAGTGGGAGCGGTCGACCGAACTCTTCCAGAAAGCTGGCCAGCTGCGCCCTGCGCTCGCCCAGCAGGCGTCGCTCGCGGTTCTGCTCCGCGACGAAGGCGACCTCGCGGGATCACGAGCACTCGCCGCCGAGACGAACCGCTGGGCGCGGCAGCTGGACGTCCCGTTCATCACCCAGCAGACCGCCGAGCTGATGGCGGTGCCGGCATGAGCCAACTCGCCGCAGCCGCTGTCGTCGCTGCCGCAGTCGAGCTGATGCGCGCGGGCCGATGGGCCGCCGCCACCGACCTGATGACCGCCGCCCGCGCCGACGATCCGGGCGAACGCCGTACCTTGGCCCTGGCACTGGCCGAAGTCGCGGTCGACCGGGACTTCGCGCAGCAGACGGATCAGGCCTCGGCCGCATTGTCTGCAGTCGACGAGGTCGCCGACGACAGCATCGCGTGGGACGTCGAGATGCTGAAGCTCCGCAAGGACTACGCGAACGCACTGTTCGGATCAGAGTGCGACGCCGACGCGTTGGCCGCGCGGGCCCGGCGGCTGATCGACCAGGCACCGGACGACGGGCGGCGCGGGGCCGTCAGCTTCTATGCCGGAGTCATGGCGGACAACCTCCTCGACCGGCCGGGCGAGGCGTTCACCTACTACACGACGGCGCTGCGGCTCGGCGAGAAGACCGACGACGCGTTGCTGATGTCGTACGCGCTCCGGCACCTCGGCGACCACGCACACACCGCCGGAGACCTGGCACTCGCCCGGGAGCACTGGGAACTCTCCACCGAGCAGCGGCAGCGGGCCGGCCACCTGCTGGGCGCGCTGGCGCAGCAGACCTTGCTGGCCGTGCTGCTGCGCGACGAGGGCGACGCCGCCGGATCACGAGCGGTCGCGACCGAGGTCAACCGATGGGCACGCCAGGTGCCGATCCCCGGGATCGTCCGGCAGACAGCCGAGCTGATGACGCCGAGTCGTTGACAGCTGCGCGCTGATCACGTGGTCCACCGGGCGAACTCGGCAGGGACGCCGGCGCTGAACGCCACGTGGTCGGGCGCCCGTTCCGGCGGAACGAGGCCCACTGATCGGAGCAGCGCGTCGGCGTCCAGGGCGGTGAGGGTCGCGGCGTTCAGGATCCACGGCGGGTGACGGTTGGGCAGGTACCAGGTCCGGCCGGCGCGGTGGACGTGCAGACCCCAGCGCGCGGTGAGGAAGTCCTCGAGCGGCCCGGCGGGCAGCCGTTCGCCCATCTCGACGCCGACGACCGCCTCGGCGCCGGAGCTGCGGACGGTCGACGTGTACGTGTGGTGATTGCCGTGGCGTTCGTGGCACATCCGCGCCCAGCGGTACGGCAGCCCGAAGACCGTCCGCGCGGCCGCCACCACGGCCAGCCGGTTCGCGTCGAGGCTGCGGAACACGACACCACGCCGGCCCGTCTCGTCCACGGAGTACAGGCGGATGTTCGTTTCCAGGAACGAGCCGAAGTACGGAACGCCGGGGCCGTACGGGAGCCCGGTGCCGACCATCCGGAACGGGACCAGGCCGACGTACGTGCGTCCCTCGAAGGTGTCCGGCCGGGTGCCCGGCGGGAAGAAGTGCGCGACCTCGTCCGGCGCGACGGCCCAATGCACGAAGGTCAGATCCAGCCACCGCTGCCGCAGGATCCGCGGCCACGGCAGCTCCGGCGCCTCCGGCCAGCTCACTGCGCCGACGGTCTGACCTCGCACGTCGGCCTGCCGTCGTTCAGTTCACACACGAGGTACGCCGGTGTGCCGGGCTCGGCCGGCTTCCACGGCATCACTGCCTCACCCGCGAGCAGCGCGTCGAGCGTCTGCAGCTCCGGGTCGCGCTGCTCCGCGTGATGCCGGTACCCGGCCGCACCCAAGGCCAGCGCGATCGCCATCCCGAGCAGGTTCACCTCGGTCGGCTTGTCCGGCACCGTGGTCCCCTCCCCCGGCTCGAACCTGATGCCGTGGTCCAGCTCGACGATACGTGCCACGTACTTGCTCATATCCGGGAGTCTAGGGTCGGAGGCATGAACTTCGAAGAATTCCGCGCCGAGGTTCCCGACGCCGACCTGGCCGATCTCCGCCGGCGGCTGGACGCGACCAGGTGGCCAGATCAGCTGCCGGACGTCGGCTGGTCGTACGGCGTGGAGCTCGGGCGGCTGCGGGAGGTGACCGAGTACTGGCGCACGGCCTACGACTGGCGCCGCTTCGAGGAACGGTTGAACGCATACCCGCAGTACGTCACGGAGATCGACGGGCAGCGGGTTCATTACGTCCGAGCAGGTTCCTCGGGTATGCCGCTGTTGCTGCTGCACGGGTGGCCGGGGGCCGGATCGGACTACCTGGACGTGATCGACACGCTGTCGCAGGACTGCCGGCTGGTGGTTCCGACCATGCCCGGCTTCGGGTTCTCCGGGCCGACCACCGGCGCTGGATGGGATGTCGAGCGGATCGCCGGCGCGTGGGTCGCGTTGATGGAGGGGCTGGGGTTCGAGCGGTATGGGGTGCATGGGTTCGACTGGGGTGGACGGGTCGGAGCCGCACTCGCGCGGAGGGCGCCGGAGCGGGTGCTCGGGCTGCATCTCGACGGGTACCTGGCGTTCCCGCAGAGTGAGGAGCTGACCGAGGACGAGCAGCAACGGATCAGCGGTCTCGAGCGCTGGCAGCAGGAACGGTCCGGATACGCCTCGATCCAGAGCACGCGGCCGCAGACGCTGGCGTACGCGCTGGTGGACTCCCCTGTCGGCCAGCTTGCGTGGAATCTCGAGTGGTACGACGACTACGGGCACCGGGTAGGCGCCATCGGCAACGACCGGATCCTGGACTCGGTGACGTTGACGTGGTGCACCGGGACGGGCGGTTCGTCAGGGCAGCTCTACCGCGAGGCACGGGCCTCGTGGGGCGCCGACGTCGACTACTGCCCGGTGCCGACCGGCCTGGCGGTGTTTCCGGGCGACAGTACTGTCCGGCGGCTGGTGGAGCGGGAGTTCGACGTCGTGCACTACACGGAGTTCCCGCGCGGCGGGCACTTCGCCGCCTTGGAGGTCCCCGAACTGGTGGTCGAGGACCTCCGATCCTTCCTCGGGAAGGTCTAGGACGAGAAGGCGGCGTCGAACGACGCGGTGGGTGGGTCGAAGGCGAGTTCGCGGACGAACTTCACGGCTTCGGCGGCGCCGACCAGGCGGTCCATGCCGGCGTCCTCCCACTCGACCGAGATCGGGCCGGCGTAGCCGATCGAGTTGAGCATCCGGAAGCAGGCCTCCCACGGGACGTCGCCGTGGCCGGTGGAGACGAAGTCCCAGCCGCGCCGCGGGTCGCCCCAGGCGAGGTGGGAACCCATCCGGCCGTTCCGCCCGTTGCCGACCTGGCGCTTCGCGTCCTTGCAGTCGACGTGGTAGATCCGGTCCTTGAAGTCCCACAGGAAGCCGACCGGGTCCAGGTCCTGCCAGACGAAGTGCGACGGGTCCCAGTTCAGCCCGAACGCCTCCCGGTGCCCGATCGCCTCCAGCGTCGCGGTCGTCGACCAGTAGTCGTACGCGATCTCCGACGGGTGCACCTCGTGCGCGAACTTCACCCCGACCTCGTCGAACACGTCCAGGATCGGGTTCCACCGGTCCGCGAAGTCCCGGTACCCGGCCTCGAGCATCGCCGGCGGCACCGGCGGGAACATCGCGACCGTCTTCCAGATCGACGACCCGGTGAAGCCGACGACCACGTCGACGCCGAGCGCCCGGGCCGCCCGCGCGGTGGTCTTCATCTCCTCGGCGGCGCGCTGCCGGACCCCTTCCGGGTCGCCGTCGCCCCAGATGTGCGCGGGCAGGATCGCCTGGTGCCGCTGGTCGATCGGGTCGTCGCAGACCGCCTGCCCGAGCAGGTGGTTGGAAATCGTCCACACCTTCAGGTTGTGCTTGGCCAGGATGTCCAGCCGGTCCTGGACGTACGCCGGGTCCTCGGCGGCGCGGCGGACGTCGAGGTGGTCGCCCCAGCAGGCGATCTCCAGCCCGTCGTACCCCCACGACGACGCCAGCCGTGCCACCTCCTCGAACGGCAGGTCGGCCCACTGGCCGGTGAACAACGTGATCGGTCGTGCCATCTTTCTCTCCTTGTCGGGTGGTACTGCAGGGGTGTCCCCGGCGGCGTCCGGAGCGCGTGTACGCCGCCGGGGACGGTCACCGCGGGACTCGCCGGGCCGTCGCCCGTCCGGGGCCGAACCAGCCGGGGCGGCGGCAGGTGTACGGCAGCGAGATCCCACGGCGACGTCATCAGCCGAGCCGCGCCTTCAGGTCCTGGCCGACCGCGGTCAGCAGGGTCCGGGCCGGCTCGTCGGCGACCGTGCCGGCCGTGGCCAGGTACAAGGTGAGCGCGACGTTCGCGGCCACGGTTTGGTGCCGGGCCGCGGCTCGTTCGGCGGTTCCGAGGTGCGTCTTCAGCACCGTGGCAGTTGCCAGCGGCACCTTTCCGGCGGCGAGGTAGCGGTCGACGAGCTTGACCGCCTCGGCGTACGACACGACCACCGAGAACGGCACGTTCTTCACCGCGGTGTTCCCGGCGACATCGGTCGCCGTCACCGTCAGCGTATGCGTACCCAACCCGAGCACGACGCCGTCAAGCGCCCCTGTCGTCGGTTTGCCGTCCAGGGTCATCACAACAGTCCCCGGCCCGGAGAGCGCATCCGTCACAGCCGCTTGCACCGAGGCAGTCGAGGCAACGCCCAGACTCGCCGGCAGCCCGGTCACGGTCGGCGTAGGTGCCGTCTGATCGATCTTCACCGTGACCGACGAAGGCTCCGAGACATTGCCGGCGGTGTCACTCCCCCGGACCGCAACCGTGTGGGTCCCGTCAGCAGTCAGCGTCAAGGGCGCCGTGTACTCCGACCAGTTGCCGTCGCCGACCTTCTGCTCCAGGTACACCTGTCCCGGCCGATCGTCCACACCCATCGCCGTGGCGGTCACCGGCCCCGTCCACCAGCCCGCTTGTCCGGACGGGGTCGACGGGTCGAGTCCCAGGCTGACAGTGGGTGCCGTGGTGTCGGTGATGCGCCGGAAGTAGTCGAACTTCGCGGTCTTGGAGGCGGACTGATCCACCCCGAACGCGTAGACGCCGAACTTCGCCGCCGCCAGCGCGGTGTTCGTCACCGGTGGGAGGTCGGACCACGTGACGCCGTCCGAGCTGTAGGAACCGGTGAAGGTGGAGTCGGACTTCGAGAGTCGCAGGTACCAAACACCCTGAGCTGGAGTCGGGGCGTTGGGTTGGGGCGATTGGACGACGTCGGCGACCTCGCTGCGCAGCTCCAACGCTCGGGTGACTGCGCTCCCTGCGGCATTGGTCGTCAGGTAGTCGAGCTTCACGTAGTTCGCGTCGTCGGCGTAGACCAGCAGACCTGCCTGCTGGAACGCCTCGTCGAACGACGACGCGTCGACCTTCGTCTCGATCGTCCAGTCACCGTCCGGCGCCGGCTGCAGCATCAGGTTGCGCGGGTTGGTCGCCGTACCGCCGTAGATGTCTCCCTTGCTCGTGTCGATCTCCAGCCCGCCGCCGGTCACCCGGTAGGCCGCAGGATCAGGCCGTACGACGTCGGACCAGCGGCACGCGTCGAGCGTCGTACCGGCGAACTCGTCGTCCGGTGCGGGCTGCTCGGCGGTGTCGTCGGGCGTGATCGAGAAGTAGTCGAACGACGCCGTGATCGGCAGCGCCTCGGTGCGGTTCGTCAACCCGAACAGGCCGATCCGCGGGTTCGTGATACCGGCCAACTGCTTCGTCTCCGGCATCTCGGTGAACGTCGCGCCGTCGGCGCTGTACGCCGCCTTCAGGTTCGCGCCGTCGGACGTGAACCGGACCCAGACCGTGTCCGGATAGGCCGCGCCGAGGTTCGCCGTGTTCGACGCGGCCACCTCGTTCGGTACGCCGTTGTCCTCGCGGATGAACTGGAAGATCCGGTCCGCTGCCGACGGCGCGCCGGTGGAGCGGCCCTGCAGCACCATCTTCGCGTAGTTGTCGTCGTCGCCGTACACGATCAGGCCGGCCTGCTGGTAGGCCAACCGGGCCGGCAGCGTGACCTTGGCAGTTGCCGACCAGGCGCCCGCCGGGAGCGGCTGGAGCACGAGGTTCGGTGTGCCGGTGTTGCCCGTGCCGTAGATGTCCGTGGCGGTCAGCGGGATCGACAACGCGCCGTTGCCGACGGACAGCTCTTGGTTGCCGCGGACAACTGATGACCAGCGGGCGGTGTCGAGTGCGGTGCCGTCGAAGCCGTCCGAGCGGCCGGTCAGGCAGGTCGGCGCCGACGGCGAGTCGACGGTCACCTCGACCCTCGCCGTTCCGGTCGCCCCGCGCGAATCGGTGACCGCCGCGGTCACCGTGTGTTTGCCCGGGACTGTGAAGGTGTGCGAGGCGGTCGGCCCGGTGGCCGTGCCTCCGTCGCCGAAGGTCCAGGCGTAGGTCAGCGGGAGGTCGCCTTCCGGGTCGGTGGCCGACGCCGTGAAGTCGACCGCCAGCGGCGCCCTGCCTTGGGTAGCAGAGGCCGTGACCGTGACCGCGGGGCGTTGGTTGTCCGTGACGCCCTTGCCGATGAACTTGACCCAGTTCACATTCAGTTGCCCGGCCGTCTTCACGAAGTACAGCGGGCCGCTCGTGGTCGACGCACCGCCGACCGCGCCGGTGAAGTCGCCGTACGTCTGCCAGGCGCCGGTCGGCGATACCTGGATCGTCGCGACCACCGGGCCGTCGGTCGGCGATCCCTGCCGGACCTGCACCGTCGCACCCGCGTCCGGGGACGCCGCGCGCAACTGGATCTGGTCGATGTTCGTCAGGTTGGTCGGCGTCCAGCCCCACCAGTCGCCATCCTCGATGAACCCGATGTTCTTCCCGCCGCCGGCGGTGTCGCCGGTGTCCTCGACCTGCACGCCGGGAGCCGATCCCGGTCCGCCCGTCTCGTCGAAGAACTCCGCCTCCCGGGTCTTGGGCTGCAGCTGGACCACCTTCTGCGTGGTGATCCTGCCGGTCCCCGGCGCGCCCTGGTCGGTGTAGGTCACGGTGACGATGCCGAAGATGTTCGCGCCGACGTGGCCCTGGTCGCCGGGCAGCGGGAACGTCCCCTCACACCCGTGGTACTGCTCGTACCCGTGGGCGTGCTCGTCGTGGCCGAGCGCCGGCTGGGTGACGACGTCGTTGCAGTCGACCGTGCCGTCCTCGGGATCGGTGACCGTCACCCGGTAGCGGATCGTGTCGCCGAAGTCGAAGAACCCGCCGTCGACCGGCGCCTGCACGGTGATCGTCGGCGCGGTGTTCCCGGCCGTGATGGTGCGGTTGGACACCGCTGTCCGGCCGTCCGGATCCGTCACCGTCAGCCGCGCGGTGAACACCCCGGCCGTCGTGTACGTGTACGTCGGCTTGGCGTCGGCGCTGTCCGTCGTACCGTTGCCGTCGAAGTCCCACGCGAACGTGACCGGCTGACCGTCCGGATCGCGGGAACCGGTCGAGTCGAAGGCGACCGTCAGCGGCACCGGGCCGGAGGTCTTGTCGGTGCCGAACTGCGCGATCGGCGCCCGGTTCCCCTGGATGTAGTCGATGCGGTAGAGACCCGAGTCGGCGTTGTTGCCGCCGAACCCGCTCCCCCACTCGATCACGTACAGCGCTCCGTCGGGCCCGAACTGCAGCGCGTGCGGCCGGATGAAGTTCAGCTTCTGCAGCATCCGCGACACGTCCGCCACCCCGCTGCGGTCGTCGTTCAGCTGCACCGAGAACAGCCGGCTGTCGTTCCAGTCCGCCCACACGGCCTTGCCGTCGAAGTACTCCGGCCACTTCCGGTCCGACGGGTTCGCGGCGTCGTACTTGTACGCCCCGCTCGTCATCGGCGCACCGCTGCCGCCGATCTCGGGGACGCCGGTCGTCGACTTGCCCTGCCACATCGTCGCGGGGATCGCGGCCGGCAACTGCGTGAGGCCGGTGTTGTTCGGCGACTCGTTCACCGGAGCGGCGCAGTTGAACGTCGGCCCCGACGTACCGGTCGCGAAGTCGTAGTCGTTGTACGGCGTGTTGGCGCCGACGCAGTACGGCCAGCCGTAGAAGCCCGGCTTGGACAGGATGTTCCACTCGACGCGACCGTCCGGGCCACGCGTCGGCGAGACGGCGCCGGCGTCCGGTCCGTAGTCCGCGACGAACAGGTGGTTCGTGGTCGGGTCGATCCCGATCCGGAACGGGTTGCGGAAGCCCATCGCGTAGATCTCGGGCCGAGTCGTCGCCGTCCCCGGCGGGAACAGGTTGCCGGCCGGAATGGTGTACGTACCGTCCGCCTCCGGGTGGATCCGCAGCACCTTGCCGTTCAGCACGTTGCTGTTCGCCGCCGACCGCTGCGAGTCCCACGCCGCGCGGCCGGGCCGCTCGTCGATCGGCGCGTAGCCGTCGGAATCGAACGGGTTGCTGTTGTCGCCGGTCGCGACGTACAGGTTGCCGTTGCCGTCGAACTCGAGTGCGCCGCCGGCGTGGCAGCACTGGTCGCGTTGGGTGTCGATCCGCAGGACCTGCTTCTCGCTCGCGAGGTCGAGGGCGTCACCGGTCACCGTGAACCGCGAGACCCGGTCGTACGGCTCCGTGCTCACCGGCGAGTAGTACAGGTAGATGAAGCCGTTGGACGCGAACGCCGGGTCGAGCGCGATCCCGAGCAGCCCGAACTCCTGGCCGGTGTAGACGTTCAGCGTGCCGGCGGTGACGACCGAGCCGTCGGTCTTGACGATCTTCACCGCGCCGTTCCGGTCGATGTAGAACACCCGGCCGTCCTGAGCCACGGCCAGTTCCATCGGGTTCGACGTGTCGTCGTCGAGCGTCACCTTCTCGTAGCTGTCGCTCAGCGACGCGCCGCAGTCCGCGGGCTCGGCCCCGGCCGCGGTCCGGATGCCGCCGAGCAGTTGCTTGCGGAACGTCGGGTCGGCGTACGACTCGATCGTGTGGCCCATGCCGGTGTACCAGGCGCGGCCGCCGTCGTAGTCCTGGCACCACGTGATCGGGTGCTCGGCGCCCATGTTCCCGCCGCTGTACGACGACTCGTCGAGCGACGCGAGGACGTGCACGGTGCCGCGCGGATTGGTCCGGTAGTTGTACCACTCGTCGGTCCGCGGCCACAGCGTCGGCGCGTCCTTCGTCGACGGGTGCGCGTGGTCCTCGACCTTCACCGTCGCGTTCGGCGTACCGGCGGGATGGCTGTCGAAGTAGCTGCCGACGAGCTTGCCGTACCAGGGCCAGTCGTACTCGGTGTCGGACGCCGCGTGGATACCGGCGTACCCGCCGCCGCCCCGGATGTAGCGCTCGAACGCCGCCTGCTGGTCGGCGTTCAGCACGTCACCGGTGGTGGACAGCCAGATCACCACCTCGTACTTCGCGAGCTCGGTGTCGTCGAACATCGTGGCGTCCTCGGTCGCGGTGACCGTGAAGCCGTTCGCGGTCGCCAGGTCCTTGATCGCCTGGATGCCGGCCGGGATCGAGTCGTGCCGGAATCCGGCGGTCTTGCTGAAGATCAGGGCGTTGAAGGTCTCGTCGCCATGGCCGGGATGGGCCCGGGCGGGCAACGGAGTCAGCAACGCCGCGAACAGGGCGAGCACGAGAAAGCACACCAACGTGCCGTGTCTGCGTAGCTGGATCATGCGGAGCTCCTCATGGGTCGGACAAGGATGCGCGCTCCATCAACTACCAATCCCGTGCTCTGCCCTGCGCGGGATGCACTGCTACCGGATCAGCGGACGCCGAGCAGGTGCTCCATCGCCAGCTGGTCCAGCCGTTCGAACCCGAGACCGCGCTCGGCCAGCGCGTCCCGGTCGTACGTCGCGTTGCGGAGGTCGTCCAGCGACTCACCCTCGGCCAGGGTGGGTTCGGACATCTCCGCGACCCGTGCGGCGGCCAGTGCCTCCGCGACCTCCGGGTCGGCGCGGAACGCCTGCACCTTGTCGCGCAGGATCAGGTAGTTCCGCATACAGCCCCGCGCGGTCTCCCAGACGCCTTCCTCGTCCTCGGTGCGCGGCGGCTTGTAGTCGAAGTGGATGTAGCCCTCGTACGCCGGGTAGCTGCCGGCGCCCTGCAGCACGTCGACCGTCCAGAACGCCTCGCGCAGGTTGCCGGCGCCGAACCGCAGGTCCTGGTCGAACCGCGGACCGTGCTGGCCGTTGAGGTCGATGTGGTACAGCTTCCCGTGCCACAGCGCCTGCGCGATCCCGTGCGCGTAGTTCAGCGACGCCATCTGCTCGTGCCCGACCTCCGGGTTGATCCCGACCAGCTCGGGGTCGGCGAGGTCGTTGATGAAGGCGATCGCGTGCCCGATCGACGGCAGCAAGATGTCACCGCGCGGCTCGTTCGGCTTCGGCTCCAGCGCGAACCGGATGTCGTAGCCCTGCGCGCGGACGTAGGCGCACAGGATGTCCATCGACTCCTTGTACCGGTCGAGCGCCGCCCGGACGTCCTTCGAGCCGCCGGACTCGGCGCCTTCCCGGCCGCCCCAGAGCACGTACGTCGTCGCGCCCAGCTCGGCCGCCAGGTCGACGTTGCGCAGCACCTTCGCCAGCGCGTACCGCCGGACCTGACGGTCGTTCGCGGTCAGGCCGCCGTCCTTGAACACCGGGTGCGCGAACAGGTTCGTGGTCATCATCTCGACGACCATGCCGGTGTCGGCCAGCGACTTCGTGAAGCGCTCGAGCGTCTGCGCCCGGGTGCTGTCGTCCGGTACGACGTCGTCGTCGTGGAAGGTGACCGCCGCGGCGCCCAGCTCGGCGAGCTTCTCGACCGCGTGCACCGGGTCCATCGCCGGGCGTACCGCCGTACCGAACACGTCGACGCCCTGCCAGCCGACGGTCCACAGACCGAAGGAGAACTTGTCGTCCTTGGTCGGGGTGTACTTACTCATTCCGGAATCTCCTGCCATTGTCGGGATGCCGAGCTGGCCTCGACCGCGGCCAGCACGCGCTGGACTCGCAGCCCGTCGGCGAACGACGGTTCCGGATCGGCGCCTTCGGCGATCGCGGTGACCAGGTCGACGACCTGATGGGTGAACCCGTGCTCGTAGCCGAGCAGGTGGCCCGGCGGCCACCAGGCGGCGACGTACGGGTGGGCGGGTTCGGTGGCGAGGATGCGGCGGAAACCTGCCGTCCTCGAGTCTTCGGTGGCGTCGTAGAAGTGCAGGAGATTCATGTCCTCGAAGTCGAACGCCAGACTGCCGAGGCTTCCGTTGATCTCGATCCGGATCGCGTTCTTCCGGCCGGTCGCGAAGCGGGTCGCCTCGAAGACGCCCAGCGCGCCGGAGCGGAAGGTGGCCAGGAACACGGCCGCGTCGTCGACCGTCACCGGTCCGCGCTCGCTGCCCGCCGTACCGGCCAGACCGGAGTGCTCGGCGGCGACCGGGCGCTCCTTCACGAACGTCTCGAGCCGCGCGCTGACCTCACCGATGGTGTCGCCGGTGATGTACTGCGTGAGGTCGATGATGTGCGCGCCGATGTCGCCGAGCGCACCCGAGCCGGCCTTCTCCTTGTCCAGCCGCCACGACAGCGGCGCCTCCGGATCGGCGATCCAGTCCTGGAGGTACTGCGCGCGGACGTGCCGGATCGTGCCCAGCTTGCCTTCGGCCACCAGCTGCCGGGCCAGCCCGATGGCCGGCACCCGGCGGTACGTGAACCCGACCATCGACCTGATCCCCTTGGCCTTGGCCGCCTCGGCGGCCGCGGTCATCGCCTCGGCCTCCGCGACGGTGTTGGCCAGCGGCTTCTCGCACAGGACGTGCTTGCCGGCCTCCAAGGCGGCGATCGCGATCTCGGCGTGGCTGTCGCCCGGCGTGCACACGTCGACCAGCTGGACGTCGTCGCGAGCGATCAGCTTGCGCCAATCGGTCTCGGTCTCCTTCCAGCCGAGCTTCACTGCCGCCGCTTGCACAGCCTCGGCGTTGCGACCGCCCAGCACGTTCATGGCCGGGTCCAGCGGCAGGTCGAAGAAGCGCGGCGCGCTCCGCCAGGCCTGCGAATGGGCCGCTCCCATGAACGCATAGCCGATCAGGCCGATGCCCAGGTTCGTCATGACTCTCCTTGTCAGCTCTCGAATGCTGTCGGCAGGTACTGGTCCACGTTCTCCTTCGTGACCACCGGCGCGTACAGCTGGACGGTCCGCGGCACCTCGACCTCCACCAGGTCGCCGAGCGCCTTCTTCTGCACCAGCAGCCGGGCCAGCCGGACACCGTCGGCCCCCTGCGTGGACGGGTAGATGACGGTGGCCTTGAGCAACGAGTTGCCGGACTTGATGTCCCGCATCACGTTCGCCGAGCCGGCCCCGCCGACCACGAAGAACTCCTTGCGGCCGGAGTTCTTGATCGCGGCCATCACGCCGACGCCCTGGTCGTCGTCGTGGTTCCAGATCGCGTCGATCTTCGGCGCGGCCTGCAGCAGGTTGGCGGCGGCCTTCTCACCGGACTCGACGGTGAACTCGGCGGCCACCCGGTTGCTGACCTTCAGCCCGCAATCGGCGAGTGCCTCCTTGAACCCCTTGCTGCGGTCCTGAGTCAACGGCAGCGAGTCGATCCCGGCGATCTCCGCGACCACCGCGTCCTTCTTCCCCTTCAGCTGCTGGCAGACGTACGTGCCGGCCGACACGCCCATCCCGTGGTTGTCGCCGAGCACCGTCGTACGGGCCGCGAACGGGCTGTCGAACTCACGGTCCACGTTCACCACCGTGATGCCGGCCTCCATCGCCTTCGTCGCGACCGGGGTGAGCGCGGCCCCGTCGAACGGCAGCAGGACGATGGCGTCGACCTTCTGGTTGATGAACGTCTCGACCTGGCTGATCTGCAGGTTCACGTCGTTGGTGCCCTCGGCGACGATCAGCTCGACGTCGGAGTACTTCTTCGCCTCGGCCTGGGTGGCCTTGGTGATCGCACCCATCCAGCCGTGGTCGGCGGCCGGTGCGGAGAACCCGATCTTGACCTTCTTGCCGGGCTCGTCGTTCTTCACCGCGGCCTGCTCGGCCGGCTTGTTGCCGGCGTCCTCCTCGGCCTTCGGGGTGTTGCTGGTGCAGGCCGCCAGTGCGAACACGCTCAGGCCTGCGATCACGAGGGTTCGGGCGGAACTTCGGGACATCGTTGTCCTCCTTCTACGATCCTGTGGAACGTCGCGCCAGGCGCTGCTGGAGGAGGACGGCGATCACGATGATCGCGCCCTTCGCCACCGACTGGGCGGAGATGCTCAGGTTGTTGAGGGTGAAGACGTTGTTCAACGTCGTGAAGATCAGTACGCCGAACACAGTGCCGACGATCGTGCCGCGGCCGCCGGACAGCAGCGTCCCGCCGATCACCACCGCCGCGATCGCGTCGAGTTCGTACAACTGACCGTGGGTGGAGCTCCCCGTGGTCGTCCGTGCCATCAGCATCACCGCGGCGATCCCGCAGCAGAGTCCGGCCAGGACGTACAGCGCCACGGTGTGACGCTGGACCTTGATGCCCGCGAGACGGGCCGCCTCGGCGTTCCCGCCGACGGCGAAGGTACGGCGGCCGAACGTGGTGCGGTTGAGCACCACCCAGCCGGCCGCGGCCACCAGCAGGAAGATCCAGACCAGCACCGGCACGCCGATCAGCGAACCGCCGAAGAAGTCGACGAACGAGTCGACCGTGATGATCTGGGTCTTCCGGTCGGAGATGATCTCGGCCAGGCCGCGGGCCGCCGCGAGCATCGCCAGCGTGGCGATGAACGGCACGATCTTGCCGTAGGCAACCAGCAGGCCGTTGACCAGACCGCACGCGGCGCCGACCGCGAGCGCCGTGGTGACCATCAAGATCCAGTGGTAGTCGGCGGCCAGCTGCTGGGTGGCCAGCGTGGTCGCCCAGACCGACGCCAGCGCGACCATCGCGCCGACGCTCAGGTCGATCCCCCCGCCGGTGATGACGAACGTCATCCCGACGCTGACCACGCCGATCACCGCGGCCAGTCGCAGGATCGTCAGCACGTTCGCTCCGGTCGCGAACGTGTCGCCGGCGGTGACGACGCCGACGATGCACAGCAGCACCAGGGCAACCACGAGCCCGAGGTTGCGCCCGGCGCCGGACCTCAGCAGGTCCGTCGAGCGTCGCGCCGCCGGCTGGGACACGGTGTCCTGCCTGGACGCCGTGGTGCCGCTCTCCTCTGTCGTGATGTCCTCACTCATCACCTCGCACTTCCTTCCATCACCAGGTCGAGCACCTGGTGCTCGTCGATGTCTTGCGCGGGCCCCGTGTGGACGGCACGCCCCTCCCGCAGTACGACGACCCGGTCGGACAGACCGAGCACTTCTTCGACCTCGCTGGAGACCAGCACGATCGCGACCCCGTTGGACGCCAACTGCCGGATCAACGCGTAGATCTCCGAGCGGGCCCCGACGTCGACTCCCCGGGTCGGTTCGTCGAGCAGCAGCACCCGGCAGTCCCGCAGCAACCAGCGCGCCAGCACGACCTTCTGCTGGTTGCCGCCGGACAGGTTGCGCACCGGGTGATCGACACCGGCCGGGCGGACGTCCAGGGCCTTGACCAGCTTGCCCGCGGCCTCCCGCTCGGCCCGGTTGTTCAGGAATCCGGTGCTGGCGAACCGTCCCAGCGTCGACACGGTGATGTTCTTGAACACCGCCTCGTCGAGCAGCAACGCCTGGCTCTTGCGTTCCTCCGGCGCCAGCCCGACCCCGGCCTTGACGGCAGCCTGCACCCTGCCCGGCCGGAGCGTGGCCCCGTCGACCCGCACGAATCCGGTCGCCGGTCGACGCGCGCCGTACACGGTCTCGAGGACTTCGGAACGCCCGGAGCCGACCAGTCCGGCCAGTCCGACGATCTCTCCCGCTCGGACCTCGAAGTCGATGCCGGAGAACTCGCCCGGCCGGGTCAGGCCGACGACCTCCAGGAGGACGGGCGCCGCGGCCGGGACCTCGGTGCGCGGCGGGAAGACGTACTCGATCGACCGCCCGGTCATCAGCTGGATGAGTTCCTTGGTCGGCGTCTCGCGGGCGTCCAGGCCGGTCGCGACGGTCGCGCCGTCCTTCAGCACCGTGACCCGGTCGCCGATCTCCCGGATCTCCTCGAGCCGGTGCGAGATGTAGACGACCGCGACACCGCGATCGGTCAGGCCGCGGATCACCCGGAACAGGTTCGACACCTCTTCCGGGTCGAGCACGGCCGACGGCTCGTCCATCACGATCAGACGGGCGTCGCGGGACAGTGCGCGGGCCATGCTGACGATCTGCTGCCCGGCGGCCGGCAAGGAGCCGACCGTGCGATGCACCGGGATCTCGGCGTGGCCGAGGCCCTGCAGGATCCTGCGCGCCTTCGCGTTCGCCTCGTGGGTCCGGCTGAAGCCGTAGCGGGACGGTTCGTGGCCGAGGAAGACGTTCTCGGCCACGGTCAGCTCCGGCACCAGGTCCAGCTCCTGGTAGATCGCGGCGATGCCCCGCTGGATCGCCGCGGTCGGGCTGTTCAGCTGCACCGGCTCGTCGTTGATCCGGATCGTGCCCGCATCCGGCTGGTGGGCACCGGTCAGCACCCGGATCAGCGTGGACTTGCCGGCGCCGTTCTGCCCGAGCAGGCAGTGCACCTCGCCCGCGCGGACGTCGAGGTCCACGCCGTCCAGCGCGCGGACGCCGGGGAACTCCTTGACGATCCCCGTCATGGTCAGCAGTTCGGTCATGCCACGACCCCGATCCGGGTCGGGTCGACGAAGATCTGGTCGAGCGAGATCTGCGCCCCGCCGCGGACGGCCGCCGCGAAACCGAGCTCCGACCGGACGACCCGGCAGCCGCCGCCGTCCGGTGCGATCACGCGGTCGCGGATCGCCTTCTCCAGAGGTTCCTTCAGCCACGGCCCGAGGACGGCGAAGTAGCCGCCCAGCACGAGCACGTCCGGGTTCAGGATGTTCACCAGGATCGCTCCCCCAATCCCCAGCCAGGTGCCGACGTCCTTCAACGCGGACAGCGTCCGCGTGTCCCCCGCAACGGCTCGCCGGGTGATCCCGGCCAGCCGCTGTTCCACGTCCAGCGACGGGTCCCGCACCGGGTCGTCCCTGTCCGTTGCCTTGTGCAACAGTGCGGTCAGCCCGACGACGGTCTCCCAGCACCCGGTCCGGCCGCAACCGCAGGTCCGCCCGGGCGGGGCGACCGGCATGTGCCCGACCTCGCCGCTGTACCCGCGGCCGCCGCGCAGCAGGTGCCCGTTCGACACCATGCCGCCGCCGACGCCGACCGCTCCGGTGAGCAGGACGAGGTCGTGGGGCGGGCGGTCCTGGCCCGCGTCTGCCGCGCGCTGGAGCTCGGCGTACGCGGCGAGCGCCGCCAGGTTCGCCTCGTTGTCGACGTGCAGTGGGTAGCCGGGGTCGCCCAGCCGGGTCCGCATCTCCTGGGCGACCGAGACCTCGCCCCAGCCCAGGTTCGGTGCGAGCTTCAGCTCGCCGGTCTCGCCCTCGACCAGACCCGGCACCGCCAGCGTCACGCCGGCGAGCTGCCCGCCGCGGGCATCCATCGCCGCGAGCGCCTCCCGGATCAGGTCGGCCAGCCGGTCGAGCGTCTTCGCCGGCTCGAGGTGCGCGACGTCCAGGGGCACGCGCTTCTCCAGCACCACGCGGCCGGCCAGGTCGAGCGCCGCGACCGCCAGGTAGTCGACGTTGATCTCGGCGCCGACCCCGCAGACGCCAGTGCCGTCGAGCTCGACGAGCTGGCCCGGGCGGCCGAGGGCGCGGCTGGAGTCGGCCGAGCCCTCGCGAAGCAGGCCGCGCTCGACGAGTTCGGCGACCAGACTGCTCACGGTCGCCTTGTTCAGGCCGGTCTCCTCGGCGATCCGGGCGCGGGACCGCGGGCCGAGGTCGCGGACGTGCCGCAGGACCACCGAGAGGTTGTTGCGCCGCAGCGACACGTGATCGGCGGCAACGCCCCGGCTTCCCGGGCGGCGGCCGTCGGTCAAGGTCATGCGAGCACCCCCTGTGCAGACTGTGCAGACTTTGTCTGTTGATCCAACAAACTAAGTCCGCGCCTTTTCGTCGTCAAGAGTTCGTAACAGTCGAGTTCTTGCAGCGCTTTGTAGGGTTTTGTACGCTCACGGAGCTTTCTCCTGCCCGCCCCCTCCAGGAGCCCGCCCATGAAGCTCAGTCGTCGTACCCTCCTCGCCGGCACCGCCGCAGTCGCGCTTGCCGGCAAGTCCCAGTTCGCCTTCGCCGCCAGTCCCCCGGGCGACGTCGTCGGCAAAGTCACCGTCGGCTACCAGGGCTGGTTCGCCTGTGCCGGCGACGGCGCCCCGATCAACGGTTGGTGGCACTGGAGCCAGAACTGGGGCCAGCCGCCGTCGCCGACCAACACCGCGATCGTCAGCTGGCCCGACGTCCGCGATTTCACCGCGACGTACCAGACGGCGTACGCCAACCTCGGCAACGGGCAGCCCGCGCGGCTGTTCTCGTCGTACGACCAGCAGACCGTGAACACGCACTTCCAGTGGATGCAGCAGAACGGCTGCGACACGGCCGCGCTGCAGCGGTTCAACCCGACGGGCGGCGAAGGACCGACGCGGGACGCGATGGCGGCGAAGGTGCGCCAGGCCGCGGAGCAGTACGGCCGCAAGTTCTACATCATGTACGACGCGACCGGCTGGACGTCGATGCAGTCCGAGATGAAGGCGGACTGGATCAACAAGATGCGCGCCTACACGTCCTCACCGGCCTACGCGCGCCAGAACGGCAAACCGGTCGTCTGCATCTGGGGCTTCGGCTTCAACGAAGCGAACAAGGCGTGGCCGGCCGACGTGTGTCTCGACGTCGTGAACTGGTTCAAGGGCCAGGGCTGCTACGTCATCGGCGGAGTGCCGACGCACTGGCTGCCGGGCAACGAGGACTCGCGGCCCGGGTACCTGGACGTGTACCACGCGTTCAACATGCTCTCGCCGTGGATGGTCGGCCGGATCAGCGACATCGCGGGCGCGGATCACTACTACAACAACGTCAACCAGCAGGACCAGGCGGACTGCAATGCCCACGGGATCGACTACCAGCCGTGCGTGATCCCCGGCGACCTGCAGTCCGGGCACCGGCGGCACGGCGACCTGATGTGGCGCCAGTTCTACAACCTCACGCGCGTCGGCGTCCAAGGCCTGTACATCTCGATGTTCGACGAGTTCAACGAGGGCAACCAGATCGCCAAGACCGCGGAGACGTCCGCCTGGGTCCCGGCCGGCTCGGGGATCCGCGCTCTCGACGAGGACGGCACGGCCTGTTCCGCCGACTACTACCTGAGGCTGACGAACGACGGCGGACGGATGTTCAAGGGGCAGGCGCCGCTGACCGCGACGCGCCCGACCGTACCGATGCCCGCACCGGGCGCCGGCGTGATCTTCTACGAGCACGTGGATTACGGCGGCGCGGCCGGCGCCGTGCTTGCCAAGGGCAACTACACGCGAGCGCAGTTGCAGGCGGCCGGCATCCCGGACAACTGGGCGTCGTCGGTGCGGGTGCCGGCCGGCTGGACGGTGACGGTCTACGCCGAGGACAACTTCGGCGGGCAGTCGTGGGTACGGACCGCGGACACGCCGAATTTCGTCGCGCTGACGCCGAACGCGAACGACGAGCTGACGTCCTGTTGGATCTCCTAGAACAGCTCCATGCTGTCGGCGGTGGCCGTGATGACCGGGTTGTCGAAGTAGAGGCGGCAGGCGATCGCGTGGCCGGTGCAGGTGAGCAGGGCCGGCCCCGCGGCGTCCACGACCCGGTACGCGACCGGGTGCTCGCAGCGCTCGACCTCACCCTCGTTCTCACGGCCGCACCCGAGGACGTGGCAGGTGACGGTCTCGCCGACGTTCATCAGCGTCAGGCCGTGCTCGGGGCAGACGCCCCAGCCGACACCACACGCCTGGCCCTCGTTCGCGGCCAGGCGGACGAGTTTGCCGGCGGTGACCTCCAGTTTGCTCGCCAGGTCGCGGAACGTGGTCGCGGCCTGGTCGAGGTCACGCCGGAACCGGCGTAGCTCGACGGACTCGGGCATGTTCTGCGTCGCGGCGTGCAGGTCCTCGGCGAGCGTCATCGCCGCGACCGCGATCTCGTCGACCCGGACGGGCGTGTTGAACTGGCGCAGCGTCGCACCGGAGGTGTCCCGCGGCCGGTCGCGCACCTCGGACAGCCACTCCGAACGCCGTACGACGTCCTGCGGCTGATCCAGCTTGATCTCACCGACCTGCTGCCCCGGCTGCCACTCGGGCGACGGTTCAGGGTGAGGAGCTGGTTGCGGAGCGTGACCGTTGGTGCCGTTCGCCGCTGCGCCCCCGCTCTTCGGGAGCCGACTTTCCTGCGCTGTCCGCCCGTTCATAGAGCCTCACTCGTCCCAGTCCCCTGTGGTGCCTCGGTGGCCGATCGTGCCATGCGTCCGGTACCCAGGACCAGAGGAAGAACGACAGCGTGACCCACCGCTCCCCCACTTTCGCAGACAGCAACGAACACCCCCAGCAAAACTGAGGATTCCCCGCCGGAGGGCCACTGAATCACATCGTTCGGGTTACCGAACGCGATCTTTGCATTTCCGCACGGAACGTCGTCACGCGGTCGCTGTCAGCTGTCGACGGAGGAAGTCCACGGTCCGGGTCCGGGCGTGGTACGCCGAATTCGGCGGATCCTCGCGCAACTCGCGGGTGAGCACCGAGTGCGCGGGCCGCCCGTACCCGTCAGGGTTGCCGGATGCCGAGTCCAGCTCGATCACCTCGAACGCGTCGCCGAGTTGCGCACGCAACGTGACGAACCTCTCGGGCGGCGACATCCGATCCCGGCTGAAGCGCAGACCGAGGACGCAGAGCCCGTCGGCCCGGGTCCGCTCCTTGATCTTGTCGAGTTCTTGCGGCGACAGGCCGGGATCCCGCCGCAGCTTCGGCGTCACCGAGAACGGCGTCGACGGCTGGCTCAGCACCGGCGCCGTCACCACGTCCTCGACCGCGGTCGCGAGCGCGAACCCGCCGGAGAAACACATCCCGACCACACCGA
The DNA here is from genome assembly GCF_040610875.1 of Kribbella sp. NPDC003505. NCBI lineage: Bacteria > Bacillati > Actinomycetota > Actinomycetes > Propionibacteriales > Kribbellaceae > Kribbella > Kribbella sp. NPDC003505. The sequence continues at coordinate 276,748 of NZ_JBEXNA010000003.1, read as the reverse complement.
CGCCGCGGCCCGGCGTCCGCGCGGCCAGATCGGTCGCGACGGCCCGCAGGTACTGCGTGATCGGGCGCTCGGCGTTCGCCGCGAAGCACCGGAACTCCTTCGAGACGCACAACCGCGCGATCACGCCGAGCGTGTAACCAGGGGTCTCGGCGCGTCCCGGCGTACCGAACGGCGACGGGATGACGACGGTGAACCCCTCGCGCACCAGATGCTCGCCGAACGCTGCCACCTCCGGGGTCAACCCGGGAATCTCCGGGATCAGGACGACGCCGGGTCCCTCGCCCTTCTCGAAGCAGTCGTAGGTCAGGCCGGCACCGGCGAACGGCGCCCTCCGCCAGGAGGCCAGATCCGCGGTCATGGCGCGTAGTGTTGCACGGCGCCGCCCGCGGACAGGTCCACGAGCGTGTGGGCGAGGGATCTCGCATCGGCCAGGACCCCGGCCAGGTCCATGGTCGTCAGCCGGCGGTCGCGCACCACGATCTGACCTGCGACGAGGACAGTGACCACGTCGGAGGCTCGGACCGAGTACACGAGTGCGGCGCGGGGATCGTGCAGCGGCTGGTTGTGGGGTGCGCTCAGGTCGACGAGGACGATGTCGGCCTGCCGGCCCGGCTCGAGTACGCCGATGTGGTCGGCGAGCCCGGCAGCCGCCGCACTGCCGCGGGTGGCCAGGCGGAGGGTGTCGGACAGGGTCATCCACTCGGCGTCGTGTTCACGTTGCTTCTGGGTGAGGGCGACCATGCGGATCGCTTCCCAGACGTCGAGGGTGTTGTGCACGGCGGCGCCGTCGGTGCCGATGCCGACGTTGACGCCGGCCGCGCGCAGAGCCTTGATCGGGGTGACTTCGCCCATCGCGAGCTTCAGGTAGACCTTGGGGCAGGACGCGACGGTCGTCCCGGCGTACCGCTCCAGGATCGGCAGGTCGTCCGCGCGGATCCCGCAGCCGTGCGCGACCAGGGCGCCTGCGTCGAGGACACCGGTCCGTTCGAGCACCTGGATCGGTGTGACTCCGTGCTTGTCGAGCGAGGCCTGCGTCTGGTCGTCCGTCTCGGCGGCATGCACGTGGATCCGCAGCCCTTCCGCCCGCGCGAAGTCCGCGGTACGCCGGAGGTCCTGGTCGGTGACCGTGTACGTCGCGTGCGGGCCGAGGCTCGCGGTGATCCGCGGATGCCGGTGCGCGAGCTCCAAGGTCGTGTCGAAGGCCGCGCCGAGGGCTTGCTCACCAGCCGAGGAGAAGAACGTCGGCGCGAGGTCTGCGCGGATCCCGGACTCGACCGCGGCCTCGGCGATCTGGTCGGCGTGGAAATAGTGGTCGGCGAAGGTCGTCACCCCGGCCAGCAACATCTCCGCACACGCCAGCCGAGCCCCGACCCGGACTCGCTCCGGCGTCAGGTTGACCTCCATCGGCCAGATGCGCCGGTTGAACCAGTCCTCGATCGCCAGATCCTCGGCCGCCCCGCGCATCATCACCATCGGACTGTGCGTATGCGAGTTCACCAGCCCAGGCACCGCCAGCAACCCGGTCCCGTCCAGGACCTCGGAAGGTGCCGCAGGGTCGGTCGTCTGCACAGCATGAGTTCCCGTCGGCGCGACGGACACGATCCGGTCGTCCTCGACCAGGATGTCCTGCGCCTCGTCGACGCGGCACTCACCCTCCTCGGGCACGACCAGCACGGACACGTTGCGGACCACCAGTCGCGCCATTCGTCCTCCCGCCTCGTCGACGTACAGCATCTTGTCCAATCAGAGGTCCATCGGTGGCAGTCAAGGACTGAAGAGGCCGCATCGGTCCACTTCGGGATCAGACGATCAAGTGGGCCGGGTGTCAAGGACTCGCCAGTGGACGATATAGTCCTCTACTGAGTGCGAAGCAGGGAGGACGTAGCGATGCGACCCGACGGAACGGGGTACCACCTCGCCGACGGCAGGTTGACGGTGCCCGCGGTCGGCCGGCCAGTCGATCTGAGTGTCACGGCGGCCTTGTTCGGTGGTGACGACTCGGATGTGGTGCTGGCCAGCTGGAGCAGCACCGGGACGAGTTGCCTGCGCTCGCAGGACGGGCGAATGACCCTGCCCGTGCAGACGCAGCCGGTGATGCTCAACTCGCTTCCGAGCAGCGTGCGTATTCGAGTGCGCGCCGCGGCGCCACTCCAGGACGCCGACGGTGCCTGGCGGCTCGTTCTCCACTTCCGGGATCGGGCCGGAGCGGGCCTCACCTGGCAGTCCGACCTACCTCCCGAGGCATTCGGCGAGGGCTGGCCGGCTCCGCTGGCGGATCTGCTGACCATCGACGGCGCGGTTGCTGAACCAGATCCCGCACCCCGGCCGACAGTGTCTGTCGTCCACCACCCTGAAGACGAGTACTACGAGCTGCTCGTCGACGGCCACCAGGCTGGGCTTCTCGTGTACCACGTGATCGGCTCGCAGCTGTCGATCACGCATACCGTCGTCGAACCGACGTACCGCGGACAAGGACTCTCCTGGGTGCTGGTCGGCCGCGCTCTCGACGACATCCGCACGCGGGAGGTGACAGTATCGAACTACTGCGCGGTCGTGCGCCGTTTCGTCGAGAAGAATCCTGAGTACGGCGACATCCTCGCCAGACCACGGACGGCCTGACGCATGGTGAAACTCTAGGTGCCGGCGCCGGCCGGTTTCGCGTGCGCTCGGACCGAGTCCATCGCGAGCTCGAGCGCGATCCGCATCGGGGCGGGATCACGGGCCGCCTGGGCAAGGACGTATCCGCCCTGCAGTGCGGCCATGATGCCCGTCGCCAGCGTCGCCGGGTCGGCGTCCTCGGACAGCGTGTCGTTGGCCTTCATCCGCTCGAGCGCGGCGGTCAGTAGGGAGATCCACGATGTCAGGTGCGCCTCGAGATCGATGCGCGCCGCCTCGTCCTGGTCGGAGAGCTCGGTCGAGAGGGATCCGAGTTCGCAGCCCAGCGCTCCACGGCGTGCGGTGACCCGCTGGAGGATGGCCCTGCACCATCGGTCGAGCCCGTTGAACGAGTCGACTCTGCGCAGATACTGCTCCTCGCGCTCGAGCACCCGGCCGCCCCGCAGTGCGATCACCGCCTGGACCAAAGCGCTCTTGTCGCTGAAATGCCGGTAGAACTGTGACTTGCTCGTGCCGCTCGCCGCGGTCACCTCGTCGAGCGTGGTCGCCGCGGCGCCTTTGAGAGACATCAGCTCATCGGCCGCAGCGACGATACGGGCTCGCGTCGCCGCACCGCGGGCGGTCAGCCGGCGATCGAGCTCGTTCACAGTCTCGGGCACGCAAAGAGCTTATCGGGACGGAGCAACGATTGCTGGCGCCGGACGGCGTAAGCAATGCCGCCGTGCCCGACACCAACCACTCGTGCACAGCCGGCAGACCGCCGGCCGATCGACAGGAGGTCGCATGAGCGAAGTCAGTCGGGAGTACTACGGCAGTTACAGCGTGGACGACGAGGACCAGCTCCAGTTCGCGGACACGCTCGACGGGCGCGGCGTCGCCGATCTTCTCGACGAGGGTTACTCACCGCCGGAGAGGTGGTCGGCCGGCGAGGGCTTCGGCACGACCGCGGCGGAGGCGTTGCAGGGCGAGACCTTCGAGCAGCGGCTGGCCCAGGAGGAGCCGGACATCGATCCGTACGCGGTACCCCCGGAGTACGTCGACGGCCCGGAGGTCGGCCACGATCGTGCCGGTCGTCTGGTCGCCCCGGACGAAGGGTCGCACTTCGATCGTGACGAAGAGCTCGTCGCGGCCGACGTCGGCATCGACGGCGGCGCCGCGAGCGCCGAGGAAGCCGCGATCCACCTTGTCGACGATGAACCGGTGGCGCTCGATGAGATCGGCTGATCAGCGATGAGGACCCTGGTCAACGACACCGATCGCGACGTGACCGTGGTCGAGAACGACGAGTCGCGCAGGTACGAGTTGCTTGTCGCGGGCACGATCGTCGGGACCCTCGACTTCCGCATCCTCGGTCGGCGACGTGTCCTGGGGCACACCGAAATCGCCGCCGACCAGCGTGGCCGCGGACTCGGCACCGAGCTGATCAAAGCGGTTCTCGACGACCTGATCGCCCATGGAGTCCGTGTCACGAACTACTGCCCGGCGGTCGACCGCTTTCTCCGCGCCCAGCCGGAGTACCTCGTGGTGCTCGACGCGTCACACCCACCGCTACATCCGCACGCCGCGCCATTGCAGCAGCTCGTACACGCCCAGCACACCAGGCTCCGAGAGCTCGCCGAACGCGCTCAGGATCCGGGCCTGGACGGATTCGAAAGGCGTCGGGTCACGGACCAGTTCACCGCTGTCGCCGCGCAACACGCCGCGGCCGTCGCCGATGTCCTGCTGCCCGCGGCCAGGAGATTGCCCGGCGACGAGGCAGCCCTGCTGCTCGAGAATCTCAAACAGTTCGAGCAAGCATTGCGAGTGCTCAAAGGCAGGGCGTACGGCGACGCGCGCTTCCTGGACCTGAGCGCAGCCGAGACGTGGCGAGAGGCCCGACGCCTCCTGAGCGAGCACGAATCTACCGCGGCGCGGATCGTCTTCGCTCTCGAGCGACTCCATGATGGCGACGGCGCCACGGAGCTGGCGCGATCCTTGGCGAAACGGCAGTGGACGTCGCCGACGCGGCCGCACCCCAACTCGCCGCACGCCGGAGTCGCCGGCCGACTGGCACACCAACTGTGGCGCATCGCCGACTCGACCTGGGACGAGCTGGAAGGACGTGGGCTTCCGAGCGAGTCGGCCGAGCACGCGAATCAGCATTCCGCCTTCTCCCACTACCTGTTCGGCACGCCTGACGAGGCACCTCACACCCATCCGGATCCCGGGAAGCCGTAAGGCCGGGCCCGCCGACCGGCACACAGGTAGGGACCATCCGGGCCACCCCGGCCCGGAACGAATCGAGGGGAAACCCGATGAGCGCATACTTCGAAGGCCGCAAGCTGATCGTGATCGGTGGGAGCAGCGGCATGGGTCGGCAGACTGCTGCCGAGGTTGTCGGGCAAGGCGGCAAGGCAGTCATCGTCGGGCGTCAGCAGGCGAAGGTCGACCAGACCGTCGCTGAGCTCGGCCAGAAGGGCGAGACTTGGGGCATCACCGCCGACCTGGCGGACCGCAAACAGGTGGAGGACGTGCAGGAGCAACTCGCCGCCGAGCACGCCGACGCGACGCTGCTGGTCAACGCGGCCGGATTCTTCATTCCCAAGGGCTTTCTCGACTACGGCCAGGACGACTACGACGCCTACCTGGAGCTGAGCCGGGCGACGTTCTTCCTGACCCAGACAGTGGTTCGCGGGATGAAGGCGAGCGGCTCCGGCGGTGCGATCGCCAACATCGGCAGCATGTGGGCCCATCAGGCCGTGGCGGCGACGCCGGCGACCGGCTACTCGATGGCGAAGGCCGGCCTGCACGCACTGACCCACAACCTGGCCATGGAACTGGCGGCCGACGGCATTCGCGTCAACGCCGTTGCTCCCGCGGTGGTGGCCACACCGTTGTACGAGGGATTCGTCCCGGCAGACCAACTCGAGGAGACGGTGAAGGGATTCGACGCCTTCCATCCCTTGGGACGGGTCGGGACAGCCCAGGACATCGCGTCCGCGATCGTGTTCCTCCTTTCTCCGGAGGCCAGTTGGATCACCGGCGCGATCCTCAACGTCGACGGCGGCGTCATGGCCGGGCGCAACTGAACCTGTGCCGGCCGAACCCCGCCGAACGACTGTGGAGTGCCATGACGAGTTTTCGGACCGTGTCCGCCGGCGGGCTGCAGGTCTTCTACCGCGAGGCGGGCACGGCGGGAGCGCCGAAACTCCTGCTGCTCGGCGGATTCCCGTCCTCGTCGCACCAGTTCCGGAACCTGATGCCGGCGCTTGCGGACAGGTTCCACCTGGTCTCGATCGACTACCCCGGCTTCGGGAACACCGAGCTGCCCGATCCCGCGCGGTGGGACTACAGCTTCGACCATCTCGCGGAGATCGTCGACGAGTCGCTGCTGGCGATCGACTTCACCGGGCCGATGGGGCTGTACATGCAGGACTACGGCGGTCAGATCGGGAACCGGCTGATCTCGCTCCATCCGGACTGGCTGGAGTGGCAGGTCATCCAGAACTCCAACCTCTACGACGAGGGCTTCACCGAGATCTGGGACGGGATCCGTCAGGACTTCTGGGTCGAGCGCACCCGGCGGACAGAGGCGCCGGTCGAGGCATTGCTCGAACCGGAGGCGGTGAAGGCGATCTACCTGACCGGCCATCGCGATCCGGCGAAGATCAGCCCGGACAACTGGAACCTGGACCTGCACTTCCTGGCCCGCCCGAACGCCCGCAGGGTGCAACTCGATCTCCTCTACGACTACCGGACGAACGCGGCGCAGTATCCCGCCTGGCAGCGACGGCTGCGCCGCGACCAGCCCAAGACGCTGATCTTCTGGGGCCGAGGTGACATCTTCTTCACCCCGGCCGGCGGCGAGGCCTATCTGCGTGACCTCCCCGACGCGAAGCTGGTCCGCCTCGACTCCGGACACTTCGCAACCGAGGACTGCCTGCAGGAGATCGTCGACGGCATCAACAGCTTCTACGACGAGACCGTCAAGTAGACCGGAAGGACGACAATGCGCGCGACGATCGGCACGTTGAACGACAGCCCGACTCCCGACGTCGGGTAACCGTCGATCACACCGACGCGCCCCGGACCGGTCAGTCGAACTCGTAGCGTTGCTCGCGCCACGGGTCACCGTGATTGTGGTACCCCGCTCCCTCCCAGAAGCCCGGCTCGTCCCGCACCAGCAGCCGCAGTCCGTTGAGCCACTTGGCCGACTTCCAGAAGTACAACTGCGGGACGAGCAGACGGGCAGGACCGCCGTGCAGCGCTCCGAGATCCTCTCCCCCGTACCGGTAGACGATCCAGGCCTTCCCGCCGCGGAGCTCGGACAACGGCAGATTGGTGGTGTATCCGCCGTAGCAGGTGGCCATCGCGTGGGTCGCATCCGTGGTCACGCCGGCGAGGATCACATCGACGGAGACGCCCTCCCAGTGAGTGTCGAATTTCGACCACCTGGTGACGCAGTGGATGTCGGTGACGACCGGCTCGGACGGAAGATCGAGGAGTTCGTGCCACCGCCAGCGTCGCTCCTCGCCGGTCTCCGAGGTGAGCGTGAACACCCATGTGTCCTTGGGGATCAGCGGAGTCGGACTCGCCGACAGCACCGGGAAACCGTCGGTGAGGTGCTGGCCGGGTGGGAGCCTGGGATCGTCGGACCGGCCTTTGCTACCGAACCCGCGGTTGACGACTGCCATCCGGTCCTCCCCTGCCGGCCGATCTGTCGGGCTGCTCGTCGACACCGATCAGGCGATTCGCTGCTCCGGCAGGTACCCGGCGTCGACCAACGCGGCGCGCAGTTTCCGGCGGGCGTCGAACATCGTCTTGTAGATCGCATTATGGGTCGCGCCGAGCTGATCGGCGAGCACCGTGGTGGGCATCCCGTTCAGCACCAGAGCGACGAACACCGTCCGTTGCTTGGCTGTCAGCCTCTCGTCGACGGCACGGCGTACGGCGTTCAGCAGGTCCCGGCCCTCGGCGTACGCCTCCGGGCCGATGCCGAGCCGGGCCGGAAGGCGGCCCCAGTCCTCCTCGTCGAACGCGACACCGGCTCGCTGCCAGAAGTGCCGGTTGACCTTGGCGGCCACGTCGAAGATCACGAACTTGTACGCCCAGGTGGTGAACTTGCAGTCACCGCGGAAGGTCTCGATCTTGCCGCAGATCGCCAGCAGCGCGTCGGCCGCGGCCTGGTGCGCGAGGTCGTCCAGCTCCGGTCCGGCGAGTCGCAGCCTGGTCGCCCGCCGGCCGACCTCCGCTCGCGCGGCGCGCAGCAGGATCTCGTACAGGCGCCGGCTGGCAAGCTCGCGCCGCTCTCCCGCGCTGCTCAGGTCGCGAACCCAGGCACAGTTCTCCAGGGCCACGTCGATGGAGACGACCTGCACCTGGGAGGACTCGGAAGCTTGGCTCTTCATGGATCTCCGGCGATCAGCGGAACACGGTGACCCCACAGGTGCGGCACGGCGGTGTGGCGCATCCCGGATCAGCAAGATGGACGATACCGTCCATTCATGACTCCGTCCACTCCGCCTAGATAAGGCCATCACGGCTGTTCAGGTGAGCCGTAAATGGTCTATCTCGTCCCGTTTTCTGTGGAACGCTGCGGCCGGGGGTGCCGTGGAGGATCAGGGCCGCCGTCGCAGACACGCCGGCACCCGATCACGCATAGCGGCCCTCGAACGTCACGCCGTCCTGGAGCCCGGTGAAGCTGACTCCGACGATCCGTGTGTCCTCGACGATCCAGCGAAGCGCGTAGCAGGCCCGATAGCTCGGCGGCCAGAACGAGCAGAACCTGCCCTGGCCATCGACGTACCATTCCCCCGCGCTGTCATGTCCTCGCTCGGTGTACGTGGTCTGCCCGTCGATCGTGAAGATCTGCGTCGCACCGTCGGAGTAGACGAACCGGCCGGCCGTCACCGCCTTCGGGATGTCAGCCGCGGCAACCGCCGCACCGTCGGTCGTGTCGAAGTCCTGCAGTCTGTCACTCATCGCGCTCGGGCCTCCATTTCGAGTCTGTACGACTCCTTGGTGGCCGTCGATCCCCTCGTGCTTACGGGTCGAGATCGGACGTGTCGCTGAATGGATCGTGGTTCTGCACGGCGGCCAGCAGTCCGTCGGCGTCGTCCGCACAGGCTTCGCAGGCAGCCAGGTGCGCCGCGAGTCCGGGATAGTGGTCGGCGGCGTCGACTCCGGCTGCGAGAAGCTCGGCATAGAGGTGCAGAACAGCCGTCGCCTCGTCACACCCGACGTCGTCCGGGTCTGTGGCGAGGAATCGCTCGAGCCCCTCCCGCCAGCCGGTCACTGTTCACCTCTAGCAGTCGATCAGAAAGCCGCGTTGTCGCCGATGTCCTGTCCGGATAACCGTTGGTGTTCGGACGGGAACGGATCTTACGTCCTGCTTGCAGCCAAGTGCCGCTTCTGGTGGTAAGACGTCGAGTGTGCGGTGCCGCGAATGGTTACGAGCCGACAGTGCCGTGTCGGCGAAGGACTGGATACGAGGAGGTGCCTGATGAGGGCAATCGTGGTGACCGACCAGGCAGCAGGAACAGCCGGCATGACGCTCGCGGAGCGGCCGGAGCCGTCGGCGGCGATCAACGACGTTGTCGTCGAGGTCCAGGCGTCGGGTTACGTTCCGACCGAGCTCGAGTGGCCCTCGACCTGGACCGACCGCGCCGGCCGGGACCGAGCACCGTCGATCCTCGGGCACGAGCTGGCGGGTGTGGTCACCGAGCTCGGCTACGGCACGACAGGTCTGTCGGTCGGTCAACGGGTGTTCGGCCTCGCGGACTGGCATCGCGACGGCACGCTGGCGGAGTACGTGGCGATCGAGGCACGCAACGTCGCGCCGCTCCCGGGTGACGTCGACTTCACCGTGGGGGCGAGCCTGCCCATCTCGGGACTGACGGCCTGGCAGGGCCTGTTTCAGCACGGCCGCCTCCAATCGGGGCAGAGCGTCCTCGCCCACGGCGCGGCCGGTGCCGTCGGCACGATGGTGACGCAGCTCGCCCGCGAGTTCGGCGCCTACGTCATCGGCACCGGACGCGCCGCGGACCGTGACAAGGCACTCGACTTCGGTGCGCACGAGTTCGTCGACCTCGCCAACGACTCGCTGGACGACGTCGGGCCGGTCGACCTGGTGTTCGACGTGATCGGCGGAGACGTCCAGAAGAGCTCCGCGGCCCGGATCAAACCCGGTGGGACGCTGGTGACCGTCGTGGGCCCGCCCGAGGCGCGGCCGGCGGACGGGCTGGCGATCGACTTCGTCGTCGAGGCGGACCGGGGCCAGCTGACCGAGATCGTCCAGCGGGTTCGGGACGGGCGGCTGCGGACGAACATCGGCACCGTCGCAACGCTCGACGACGCGGTGGCCACCTTCAACTCGACCGAACGGCTGAAGGGCAAGACGATCGTCCGCCTTCGCTCGTAGCTGACCGGCTTCCGAGGCAACGGTGCTGAAGGACAACCTCGAGGGAGGTCGTCCTTCAGCACCAGCCGGCACCGCAGGACAGGCGCCGGGGTCAGGGAGCGATCTCGAGCCTGCTGATGAGGCCGTCGACGAGGGTGAAACGGTAGATGATGTCGACCTCGCCACCGGGAAAGTCACCCTCGAGATGATTCGTGACGACGTAATGGGCGTCGTCGAACTTCTCGACGTGGCCGACCTCGACCGTGTAGGTGTACTCGCTGGTCTCGCTCTCCCGCCACCGATGGATCTCGTCGTGGCCGGTGTAGGTGGTGCCGTCGTCGTCGATCACCGTCGCGTCGGCCGCGAACGCCGACAACAGGTCGTGGGCATTCGCCTTGCGCTGGGGATCGGCCTCGCGCAGGTACCTCATGATCGCCGCCGGCAGCTGCTTCGCCAGGTCGGCCGCGCCCGGATCGGGTGGGTTCTGGATGGTCATCAGTCTCCTTTCAAAGGTGCAGGTGTCTCTGTCATGCCTGAAATGTCGACGCAGTACCTGCCATGGCGCTCGGTCAGCATCAGCAGGATCGTGTCGCAGTTCCTGCAGCGCGCCACCGCGCCAGGCCCTGACATGTACACGACCAGCTCCGCCATCACCCCCGTCCGGCCACAACTGGTGCACGTGTAGCCCATGGTCGTCATGTCTCGCCCGAAGAGGTCGTGCAGCACACCCGCCAGGGCGTTGCCGTCGAGTGGTCCCATTGTCGTCACCCGCCTGTCCCGCCGAAGCGTTCGGTCCGGATCCGTTCAGCGGCGTACCCCAAGGACACCAACCCGGCCGCAGCCGTCTCGACGAACGCGGTCGGGCCACAGACGTAGGTCAGCGGATCACAGCCGGCCGCCCACCCGGCCGTGGACAAGAGCATCGGGTCGATGCGCCCGCGATAGCCCTGCCAGCCGCTCGGGGCTGCCCGCGTCAAGGTGATCGAGACCGTGACGAGGTCGTCGGCCGCCATCTCCATGAGCTCCTCGCGATAGATCAGCAGCTCGAGGGAGCGCGCGGAGCACAGCACGCGAACTGGCACTCGGCTCCCGACGGCGCGATGATGCCGAAGCATCGAGCGCAGCGGGACCACCCCGGATCCACCGGCCACCAGGAACAACGGGCCGCCGACGTCGTCGTCCCAGGTGAAATGACCGCCGATCGGCCCGCGGAACTCGAGCTCGTCGCCTGCCCGCAGCTCGTCCACCAGATAGGGAGACACTTCCCCGTCGTCGAGTCGCTCGACGGTCAGTGACAGGCCGTCGTCCTCCGGTCCTGACGCGATCGAGTAACTCCGCTCGGTCTGATATCCGTCAGGCGCTGTCAGCCGTACGTCGACGTGCTGCCCGGCACGGTGCCCGGGCCAATCGGCGACCGCGAGCGTGATGGTCTTCACCCGCGGAGTTTCGAAGGTCGTCGAGATCACCGTGCCGGTCCGCCAGGTCAGTCGCCGGAGTAGCGCTGTTCTTTCCACGGGTCTCCATAGTTGTGATAGCCGAACATCTCCCAGAAGCCGGGTTGATCCGTCGGGCGCAGGTCCAGACCGCGGATCCACTTCGCGCTCTTCCAGAAGTACAAATGGGGCACCAGCAGCCGCGCCGGACCACCGTGCTCCGGCTCGAGCGGCCGCCCGTCGTACTCGTCGACGACCCAGGCCTTTCCACCGCGCAGGTCCGCCACCGGAACGTTCGTCGTGTAGCCGCCGTCGGAGAACGCCACGGCGTACGACGCCTGCGTCGGCACCGCGTCGAGGAAGGTGTCGAGGGACACCCCTGACCAGGTCATGTCCAGCTTCGTCCACTTGGTCACGCAGTGGATGTCCACGGTGAACGTCTCGCGGGGCAAGGCCTGGAACTCGGCCCACGACCAGGACACCGGATGATCCACAGCACCACGGATCGTGAAGTCCCAGGTCTCCAGTTGCGTGTACGGCGTCGGCCCGGCCGAGAGCACCGGGAAGTCACGCGTGACGTACTGCCCGGGCGGCACTCGCGAAGAGTCTGCGGTGCGCCGGCCGAGGAACCCCCTGCTGACCGCCATCAGGCCTTCTCCCCCAGCTGCACACGCAGCAGCCATTGCTGCTTCTCCAACGCCCCGACCACCCTCACCAGGACGTCCTGCGTCACGACATCCGCAGCACCGATCGCGCCGAGCCGTGCCCGGATCAGCTCGGCCACCGCCGCCACCCGCCGAGCCAACTCCCAGACCACCGCATGGTCGGCGAGCGACCGCGCCGGGACGGCTTCGACCCGTGACCCGCTCGCCACCGCCGAGCTCTGGCCGTCGGGAACGAATCCCAGCGTCACCGCACGCTCGGCGACGAGGTCCGCGAGCTCGCGCCACTCGCCGACCAGCTCGTCGAGGAACAGATGCACGCCACGGGCGGCCGACCCGACCACGCTCCAGTGCATCTGCTTCCCGATCAGGGAGAGATCGATCAGGTCGTGCAGCACGACCTGCAGTTCTTCACCGACGGCCGCCCGCTCGTTCGGATTGTCCAGTGGCGGCAACTGCACAGAATTGGCAACAGATTCCATAGACATACCTCCTCAGTGACACGTCGGCCGCCGGACCTTTCCTCGCCGCCGCGGAATCTTCGAGGGGAACAGGTGTTCGAGTTTCAGGTGTGCGGGGGTATGGTGGGGGCATGGGTGCTGACCTTCAGGGCTCGTTGCTGGATGCGTTCGCGGATCCGGAGTTGGGGTCGCTGGACGGGGTGTCGCGGACCGAGTTGGGGCGCGGGGCCTGGATCGACGTGCTTCCGGGGTGGTTGACGGGGGCGGATCAGGTGTACGAGCGGCTGGCTCGGGAGGTGCCGTGGCAGGCGGAGCGGCGGCAGATGTACGACCGGGTAGTCGACGTGCCGCGCCTGCTGTGCTTCTACGGTGAGACCGCGGAGCTGCCCTTGCCGATCCTCGACGAGGCGCGGGGTGCGCTGAGCGGGTACTACGCGGACGAGCTGCGCGAGCCGTTCCGTACGGCGGGGTTGTGTTTCTACCGCGACGGCCGGGACAGCGTGGCGTGGCACGGGGATCGGATCGGGCGCGGCAACCACGAGGACACGATGGTCGCGATCCTGTCTGTCGGGGAGCCACGAGTGCTCGCCCTGCGACCACGGCCAGGCGCCGCCAGCGGACCGGTCGGCTCGACCGTGCGGTACCCACTCGGCCACGGCGACCTGATCGTCATGGGCGGCTCCTGCCAACGCACCTGGGAACACGCCATCCCGAAAGCCACCGGCCGTGTGGGCCCTCGAATCAGCATCCAGTTCCGCCCGCGCGGCGTCCGATAAGCCACCGGACCTTCTGGTTGAGGGCGGGGCTAGGGGCCAGGTCGCGTAGGCCGGTTTCATGCGGCGGCTGCGGAGGCGGTGATGTCTGGGCTGTAGATGCCGTCTTTGGTGGCGATGTAGAAGCCGAGGAGGCGGATGCCGGCGGCGCGGCAGATGGCGGTGGCGGCTTGTGACCACTGGTTGTCCAGGTCGCTCAGGCAGGCGGGGCCGGGGCGGCCGAGGGCCAGGATGAGAGCCGTGCCGGGGGCGGTACGGACCGCCGGGATGATCGGGTGCATGGCGGTCCCGCAGACCTGGGCCGGGCTGGGGCCTGCGGCATGGCTCGACCGGTCGACCGAGACGGCCTCGGGCGGGATTGCGTCGGCTGGGATGGCGTCGGCTGGGAGTTCGACGGTTACGGTGGCCAGGTAGTGGTCGTCGGGGGCGCAGATGAGGACTGTGAGGGTGCCTCGGCGGCGGTCGCCGTGGCTGACCATGAGGTCGACGACGTCGGCTGTGACGGCGGGGTCGGTGAGCGGGCGGTCGGGCCAGGTAGCGGAGAGGTTCTCGAAGCTCATGCCTGTAAAGGTGCCGTGATTCCGGCCGCCGGGCCGGGTTGTCCACAGCTGAAATTGGCCCATGTTCTGGAGGCGGGAATGGATCTCTTGGGTGGGCCGTTGCGCATCTAGGCTCGAGGACATGAGCAGCAGACTTGGGCAGATGCTTCCGCCGTCCGGAGCGCCGCGGGATCTCGCGATGGCGCAGTTGGCCAACTCGGTGGGGGACGGGGCGTTCGTCGTCACCTCGGCGTTGTTCTTCACCCGCGTGGTCGGGCTCTCGACCGCGGAGGTCGGGCTCGGGCTGACGATCGCCTGGCTGGTCGGATTCCTGGCGGGCGTCCCGCTCGGAAACCTCGCGGACCGCAAGGGAGCCCGCGGCACCGCGGTCCTGCTGGCGCTGACGACAGCAACGGCAGTCGCCTCGTTCCTGGTGGTCAGGAGCTTCGCCGGCTTCCTGATCGCCGCGGTGATCTACGCGTGCAGTCAGACCGGGCTCACCGCGGCGCGGCAGGCGTTGCTCGCGGGCCTGGTCGCCCCGGCGGAGCGGACCAGGATCCGCGCGTTCCTGCAGTCCACCGTGAACGCCGGGCTCGCGATCGGCGCGCTTCTCGGCGGCGTGGCGCTCCGGTTCGACAGCACGGCGGCGTACCTGACTGTGTTCGCGGTCGACGCCCTCAGCTTCCTGATCGCGGCCGGGCTGCTGCGCCGGGTGCCGTCGATCGCGACCACGCTGCGCGTCGCGGGCGAGCCGCGGCTGGCCGTGCTGCACGACCGTCCGTACGCCGTGCTCGCGCTGATCAACGCGGTGATGCTGCTCTTCATGCCGCTGATCAGCCTGGTCGGCCCGCTCTGGATCGTCACCCGCACGAACGCACCCGACTGGGTCGTCGCCTCGCTGATGATCGTGAACACCCTCGGCGTCACGTTCTTCCAGGTCCGGATCGCGAAGCGCGTCAAGGATCTGCGCACCGCGTCCCGCAGCGTCCGGTACGCCGGTGTCGCGATGCTGGCCGCCTGCGCGGTCTTCGCGACCACCGCCGCCGGGCTGAGCGCCCCGCTCACCGCCGTCGTCCTGGTCATCGCCGCCGCACTCCTGACTCTCGGCGAGATGAAACTCGCCTCCGGCGCCTGGGAAATCAGCTTCGGGCTGGCCCCCGCCGACAAGCAGGGTCAGTACCAGGGCTTCTTCGGCACCGGCCCCGCGATCGCCCGGATGCTCGGCCCGGCACTGCTCACCACGGTGGTGCTCGGCTGGGGCCCGATCGGCTGGCTGGTCGTCGGCGCACTGTTCCTGGGGACCAGTTGCGCGACTGGTCCCGCCGTACGATGGGCTGCGCGGACGAGGGCCGTCAACGAGGACGCCACGCCGTCGCTGGTAGAGGAGAACGCCGCCTGATGGAGATTCCCGGACTGGTCGAGATCACGACGTACGACGAGCTGCGGGAGGTCGTCCCGCAACCACTGGCAGCCGCCGCCGGCAAGGCCCGCAAGGAGTTGCACGACCTCGACCGGGAGTGGCTCGCGGCCTCCCCGTTCTGCCTGATCGCCACGTCCGCGGCCGACGGCACCTGCGACGTCTCCCCCAAGGGCGACCGGGCCGGGTTCACGAAGGTGTTCGACGCCACCACGATCGCGATCCCGGAGCGGGCCGGCAACCGGCGCGTCGACGGGTTCACCAACCTCCTCTCCAACCCGCACGTCGGGCTGATCTACTTCCTGCCCGGCCGCGGCGACACGCTGCGGATCAACGGCCGCGCCCGGATCGTCCGCGAGGCGCCGTTCTTCGACGAGATGGTCGTGAAGGGCAACCGCCCGCAGCTCGCCCTGCTGGTCGAGATCGAGGAGATCTTCCACCACTGCTCGAAGGCGTTCCTGCGCTCGCAGCTGTGGAAGCCGGAGACCTGGAACCCGGAGGCGATGCCGAGCCGCCCGCGGATCGCGAAGGCGCTGGAGCGGCCCGACGAGGAGCTCGCGACGCTGGAGGAGTACTACGGCACGGCGTACGAGGAGAAGATCTACAAGGTCAAGTACTGAACTACCGCGCCGGGCGCAGGCCGATGTACTCCGTGGCGACGATGACACCGGCCCCGCCCGGCCTCTACGGTTCCGTACTGTGAGCACGACAGAGGTGACCCCGACCCTCGGGGCACGAGTGCGCCGCGTGCTGCTGCCCGTGGCGCTGTCCGTGTTCTCGGTGGTCGGCACGTTCGGTGCGTCCCGCGGTCAGACCGACCGCCACGAGCCGGACGTGCTCATGGTGGTCCTGCTGCTGATCGGCTCGCTGTCGCTGTACTGGCTGTGGACGAACCCGATCCCGGTGCTGTGGGCAACGGTCCTCTCGACGCTGGTCTACATGCTCCGCGAGTATCCGTGGGGCCCGGTCGTGTTCGCGTTCGTGATCGCCGTGTTCACCACGATCCGGCTCGGTCACCGGCTGGCGGGCTGGCTCGGGCTGATCACGCTGTACGTCGGCCATGTCGGCGGGCGGATGATCCTCGGCATCAACGAGCAGGGCGTCTACCAGGTGCTGCTCGTCGGCACCTGCTTCTGCGTCCTCGGCTTCGTCGCCGAGCTCTTCCGCGCGCACCGCGACCGGGTGATGGCCGCGGCGCGCACACGGAAGGAGGCGGAGCTGCGCCGCGCCGGTGAGGAACGGCTGCGGATCGCGCAGGAGCTCCACGACGTCGTCGCGCACCACATCTCGCTCATCAACGTGCAGGCAGCCACCGCGCTGCACCTGGTCGACCGGCAGCCCGAGCAAGCCGCCCCGGCGCTGTCCGCGATCAAGGACGCGAGCAAGGAGGCGCTGGTCGAGCTGCGCTCGATCGTCGGCGTGCTGCGGCAGTCCGACGAGTCCGCGCCGCGGCAGCCGGTCGCCGGACTCGATCACCTCGACCACCTGATCAGCCGGACCGAGCGGGCCGGCCTCGACGTACACAAGATCGTGCACGGCGACCCCCGGCCGCTGCCGGCCGGACTCGACCGCGCCGCGTTCCGCATCGTCCAGGAGTCGCTGACGAACGTCGTACGGCACGCCCGGGCGACGTCGGCGACGGTCCGGATCCAGTACGGCGAGCAATCCCTGGTGCTTCAGGTCGACGACAACGGGGAGTCGCTGGCCGGTGCGCCCCAAGAGGGCAACGGCATCTCCGGGATGCGCGAACGCGCCACCGCACTCGGCGGCACCCTGACCGCGAACCGCACACCGACCGGCAGCCTGCGGATCACGGCGACGCTGCCGCTGTGAACACGCCGGCCGGTGTCAGGGCAGGCGGACGTGGGACGGGTTCAGGTCGGCCACGCGGGAGACGCCGAGCAGGGCCATCGTGCGGCGTACCTCCTTGGTCAGGATGTCCGCGGCCCGGGCGACACCGCGCTGACCGCCGGCCATCAGGCCGTACAGGTACGCGCGGCCGACCAGGCAGGCGTCGGCGCCGAGCGCGATCGCGGCGACGATGTCGGCGCCGGACATGATGCCGGTGTCGAGGTAGATCTCCGCGTCGCTGCCGACGGCCTTGCGGACCTCGGGCAGGATGCGCAACGGCGTCGGGGCACGGTCCAACTGGCGGCCGCCGTGGTTCGACAGCACGACCGCGTCCGCGCCGGCGTCGACGACCCGGCGGGCGTCCTCGACGGTCTGGATGCCCTTGACGATCAGCGGGCCGTCCCAGATCGAGCGCAGCCAGTTGAGATCGTCGATCGTCATGGTCGGGTCGAACAGCTTGTCGAGCAGCTCCGCGACGGTGCCGTCCCAGGTGGACAGCGAGGCGAACGTCAGCGGCCGCGTGGTCAGCAGGTTCGCCCACCAGGCCGGGTGCAGCGACGCGTCCAGGACGGTCTTCGCGGTCAGCGACGGCGGGATCGTGAAGCCGTTGCGGACGTCGCGGAGGCGGGCACCGGCAACCGGTACGTCGACCGTCAGCATCAGTGCCTCGTACCCGGCGGCGGCCGACCGCTTCACCAGGTCCTCACCGGCCGTGCGGTCCTTCCACACGTACAGCTGGAACCACTTGCGCGCGTTCGGGCCCGCGGCCGCGACGTCCTCGATCGAGGTGGTGCCCATCGTCGACAACGCGTACGGGATGCCGACCTGCTCGGCGACCTTCACGACCGCGCTCTCACCCTCGTGGTTCATCATCCGGGTGAAGCCGGTCGGCGCGAACGCGAACGGCAGCTCGGAGCGGCCACCGAGGATCGACGTCCCGAGATCGATGTCGGACACGTCCCGCAGGATCGACGGCTGCAGCTCCATCTCGGCGAACAGCCGGCGGGCGCGGCGCAGGCTGATCTCCGCCTCGGCGGCGCCGTCGGTGTAGTCGAACACCGAGCGCGGCGTCCGGCGCTTCGCGATGGCCCGCAGGTCCGCGATCGTCAGCGCCTTCTCCAGGCGCCGCTCGGTCGGGTTCACCGTGATCGGCTTCGGCCGCAGCAGCGGCTTCAACTCGGACCATTTGGGCATCTGGCGATCGGTCATCAGGTCTCCCGGCTGAATCTGTGGTCGGACCACACCCTACCCTGTGGTCCGACCACACAGATAGGCTTGTCCACATGAAGAACTACGAGCTGGTCCTGCACCGGGTCGAGGCCGATCTGGCCGCCGGGCGGCTGCGGATCGGCGGCCGGCTGCCCGGTGAGCGGGCGCTGGCCGAGCAGCTCGGGATCAGCCGGCCGTCGGTGCGGGAGGCGGTCCGGGTGCTGGAGGCGATGGGCGTGGTGCGGACCGCGACCGGCTCCGGGCCGGAGGCCGGCGCGGTGATCGTGGCCGAGCCGGTGTCGCCGCTGACCGCCGTACTGCGGTTGCACCTGGCAACCAATCATCTGCCGATGGGCGACGTCGTGCAGACCCGGCTGCTGCTGGAGTCCTGGTCGGCGCGGGAGGCCGCGGCGCGGGAGCTCGCAGCGGACGAACTGAAGGTCGCGGAGGAACTGCTCGACCGGATGGACGACACCGCGCTGTCGCCGGAGGAGTTCCACGTGCTCGACGCGGAGTTCCACGTCGCACTGTCCGGGCTGGCGGGGAACGTGCTGATCGCCGCGGTGATGACGTCGCTGCGGTCGGCGATCCACGGGTACGTGCTGGCCGCCGTACCGAACCTCCCGGACTGGGAGGCGACCGCGGTCGGGCTGCGGGCCGAGCACCGGGCGATCCTGGCGGCGGTGCGGGGCGGTGACCCGGAGCGCGCGGCCGGGCTCGTGACCGCGCACATCCGGGGGTTCTACCAGGCGGCCCAGTTAGCACCGTTCGGCGCCGCTGAGGCTGGTGCGGCGCAGGCCCAGGATGACAACCGCGCCCACGACCAGGTGGAGTGACGCGAGGTCGAGCTTGGCGCCGAGCCCGATGCCGACACCACGACGGCGATCGCGCCGATGTGCTGGGTCCGGCCGACCGGAAGTCTATGCGGCTTCGACTTTGGTCGGTGGTAGGGATCGGGGCCGACCGCCTAGGGTCGGCGTCATGGAGGAGTGCATGCCGCGGAAGCCGTCGAAGCGGGTCGACCTCGTCGCGACCGGCGCGATGGGCGTCCTGGTCGCGCTGACGATCGTCGGCCGGCTGCCGGATCCGGAGCACCACAAGTTCCTGCTCCTCGACATCGTGGTCGGCATCCTCGCGGTCGCGCTGATCCCGGTGGCGCTCCGCCGCCCGGTGCCGGGCGCGATCGCACTCGCCGTCCTGGCGGCCCTCTCCCCCGCCGCCACACCGCCCTCCACCCTCGGCACGCTGAACGTGGCCATGCGCCGCCCCTGGCGTCCGGCGATCCTGGTCGCCGTGATCGGCACCGTCGCGCACCTGATCCAGGGCCTGTGGCAACCGATCCACGGCCTCCCGTTCCTCTGGTTCGCCGTCCTGGACGTGGCCGTGCACGCCGCACTGCTCGGATGGGGGCAAGGAACGCAGGCACGGCGGCAGTTGCTGGAGTCACTGCGGGAACGCGCCCGGCGCGCGGAGGCCGAGCAGGGCCGCCGGATCGCCGAGGCGCGCTCGCTCGAGCGCACCAAGATGGCGCGCGAGATGCACGACGTCCTCGCCCATCGCCTCTCGCTGCTCGCGACGTACGCCGGTGCGCTCGAGTACCGCCCGGACTCGTCGCCGGAGAAGCTCGCCAAGGCGGCCGGCGTGATCCGGACCGGTGTCCACCAGGCGCTCGACGAGTTGCGCGAGGTGATCAACGTGCTGCGCGACGAGGACGTGTACGAAGGCCGGCCGCAACCGACGTTCGGGGACCTCCGGGCGCTCGTCGACGAATCCCGCGAGGCCGGTACGACGATCGCGTACGAGGACCAGGTCGCCGATCCGGCGTCCTTGCCGCCGGCAACCGGGAGGACGGCGTACCGGGTCGTGCAGGAGGGCCTGACCAACGCTCGCAAGCACGCGGCGGGACACCCGGTGACCGTGCTGGTGTCCGGCGAACCGGGTGATCGGTTGCGGATCGAGCTGACCAACCCGGCCTCGAACGGTACGCCGCTGGCGCCCGGGAGCGGGACCGGGCTGGTCGGGCTGACCGAGCGCGTCCAGCTCGCGGGCGGCACGCTCGACCACGGGCTGGTGCCCGGTGGCGGGTTCCGGCTGGAGGCCTCGCTACCGTGGCCCTCGTGAACATCCGGGTGCTCGTGGTGGACGACGACGCGTTGGTCCGGGCCAGCCTCGAGATGATGCTGGACGGTGCGAACGGGATCTCCGTGGTCGCGCAGGCCGCCGACGGTGACGAAGTACCGGCGGCCGTCGACGCGCACTTCCCGGACATCGTGCTGATGGACCTGCGGATGCCGCGGGTCGACGGGATCGTCGCGACCCGGCGGCTGCGGGCGCGGACGAACCCGCCCGAGGTCGTCGTGCTGACCACGTTCGACACCGACGAGAACGTCCTGCACGCGCTCCGCGCCGGAGCGAGCGGGTTCCTGCTCAAGGACACGCCGCCTGCGCAGATCGTCGACGCCGTACGGCGGGTGGCGGCCGGTGACCCGATCCTGTCGCCGGCGATCACCCGCCGGCTGATGGACCGCGCCGCCGTCCAGGCCGATGCGCACACGATCGCGCAACAGAAGCTGCAGCGGCTGTCGCCCCGGGAGTACGACGTGATGCTCGCGGTCGCCCAGGGCAAGGCGAACGCGCAGATCGCCTCCGAGCTGTTCATGAGCCTGGCGACCGTGAAGGCGCACATCTCGCACATCCTCACCAAGCTCGAGCTCGGGAACCGCACGCAGATCGCGCTGCTCGCACATGACGCGGGGCTCGCCTAGAGGACGCGCGGCAAGTGCCATCTGTCCGCGCGTCCTCTAGGCTCCAGCGCATGATTCGGGTGCTGCTGGCGGACGATCAGGCGTTGGTGCGGGCCGGGTTCCGGTCGTTGCTGAACGCCGAGGACGACATCACGGTGGTCGGCGAGGTCGCGGACGGCGCCGAGGCGGTCGCGATGGCGCGGCGGGACAAGCCCGACGTCGTACTGATGGACATCCGGATGCCCGGGACGGACGGGCTGGAGGCGACTCGACAGATCGGCGCGGATCCGGAGCTGGCCGACGTGCACGTCGTGATCCTGACGACGTTCGACCTCGACGAGTACGTGTTCGAGGCGCTGCGGGTCGGGGCCAGCGGGTTCCTGGTGAAGGACACCGAGCCGGTCGAACTGCTGCAGGCCGTGCGGGTGGTGGCGCGCGGTGACGCGCTGCTGTCTCCCGGTGTGACGCGCCGGCTGGTGGCGGAATTCGCGTCGCGGTCGCGGCAGCCGCATGCGAGCAAGGAGCTCGACGTCCTCACCGAGCGCGAGAAGGAGATCGTCGCGCTGGTCGGCGAAGGCCTGTCGAACGACGAGATCGCCGGGCGGCTGGTACTCAGCCCGGCGACCGCGAAGACCCACGTCAGCCGCGCGATGATCAAACTCGGCGTCCGCGACCGCGCCCAACTGGTGGTGGTCGCCTATCAAACCGGGCTCGTGCGGCCCGGCTGGCTCGGTTGACCCGCCGGAGCGTGCAAGGTCGACAGGACGTCTCTGTAACTCGCGGCTGCCGGCTCGCGTGATTCGAGGTCTGTGGGTTGTTGTCGACGGATACGTCCTGTCGAGACTGCACGGGTTCGTCTGCGGAGTTGACCTTCCAGCTGGTCGAGGGGCGAGGGTGGTTGCATGATGCGACTGGAGGAGATCACCGCCGCTGTCGAGGCCGGACGGGGCGGGGATCGTGAGGCTGCCCGCACCCGATTGACCGCGCTCTGGGAGGAGATCGACGACCCGGCGACCCGGTGCGTGATCGCGCATTTCCTCGCCGACGTACAGGATCAGACCGAGGACGAGCTGAGCTGGGATCTCCGGGCCTTGGAGCTCGTCTCGGACGACCAGTGGCTGCCGTCCCTGCACCTCAGCCTCGCCGACGACTACCGCCGGCTGAGCCGCCCCGAAGAAGCCCGACGGCACCTCGCAATGGCGGAGGCCAACCTCTCGAAGCTCCCCGCCGGGGACTACGGCGACCTGATCAGAAGCGGCTTCGAGCACGTGGCGGAAGCTCTCGCGGCAGGCAGTGTGCAACGGCTGGAGACCAATCCCAGCACCTGACTACTCCCCTCGGGGTAGGGCCGGTGACTCCTCCTGGGCGACGCCGGAGGTGGGGGGTGACGGTCAGGCTCTAGGTATGGATGCGCTAGTTGAGGTCAGCGGGCTGACGAAGCGATACGGCGACACCTTGGCGGTTGACGGTGTCGATCTGACGGTGCTGCCGGGTGAGGTGTACGGATTCCTGGGGCCGAACGGGGCGGGCAAGACGACGACGCTCCGGATCCTCACCGGGCTGATCGCGCCGACCAGCGGCCGGGTGCGGGTGCTGGGCGGCTGGCCGGGCGAGTCCGGCGTGCTGCGGCGGACCGGCTCGATGATCGAGTCGCCCGCGTTCTACCCGTACCTGTCCGGCCTGGACAACCTGCGGCTGCTGGCCGAGTACGCCGGGGTGTCGCGGCAGCGCATCGACGAGGTGCTCGAACTCGTCGACCTCGCCGATCGTGCGACCGACCGGTTCTCGACGTACTCCCTGGGGATGAAGCAGCGCCTCGGAGTCGCGGCGGCGCTGCTCAAGGACCCGGAGCTGGTGATCCTCGACGAGCCGACCAACGGCCTCGACCCGGCCGGGATGCGCGACATGCGCCGACTGATCCGCGAGCTCGGCAGCGGCGGCCGGACCGTGCTGCTGTCCAGCCACCTGCTCGGCGAGGTACAGCAGATCTGCGACCGGGTCGGCATCATCAACGCCGGCCGGATGGTTGCCGAGCACAACGTCGACGACCTGCGCGGCGAGCAGGAGCTGGTGGTCAGGGCGTCGCCGCGTGACGACGCGCAGCGCCTGCTGGCCCGCTTCGGCAGCGTCCATCAGTACGACGACACGCTCCGGGTGCAGGTGGATCCGGCGAAGGCCGCCGAGGTGAACCGGACGCTCGTCGAGGCCGGCATCGAGGTGTCCGAGCTGCACACCACCGAACGCGCGCTCGAAGACATCTTCTTCGAGCTGACCACGGAGCTGTCGACCGAGCTGTCGACCGAGCTGTCGACCGGGGAGGAGACCACCGATGTTGGGTAGCTACCGAGCCGAACTGCTCAAGCTCCGCAAGCGTTCCGCCGTCTGGGTGCTGTTCGGCGCCGGCCTGGTGCTGAGCCTGATCTTCGGGTACCTGCTGCCGTACCTGGGCTACGCGACCGGCGACGACAACCCGCAGACCGACGGCGTACCGCGCGCCGAGATCCTGCGCGGCATGTTGCCCGAACGCGTCGTCGACAACACCATCGGCGGGTACCCGATCTTCGCCGGCGCGCTCGCGCTCGTGCTGGGCGCGATCGTGATCGGCGGCGAGTACACCTGGGGCACGCTGAAGACCGTCCTCACCCAGCGCCCGCAGCGCGGCACGATCCTCGGCGCGCAGTTCCTGGCGCTGGGCACGATGATCGCGCTCTGGGTGCTCGGGATCTTCGCCGCCTGCGCGCTGTGCAGCCTCGGCGTCGCCGCGGCCGAGAACGGTTCGACGAACTGGCCGGGCCTCGGCGATCTCCTGCAAGGCCTCGGCGGCGGCTGGCTGGTGCTGATGATGTGGTGCCTCGCCGGTGCCGTCCTGGCCGTTGCCTTCCGCAACGTCGCGTTGCCGATCGGCCTCGGTGTGGTGTGGATCCTCGGCATCGAGACGCTGCTGGCCGGCGTCGTGAGCAGTCTGCTGCCGAGCCTGGACTGGCTCGCCAACGCGTTGCCCGGTACGAACGCCGGCTCACTCGTCTTCAGCGTCACCGGCATGGCCGCCGCCGACGCACCACCCGGCGTCCGCGATGCGGTCGGCGGCGGACGGGCGCTCCTGACCCTGATCGGCTACTGCGCGGTGTTCGCCGTCCTCGCGGCCTGGACCACGCGACGCCGCGACGTCACCTGATCCCGGCGTGCACCAACGCGAGCTCGCAGAACATCGCGTTGGCCC
Organism: Kribbella sp. NPDC003505; assembly: GCF_040610875.1. NCBI lineage: Bacteria > Bacillati > Actinomycetota > Actinomycetes > Propionibacteriales > Kribbellaceae > Kribbella > Kribbella sp. NPDC003505. The sequence continues at coordinate 252,445 of NZ_JBEXNA010000003.1, read as the reverse complement.
AGGAGAACCACTCGCGGGTGTACTGCGTGGGGTCGTCGACGTCGAAGCCCTCGTGCATCTGGCCGGTGCCGCCGGTGGTGTCGCGCAGGAGCTCCAGCAACTGCTGGCGCTCCTGCGCCGACGTACTGGAGATCCCCTGCACGGCGAGCGCGATGTGCCAGATGTAGCGCGGCGGGGTGTGCGGGCTGCCGATCCCGGCGGCCGCCGTACCGCTGTAGTAGTAGGGATTCGACGGGCTGAGCAGCAACGCACGTGTCGCGAGGTAGGTCGGGTCGTCCGGCGCGGCGTAGCCGGTGAGCGGGATCGAGAGCAGGCTCGGCATGTTGGCGTCGTCCATCAGCAACGTCTCGCCCAGGCCGTCGACCTCGTACGCGTACACCCGGCCGTGCACCGGATGCTGCACCGTGCCGAACGTCGCGATGCCCTCGTCGATCTCGGCCTTCAGCGCCTTCGCCCGGTCGGCCAGCGGCTCGTCGCGCAGCACCTCGGTCGCGATCTCCTGCAGGTACCCGAGCACCACCGACGCGAACATGTTCCCGGGCACGTTGAAGCCCAGCTCGGTCGCGTCGTCACTCGGCCGGAACGCGCTCCACGACATCCCGGTCGGTCGCGTCAGCCGCCCGCGTCCTTCGCGGACCAGGGTGTCCGACGGCCGGTCGTCGTGCCGCTGGAACCGGTACGGCGAGCGCGCCTCGTGGTCCTGCTCGACGGTCCACAGCTCGACGATCGCCTCCGCGGCGGCCCGGAAGCGGTCGTCGATCACGTCCGCGCGGCCGGTGATCCGCCACAGCCGGTAGGCCAGCTCGAGCGGGAAGCACAGCGAGTCGATCTCGTACTTGCGCTCCCACACCCACGGCGACATCTCGGTCTCGTCGGTGACGTGACCGGCGCCGTTCGCCTCCTGGTTGAAGGCGTTCGCGTACGGGTCCAGGACGACGTACTCGAGCTGCCGGTGCAGCACGCCGACCAGGATCTCCTGCAGGCCCGGGTCGTCCTTGCACAGCAGCAGGTACGGGCGCAGTTGCGCGGCCGAGTCGCGCAGCCACATCGCCGGGATGTCGCCGGTGAGCACGAACGTGGTCCCGTCCGGCAGCCGCTCGGCGACGGCCGGCAGGTTCTCGGCCATCGAGCGCCGGAACATCTCCGCGATCACGTCGTCGCCGCCCGCCTTCCGCACAGCCTCCGTGGCGCGGGCGAGGACCTCGGGGTCGATCATCAACACATCTACCTTTCACCATCAAGAGTCAGGCCGAGAGAGGGGTCGGGCGAGAAGGTCCGGTCCAGGACCAGGCTCGCGGCGCCGATCGCGCCGACGTCCACGCCGAGCGTCGTGCCGGTGACCTCGAACGGATGCACCGCCCGCAGCAGGAACCGGCCGTCCAAGGCCTCCCGGACCGCGGTGTCGAGGACCGGTGCGAGGTGTTCCCAGTGCGGGCCGCCGAAGACGACCCGCTCCAGATCGAGCAGGTTCGCGATGTCCTCGACCACCTTGGCGATCCGCTCCGCGAGCGCGGTGACGATCGCCCGCGCCGGTGCGGAGCCGTCCGCGGCCAGCGCGCACAGCCGGGAGAAGGCCGCCTCGACGGCCTGGCGGTCGTCCAGGTCGATGCCATCGGCAAGCACTTCGGCCTGGACGCCCTGCTGCACCAGGTACCGCGGCTGGCTGGCTTCGCCGACGCAGCCACGCCGGCCGCAGTAGCACAACGGACCGTCCGGATCGACGATCACGTGACCGATCTCGCCGACGTTGCTGGACGAGCCGCGGACCACCTCGTCGCCGATCACCAGCCCGGCGCCGACGCCGGTGCCGAGGTAGAAGAAGACGAAGCTGCCGCCCTGACCGGCCCACCGCTCGGCGGACGCGGCCGCGGTCACGTCCTTGTCCAGGACGATCGGCAGGCCGGTGCGCTCGGCCAGCTCGTCGCGGAGCGGCACCAGGTGCCAGGTCGAGAGGTTCGGCGGGTCGACCACCACGCCGCGCTCGACGTCGATCGGCCCGGGCGCGGCGATGCCGACACCGGTCACCCGGTCCCGCGGCGCCCCCGCCTCGGCGATCACCTCCTCGATCGTCTTCGCGATGCCGTCGATCAGCAGGCCGGGGTCGTCGGCGTACTGGTCCACGGGCCGCCGCGCGACCACCTCGCCGGTCAGGTCGAGCAGGACGACAGTGACGACGGACGGGTCGAGGTGGACGCCGACGGCGTACCGGCCGGTGGGCTCGAGCTCGAGCAGCGTCCGCGGCTTGCCGAGGCCCGCGCCCCGCAACCGTCCGGCTTCGCGGACCAGGCCCGCGTCGAGCAGGCGGCGCGCGATGTTCGAGATCGCCTGACCGGACAGACCGGTGGCCTCGGCGAGCTCGACGCGGCTCAACTGCTCGCTGCGGCGGATCGCGTCCAGCACCACGGCGTCGTTGAATCCCCCGACGCGATCGAGGTTCGTCCCCCGTCTAACCAATTGGATCCGCACCCCACGGTTGCGACCAGTCGTATCGGATGGTGTCCCCACCCGTGCGCCATTCGTTCGGAGTGGTGTTGACCAGCCAGTCGACCGGCTCGATCTCCGAGGCAGCACCACCGTCGAGCGCCAACCGTATACCGTCCCGCAACGCCCGGTCCGTGCGGTCCGTCCGCGCCGCCGGGTCGATCGACAGGAACAGCGCCGTACCTGACCGCGCGACGAGATCCAGGAACCGCTCGTTCAGCTCCCACGGCGTCTGCGGCGTGCACGGGACGCAGTCCGCGTCGACCGTGAAGAACCGGTGGTGCTGCGGGAGCCGGAACGCGAGGGTGTTCACCCCCATCTTCCGGGTCCGCTCCCAGTCCCGGCCGGAGGTGTCGTCGCCGGTCCGCTGGACGTCGACGAGCCCGGCCGCGAGGTGGCCCACGGTGTTGCAGCCGATCAGTACGACGTCCTCGGCCGCCGCCCGGATCTCGCGGTAGAACGCAAGCGCGATCTCGGCCGTCGTCCGCGACCGGTCGTGGAACTGCCAGCCCCCGGTGGTCAGGCGGGATCCCATCGCGGGCCCGAAGTTGCCGAAGATGTCGTACGTACTGAAGTCGTGCTTGACGAGCTCGAATCCCCAGGACCGGAAGCGTTCGAGGTCGGAGCGCACGCCGTCGAGGACCTCGGGGCGGGTCGGGTCGAGGGCGCGGCCCGGTTTGTCGTGCGGACCGGACTTCGCCCACCGGCTCGGTTCGCGGACCAGGAGCGGGCGGAACCACAGGCCCGGCCGCGCACCGATCGCCTTGATCGCGGCCGCCGTACCCGCCAGGTCGTCGAAGACGCCGGGCGTGCCGCGGTCCCAGGGGCCGCCGGAGGCGATGCCGCCCGGGTACCAGCCGTCGTCGACGACGCTGAACGGCTTCACCGGGTGGCCGTCGGCGAGCTCGACGATGGTCGCCGCGTCCTTCAGGACGGCCTTCTCGTCGAAGTTCTCGCCGTAGGCGTAGTACCAGTTGTTGGCACCGACAACAGGCCCGGCCACCGGCGCGGGCTCAGGTCGCGCCGGTAGCCGGGTGCTCATGGTGGTGACCGCTGCGTGCAGGGTCTGCCAGGGTGTGCCGGCGTCCTCGAATCGTCGCACGACCGCTGCTGTCAGGGTACGACCGTCCAAAAGCGCCGGGCCGTCGCCGTTGCGCAGATCGAGCCACAACGTGAAGCCGTCGCCGTCGACGGTCCAGGCGCAGAACGCGTTCGGCTGGACATCGACGCCCATGCCGAAGGTGCCCGCGGCGGAGTGGGCGAGGAAGTACCACGGCAGCAGCCGCTCGGGCTGCCGGTGCCGCCACTGCAGGTCGCCGTACGAGCGTTCCCACGCATCGCCGAGGATCAGGGCGTCGCTCGGCAGCTTCTCCGACCAGCGCAGCGCGACCCGGGAGACCTTCGCCGCGGTGACCTCGACCGTCCCGTCGTTCCAGCTGACCTCGATGCCGGCCCGTGCCGGGGCGGTCAAACCGTCCGAGGGGTCCGCCTGGACGAAAACAGCGCTCGGTTCTCTCACCTGACTCCTCGGGGTACTTAATTTCCCCAGAGACTTTAGTTAGTCGCGCTCGGGCCGGTCAAGGCGGTCACGGCGGCGACGAGACGCTCCACGTCGGCGCGGTCCGTGTACGGCGCGAGGCCGGCCCGGACCGCGCCCGCCGGGCCGAGCCCGAGGTGTCGCGCGGGCTCGTATGCGTAGAACGAGCCGGCCGGGGCGTTGACGCCGGCCTTCGCGAGTTGCTCGGACACCTCCCCCGGCGTGTGCCCGTCGAGCGTGAACAGCAGGGTCGGCGTGCGGTGCGCGGCGTGGCCGTAGAGGGTGATGCCGGGGATCGCCTTCAGGGCCGTCTCCAGCTCGTCACGCAGCCCGTCCTCATGCGCTTCGACGCTCCGCAGCGACGTGATCAGTCGCTCGCGCCGCGTCGTGCCGCTGCCTCCGAGCCCGGCGATGAAGTCGACCGCGGCCGTCGTGCCGGCCAGCAGTTCGTACGGCAGCGTGCCCAGCTCGAAACGCTCCGGTACGGCGTCCGTCGACGGCAAGAGTTTGTCGGGCCGCAGCGTCTCGAGAAGCGCCGGCGCCGCGGTCAGTACGCCGAGATGCGGGCCGAAGAACTTGTACGGCGAGCACACGTAGAAGTCGGCGTACCGCGCGTCGACCGGCGCATGCGCCGTCAGGTGGACGCCGTCGACGTAGATCAGTGCGCCGGCCTCGTGGACCTGGTCGGCGATGCGTTGCGTGTCCGGACGGGTGCCGAGCAGGTTCGACGCCGCGGTGACAGCGACCAGGCGGGTGCGGTCCGTGAGCAGCGGCGCGATGTCGTCCAACTCGGAGGTCTCCGGGTCGAACCCGAGCCATTTGACCGTGGCGCCGGCGGCCTCGGCGGCCTGCACCCACGGACGGACGTTCGCGTCGTGGTCGAGCCGGGTGACGATCACCTCGTCGCCCGCGGACCAGGTCTTCGCGAGCGCGCGGGAGAAGTCGTAGGTCAGCTGCGTCATGCTGCGGCCGAACACGATCCCCTCGGCGGTGGTGCCGAGCAGGTCGGCCATCGCCTGCCGGGCGCCGACCACGATCTCGTCGGCGCGGCGCTCGGCGGCGGTCAGCCGGCCACGATTGGCCAGGGCCGAGGTCATGGTGTGCGCCACCGCGTCGGCCACGGCCTGCGGGGTCTGCGACCCTCCGGGGCCGTCGAAGTGCGCGGCTCCCTCGTCGAGCGCGGGGAACTGCTTGCGGACGGCGACCACGTCGAAGGCATTCATGCGCGTCATCCTCTCTCGGTCCTGACAGCGCGCGCTACCGCCTGCCCGAATACGGATAAAAATGCGCGAACTGTCCGTGGTGTAGTGCAGGATGTCAGGAGTGAGCATGGTAACGACTCCTGACAGCACGGCGGCCCCGGTCCGGGCCTGGCTCCCGATCATGCTGGCGCTGGCGGCCATCTGGGGCTGCAGCTTCCTGTTCATCTCGGTCGGCGTCCGCGAACTGCCGCCGCTCTACCTCGCGCTGGGTCGGGTGATCGCGGGCTCGGTCGTGCTGCTCACGATCCTGATCGCCAAGCGCGAGCCGCTGCCGCGCGACCCGCGGCTGTGGGCGCACTCGTTCGTGGTCGGGGCGATCGGCTCGGCGATCCCGTGGACCCTGTTCGGGTACGGCGAGGAGCGGATCCCGTCGCTGCTCGCCGGGATCTGGAACGGCATCACCCCCCTGGTCGTGCTGCCGATCGCGGTGCTGATCTTCCGGACCGAGAAGTTCTCGGCGCAGCGCGGGATCGGGCTGCTGATCGGCTTCGCCGGGATGCTCGTCGTCCTCGGCGCCTGGCGGGTGCAGGGCGGCGCGGACCTGGCCGGTCAGGCGCTGTGCATGCTCGCCGCGGTGTCGTACGGGCTCGCGATCCCCTACCAGAAACGGTTCCTGGCCGGTACGACATTGTCCGGCACCGCGCTGTCCACGAGCTTGTTGCTGTGCGCAACCGTCCAGCTGGCCGTCGTCGCGCCGCTGGTCACCAGGCAGGCGCCGCCCGCGCCGTGGTCGCTGTCCCCGGAGACCGTGCTGAGCGTGCTCGCCCTGGGCGCGCTGGGCAGCGGCCTGGCCTTCGTCCTGAACATGCGCAACATCCGCCTGATCGGCGCCAGCCGCTCGTCGATGGTCACGTACCTGATGCCGATCTTCTCGATCGTCGTCGGCATCCTCGTCCTGCACGAGCACCTGACCTGGTACCAGCCCGTCGGCGGTCTCGTCGTCCTGCTCGGTGTCGCCGTCTCCCAGGGCCTGCTCACGGCCCTCCGCCGCAAACCGCTCGCCGCAGCACCTGCCACCTGAACCTATGCAGCTCGACAGTACGTATACGTCCACTGCCGCACCTTCAAGCCCACGGTCAGGCGTGCGGGTAGCGGGTGCTACACGCATACGTACTGTCGAGCTGCGTCAGATGCGACGGAGGTTCGGGATCGCGGCGACGACCACCGCGATTAGGGCGAGGAGGGTGCCGGCGACGACGGGGGTGGTGACGGGCTTGTCGGCCACCGGCAGGAAGATGTCGATGAACAGGCTGGCGATCAGCTGACCGGCGATCGTGCCGAGGCCGAGCACGAAGACGCCGACCACCCGGACCACGGCGGCCGCGGCGCTGATGAAGATCACGCCGCACGCGCCGCCGAAGTACAGCCAGGGCTCGCTCGGCAGGTGCCGCGGCGCACCGCGGAGCGAGAGATCGACCAGGAACACGAGCAGCAGCGCGACGAATCCGACCAGGAAGTTCACCACTCCGGCCGCGACCGCGCCGTACGCGTCGGAGGACGCGGTCCGCGCCACCCGCCCGTTGATGGCCTGCTGCACAGCCGTGCCGACGCCGCCCAGAGCGGGCAGGATCGCCAGCAGCAGTCCGTCGGGGTGCCGCAACTGCTCGGACACGGCGAGGCCGACCGCGACCAGCGCAACCACCGCACCGACGATGCGGACGGCGGTCAGCGGCTGCGGGCCGGCCGGACCGAAGCCGAGACGGTCGACGACGAGGCTGCTGATCGCCTGCCCGGCCACGCCTGCCACCAGGAACACCGCCACACCGATCACGGAAACGGTGATCGACTGCGTCGCCACCAGGAACGCCCCCGCGATTCCGCCCAGACACTGCCACCAGCGCAGGCCGCCGTACCCGCGCATCGGACGCCGGATCGTGCGCCACACCGTGACCAGGCCGCGCCGCACCGGCGGCACGACGGCGGTGGCGACCAGCAGGATCAGCAGACCGGTGCCGAACGAGATCAGCGCCGCCGGGATGCCGTCGCCGAGGATGCCGCCGAGCTCACCGTTCAGACGCGACTGGACCGCGACCAGCATCCCGATCCCGAACGCCGAGGCGAGGCCGACGACGTGGTGCCGCCGGGTCGAAGGGGCCGGACGGGTGGCGGTGGTGGTCACCGCACTATCATCACCGTTCGAGCAATAGCGCCTGACAGCAGGTCCGCATCATGACCGGCGGATCAGCGCCAGATACATCGCGTCGGTGCCGTGCAGGTGCGGCCAGAGCTGGACATCCGGACCGGCACCCAGGTGTGGCACGCCGGGGAACAGGGGCCGCGCGTCCTCGAGGGTCGCGTCGCCGCGACGGCCAAGGACGGCGTCGACCACCGCGCGGGTCTCGTCGGGATGCGGCGAGCAGGTCACGTACGCCACCACCCCGCCGGGCCGGACGGACGTGATCGCCGAGTCGAGCAACGCCTCCTGCAGCGGGCGGAGCTCCTCGACGTCCTCCGGCGTGCGGCGCCAGCGCGCTTCCGGGCGGCGGCGCAGCGCACCGAGGCCACTGCACGGCACGTCCGCCAGCACGCGGTCGAACGAGCCCTCCGGCCAGGTGGGCTTCGTGCCGTCGCCGACGAGCACCCTGTGGTTGCCGGGGATCGCTCGCAGGTTCTGGCGGACGAGTTCCGCGCGGTGTTTGAGCGGCTCGACCGCGGTCAGCTGACCGTCTTGGACGAGCGCGGCCAGCAACGCGGACTTGCCGCCCGGGCCCGCGCACAGGTCGAGCCACTTGGCGTCGTCGCCGTCGACCTTCGCCGAGGCCAGCGCGATCGCGACGAGCTGCGACCCCTCGTCCTGGACGCCGGCCCGCCCGGTCGCGACGGCTTCGATCCGCCCCGGGTCGCCGCCACCCTCGAGCACCGCCGCGTACGGCGACCACCGCGCCGGCGTCGCGCCCGCGGCGACCAACTCGCCGACAGCGGCCAAACCCGGCCGGGCGACGAGCGTCACGCGGGGCGGCTCGTTGTCCGCCACGAGCAAGTCCTCGAGCTCGTTCGACTCGCCGGCGAGTGCGCGGTCGAAGGCCTCGACCACCCAGCGGGGGTGGGCTTCGGCGACAGCCAGGTAACCCAGGAGATCCTCGTCGGGTGACGGCGCGACCGCGTCGATCCAGTGGCCGAAGGAACGCTGGCTGATCTTGCGGAGCACCGCGTTGACCAGTCCGGTGCGCTTCTGCCCGAGCTCGGACCGCGTGAGTGTGACCATCTCCGACACCGCGGCGTACGAGTCGACCCGCATGTTCAGCAGCTGGTGGCTGCCGAGCCGGAGCATGTCGAGCAGCTCGGGATCGAGCTCCGCCAGCGGCCGCGACACGCTCCGCGCCAGGAAAGCGTCGTACGTGCCCTGCCAGCGCAGCGTGCCGTGCACCAGCTCGGTGCAGAACGCCGCATCCCGCCCGCCGAGCCGCGCTTCCCGGAGTGCCTTGTTGAGCGCCAGGTTCGCGTACCCGCCCTCGCCGGTGACCTGCCGGATGACCTGGTACGCGACCCGCCGTACCCGGTCCGGCCGCCGCTGCGGCGCCCTGTTCCGCGCATTCCGGTCGCTCACGCCGCAGGTCCCAGCCGGTCCTCGTCGGTGAGACGGACGCCGCGGGCCCAGTCGGGCGCGGCCATCGGCTTCTTGCCCTGCGGCTGAACCGTCACCAGCTCCACCGCCTTGCTCCCCGTGCCGACGCGCACACTCGACTTCGTCGCGCGCAGCTCACCGGGCTTCAGATCGTCGTCGGTCGGCCGTACGGCGAGCACCTTCAGCCGCTCGCCGCGGAACATCGTCCACGCACCCGGCGCCGGGTTGCAGCCGCGCACGAGCCGATCGACCCGCTGCGCCGGCGCGGTCAGGTCCAGCTCCGCGTCCTCGACGGTGATCTTCGGGGCCAGCGTCACGCCGTCGGCAGGTTGCTCGCGGGCCTCCAGCACGCCGGCCTCGATGCCGTCGAGTGTGTCGACGAGCAGCTTCGACCCCGACACCGCCAGCCGGTGCAGCAGGTCGCCCGAGGTGTCCTCGGGGCCGATCGGCTCGGTGAGTACGCCGTAGACCGGGCCGGCGTCCAGCGCTTTCACGATCCGGAACGTGCTCGCACCGGCCACGTCGTCGCCCGCGATGATCGAGTGCTGCACGGGCGCGGCGCCGCGCCACGCGGGCAGCACCGAGAAGTGCAGGTTGATCCAGCCGTGCCGCGGGATGTCGAGCGCCGCCTGCGGCAGCAGACCGCCGTACGCGACGACCGGGCAGCAGTCCGGGGCGATCTCCCGCAGCCGGGCCAGGAACTCGGGGTCACTCGGCTTCACCGGCTTCAGGATCTCGACGCCGCCCAGTTCCTCGGCGTACTGCGCGACCGGCGAAGCGACCAGCTTCCGGCCGCGGCCGGCCGGCGCGTCCGGGCGGGTGACGACACCGACCAGTTCGTGCCGACTGGCGACGATCGCCTCGAGCGCGGTGACAGCGGGTTCCGGCGTACCGGCGAAGACGACTCTCACAGACCGAATCCGTTCGTGGGGTGCGGGGAGACCTTGATCTGCGGTGGGCCGCCCAGGCCCGACCACTCGGCCTCGCGGATGGCCTTCATCGCCTGCTTGCGGGTCTCGCGGTCGAGGCGGTCCACGAACAGGACGCCGTCCAGGTGGTCGGTCTCGTGCTGGATGCAGCGGGCCAGCAGGTCGGAGCCCTCGATCACCACCGGGTCGCCGTACATGTTGAAGCCCTTGGCGATCACCGACTGGGCCCGGCGGCAGTCGAAGGTCAGGCCGGGGATCGACAGACAGCCCTCGGGGCCGAACTGCTCCTCCAGCGACAGCGTCAGCTCCGGGTTGATCAGGTGCCCGAGCTCGCCCTCGACGTGGTACGTGAACACCCGCAGGCCGACGCCGATCTGCGGCGCGGCCAGCCCCGAGCCCGGCGCGTCCTGCATGGTGTCGGTGAGGTCGGCGACCAGGCGGCGCAGCTCGGCGTCGAAGTCGACGACCGGCTCGGCCTTGGTGATCAGAACGGGGTCGCCGAACAGACGGATGGGTTGGACCGACACAGACTCTCCACAGGACTCCACGAACCGGGACCGGGCAAGTCTAGTTGGCCCGCCGGAGCCGTTTCCGCTGGGAGGCCCCTCCCGTTTGTTGCCACAAGCACGTACTGTGGTCCCAGGCGTACCCTCAGTCACTGCCGTCACACGCCGCTCGGGAGACCCAATGCGCACAGCAGCACGGGGAGCAACACTGGTCCTCCTGGGTGCACTACTCACCCAGGCACCCCTCACCGCCCAGGCCTACCAGCCCCGCGAGCCGGAGTTCCGCACCGGACCGACCGGTCCGACGACGCCGACCACGGAACCGACCGCACAGCCGTCGAGCTCCAGTTCGGAGCAGCCACCGGCGCGGTCGTGGAGCGAGGTGGTGAAGCAGGTCACCGAGTCGTCACCGGGTGATGTGCAGCTGCGGTCGGCGGACACCTCCGCGCAGGCCGCGTCGATGCTCCGGTGCTTCAAGCTCGACACCGAGAACTACTGCCTTGGGCTCGGCTTCGTGGACCAGGTGCCGACCGGGCCGCAGCGGCACGCGCTGATGGCCGAGCCGAGCCTTCGCGCCGCGGACGAGCTGGGTGCCGAGCAGGACATCTCGACCGGTGATCTGACCCCTGCAGCGTTCGTCGCCGAGCGGGCCGCGCTGCCGAAGACCCAGAGAGTGACCGCCGAACTCGACGAGATGGAAGCCGCCTGGAACGGCCGCGAAAAGGCTCGCGAGCTCCGCGAACTCGCCGAAGCCGAGACGCCGCCGCCGAACCCCCAGACCCCGGAAACCACGACCGCACAACCGACACCGGACTCCACGGCGACACCGGACGCCTCGGCGACACCGGGCTCCTCCGCGACGCCGGACCAGGCGGCAACTACCGCGCCGATCGCGACGCCGACTGCGACGCCGACCTCGACTGCGACGCCCACGTTCCTGCCGACGCGGACCGCTCCGACGGCGGGGACGCCCACCGCGGTGCCGTCGACTCCGGTTGCGCCGGTCGCCGCACCTGCCTCGGCGTACCTGATGAAGGGGTTCCAGACCTCGCAGGAGAAGGGGTACTGGTGCGGTCCGGCGACGTTCCAGTCGATCGACTGGGCCGACGACAACCAGAAGGACACCCAGACGTCGTGGGCGAAGGACCTCGGCTCGACCACGTCCGGTACGGCGATCTCGGCGATGGTGAAGCAGACCAACCTGAAGACCGCGTGGCCCAAGTCGGCGGGCACGTACATCGTGCAGAACGTCTCGCACTGGAACGCGCAGACCTTCTTCACCGTGCACCAGAAGCACCTCGGCGTGTACAAGGCACCGGTGATCGAGCACGTGCAGCTTCTCAAGCGGTACTTCCCGTACCTGGCCTTCAACCACAGCGGCCACTACCAGGTCGGCCGCGGCTACGACAAGGCGAAGGGCACGATCGCGATTTTCGAGGTGTTCAACGAGCGCCGCTTCAACAGCCGCGGCAACGTCACCGACGGCCCGAAGAACATCCCGGCCAGCGCCCTGTTCAACGCCACACTCGCCAACTCCTTCCAGAACATCGGGCTGTAGATGCGTCGTCGTACCGTTGCTGCAGGCACCCTCCTGGTGCTGCTCGTCGCGGGCTGCTCCGCCGAACCGCCGCAGAGCAGCCCGTCCCCCAGCCGCACACCGACCACGTCAGCGGCGCCGACGACACAGCCCCAGCCGACCCGCCCGATGGACACCGGTACCGCGTTGCCGGCGTGGGCAAATGTTCTCCGGCAGCCGGTCGATGGGCAGCATCTCGTGACGCGGCAGCGCAAGTACGTCGTCACGCGTGGCAGTGACGAGGCCGGTACGACGACCATCGCGGACCGGACGAGCAAGAAGGTCGTCGTCCAACACGTCCCGACGAGTGGGTTCGTCGCGCAGTCGCCGGTCGTCATCGACGATCGGTGGGCGCTGGTCGAGGACATCCGCTCCGATGGTCCTGACCCGCAGATCAAGGTCGTCCGCTACGACCTCACGACCGGCAAGGCCACCGTCCCGGCCGGTCTGCCGCCGGTGTCCGAGCCGGAGATCGGCGCCTACGACGGCACCTTCGCGTACAGCTCCACCGACGCGAAGAACCGCTCCTGCCTGATCGTCGCCGACCTGGCGACGCTGAAGTCGCGCACCGTCACCTGCGTCGCGGCGCCCGGCTACGTGGCCGATCCGGTGGTGTCGGCCGACACCGTGACGTTCAGCGAGATCGTCGCGCCGGAGACTGCCCGCCGGTGCAAGCGCCTCCTCGCCGCTCCGCTGTCCGCGGGCGCCGCACAGCCGGTGCCCGCAGCAACCAACTGCATCCAGTGGAGCGGCGCGACCCTGCGTGGCGCGACCGTGTGGTCCGAGGTCGGCGCCGCGGACCCGGACCAGTACCAGAGCAAGGCGTACGTCCGGGACTCCGGCGACTCCCCCGCCCGCCTGCTCGGCACCGTCGTCACCGACACGATTATTGCCTGCGGCAACTGGATCCTGTGGGAGACGAGGACCGTGAGCCCGGCCGGCGAGGAGACCTACCAGATCAACCGCTGGCGTCCCGGTCTGGCCGCCCCGCAACGGCTGTACGCCGCGAAGCCCGGCGTCGCGCTCACGCCGATGACGTGCCAGGACAGCACCGTGTACGTCGAGGCCGCGTACCTCGCGAGCTCCCCGACGTACACCGAAGCCATCTCGGCAGCGCTCTAGCGGCGCGCGTGCCGGATCTTCAGCCGACCGAAGCCCATCACGCCGGTGATCCGGATCCGCGGGCCGTCGCCGGTGGAGGTGCGCGCCGGCTTGTACCGGGTGTCCTTCCACTCGGTGCGGACCGCGTCGAAGTCGACGACCGCGTCCCGCGGCAGCGTGATCTTGACACCGCCGTGCAGCACGTTCAGCTCGATGTCGACGTCCGCGTGCTCGAACTGCGCCTGCGACAGGTCGAGCCGCACCCGCCCGTGCAGGGACTCGACCTTGAGGTGTCGCGGCACCCGCCACACGCCGCGCCGGACGATCCGGCCGGCGGAGGCGCCGATGGTCGCCGAGCGGCCCGGCTGCTCGGCCGGCAGCGCGGCGACAGCGACCTCGAGATCCTTGCGGGTCCTGGCGGACAGCACCTGGTGGAGCTGCTGCTCCATCTCGTCGTGGGTGAGATACCCACCCGTGTACGCCGCCTGGACGCGTTCCACCGCCGCGTTGCGGTCCACGTCCCCGATCGCGGGCGAGCGGTCTTCTGGCATCGACGTCACCGGCTCACTGTAGTGGCAGACCCCGCTCACGCAGCTGGGTTCGCAGGTCCGCGGCGCCGGTGAAGACCTCGGCGTCGAGACCGACCGCCCGCGCCCCGTCGACGTTGTAGGCCATGTCGTCGGTGTAGAACGTGCGCGCCGGGTCCAGCCCGAAGCGCTCGATCAGGATCCGGTAGATCTTCTCGTCGGGCTTCGCGGTCTGCTCGACACCCGACACGACCTCGCCGTCGAAGTGGGTGAGGATCGGGAACGCCTCCTTCGCGACCTCCCACTTCTCACCGGAGAAGTTCGTCAACGCGTACGTCGGGACGCCGGCGGCCTGCAGCTGCGCGAGAACGGCGGCGGTGTCCTCGAACACGCCCTTCACCATCTTCAGCCACCCCGTGTCGTACGCCTGGATCCACTCGGCGTGCTCCGGATGCAGGCTGGTCAGCTCGGCGACCGCCTCCGCCCACGGACGCCCCTCGTCCTGCTTGTGGTTCCAGGCCGGCGTGGCCACCTTGGTCAGGAAGTGCGTCCGCTGCTCCTCGTCCGGGATCAGGTCGGCGTACAGGTACGTCGGGCTCCAGTCCAGCAGCACCCCACCGATGTCGAACACCACCACGTCGATCGTCCGGTCGCTCATACCGCAACCCTACGAGGCCACCTCGGCGTTCGAGGCGGCGCGGGCGTGCAGAGCGGGAGCCAGTGCGTACTGGCCGAGGAAGATCGTGACGCCGAGGACCGCGCAGCCCAGCCAGGTGACGGTCGGGCCGAGGTGCTCGAGGGCGTTCGTCCCGGCGAGCGGGCCGATCACCGTCCCGACGCCGAACGCCATACCGGACAGCCCCATGTAGCGGCCGCGCAGGTCGATCGGGGCGAGGTCGGCGAACACCGCGCCGATGACCGCGGCGAACCCGATCTCCCCCAGCGTCCACACCACGACCGACAGCGCGTAACCCCACCAGCTGTGCACGACCGCGCCCACGCCGAACCCGAGTCCGACGACGAGCATCGAGGCGGCCAGCAGCTTCGGGCGGTCGAGCTTGACCATCCACCGGCCGAGGAAGGGCTGGACCAGCACGATCACGACGCCGTTCAGCCCGATCACCAGGCCGTAGACCCGCGACGACAGCCCGTCGCCCGCCATCGCGAGCGGAAGGGTCGAGTAGCCCTGCATGTAGATCGTCGCGTAGCCGATCTGGATCAGGATCATCAGCAGGAACACCGTGTCGCGTGCGACCACCGGCAGCAGCGCCCGGCTCGCCGACCCGGCCACCGGCGCCGGGCGGGTCTCCGGCACCATCGTCCAGATCACCAGCCCGGCGATCACCGACGTGGCGGCGTTCACCCAGAACAGCAAGCCGTACCCGAAGGAGGCCAGGACGCCCGCGGCGACCGTCGAGACCGAGAAGCCGAGGTTGATGGCCCAGAACAGCAGACCGTAGGCGCGGACCCGCTCGGTCGGCTGCAGCAGGTCCGCGACGGTCGCCTGGACCGCCGGGCGGAACAGGTCACCGAGCAGGCCGACCAGGAACGCGGTCGCCCAGATCAGCGCCATCGACCGGGCCGAGCCGAGCAGGACCAGCGCGGCGCCGGTCCCGAAGAAGCAGATCAGCATCGTCAGCCGGCGACCGATGCGATCGGTGAGGAAACCGCCGACGAGCTGCGCGGCGACCGATCCCAGACCGACGGCAGCGGCGACGGCGCCCGCCGTGCCCGCGGAGAGGTGCCGGTCCTGGGTCAGGTAGAGGACGAGGAACGGTTGCACGAAGCTGCCGAGCCGGTTGACCAGCTGGCACACCCACAACGCCCAGAAGGCCCGCGGCAGCGCGGTGGACGTGGGGTTGCCGACGGCTGTTGCACTCATGGGGCAACTGTCCGCGAACGGCCCGGACCTTGTCGACGATTAGGCTCACGGCTAATCTTGGCCGGTGATCACGATCAGGCTGAACGCCGGCGACATCGGGCGGATCCGGTTCGCACTGTCACCGGTCTGGGAGGCCGTCACGAGCGTGCGAGCGCTGAGCAACAACACGGCGCGGAGCGTGCACGGCCCGTGGCTGCAGAAGGTCCGGCCGACGATCGAGGGCGACGACCTGACGTTGCTCAGGGCCCTCATCCCGTCGGCCGGCTACATTCCGGACTTCCTCACGCCGGCTCCGCCGCGACGGTCGACGAGCCTGGAGTCCGGTCTCGCCGCGATCGCCGCGACACCGCACGCGCTGGCGACGGCCGAGCTGACCAGGCTGTACCGCGCCACCCCACATCCGATGCTGCCGGACCTGATCGCCCGGCCGGCCGCGGCGCTCGACCTGATCACCTCGGCGCTGGAGACGTACTGGCGGCGCGCGATCGAGCCCGACTGGCGGCGGATGCGGTCGCTGCTGCAGGAGGACCTCGCGTTCCGGCTGAACGAGCTGGCCGCCGGCGGCATCGAGCGGCTGTTCCGCAACCTGCACCCGTCGATCAAGTTCAGCGGCGACCGGATCGACATCGACCGGCCGTACTGCTGCGACGGCGAGCCGATGGCCGGTCAGGGCGTCCTGCTGGTGCCGTGCGTGTTCACCTGGCCGGCCGGGCTGGCGGTCACCGGCGCGCCGCACGTCCCGACCATCACGTACCCGCCGCGCGGCCTCGGCCGGCTGTGGGAGGACCGCCAGGAGACCACCGACTCGCCGCTCGCCGACCTGGTCGGCCGCACCCGGGCCGCGATCGTCAGCCACCTCGACCTGCCGATGTCCACCACCCATCTGGCCAACCAGTTGGGCGTCTCCGCCCCCACGCTCAGCGTTCATCTGAGCATCCTTCGCAACGCCGGCGTCGTGACGTCCCGCCGCGACGGCCGGGCCGTGCTCTACCACCGCACCGCGCTCGGCCAGCAACTCCTCGCCGCCTCCACGACCCTCGCCACGACCGCCTGATCCTTGACAAGCGCTGCGGCGATCGGCGAAATTGACTGACGGCGCCGACCGGTCGCCGAGCTGTGGGACGTCCGCCCCAGTCGGGGTTCCATTCGCGAAGGGGAGTCAGCCCTCTCGGTCGTCGATGCCAGCAGGCCATCTCTCAACACCACGTCACTGGGGGACGAAGGTGTCGACGGAGAGGCTTGTCATGACGAAGGACGGCAATTTCAAGAAGGTCGTACGGCGGCACGCCCAGGAGACCGGGCAGCGCTACACCGAGGCTCTGACCGATCTCGAGGGTCTCGACGACCGCATCTACCACGAGCCGGACGCGGACCGGCTGCTCGCCCACCTGCGGAAGCGGTACGGGATCGACGCGATCTCGGCGACCAAGCTCAGCGTGCACAAGACGTACGTCTTCCGCATCGACCGCAACGACGGCGCCCCGTGGATCGCGCGGGCGTTCCCGCCGGCGCGGCCGCGGGCCCACGTCGAGGGCGATGCCGCGATCCTGCGCTTTCTCGAGCAGCACGACTATCCCGCGGAGCGTCTCGCCGTTGACGACGCCGTGTCCGACTTCGACGGCAGCGCGGTGCTCGTCACCGAATTCGTCGACCACACCCCGCTGCCGCCGGGCGAGGGATTCGCGATCATGGGCGACCTGCTCGGACGGCTGCACGCGCTGCCGTTCGACGAATCGGTCAGCCGGCCCGGTGGGGCGAGCGGTGAGGACCCGCGCCGGACAGGTACGCCGCGGCAGGACCTGCTGGCGGGCTTGGCCTTTCTCGACGCGGTGGACACGAAGGTCGGGGCAGCCGATCGGGAGCGCTTCGAGCGGCTCCACGAGCAGGTGCGCACCGCGGACGACGGCGACGGCCTGCCCGAGGGCCTGCTGCACGGCAACCTCCTGCATGCTCCCGACCATGCCGTGATCGGCCCGGACGGGCCGGTGGCCATCAACTGGAAGGCGTCCGGCCGCGGAGCGCGGATCGCCGACCTCGCGTTCCTGCTGTGGGGCACCGGGGACTGGGCTCCCACCCGACGCACCAACGAAGGGCACGTCGAAGCGGTCGTCAGCGCCTACCGCAAACATGTCGAGCTGACCGACGAGGAACTCGACCGGCTCGAAGGGGTGATGTACATCAGGCCGCTCTACCTGGTGTGCTTCGGCTACCACCGCGACCTCACCAACGGCGTGCCGTTCGACGAGTGGTGGTTCATCGAGCCACCGGAGTACATCGCCGCCACCGCGGCCGCGACCAGAGCCGCATTCCGCAGGTAGCGCGTCAGCCGAAGCTGGGCGGGTCGACCTGGACTCTGACCGCGCCCGGGCTCTTCTTCGTCGCTCGGGTCGACTGGGCTTCCTTCAACGCGCGGACGAGCGCCGTGCCGTGGGCCCGCGGGGTGCGGACCACGGCGCGGACCGTCTCGTCGTCGACGTCCACGGGGCCGAGGACCTCGAGGCCCGAGGACGGCGGGATCAGGTCGCGGAGGCGGGTGACGAGGTCGTTGACCGCCTCCGACGGGCCGGTGAGCTCGGCGAGCTTGGCGGCGGGGGCGAGGCGCGCCGTACGGCGTTCCTCGATCTCGCGGGCCGCGTACCCCTCGGGGCTCCAGCGGACGATCGCCTGCAGCGGCAAGGCCGACGGGTCGCCGACCAGGATGACGGGACTGCCCGCACGCACCAGGGCGGCCGCGTTGAACCAGCGACGGACAGCCTCTTCAGGGGCGCGCAGGTCGGGGCGGGCGAGCATCAGCCAGGTGTCGAGGAGCAGCGCCGCGCTGTATCCGCCCTCGGCGACCGGTTCGGCTCCCGGCGTGGTGACGACCAGCGCCGGCGCGTCCGGTACGACGTCGAGCATGTTGTCCCCGCCCGACGTCCGCACGACGACACCGGGGAACGCACGGCCCAACTCCTCCGCCGTACGACGGGCGCCGATGACCGCCGCACGCATCCGGGTGTCGCCGCACTCCGGGCAGCGGTGGTCGACGGCCGGCCGGCCGCACACGCTGCAGCTGGCCGGTCCGGATCCGCCGGTACGACGCAACGTGCCGCCGCACGTGGAGCACCGCGACGGCGCCCGGCACGTCTGGCACACCAGGCTCGGCAGATACCCCGCGCGCGGTACCTGCACCAGCACCGGCCCGGTCCGCAGCCCTTCACGGGCGATCTCGAACGCCCGGTGCGGCAGCCGGGCGGCACGCGCCGCGGGGTCGCGCGCCAGGTCGATGTCCGACTCCCCCGCGATGTGCACCGATGGCGCGGCCGCCCGGATCGTCTTCCGGTCCGCGATCAGCTCGTGCGCGAACCCGGACTCGATCAGCGCCGCCGCCTCGGCGGAGCGCGCGAACCCGCCGAGCAACGCCGCGCACTGCTGCCGGAACGCCCGCAGCAGCAGCACCTCCCGGGCATGCGGGTACGGCGCGCGCGGCTCGGCGTACGACTCGTCGCCGTCGTCCCACATCGCCACCAGCCCGAGATCCGCGACCGGCGCGAACGCCGCCGCCCGGGTCCCGATCACCACCCGCGCACAGCCGCGCAGCGCGGACAGGAACGCGCGATAGCGAGCCGTCGGCCCCAGGTCCGCGGACAGCGTGACGAAGCCGGACTCCCCCAGCACCTCGGCGCACGCGGCAGCGAGCCGCTCGAGATCCCGCGCGTCCGGCGCGAGCAGCAACGCACCCCGCCCCGACGCCGCACACACCGCGGCGGCCTGCGCGAACGCCAGCGCCCAGTCGGCCCCCGGTACGGCGGTCCACACCGCCCGCGGCGACTTCGAGCGCTCGATCGCGTCGAGGAACCCCGGCGGGTACGGCGACCACTCGGACCGGGACGTCGACACCGGCGGGCGCGCCGGCTGATCGCAGCGCAGCGGCTCCCCCTCGACCTTCGCGTGCCGCGGCGGGACCGCCAGCCGGGTGACGTCCGCGAGCACCCCGGCGTACCGGTCGGCGACCGCCCGGCACAGGTCCGCGATCTGCGGTGTCAGCACCCGCTCGGCCGACACGACCTTCCGCAGCCGGACCAGCTTGCCGTCGTGGTCCGACTCGTCGAGCCGCTCCAGGACGAATCCGTCGAGGTCCTTGCCCGCGAACCGCACCTTGACCCGGGCGCCGGGCTGCGCGGCCGCGGCCATGTCGTCGGGCACCAGGTAGTCGAACGGCCGGTCCAGGTGCGGGAGCGAGACGTCGACCGCGATCCGGGCCACCGGCAACGACGTGGTGATCTCGGCCGGTTCCTTGGTGCGTGACTTGCGAACGGTGTCCCGCAGCAGCGTCAGCTGCTCCGGCGAATCCCCGTCCGAGGCCACGTTCGATGTCACTGAGGAATGCTAGAGCAGCGTGCCGACAGTGCGCTTGTGCACTGCCGGCCCGCTGTGGACAACTACTTTTCGACCGCGGCCTTGAGGGCCTCGACGCGGTCGGTGCGCTCCCACGTGAAGCCTTCGCCGGTGCGGCCGAAGTGACCGTTCCGCGCGGTCTGGGCGTAGATCGGCCGGAGCAGCTCGAGATCGCGGATGATCGCGGCCGGCCGCAGGTCGAAGACCTCGCGGACCGCGTCGGCGATCTTCTCGACCGGGACCTTCTCGGTGCCGAACGTGTCGACGTAGAAGCCGACCGGCGCGGCCTTGCCGATCGCGTACGCGACCTGGCACTCGACCCGGTCGGCGAGACCGGCCGCGACGATGTTCTTCGCCACCCAGCGCATCGCGTACGCCGCCGAGCGGTCCACCTTGGACGGGTCCTTGCCGGAGAACGCGCCGCCGCCGTGCCGCGCCATCCCGCCGTAGGTGTCGATGATGATCTTCCGCCCGGTCAGCCCGGCGTCGCCCATCGGGCCGCCGATCTCGAACCGGCCGGTCGGGTTCACCAGCAGCTTGTAGTCGCTCGCGTCGATGTCGAACTGCTCGAGCACCGGGTCGACGACGTGCTTCTTGATGTCCGGCGTCAGCATCGACTCCAGGTTGATGTCCGCCGCGTGCTGGCTGGACACCACCACGGTGTCGATCCGGACCGCCTTGTCACCGTCGTACTCGACCGTGACCTGGGTCTTGCCGTCCGGCCGCAGGTAGGCCAGGGTGCCGTTCTTGCGGACCTCGGCAAGCCGCTCGGACAGGCGGTGCGCGATGGTGATCGGCAGCGGCATCAGCTCCGGCGTCTCGTTCGACGCGTAGCCGAACATCAGGCCCTGGTCGCCCGCGCCCTGCAGGTCCAGAGCGTCCTGGGAGGCGTCCGAGCGCGTCTCGTACGCCGTGTCGACACCCTGGGCGATGTCCGGGGACTGGCTCCCGATGGCGACCTGCACCCCACAGGACGCGCCGTCGAAACCCTTCAGGGACGAGTCGTAGCCGATCTCCAGGATGCGCGACCGCACGATCCCGGGAATGTCGACGTACGCCGTCGTGGTGACCTCTCCCGCGACGACGACCAGACCCGTGGTGATCAGGGTCTCGACCGCGACCCGGCTCTTCGGGTCCTCGGCCAGCAACGCGTCGAGAATGGAGTCGCTGATCTGGTCAGCGATCTTGTCCGGGTGACCTTCGGTCACGGACTCGGACGTGAAAAGGCGCCTCGCCACAGTTCTCCCTCGGATTCCTCTTGTGCCGCCCGGTTGCGCGTTGGCACAACCGCGCGATCCCCCCATGCACCGGCGGTTGGCGATGCATCTTGGGAAGTATGCCAGCAGTTTCCACCCGCGTCCCGGTGACGCTCCGAATTCATCCAGGATACGAGATCCGTGCCCATATTCTGGATAATCGCTGCCGATTCAGGCGTGCGCACCGACCGTCACGTCGCCCAGTGTGAGCGACGCCGTACCGCCAAGGATCGCAGCCACGCGGTCCACCTCCGCGTCCAGCTGGGCGCGACGGCGCCGGTTCAGCGGGGCGAGCGCCTCGACGGTGACCTGCACCGTCCGGCCGGACTTCCTCTGGTGCCAGACGCCGGCCACGATCCCGTCGACGAGCAGCAGCGGGTAGTTGCCGGCCTGGCCGCGGGCGGTCGCGCGGGCGAACGCCTTGCCCGGGAACAGCAGTTCGCGTGGGAAGCTGCCGACGCCGTACGCGTCGAAGTACGGCAGCAGCCTGACTCCCTCGGCGCGGTCGTCGGGGAACTCGTCGTCACCGGGAGCGACCCAGGCGGCCTGACCGTCGAGCTCGACCTGCGGAAGGCCCTCGAAGTACGGCTTGACTCGCGTCGGAGCGACGCTGAGCCAACGGGCGAACTGCTGTGGGGTCGCAGGACCGTAGGAGTAGAGGTACCGCTGCAGGAGCTCGGTCAGGGCCTGCTCGGCGGGCATCGGCTCGAACGGCCGGAGGCGATGCGGGTTCGCGTACGTCACCAGGCGGCCGCGCATCGGTCCGTGGCACAGGACGCCGGCGTGCGCTGCGACGTACACCGCCTGCCGCCAGCGGGCCCAGGCGCCCTGGAACGCCGGGATCGTCGGCTCCCGGGCCCATTCACCGGTCCGCCGGACGACCTCCTCGGTCAGTTCGTCGACGGTCAGGTCGTCGTGCGCCAGGGCCGCGCCGATGGCGACGACCACCTGATCGATCTCGTCCGGCGTCATCCGGATCGGCTCCGGCTGCGAACCGTTCGCCGGCAGCGCACCCAGCGCACCCGTCCACATCGCCAGGTCCTCCAGCGGCAACAGATGCACCGTCCCCCGCGGCCCAAACGTCTTCACCAGCCCTTCGTCCCGCCGCACCGTGTCCCGCGTCGCCCCCTCCACCCGGAGCGCCACGGAAGCCTCCCCCGCCGCCGCGATCTGCGCATGCGCCCCACACATCGCCCGCACAGCCTCTACCGCCGCACCGAACGGCGCCGTCAACCCATGCCGCCGCATCCGCCGCGCGACGACGGCTTCCCAGGAGATCTCCATGGCCAGCACGCTAGAACGGGAAGCGGACAGCTTCTGTCCTCTGATAGCGGAAGACCTGCCGCGAGCCGCCCTCCGGCCCGTCCGGCGCAGGCTCGGCAGGCACGAAGCCGAGGCGTTCGTAGAACACGCGCGCTCCGCCGGCCACCGCTCCCGGATGGTCAGCGCCGAAGGTCACCACGTCGACGACCTCACCCTCGGCGAGCCCTTGACCCGCCGTCAGCCGCTCGATCGCCGCGGCCATCAGCCGCCGGCCGACGCCGAGGCCCCGGGCCCGCTCGGAGATCACCAGCCAGTGCACGGCGTACCGTGGCGACGAGCCGCCGAACAGGACCGCTCCCACTGGCTGACCCTCGTCGGACGCCACGAGCGCACGCTCGTCGGCGATGTGACTGTCGAGTGCGCGGTGGAAGCCTGGTTCGGCGACCATCGGGCCGAACCAGTGCTCGACCTCGCCGGCCAGTCCGAAGATGGCCGGCCTGTCGGCCTCGACCGCCGATCTCACCTGCAGCACGGGGTCACTGCCAGTGGGTGGCGACGAGGTTCCAGATGACGCCGGCGAGGGCGTCCTTGCTGCCGGAGGGGACCGGGAGGGCGTTGCCGTCGCGGTCGAGGATGACGGCCTCGTTGACGTCGCTGCCGAAGACCTTGCCGCCGGAGACGTCGTTGACGACCAGAAGGTCGCAGCCCTTGCGCTCGAGTTTGGCGCGGCCGAGCTCGAGGACCGTGTGGTCCGCGTCGCCGGTCTCCGCGGCGAACCCGACGATCACCTGCCCGGTGCGGGCCCGGTCGTGCGAGATCGTCTGCAGGATGTCCGGGTTCTGCACCAGGCTGACCGCGGGGACCGAGCCGTCGGCGGTCTTCTTGATCTTGTGCTCGGCGACGTCGGCCGGGCGGAAGTCGGCCGGGGCGGCCGCCATCACGATCGCGTCCGCGTCCCCGGCGCGCCCGGTGATCTCGTCGTACAGGTCGCGGGTGCTGGTGACCGGGACGACCTGGACGCCGGCCGGGTCGGGCAGCTCGGAGTTCGCCGCGACCAGGGTGACCTTGGCGCCGCGGGCGGCGGCGATCCGGGCGAGCGCGTAGCCCTGTTTGCCGGACGAGGAATTGCCGAGATACCGGACCGGGTCGAGGTGTTCCCGGGTCCCGCCGGCGCTGATCAGGACCTGCTTGCCGGTCAGGTCGGCCACCGACTGGCCCGCCGCGCGGGCGGCCTCGTCGGCGAGCATCAACTGGCTGATCGCGAAGATCTCCGACGGCTCCGGCAGCCGGCCGCGGCCGGTGTCGGCGCCGGTCAGCCGCCCGACCGCCGGGTCGAGGACCGTGATCCCGCGCGAACGCAGGGTGGCGACGTTCGCCTGGGTGGCCGGGTGCTCCCACATCTCGGTGTGCATCGCGGCCGCGAACAGGATCGGGCAGCGCGCGGTGAGGAGCGTGTTCGTGAGCAGGTCGTCGGCCAGGCCGTGGGCGGCCTTGGCGATCAGGTTCGCGGTCGCGGGCGCCACCACGACGAGCTCGGCGGCCTTGCCGATCCGGACGTGCGGAACCTCCTGCACGTCGTCGAACGGATCGGCGGTCACCGGCTGCCCGGACAGCGCCGCCCAGGTCGCCTCGCCGACGAACTCCAGCGCGGCCGCGGTCGGCACCACACGCACGCTGTGCCCGGACTCGGTCAGCCTCCGGAGCAGGTCGCAGACCTTGTACGCCGCGATGCCGCCGCCGACCCCGAGCACCACGTTGGGCTTCATGCGGGGTGGGTTACTCGGACTTCTCCGCGGCAGCGGCTTCCGCCTCGGCCTCGGGGTCGATGTCGGTGCAGGTCAGCACACCGTCGTTGATCTCGCGCATCGCGATCGACAGCGGCTTCTCCTGGACGTGCGTCTCGACCAGCGGCCCGACGTACTCCAGCAGGCCCTCGCCGAGCTGCGAGTAGTAGGCGTTGATCTGCCGCGCCCGCTTGGCCGAGTACAGCACCAGCTTGTACTTGGAGTCGGTGTGGGTGAGCAGGTCGTCGATCGGCGGGGAGGTGATGCCGATGGCGACGGGCTGGTTGCCAGACAAGTTCAGCTCTTTCCAGAGATGGAGGGTGATCGAATCAACTTTACCAACTGATCGGCGGCCTCCCGAACCGAGGCGTTCACGATCGTCACGTCGAACTCCTTCTCGGCGGCCAGCTCGACGGTCGCGGTCTCCAGCCGGCGCTCCCGCTCCTCCGGCGTCTCGGTGCCGCGGAACAGCAGCCGGCGGACCAGCTCGTCCCAGCTCGGCGGCGCGAGGAACACGAACTGCGCCCCCGGCATCGTCTCGCGGACCTGGCGTGCGCCCTGCAGGTCGATCTCCAGCAGGGCCGGG
Source organism: Kribbella sp. NPDC003505 (assembly GCF_040610875.1). Classification (NCBI taxonomy): domain Bacteria; kingdom Bacillati; phylum Actinomycetota; class Actinomycetes; order Propionibacteriales; family Kribbellaceae; genus Kribbella; species Kribbella sp. NPDC003505. The sequence goes on along the minus strand of NZ_JBEXNA010000003.1, from coordinate 227,813 downwards.
CGGCCGGCCGCGAGCTTGTCGAGCACCGGCTGCTTCGGGGTGCCGTAGCGGGCGGCCTTGTGCACCACGGCCCACTCCAGCAGCTCGCCGTCGGCGATCATCCGGTCGAACTCGGCGTCCGACACGAACAGGTAGTGCACGCCGTGCACCTCGCCCGGCCGGGGCTTGCGGGTGGTCGCGGAGACCGAGATCCAGATGTCCGGGAACCGTTCGCGGATGTCGGCCGCGACGGTGCCCTTCCCGACCGCGGTCGGTCCGGCCAGCACGGTCAGCCGCGCCGGGTCGGGAGCCGCGGCCGGCTCGTTCGAACTGTGTCCCGCGTGCGTGGTCATCGTCACACCAGTGTCCAACGAGCCGGTCGTGGTTTTGGTCTGGCTCACGCTGAAATCACTCGGCAATCACTCGGCGAATTCGCGCTCGAGCGCGGCGATCTGGTTCGAGCCGAGGCCGCGCACCCGCCGCGTCTCCGAGATGCCTGCGCGCTCCATGATCTGCTGGGCGCGGACCTTGCCTACTCCGGGGATGCACTGCAGCAGCTGGCTGACCCGCATCTTGCCGATCACGTCGTTCGTCTGCCCCTCGTGGAGCACCTCCGTCGGAGACGCTCCCGAGTGCCGGATCCGGTTCTTGATCTCGGCTCGTTCACGCCGCGCCGCCGCGGCCTTGTCCAGAGCCGCCGCACGCTGCTCCGGGGTCAAAGAAGGAAGTGGCACCGTTTCACCTGTCCCGTTGTATGGCTTCGCAAGGGAACCTAACACGGGTTCAGCCCGCGGTCGGGCCGTGGTGGAACAGAGTCGCCGGACAACGCGCGAATTAGAACGATCAGTTGATCAGTTCAGTGCCGGGAGGTCGACCTTGCAGCTGTCCTTCGCCTGGCTGGAGATGTTCTTGTACGCCGTCATCACGCCGCCGGTCTGCTTGCTGAGCTCGGCCAGCTTCGCCGCGTCCGTGCCGGCCTTCTGCGCCTTCTCGGCGAAGCTCACGACGACACCCCAGTCGTCCTGCACGTCCTGCGGCGCGGACTCCTGGAGCTTCTTCGCGTCGTCCAGGATCTTCACGTAGTCGACCGGCTTCTGGGGGTCGACGTCGACCGCCTTGGCGGCGTACTTGGCGAGATCGACGCAGTACGCCTGCTCGTCGGTGCAGGCGGTCAGCACACCGGCACCGGCGGCCACGGTCGCGAGGATGGCGAGAGAACGCTTCATCGGGCTCACGCTACCGGGAGTGACCACATCATCGGAAACGAAGACGTTCCGGGCTGGTGGGACGGAACGGGCAGAGCCGTCCCACCAGGTCACGTCGGCCTCGGGTCAGGACCGCGTCAGTTGCCGGCGCCCGGCAGGTCGATCTTGCAGGTGTCCTTCGCCTGCTTGGTGATCGCGTCCATGGCGGGCTTGATCTTGTCGCCGTCGGACTTCGCCAGCTCCACCAGCTTGTTCGTGTCGCCCTTGGCGTCCTGCGCCTTCTCGGCGTAGTCGATGACGGTCTTCCAGTCGTCCTGCAGGTCCTTCGGCGCCGACTTCGACACCTTCTTCGCCTGGTCCAGCATCTTGCCGACGGCGTCGGAGTCCTTGATGTCCAGGTCCTTCGACGAGTCGACGTACCCCTTCAGGTCCGCGCAGTAGTCGCCACCCGAGCAGGCCGTCAGGGCGCCAACACTCATCGTCACAACGGCCGCGAGGGCTGCCAGCTTCCGCATCGTGTTCCTTCACTGTGTCGCGCGGGAAGTCCGTGGCTCCCCGTCCGCCGACACCTTTCCGAACACCGGGGTCAACGCGAGCTCCGGCGCGCCGTGAAGAACGTCGCACCCGGCGACTGGAACCGGGTTGTGATGTGGCGCGTCGCCGTCGTTCGAGTGGACTTCAGGTCTGGCGACGGTGATCGCGACCGCGTTCGCCGACACGATCACCAGGATCGCCGCCCAGTCGACGATCGCGAGCCGCTGCCCCAGAACCACCAGCCCGACCAGAGCCGCGAGCACCGGGTTCACGCTCATGAACACGCCGAAGAACTGGGCCGGCACGCGCCGGAGCGTCAGCAGGTCGACGAGGAACGGCACGGCCGACGAGAGCAGCCCGGCCACCAGCGCGTACGACGCCGCGGCGAGCGTCGGCGGGTGATGCAGCAGTACGACGACCCCGACCGGGACGTACGCGAGACCCGACAGCGCGGCCGCCGCGGCCGAACCTGTTGCGCCCGGCAACTCTCGGCCGACCTTCCGGTTGAGCAGGATGTAGAACGCCCAACACGTTGCCGCGAGCAAGCCCAGGCCGACGCCCAGGTAGTCCGTCGTCGCCTGCGGGCGGGTCAGCAGGACCACTGCGGGGGCGGCGGCCAACGCGCACACCAGATCCACCATGCGCCGAGAGCCCAGCAACGCGACGGCGAGCGGTCCGAGGAACTCGAGCGTGACTGCGAGGCCGAGTCCGACCCTGTCGATGGCGGTGTACAGCGACAGGTTCATCACTGCGAAGACCATCGCCAGACCGACGACCGGGCGCCATTGGCGGCGGGTGATCGACCGGAGCCGCGGGCGCCCGACCGCGAGCAGAGCGATCGCCGCGACCCACTGCCGGATCGCCACCACGCCCGCCGGGCCGATCACCGGGAACGCCAGCGCCGCCACCGACGCACCCACCTGCGTCGACAGCCCGCTGCCGAGCATCATCACCACACCGGTCAACCGTTCGCGCCTCACGATCACCGAGCGTCCGCCGGACGCCGCCGTTCGCAAAATGCATGCGACCGCCGATCTATACGCTGGAGTCATGGATATCCGGCAGCTGCGGTGCCTGGTCGAGATCGTCGACTCGGGCACGTTCACCGACGCCGCGATCGAGCTGGGGATCTCCCAGGCGGCGGTGTCGCGCAATCTGCTGGCCCTGGAGCGTGAGCTCGGCGTCCGCCTGCTGCACCGGACCAGCCGTTCGCTGACCCCGACCGCGGCCGGTGTGCGGGTGCTCGTCCGGGCGCGGCACATCCTCGCCGAGCTCGACGAGCTGGTGAGTGAGGCGACAAGCGGCCATACGCGGCTGCGGGTCGGTCATGCGTGGTCGGCGTTCGGCAGCCGGACCCGCGAGTTCCAGCGCCGCTGGGCGACCGAGCACCCCGGCGTCGAGCTGCAGCTGATCCGCACCAACACCGCGACCGGCGGTCTCGCCGAGGGGCTGTGCGATCTCGCGGTGGTCCGCAGCCACCTGGAGCTCGGCCGCTTCGCCCACGTCCTGCTCACCCGGGAACCTCGGTACTGCGCCCTGCCCGCTGACGACCCGCTGGCGCGCAAGCGGTCGCTGACGCTCGACCAGCTCCGGGACCGCACCATCGTCATCGACCGCCGGACCGGAAGCACCACGGCCGACCTGTGGCCGGACGACGCGCGGCCGGAGATCGAGCTCACCCAGGACGTGGACGACTGGCTCGCCGCGATCTCGTCGGGGCGCCGCGCCGGGCTCACGCCGCAGGCGACCACGACGCAGTACCGCCGCGACGGCGTCGTCTACCGGCCGGTGCGGGACGCGCCGCCGGTCGACGTCCACCTGATCTGGCATCGCGAGGACCCGCACCCGGCCACCCAGGCCGCCGTCGACCTGCTGACCGCGCTCTACCGCGAGTCGAGCAGCCCGAGAAGCTGACGGCGGTCGTCAGCCTTCCACAGCAGGTCGCGGACGCGGTCGATCCCGCCGACCGGCCAGTGTTCGAGCAGCCGGAGCACCTCAGGGTCCTTGATCCCGGCGGCCAGTGCACCGATGTAGTCGCCCCACACGGTGTCGAACGGCCGGCCGAACAACCGCTCCATGCCGAACTCCAGCGGCTCGCTGATGCCGATCCGGTTGTGCAGCTCACCGGCAGCCCGATAGGCCGCCTGCAACGCCGCGTCGCGCTGCTGCCAGGTCTCGGCCTGCCCGACCGCGCGCAGCAGCGGCGTCATCGCCGGACCGCAGGACAGCCGGCCGAACGCCGTGCCGAACCATTTGGAGTACGGCGCGTAGGTGCGCTCCATCAGGAAGCACAACCGCATCAGGTCCTCGACGAGCCGGGCGCCGATCAACGCCGACCCGAGCTCGTCCCCGACGTACCCGGAGCGGCCGACGAGGTTCATCTCGGGATGCACACGCCACCAGCCGGCGATCATCAGATAGCGCCAGACATCGTCCGGGTAGTACGCGAGCCGATCGCGGACCGCCTCCAGACCGAGGTCGTCGTGGAACACGCCACCCGCGGTGTGCTGCCGCAGAATCGACTCGGGAAACGTCAGCCAGTCTCCCGGCGTCAATTCACTGTCGACGTCGAAACCGAACTGCTGCCGGAAGTATTCGCGCACGGTGTGTACTTCCACCCAGGTGGGCCGCCCCGCGAAGGTCTCGGGCACCTCCACCCGGAGCTCCACACCGTCCTCGACGAACAACAGGACCCGGGCTTCGCAGTTGTGGTCCGTCGACATCTCGTCGTCGAACCCCAGAACCTCCGACCCTCGCCCCAGCAACGCCGCACTGTGCGGCACGCCGACCAAGGGCCGGACGACCTCGGAATAGAACCGCTCACAGATCTCCAGACCGGACATGCGACAAAAGATCGCAGCTGACCGAACGGAAATTCAAGAACAATCAGGAAATCCCGCGAAATTACTTCGCGGGATTTGCTGATTCAGATCTTATCAGTTTTACCGGCTGTTTGTCAGTAGCCGAGGACCGTCCGGTACGCCGCATTCGCCCGGTCGGCCGCGTCCTGCAGACCGGTCGCGCTCGGGCCCGCGCCGAGGATCTCGCGCGAGCTGGACGGGACGACGTTGCGCAGCGCCGGACCGAACACCTTCGCCAGGCCCTCGGCCGTGCCGCCCTGGGCGCCGAGGCCGGGGGCGAGCAGCGGGCCGTTGATGTCCAGGTTCTCGTCGGTCGAGCTGATGGTCGCGCCAACGACCGCGCCGAACGAGCCCAGGCCCTCGACGCCGGCGTTCAGTTCGCGCAGCCCGTCGAGGACCGCACCGGCGACCGTCGACCCGGCCGCGGTGCGCGCGGACTGGAACTGCGGGCCTTCCGGGTTCGAGGTCAGGGCGAGCACGAACAGTCCTGCTCCGGCTTCCCGCGCTTCGTCGATCGCCGGCTGCAGCGAGCCGAACCCGAGGTACGGGCTGACCGTCAGCGCGTCACAGGCCAGCGGGCCCTTCTCGGCCAGGTACGCCGCCGCGTAGCCCGCCATCGTCGTACCGATGTCGCCGCGCTTCGCGTCGATGATCACCAGCGCCCCGGCCTCGCGGAGCCGGATCGTCGCCTGCTCGAGGACGGCGACCCCGGCCGACCCGAAACGCTCGAAGAACGCGGACTGCGGCTTGAACACCGCGACCCGGTCGGCGAGCGCGTCGACGACGCCGTACGTGAAGGAAGCGAGCCCCTCCGCGGTGTCGGGCAGGCCCCAGGCGTCCAGGAGATGCTGGTGCGGGTCGATGCCGACGCACAGCGGGCCGCGGGCGTCCATGGCGGCGCGCAGCCGGGCGCCGAACGGCTTGTTACGCATGTCGCTCCCCAAGGGTTGGTTGCTCATGGCAAGCTCCTGTTGATCCGGCGGATCAGGCCGGGGCCTTTGTAGATGAGTCCGGAGTAGACCTGGACGAGGCTCGCGCCGGCGTCGAAGAGGCGGATCGCGTCCGACGGTTCGACGATCCCGCCGACACCGATGACGGGCAGCGCTCCCCCGGTCTGGCTGTGGATGTGGGCCACCACCTTGGCCGCCGTCTCCGCGAGCGGGCGGCCCGACAGACCGCCCGCCTCGCCGGCGAGCGGGTGAGTCTCGACGCCTGGGCGGCCGATGGTGGTGTTGGTGGCGATGATGCCGGCGACGCCGGTGTCGGTGCAGACCTGGAGCAGCTCGTCGATCGCCGACGTGGTCAGGTCCGGAGCGATCTTCACCAGGATCGGCTTCGGCTCGAGGCCCGCGACGGTCAGCTCCGCGGCTTCGGTGTGCAGCGCGGTCAGCAGTTCGCGGAGGTGGCCGGCGTCCTGCAGCGAGCGCAGGCCGGGGGTGTTCGGCGACGACACGTTGACCGCGAAGTAGTCGCCGTACCGGTAGAGGCGGCGCAGGGAGGTCACATAGTCCTCGACCGCCTCCTCCAGGGGCGTCACCTTCGACTTCCCGATCGAGATGCCCAGCGGGTAGCCGAGGTCGCCGTACGCCGCCAGCCGCGCGGCCAGTGCCTCGCTGCCGAGGTTGTTGAAGCCCATGCGGTTGATGACCGCCTCGTGCTCGACGAGGCGGAACAGCCGCGGTTTCTCGTTGCCGGGCTGCGGGTGCGCCGTGACCGTGCCGACCTCCACGAAGCCGAAGCCGATGGCCGGCCAGGCGCGCAGTGCGATCCCGTTCTTGTCCATCCCGGCGGCGAGCCCCACCGGCGAGGGGAAGCGGACGCCGAAGACCGTGCGCGGCGCGGGCGCGCCGTACAGCCGGGCCCCGGCGCGGGGAGCGCCGGGGATGCGGCCGAGCAGGCGGAGGGCGGCGAGCGTCTGCTCGTGCGCGACCTCCGCGTCGCCCTTGCCCAGCCGGTACAGGACCGGCCGGACAAGGCGCTCGTACATCGAGCGGTCAGACACCGCGGATCCTCGGGACCCAGTCCTGCAGGGACCGAACGCCGATGTCGCCGGCGCGCTGCGCCTCGATGCCCTGGACCGCGGCGGCGAGGCCCTGGACCGTGGTGATGCACGGGATGTTGCGGGCGACGGCCGCGCTGCGGATCTCGTAGCCGTCCAGACGCGGCGAGCCGCCCTGGGTGATCCCGATCGGCGTGTTGACGATCAGGTTCAGCTCGCCGTCCTGGACCATCTGGACGATCGTCGGCTCACCGTTCGGGCCCGGGCCCTGGCTGCTCTTGCGGACCGTGACCGCCTCGACCCCGTTGCGGCGCAGGACGTCGGCCGTCCCCTCGGTCGCATAGATCTGGAAGCCGAGATCCGCCAGCCGCTTGACCGGGAAGATCATGTGCCGCTTGTCCCGGTTCGCGACCGAGACGAACACCTTGCCGGCGCCGGGCAGCGGCTGCGAGGCCGCCGCCTGCGACTTCGCGAACGCCGTACCGAAGGTGTCGTCGACGCCCATCACCTCGCCGGTCGACTTCATCTCCGGCCCGAGCACCGTGTCGACCGACGAACCGTCGATGGTCCGGAACCGGTTGAACGGCATCACGGCCTCCTTGACCGCGATCGGCGTGGTCGGCGGCAGCGTGCCGCCGTCGCCGGTCGCCGGCAGCAGACCCTCGGCACGCAGCTCGGCGATCGTGGCGCCGAGCATCACCCGGGCGGCCGCCTTCGCCAGCGGCGTCGCGGTCGCCTTCGACACGAACGGCACCGTCCGGGACGCCCGCGGGTTCGCCTCCAGCACGTACAGCACGTCGCCGGCGAGCGCGTACTGGACGTTCAGCAGGCCGCGGACACCGACGCCGCGGGCGATCGCCTCGGTGGACCTGCGGATGTTCTCGATGTCCGCGTTCCCGAGCGTGATCGGCGGCAGCGCGCACGACGAGTCACCGGAGTGCACCCCGGCCTCCTCGATGTGCTCCATCACGCCGCCGAGGAACAGTTCGTCGCCGTCGAACAGCCCGTCGACGTCGATCTCCACCGCGTCGTCCAGGAACCGGTCGATCAGCACCGGGTGCTCGAACGCCCCGTCGCCGCCGAGCCGCTCCAGCGCGGCGGTCAGCTCGGCCGAGCTGTAGACGATCTCCATGCCGCGACCGCCGAGCACGTACGACGGCCGGACGAGGACCGGGAACCCGATCTCGCCGGCGACCTGGTGCGCCTCCCCGGCCGACAGCGCCGTCCCGTGCTTCGGCGCCGGCAGCTTCGCGTCCGCGAGCACCTTGCCGAACGCGCCCCGCTCCTCGGCCAGGTGGATCGCCTCCGGCGACGTCCCGACGATCGGTACGCCGGCGTCCGCGAGCCGCTGCGCCAGCCCGAGCGGCGTCTGGCCGCCGAGCTGGACGATCACGCCCGCGACCGGCCCGGCCTGCAGCTCGGCGTACACGATCTCGAGCACGTCCTCACAGGTGAGCGGCTCGAAGTACAGCCGGTCGGAGGTGTCGTAGTCGGTCGAGACCGTCTCCGGGTTGCAGTTGACCATGATCGTGCAGTAGCCGGCCTCGCGCAGCGCCATCGACGCGTGCACGCACGAGTAGTCGAACTCGATGCCCTGCCCGATCCGGTTCGGCCCGGAGCCGAGGATCAGCACGGCCGGGGTCTCGCGCGGCGCGACCTCGGTCTCCTCGTCGTACGACGAGTAGTGGTACGGCGTCTCGGCCTTGAACTCGGCCGCACAGGTGTCGACGGTCTTGTAGACCGGCCGGATGCCGAGTGCCTGCCGGACACCGCGGACGACGTCCTCGGTCAGCCCGCGGATCTCGGCCAGCTGCAGGTCGGAGAACCCGTGCCGCTTGGCCAGCTTGATCACGTCGGGCGTCAGTCGCGGCGCGGCCGCCACCTGCAGGGCGGTCTCGTGGATCAGGTACAGCTGGTCCACGAACCAGGGATCGATGCGCGTCGCCTCGAAGATCTGCTCCGGCGTCGCCCCCGCCCGGATCGCGTCCATGACGATCCGGAGCCGGCCGTCCTGCGGCGTCTTGATGGCTTCGAGCAACGGCTCCAGCTCCGACGCGGGCTGCCCGGCCCAGGAGAACCGGGCCTCCGGCTTCTCCAGCGAGCGCAGTGCCTTCTGCAGCGCCTCGGTGTAGTTGCGGCCGATCGCCATCGCCTCGCCGACGCTCTTCATGTGCGTGGTCAGCGTGGCGTCCGCGGCCGGGAACTTCTCGAACGCGAACCGCGGCACCTTCACCACCACGTAGTCCAGCGTCGGCTCGAAGCTTGCCGGGGTCTGCTTGGTGATGTCGTTCGGGATCTCGTCGAGCGTGTAGCCGATCGCGACCTTCGCCGCGATCTTCGCGATCGGGAACCCGGTCGCCTTCGACGCCAGCGCGGACGAGCGGGACACCCGCGGGTTCATCTCGATCACGATCAGCCGGCCGTCGGCCGGGTTCACCGCGAACTGGATGTTGCAGCCGCCGGTGTCGACGCCGACCTCGCGGATGATGCCGATGGCCAGGTCCCGCATCACCTGGTACTCGCGGTCGGTCAGCGTCATCGCCGGCGCGACCGTGACCGAGTCGCCGGTGTGCACGCCCATCGGGTCGACGTTCTCGATCGAGCAGATGATCACGACGTTGTCGGCCTTGTCGCGCATCACCTCCAGCTCGTACTCCTTCCAGCCGAGGATCGACTCCTCGATCAGGACCTCCGTCGTCGGCGACGCGTGCAGCCCGGCCCCGGCGATCCGGCGCAGGTCCGCCTCGTCGTAGGCCATCCCGGAGCCGACACCGCCCATCGTGAACGACGGCCGGACGACCAGCGGGTACCCGAGCTTGGCCGCGGCGGCCATCACGTCATCGAGCGAGTGGCAGATCTCCGACCGGGCCACCGACGCGCCGAGCTTCTCGACGATCTGCTTGAAGGACTCCCGGTTCTCACCGCGCTGGATGGCGTCGACGGACGCGCCGATCAGCTCGACGCCGTACTTGTCCAGCACGCCGTTGTCGTGCAGGGCGATCGCCGCGTTCAGCGCGGTCTGGCCGCCGAGGGTGGCGAGCAGCGCGTTCGGGCGCTCCTTCTCGATCACCTTCTCGACGTACTCCGGGGTGATCGGCTCGACGTAGGTGGCGTCGGCGAACTCCGGGTCGGTCATGATCGTGGCCGGGTTGGAGTTCACCAGGACGACCCGGAACCCCTCCTCCTTGAGCACCCGGCAGGCCTGGGTCCCGGAGTAGTCGAACTCGCAGGCCTGGCCGATCACGATCGGGCCGGATCCGATCACCAGGACCGAATCGATGTCTGTACGGCGCGGCATCAGTTCCGTCCTTCCATCAGTTCGACGAACCGGTCGAACAGGTACGCCGAGTCGTGCGGGCCGGCCGCCGCCTCGGGGTGGTACTGGACCGAGAAGGCGAGCACGCGGCCGTCCTTACCGGTGAGCTTCAACCCTTCGACGACGTTGTCGTTGAGCGAGACGTGCGACACCTCGGCGGTCCCGTACGGCGTCTCGACCGTCTCCTCGATCGGCGCGTCGACCGCGAACCCGTGGTTCTGCGCGGTGATCTCGACCTTGCCGGTGGCCCGGTCGAGCACCGGCTGGTTGATGCCGCGGTGCCCGTACTTCAGCTTGAACGTGCCGAGCCCGAGCGCCCGCCCGAACACCTGGTTGCCGAAGCAGATCCCGAAGTAGGGCTTGTCCTGCTCGAGCAGCTGCTTCAGCAGCGTGGTCGGGTGCTCGGTGGTCTCCGGGTCACCCGGGCCGTTGCTCATGAAGATGCCGTCCGGGTTCACCGCGAGCACCTCCTCGACGGTCGCGGTGGCCGGCAGCACGTGCACCTCGATGCCGCGCTCGGACATCCGCTTCGGCGTCATCGACTTGATCCCCAGGTCGAGCGCGACCACCGTGAAGCGCTTCTCCCCCTCGGCCGGCACGACGTACGGCTCGAACGTCGTCACCTCCGAGGCCAGGTCGGCGCCGACCATCGGCGGTTGCTCGAGCACCCTCGCGAGCAGCTCGGCCGGGTCCAGGACCTCGGTGGAGATCCCGGCGCGCATCGCGCCGCGCTCCCGCAGGTGGCGGGTCAGCGCGCGGGTGTCGATACCGGAGATCCCGACGACCCCCTGGCCCTTCAGCTGGTCGTCGAGCGAGCGCGTGGCGCGCCAGTTCGACGGGACCCGGGCCGGGTCGCGCACGACGTACCCGGCGACCCAGATCTTCTGCGACTCGTCGTCCTCGTCGTTGATCCCGGTGTTGCCGATGTGCGGCGCCGTCTGGGTGACGATCTGCCGGTGGTACGACGGGTCGGTCAGTGTCTCCTGGTACCCGGTCATCCCGGTGGTGAACACCGCCTCGCCGAAGGTGGATCCGGTCGCTCCGTACGACGTGCCGGCGAACGACCGGCCGTCTTCCAGGACCAGCAGTGCTGGCTGGCTCATGATGCTCCGATCAAGGTCGAGATGGATGCGGTCAGGGCGGCGGTGTCGGCCTTACGGCGCGGACGGAACCCGGTGTCGAGCTCACGTCCGTCGTGGGTCCAGGTGACCACGAGCAGGCCGGACTTCTCCGCGGTCACCTTGCCGGCGATGCCACGGTCGGTCCGGACCCCGGTCAGCCGGTCCGCGGGGATGAAGACATCCGCCGCGCCCTGCCGGTGGAAGATCAGGCCGGCCTCACTGACGGCCAGGTCCGCGGTCGCGCGGACGCCCAGTTCGTGCACGGCGATCCGGTCCATCCAGTCGCCGGCGGTCGTCGTGGCGACGTACACACCTTCGACGCCGCGTGTCGAGTCCTCTGGCGCCGTGGGCAAGGGCGCCAGGTCAGCCTGCCGGGACTGGCGGTTGCGCCAACCGCGGTACATACCGAAGTAGGCAGCCGCCAGCACCACCAGCGTGCCGAGAATGCCCAGGAAGGCCTTCACCGAGTTGAATTCCCTCCCCGCCCCACCGCCCCGGTCGTGAGCTCACCGTCCAGGACGGTCGGCGTACCCCGCAGGAACGTCGCCACCACCTTGCCGGGCAGCGTCATTGCCTCGAACGGCGTGTTCCGCGACAGCGACACCGACTCGTCGGGTACGACGGTGCGCTCGACCCGGGGGTCGTACAGCACGACGTTCGCGGGCGCGCCGGCTTCCAACGGGCGGCCGTGGTCGGCGGCCTGACCGATCGCGGCCGGCGCGTAGCTCATCCGGTCGGCGACATCGGCCCAGGTGAGCAGCTTGGTGTCGATCATCGCGTGCTGTACGACGCTCAGCGCCGTCTCCAGCCCGGTCATCCCGAACGCCGCGGCGCTCCACTCGCAGTCCTTGTCCTCGACCGGGTGCGGCGCGTGGTCGGTGGCGACGATGTCGATCGTGCCGTCGGCCAGCCCCTCACGGACGGCCTCGACGTCCGCCTTGGTGCGCAGCGGCGGGTTCACCTTGTAGACCGGGTTGTACGAGGCAGCCAGGTCCTCGGTCAGCAGCAGGTGGTGCGGCGTGACCTCGGCGGTCACCTCGAGGCCGCGGCGCTTGGCGGCCCGGACGATCTCCACCGAGCCCTTGGTCGACAGGTGGCAGATGTGCAGCTTCGACCCGACGTGCGCGTTCAGCAGGATGTCGCGGGCGATGATCGCCTCCTCGGCGACACTCGGCCAGCCGGTCAGGCCGAGGACGCCGGACAGCGCGCCCTCGTTCATCTGCGCGCCCTGGGTGAGCCGCGGCTCCTGCGCGTGTTGGGCGATCACCCCGTCGAACGCCTTCACGTACTCCAGCGCGCGGCGCATCAGCGCGGCGTCCCAGACGCAGTCGCCGTCGTCGGAGAACACCCGGACCCGGGCGGCGGAGTCCGCCATCGCGCCGAGCTCCGCGAGTTGCGTGCCCTTGCGGCCGACGGTGACCGCGCCGATCGGGTACACGTCGGCGTACCCGGCGTCGCGGCCGAGGCGCCAGACCTGCTCGACGACGCCGGCGGTGTCGGCGACCGGGTCGGTGTTGGCCATCGCGAAGACCGCGGTGAAACCGCCCTTCGCGGCGGCCCGGGTGCCGGTGAACACCGTCTCGGCGTCCTCCCGGCCGGGCTCGCGCAGGTGCGTGTGCAGGTCGACCAGCCCGGGCAGCGCGACCAGGCCCGCGGCGTCGATCGTGGTGGCGTCCGCCGGCGCCTCCAGGCCGGTGCCGACGGCAACGATCTCGCCGTTGTCGATCAGCAGGTCCGCCACCTCACCGCCAACGATGCTCGCGCCGGTGATCAGGTAAGAGCTCATCGACGTCCTCGCTTCGCTCCGGGCGCCGATGAGGCGCGACGGGGGCTGTGTTGAATGGTGACCTCGCTACGCTCGCTCACGCCGTGGGCTCCTCGGTCTCGTTCGTTCCAGAAAGCAGCAGGTACAGGACGGCCATCCGGATCGCGACGCCGTTGGTGACCTGCTCGACGATCACCGAGCGGGTCGAGTCGGCGACCTCGGCGCTGATCTCCATCCCGCGGTTCATCGGGCCGGGGTGCAGCACGATCGCCTCGTCCGGCAGTTGCGCCATCCGGTTCTTGTCCAGGCCGTAGCGCCGGGTGTACTCCCGGGCGCTCGGGAAGAACGCGTCGTTCATCCGCTCCCGCTGCACCCGCAGCATCATCACCGCGTCGCTCTTGGGCAGCACCGAGTCGAAGTCGTACGACGTGACGCACGGCCAGGTGCTCATGTCGACCGGCAGCAGCGTCGGCGGGGCGACCACGGTCACGTCGGCGCCGAGCGTCGAGAGCAGCAGCACGTTCGACCGGGCGACCCGGGAGTGCAGGACGTCGCCGACGATCGTGATCCGGCGGCCGTCCAGCGCGCCGAGGTGGCGGCGCATGGTGAACGCGTCGAGCAGTGCCTGGGTCGGGTGCTCGTGGGTGCCGTCGCCGGCGTTCACCACCGAGCCGGTCATCCAGCCCGACGTGGCCAGCAGGTGCGGCGCGCCGGACGAGCCGTGCCGGCAGACGACCCCGTCCGCGCCCATCGCCTGCAGCGTCAGCGCGGTGTCCTTGAGGCTCTCGCCCTTGCTCAGGCTCGACCCCTTCGCGGAGAAGTTGATCACGTCCGCGGACAGCCGCTTGGCGGCCGCCTCGAACGAGATCCGGGTCCGGGTGGAGTCCTCGAAGAACAGGTTCACCACGGTCCGCCCGCGCAGCGCGGGCAGCTTCTTGATCGGCCGGTCGGCGAGCGAGCGCATCTCCTCGGCCGTGTCGAGGATCAGCTGCGCCTCGTCGCGGCTCAGGTCGCCCGCGCTCAGCAGGTGCTTCATGCCTGTGCCCCCTTGTCCGCGATCAGGACCGCGTCCTCGCCGTCGAACTCGTCGAGATGAACGGTGACCCGCTCGACCAGCGAGGTCGGCAGGTTCTTGCCCACGTAGTCGGCGCGGATCGGCAGCTCGCGGTGGCCGCGGTCCACCAGGACGGCGAGCTGCACCGCGCGCGGGCGGCCGAGGTCGCCGAGCGCGTCGAGGGCCGCACGGATCGTGCGGCCGGAGAACAGCACGTCGTCGACGAGCACCACGACCTTGCCGTCGATCCCGTCCGCCGGGATGTCGGTGTGCTCCAGGCCGCGCGGCGGTTTGAGGCCGATGTCGTCGCGGTACATCGTCACGTCGAGTGACCCTGTCGGTACGCTCTGCCCCTCGACGGCCTGGATCCTGGCCGAGACGCGCCGCGCCAGCGGGACGCCGCGGCGCGGGATGCCGAGCAGGACGACCGGGTCGGCGCCGCGGTTCCGCTCGAGGATTTCATGGGCGATCCGGGTCAGTGCCCGGGAAATGTCGGAAGCGTCCAGGACCTCGCGACCGCTGCGCTTCGGCGGCTGCTCGGCCTGGTGCTGCTCTGCACTCTGGGCAGGGCTCATCGCTACCGTTCCTCCTTTCCCGCCTCTCTGGACGGGTCTTTAAAGGACGTTCGGACCGCTTGACATGGTATCGGATGTGACACGCCGTCTTGACGCTGGCCCGCACCCCAGAATATTGTTACTCTGTGTAACCGAGGGGGGTTCACCTTACCGGCCCGTTCCGGCGGGCCGGACATGACGAACTAGTCGGAGGGAAGAACCAGCGTGCCTAGCGAATACGCGAAGACACTGGGTGGCAAGTTGCGCGCCATCCGCCAGCAGCAAGGACTGTCGCTGCATGGCGTGGAAGAGAAGTCCAAGGGTCGCTGGAAGGCGGTCGTCGTCGGCTCGTACGAGCGCGGCGATCGAGCCGTCACGGTCCAGAAGCTCGCGGAGCTCGCCGATTTCTACGGCGTGCCGATCCGTGAACTGCTTCCTGGGTCCGCCAGCGCGGCCGCCGCGGCTGCCGCTCCTCCCCGGTTGATCCTCGACCTGGAGGCCCTGCAACACCTCGACGCGAGCGAGGCCGGCCCGCTGACGCGGTACGCGGCCACGATCCAGGCTCAGCGCGGGGACTACAACGGCAAGGTGCTGTCGATCCGTCAGGACGACATGCGGACGCTGGCGGTCATCTACGACGAGTCGCCGACGACGCTCACCGAGCGCTTCATCTCCTGGGGTGTGCTGAACCCGGAGGCGAAGGGCGAGGTCGAGGAGTCGCCCGAGGCCGCCGGAGCCTGACGCCTGAACGAAGGCACCAGACGGTCGGGGCTTGTAGCAGCTGGCCCGCGGCCGCCCGCCTTCCTTCAGCTGACCGAACAGAGCAGCAACCGCGACAACCGCAGTAACCACGCGGCAGGGACCACCTCACCGGCCGCAGAACGGGGACGCAACGGCGGCCCGGGACCGTACCGAGACGGTCACCGGGCCTGACAACTACAGAGGGCTCGCCCCCCTCGCTTCCTCTTGCTCAGACGCCCAGTGTGGGCTTCAACTGCAGCAGTCTGGCCAGCAGTCCGTTGACGAACGTCGGAGACTCGTCGGTCGACAGGTCCCGCGCCAGCGCGACCGCCTCGCTCACCGCGACCACGTCCGGCACCTGGTCGTCGTACAGGAGCTCGTAGGCGCCGATCCGCAGGATGTTCCGGTCGACGGCCGGCATCCGGTCCAGCGACCAGCCCACCGAATGGGTCTCGAGCAGCTCGTCGATCTGCTCGATGTGTTTCGCGACGCCCTCGACCAGCGCCACGGTGAACTCGTTCACCGGCGGGTCGTTGTCGGCCACCCGGTCGGCCAGGGTGCCGCCGACCGGCAACCCCCTGACCTCCGACTCGAACAGCACGTCGAGCGCGCGCTTGCGGGCCTTGCTCCGGGCAGACATCTTCTGTTGTCGCTTCCCTTGGTTAGTCAGCGATCAGGAGGTGACGCGGCCGAGGTAGTCCCCGGTCCGGGTGTCGACCTTGACCTTCTCGCCGGTGGTCAGGAAGAGCGGGACCTGGATCGTGTAGCCGGTCTCCAGCTTGGCCGGCTTGGTGCCGCCGGTCGACCGGTCGCCCTGCAGGCCCGGCTCGGTGTACTCGACCAGGAGCTCGACCGAGGCCGGCAGCTCGACATACAGCGGGAGGTCGTCGTGCACCGCGACGATGGCGTCCTGGTTCTCCAGCAGGAAGTGCGCGGCGTCCCCGACCACGTCGGGCTGGATGTTGGTCTGCTCGTACGTCGACTTGTCCATGAAGACGTAGGACGAACCGTCGTTGTACAGGTACGTCATGTCACGCTTGTCGACCGTGGCCACCTCGACCTTGACGTCGGCGTTGAAGGTCTTGTCCACCACCTTGCCGGACAGCACGTTCTTCAGCTTGGTCCGGACGACGGCGCCGCCCTTGCCCGGCTTGTGATGCTGGAACCACACGACGGACCACAGCTGCCCGTCCAGGTCGAGCACCATGCCGTTCTTGAGGTCGTTCGTCGTTGCCACGCGGGTAAGCCCTTCGAGATCGATCAGCGGTCAGAGTGCGTCCGAGGCCCCAGCGCCGTAGCGAGCAGGTGCTCGGTGCGGCGAGGTGCCGTGCCGAGTGCCGCGCAGTAGGCGATGGGGCCTCGGACGCACTCTCACACGTGATTGTAGCGGTCAGCACTGCATTCCTCCGATTCGCTGGACCGGGCCGGCCTTAGGCTGGGGCTCCAAACCGTGCACAGACGCGCAGGAGGACGGCGATGACGGGGTTCGTGATCTTCGTCGTGGTGATGATCGTGGTCAGCCTGATCTCCAAGGCGCGGCAGCAGGCCACCCGCGGCAACGGTCAGCCGAACGCGCGGATGCAGGCGCTGATCGAGCGGATCCAGGCGCAGCAGGCCGGCAGCCAGCCGGTGCAGATCCAGGGCCAGTTCACTCAGGCCGCCGGCCCGGGCGGACCGCCTCCGGCGCCGAGCCCGACGTTCCCGGTGCAGGCCGGAAACCCGCAGGGCAGCCAGCAGGCTGCGGCCGCTCTGCAGCAGCTCATGCAAAGCGGCCGGCAGGCGCCTCGCCCTGGCGAATGGGCCACGCCCGCCCAGCCGCAGTACCCGCTGCAGTACAACCCTGCGCCGTACCAGCCGGGGCCTTACCAGCCGCCGGCGCACCGGCCGCAGCAGAACAACCTGCCGACGCCGAGGCAGGACCTCGACGCCAGGGTGCGCGAGTTGATGACCGCAGGCAACGAGGTCGGCGCGATCCGGCTGCTCAGCGACGAGCGTGAGCTGGGGATTCTGGAGGCGCAGAAGTACGCGCGCGACCTGGTCGCCCCGCCGACGGCTCCGCGGCCGAACGCGGATCTGCTCGACGAGCCCGACCAGGACGAGGGCCGGTACGTCGGTTCCGCCGCCTTCGCGGAGTCGATCTTCAACCTGGACGACCGCGACGAGAACGTCTGGGCCAGCGGCTGGGTCGACAAGCCCGACGCCGACGACCGCTCCGACATCGACGAGCTCTGGCAGACCGTCAGCAACCCGCCGCGCGCGACTCCTCCCCCGGCCCAGTAACGCGGGACGCCGGTCAGTCGCGCCGGTCGCCGAGCGACTCGAGCAGTGCGCGCAGCAGGTCTGCCAGCTGATCGCGCTCGGTCTGCGAGAGGCCCGCGAGCAACTGCGACTCGGTGTCGATGTGGGTCGGCAGCACCTTGTCGATCAGCTCGAGGCCCTCGGGCGTCAGGGTGACCAGGACGCCGCGGCGGTCGGTCTCGCTCGGCGCCCGGGTGACGAGGCCGCGGGACTCCAGCCGGTCCAGCCGCTGACTGATCGCCCCGGACGTGACCATCGACGAGTGCATCAGACCGGCCGGCGTCAGGCTGTGCTCGGCGTTGCTGCGCCGCAGGGTCGCCAGGACGTCGAACGACGCACGGTCCAGGTCGTGCTTCGCGAAGTTCCGCCGCAGCTCGGCATCGAACAGCGCGCTGAGCCGGCTCATCCGCCCGATGATGCCCATCGGCGACGGGTCCAGGTCGGGCCGCCGCGCACGCCACTGCTCGAGCACCAGGTCGACGTGATCTGCCATGGGGCCAGCCTACCGCCAAGATTGCTTAGCGATGAGAGACTTGAAAGTTACTTAGCACTGAGATACTTTATCTTAGTGCTAAGCAATCGACGATTCTTCCTACTGCTGACCACGGCGATCGCGCCGATGCTCTGGGGCACCACCTACGTGGTCACCACCGAGTTCCTCCCGCCGCATCGCCCACTGCTGGCCGCGCTGCTGCGCGCGTTACCGGCCGGGCTCCTGCTCGTCGCGATCACCCGGGTCCTGCCGCGCGGCAACTGGTGGTGGCGCTCACTCGTCCTGGGCACGCTCAACATCGGCGCCTTCAACGCCCTGCTGTTCGTCGGCGCGTATCGGCTGCCGGGTGGTGTGGCGGCGACGGTCGGAGCGATCCAGCCGCTGCTGGTCGCGCTGCTGTCCGCGGGCCTGCTCCGGCAGCGCCTCTCCTTGCGCACGGTCCTCACTGCGATCGCAGGCGTGTTCGGAGTCGGCCTGCTGGTGCTCCGCGCGACGGCACGACTCGACACCTGGGGCGTGCTCGCGGCTGCCGGCGGTGCGGTCGTCATGGCGTTCGGCGTCGTATTGAGCAAGCGCTGGACATCACCCGCTCCCCTGCTGGCCACAACCGGGTGGCAACTGGTCGCCGGTGGGCTGGTGCTGCTGCCATTGACCTTCCTGGTCGAAGGCGCGCTCCCGTCCTTCACGCTGCGGAACCTTGCCGGCTACTCGTACCTGGCACTGTTCGGTTCGGCGGTCGCGTATGCGCTGTGGTTCCGCGGACTCCGGGAACTCGTCCCGACCGAGGTCACGTTCCTCGGCCTACTCAGCCCGGTAGTCGCCACGACCGTCGGCTGGCTGGTCCTCGCTCAGCACCTCACCGCGCCGCAGGCCGTCGGCGGTCTGATCGTGCTCGCGGCGCTGGTCACCGCACAGATCCGCCGCACACCGAAGAAGCCGGTCGTCGAGACACGGGTCCTCGTCCCGGCCGGAGAGGGGTGCTGAGAATGCGGATCCTCGTGTGGGGAGCGACGGGCTCTGTCGGAAGCCGGGTTGTCGCCGAGGCAACCGCCCGCGGTCACAGCGTCACCAGCGTCAGCCGGTCCGGCCCGGATCACCTGCGCGGTGATGCATCCAACCCGGAGGACGTGGCGCGCTTGAGTGCTGGGCACGACGTCGTCATCAGCGCGACCCGGCCGCAGGACGGGAGGGAAGGTGAGCTCGTGGACACGGCCAAGTCCCTGCTGATCGGACTGCGCGGCAGTGGCGTGCGGCTGGTTCTGGTAGGCGGTGCAGCAAGCCTGATCGTGCCGGGGAGCGAGCTGACGCTCATGGAGTCCCCGGAATTCCCGGCAGCGCTGTTGCCGATCGCCCGGGCATGCGCCGCGCAATACGCGCTGGTGCGGTCAGCTGAGGCGTTGGACTGGACGTATGTGAGTCCGCCGGCCCTGCTGGAGCCTGGTACGCGCACCGGGCGGTACCGCAAGGGCTACGACCACCTCGTGACCGATGCGGCCGGCGAGTCCTCCATCTCGGTCGAGGACTTCGCCGTCGCGCTGGTCGACGAGGCGGAGCAGGCTCAGCACATCAGACAGCGCTTCACGGTTGGCTACTAGATCAAGCCTTCGCGCAGTGCGTACGCGACGGCGTGGGAGCGGTTTCTGAGTTGCAGGCGGCTGGTGACGTCGTGCAGGACGTTCTTGACCGTGCGCTCCGAGTAGGACAGCTCGCGCGCGATCTCCTGCGTGTCCTTGCCGTCCGCAACGAGTCGCAGTACTTGCGTCTCCCGGTCGGACAGACCGGTGCGGGTCAGCCCGCGCGGCGCCGGCACCTGCCGCTGTATGCGCGACACCTGACCGAGCAATCGTCCCAGCAGGTCCGATGGCAGGCTGCCGTCACCCGCGGCGGCAGCCTGCACCAGATGCATTATGCGGTCGGCGGTCGCCTCGGTACGTCGCAGTACGCCGGAGACCCCCTGCTCGACCGCGATCATCAGCGCCTCGTCGTCGATCGAGCTGCCGATCAGCACGGTCCGGCGGAAGCCCCGCTGCGTCACCGACCGCAGTACCTGCACGGCGCCGGCGTCCAGCGCGTCGACGGCGACCAGCGCGACCACTGGCGGAGCGGTGCGCTGTCCGGCCGGCGCCGGCAAGAGAGCCGGCAGATCGGCGTCGCCGATCAGGTTGATCTCCGGGCGCTGCCGCAGCGTGTGCACCAGCCCGAACTGCGAGAGCGGGTCGAGCGCCTTCACCCAGACCGGAATCCGGTTCTCCCCACGGAGGTGCCCGGGATGTTGCCCGTGGTGTTGTGTCATACGAACCCCCAAGTCGTCGTTGCCCTCCCGATCGTGCTGCCCACACCTACCTGATGCCCGAAAGGGCAGATCGGTTACGAATCGAGCGTGGTGAGCGCGCGGAGGGCGAGACGGTAGGAGTCGAGGCCGAAGCCGGCGATGGTGCCGGTGGCGACCCCGGCGACGACGCTGGTGTGCCGGAAGTCCTCGCGGGTGGCGGGGTTGGTCAGGTGGATCTCGATCAGCGGAGCGGTCCGCTGCGCGATCGCGTCCCGCAGCGAGTACGAGTAGTGGGTGAACGCGGCCGGATTGAGGACGACCGGTGTCCGGCCGTCGGCCGCCTCGTGCAGCCAGCCGACCAGTTCGGCCTCGTCGTCGGTCTGCCGCACCTCGACCTCGAGCCCGAGCTCGACGCCGGTCTTCTCGCACACCCCGACCAGCTCGGCGAAGGTCGTCGTACCGTACTTCTCCGGCTCCCGCGACCCCAGCCGCCCGAGGTTCGGCCCGTTCAGTACCAGCACCCGCCTGCTCACATCCGTCACAGCACTCACCCTAGCGGCAGCCCGCCGAAGGCGGTTTCGGCCCGGCAAGCCTCGTGAAGTGACTCGAGTGCGACCAGGTGATCGTCGTCGAGCCGGCCGACATCGTCGCGGCGGAGGCGCACGGTCTCAACCGGCTGTACGTCGTCGTCACCCGGGCCGTGTCCCGGCTGGACATCCTGCACAGCCGGGATCTGCCTCCTGAGCTTTAGGTCCAGGGTGCGCCGGGGCCGCCCATGCGGTGCGCGTACGGCGTACCGTGGCCGAGGTCATCGCGACGGATCGGCTTGTCGGTGAACGCGGATGCGTAGATGGCCGCTGCGAGTTCGAGCGTGTTGCGCGCCTCCGCCAGCGTCACCGGCGTCGGCTCCCCCGCGGCCTTGGCGTCGAGGATCGCGGCGAGCTGCGCGGTGTGACCGCTCGCGACGTCGGGCAGATCGGCCGACCAGGCGTCCGCGACGGCCTCGTGACCCGGCGCCGGCGTGATCGTCCAGTCCGGGTTCTCGTACCCGTACAGGTGCTCCAGCTCGACGGTCGCGTTCTCGCAGTCGAACCGCAGCTGCGACGTCTGCCGGGCGGACACCAGCGAGTTCACGATCGACGCGACCGCACCGTTCTCGAACGTCACGAGTGCCATCGATACGTCCTCGGTCTGCGTCGGTCGTGCCTGCCGGGCGGCGAGCGCGGTCACCTTCTCCCACGGGCCGAGGACCGACAGCAGCAGGTCGTACTGGTGGATGCCGTGCCCCATCGTCGGGCCGCCGCCCTCGACGTCGAACGTGCCGCGCCACGGCACCGCGAAGTACGCGTCGTCGCGGTACCAGACGGTGTTGCACAGGGCAACCAAGGGACGGCCGAGGACACCGTCGGCGAGCAGTTCGCGCAGCCGGACCGCGCCGGATCCGAACCGGTGCTGGAACACGCACGCGACCTGCGCCGCGGACTTCTCCTCCGCCGCCGCCAGCGCGTCGAACTCGTCCAGCGACAGCGTCGGCGGCTTCTCCAGGTACACGTCGACATCCGCAGCGAGGCACTCGGCAGCCAGCGGGACGTGCGAGTTCGGCGGGGTACACAGGTGGACCAGGTCGACTTGCTCGGCCGCGAGCAGATCGGTCAGGCTCGGGTAGGTCGCCGGGATGTTCCACTGGGCGGCGAACTCCTTCGCCTGGTCCGGATCGACGTCGACGGCCGCGACCAGCTCGGCCCGGGCCGGAAGCGCGGCGACGGCTCGAGCGTGCGACCCGGCGATCCCACCGGTCCCGACGATCGCGATCCGGTGCTTGCGGTCAATCATGGAAAGCCCTTTCCGAGGCGTTTCCAGAACCCTAACTGATCTCGCCGTACGCCGCGACCAGAAGGCTCGGGTCGGGAGCCTCGAGGATGGTCGGCTTCGCCAGCGCGTCGAGGACGACGAAGCGGAGCCGGTCGGCGCGGGTCTTCTTGTCGAGCTTCATCGCGTCCTGCAGATGCGGCCAGGCGTCGGCGCGGTAGCTGACCGGGAGGCCGAGCGACTCCAGGACGGCGCGGTGCCGGTCGGCGGTCGCGTCGTCGAGCCGGCCGGCCGCACGGGCCAGCTCGGCGACGAACACCATGCCGATGCTGATCGCGGCGCCGTGGCGCCACTTGTACCGCTCGACGCGCTCGATCGCGTGGCCGAGCGTATGCCCGTAGTTCAGCGCCTCGCGCCCGATCCGGCCGCCGGCCGTCGTCGTCCGCTCGCGGAGATCCGCCCCCACCGTGTCGGCCTTGACCTGGATCGACCGGGCGATCAGCTCCTCGGTCGCGGTGTACGACGGACTCGTCGCGCCGGACGGGTCCTTCTCGACCAGGTCGAGGATCACCGGGTCGGCGATGAAGCCGCACTTCACGACCTCGGCGAGCCCGCTGACGTAGTCGTTGACCGGCAGCGTCTCCAGCGCGGCCAGGTCGCACAGCACCCCGGCCGGCTCCCAGAACGCGCCGACCAGGTTCTTGCCCTCGGCGGTGTTGATCCCGGTCTTGCCGCCGACCGCCGCGTCGACCATGCCGAGCAGGGTGGTCGGGATGTGCACGACCTTGACGCCGCGCAGCCAGGTGGCCGCGACGAAACCGGCGAGGTCGGTCGTCGTCCCGCCGCCGACGCTCACGATCGCGTCCGACCGGGTGAAGCCGGCCTGGCCGAGGACCGACCAGCAGTACGCCAGCACCTCGGCGGTCTTGGCCTCCTCGGCGTCCGGGATCTCGATCGCGTGCGCGGTGAAGCCCGACCCGGTCAGGTCGTCGCGGATCGCGTCGCCGGTCTCGCGCAGTGCGCGCGGGTGGATCACCGCCACCCGCTGCACGCCCTCGCCCAGCAGGCCGGGCAGTTCGCCGAGCAGGTTGTTGCCGATCACGACGTCGTACGGGGCGGCCGCCTGGACGCGGATCCGCGCGCTCACGGGAGCTGCCCCAGGATCTCGTCGGCGATCTGGTCCGGGGTCTTGCCGTCCGTCATCACGGTCAGCTTGGCGACCTCGGCGTACAACGGCCGCCGGGCTTCCATCAGGTTGCGCAGCTGGGTGCGAACGTTGCCGAGCAGGAGCGGGCGGGCGACGCTCAGCCCGACGCGCTTGGACGCCTCGCCGAGGCTGACGTCGAGGAAGACCACGGTGTGCCCGGCCAGGTCCGCCCGGGTCGCGGGGTCCAGGATCGCGCCGCCGCCGAGCGACAGCACCTCGCCGTCGTTCTGCAGTGCGGCGACGATCGCGGCCCGCTCCAGCGCGCGGAAATGCGGTTCGCCCTCGTCGACGAAGATCTCCGAGATCGGCTTGCCCGCGCCGGCTTCGACGTCGGTGTCGGTGTCGCGATGCGTGGCTTCCAGCCGCCCGGCCAGCAGGGCCGCGATCGTGGACTTGCCCGAGCCGGGCGGGCCGACCAGGACGACGACGGGGCTCACTCCCACTCCCGCGGGGTGATCGTGGCCGGCAGGTTCGCGAGGTAGGACTGGTGGTTGCGCGCGGTCTCCGCGACCGAGTCGCCGCCGAACTTCTCCAGCGACACCTCGGCCAGCACCAGCGCGACCATCGCCTCGGCGACGATGCCGGCCGCCGGCACGGCGCAGACGTCCGAGCGCTGGTGGTGCGCCGCGGCAGCCTCGCCGGTGGCGGTGTCGATCGTGCGCAGCGCCCGCGGAACGGTCGCGATCGGCTTCATCGCGGCCCGCACCCGGAGCGTCTCACCGGTGCTCATGCCGCCCTCGGTACCGCCCGAGCGGCCGCTGGTCCGCCGTACCTCACCGCCCTCGGCGACGATCTCGTCGTGCGCCTGGGAACCCGGCGTCCGGGCCAGCTCGAAGCCGTCGCCGAGCTCGACGCCCTTGATCGCCTGGATGCCCATCAGCGCACCGGCCAGCTTGGAGTCGAGGCGGCGGTCCCAGTGCACGTAGCTGCCGAGGCCAGGCGGCAGCCCGTCGACGACGACCTCGACGACGCCGCCGAGCGTGTCGCCGGCCTTCTGTGCGGCGTCGATCTCCGCGACCATCTGCTTGCTCGCGTCCGGGTCCAGGCAGCGCACCGGGTCCGCGTCCAGCCTGGCGACGTCGGAGTACGCCGGGATCACGCCGTACGGCGCCTTCACGGTGCCGAGCTCGACGACGTGACTGACGATCGTCACGCCGTACGCCTGGCGGAGGAAGCGGGCCGCGACCTCGCCCAGCGCGACCCGGGCCGCGGTCTCGCGGGCACTGGCCCGCTCGAGCACCGGGCGGGCCTCGTCGAACCCGTACTTCTGCATGCCGGCCAGGTCGGCGTGACCGGGCCGCGGCCGGGTCAGCGGCGCGTTCCGGGCCAGGCCCTCGAGCGTCTCGGCGTCCACCGGGTCGGCGCTCATCACCTGCTGCCACTTGGGCCACTCGGTGTTCCCGACCTGGATCGCGACCGGGCTGCCGAGCGTCAGCCCGTGCCGGAACCCGCCGACGAACGTCACCTCGTCCCGCTCGAACTTCATCCGGGCGCCGCGGCCGTAGCCCAGCCGACGACGAGCCAGGGCGTCGGCCACGTCGTCCGTGGTGACCTCAACGCCTGCGGGAAGACCTTCGAGTACGGCGACGAGCGCTTGTCCGTGCGACTCGCCGGCGGTGAGCCAGCGCAGCATGCGGCAATTCTTCCACGCCGCACTCGCCCTCCGGACAGCGGTCTCAGCCGAAGGGATTGAGCAGCCGCGCGCCGGTCCGCTCGACATCTTTGGTGTTGCGAGTGACGAGGGTCCAGTCGTGCACGAGCGCGGTTGCTGCCATCAACCCGTCGGCCAGCGGGAGCGGTTCGCTCGCGTTCAGCCGGCCCCACGCCTCGGCGACCTCCAGGGACACCGGGACGATCCGGTCCGAATAGCCACTGACGAGTCGCTGCCGCCAGTCGTCGAGCGCAGCCGCCTGCTTCGGATCCCTGGTCGCGAGCCGCTCGACACCCTGCTTGATCTCTCCGACCACGAGAACGCTCAGATACAGCTGGGCCGATCTGACCGACTTGAGCCAGTCGACCACACCCGAGTTCGGGGACTTCTTGCGCAGCTCCGACACGACATTCGTGTCGAGCAGAAACTTCATTCGACGTCCACCTGCCGCACTGGCTCCGTCGACCGCTCGATCTCCAGATCGCTCACCTCTGGCGCCGAGGCCAGGAAACTCTTGAAGTCGTCCACCAGGTCCACCCCGATCATCCGCCGATAGTCCACGATGTCGAGCACCACAGCGACTTGCTGCCCGTGCTTGGTGACGATCTGCGGACCGCTGGTCTGGACCGCGCGAATCAGCTCACTGAAGTGCTGTTTTGCTTCCTGCAGTTGCCACTGTCCAGCCG
Organism: Kribbella sp. NPDC003505; assembly: GCF_040610875.1. Classification (NCBI taxonomy): domain Bacteria; kingdom Bacillati; phylum Actinomycetota; class Actinomycetes; order Propionibacteriales; family Kribbellaceae; genus Kribbella; species Kribbella sp. NPDC003505. The sequence continues at coordinate 202,268 of NZ_JBEXNA010000003.1, read as the reverse complement.
TAACCGTCATCCCATCACCTCGTGAAACAGTCTAGACAGACTGGACAGAATTTTCCAAACTCAGCCGCAGGCCTGGTTCTCCTGGGTCGGGCCGGTGCGGACCGCGAGGACCGCGTTGAACGTCTTGGCGATCGGGGAGTCCTGGCAGCTGGTGCTGGCCGTCGCTGCCTGACCGCCGGCGATCGCGGCGCCCGTGAGGGCGGCTGTGGCGAGGGCCGCCACGGCCAGGCGCCCGGCGGTACGACGGAATGCGGTGGTCATCCTGCGCTCCTTCGAACGATCTGCTGATACAACGACCGTAGAAGCCAGAAGCGCCGCACGAACTGGCCCTGGAACCCGTCCTGGGGTAGCGCTGGCACCACCCCTCTATAGGGTCCTGGCATGACGCAGGGCATGACTCGAGGGGCTGAGGAGACGTGGCGGGCGCGGGTGCGTGGGTGCCTGCTGGGCGGTGCGATCGGGGATGCGCTCGGCGGACCGGTCGAGTTCGAGGACGGTCGGTCGATCGTCGCGAAGCACCCGGACCGCGTGCGGACGTTCGTCGACGGCGGGCCCGGCTGGCCGCCGGGCACGATCACCGACGACACCCAGATGACGCTGTTCACGATGGAAGGCCTGATCCGGGCGAGCGTACGGACCGACCGCGGGCTCGGCTTCACCGTGGCGGTCGTCCAGCACGCGTACGACCGGTGGCTGGACACCCAGAATCTCCCGGGACCGACCGGCGAGCCCGACGGCTGGCTGCTGGGCGAGCAGTGGCTGTACGCCCGCCGCGCGCCGGGCAACACCTGCCTGACCGCGTTGACCGAGGCCCGCAAGGGCGAGCCGCGCATCCCGCAGTACGGCGACCAGGCCGTCAACGACTCGAAAGGCTGCGGCGGCGTCATGCGGGTCGCGCCGTTCGGGCTGCTGCCCGACTACTTCCCGGCCGACTGGATCTTCGACTCGGCCGCGACCGCCGCCGGGTACACGCACGGCCACCCGACCGGCAAGCTCGCGTCCGGCGCACTGGCAGTGATCATCCGCGAGCTGTGCGCCGGAGCGAGCCTCGACGAGGCGATCACCCGCGCCACCAGCCTCCTCGTCCAGCACGAGGGCCACGAGGAGACCAGCACGGCGCTCGCGCTCGCCAGGCACCTCGCGGCGACAGCACCGGCCGGACCGGTCACGGTCGAGCGTCTCGGTGGCGGGTGGGTCGCCGAGGAGGCGCTCGCGATCGCCGTCTTCGCTGCCCTGTCCTACCCCGAGCCCGAGCAGTTCCTCGACGCACTCGCGCTGGCCGTCACGCATTCGGGCGACAGCGACTCGACCGGCGCGATCTGCGGGAACATCCTCGGTGCCCTCCACGGCGAGACGGCGCTGCCCGCCGAGCTCGTCTTCACCGTCGAGGGACGTCCGGTCATCCTCCAGATTGCCGACGACTTCGCGCTGGAGTTCACCCAAGGCAAGCGGCTGCACGGCGACTACGGGCCGTACACCGCGTGGACGAACCGCTACCCGGGCGGCTGAATCGAGAGTTTGTGCTGGAACACGTTGCGCGGATCCCACTTCGCCTTGATCTGCTGCAGCCGCAGGTAGTTCCCCAGGTAGTACAGGTCGTGCCACGGCACCCCGGACGTGTTGTACGCCGGATCCGCCAGGTCCACGTCCGGGTAGTTGATGTACGACCCGGCGTTGATTGCGTCCGGCACCGGGACGCCGCCCGTGCCGCGGTAGATGTCGGCGTACACCTTCCGCGCCCACCCGATGTGCTTGCCGTCGTCGGCCGCTGCGGACCACGACGCGCTCAGCACCATCTTGGCGACCACGTCCCGCTGCGCGGCGGCGGTCGCGCCGGACGGCACCGTGTTCACCTTGCCGCCGTACGGGATCAGCAGCACCGAGGACTCCGGCCCGCTGTACGTCGTGTCCGTGAGCCCGTGGTACATGGCGAGGATCTGCTCGTCGGTGTACCCCTTCTTCAGGTAGCCGGCCTTGTACTTCCCGCGGCCGGGTGACGGCGTCTCCGCGATCGACCGCTCCATCGTGGTGTGCAGGAACGCTCCCTCGCCGACATCGATCACCTGCGGCTTCGGGTCCACGCCGGCGACCATCGCGGCGTTGAACGCGTTCATCAGTCCGGCCGCGTCCGGCGCGGCCGCGTCGATCTGCGTGGACAGCAGGAACTGGCCCGCCGACGAGTGCGTCAGGATGAACGGCGCGTAGAGCGTCGCATACGGCGAGTCGGGGGTGTTGTGCTGCTCGAAGAACGTGAACCAGTTCCGCACCGTGCGCAGGACCCCGGCCTGGGTCATCGTCTTCCAGTCGTAGAGCAGCAGGCTGGACCGCAACGCGGCCGGTGCCTTGGGCAACGAGTCGGCCGGTGACCGGCCGGACGCGCCGGCGGTCCGCATCAGGTACCGGGTGACGACGCCGAAGTTCCCGCCGCCGCCACCGGTGTGCGCCCACCACAGGTCGCGGTGCGCGTTGTCCCGCGTGGCGACGACGGACCGCGCCCGTCCACGAGCGTCGACGACGACGATCTCCACCCCGTAGAGATGGTCGACGACCGACCCGTACTTCCTGGACAACGGTCCGTAGCCGCCCCCGGCGAAATGGCCGCCGACGCCGACGCTCAGGCACCCGCCGCCCGGCACCGTGACACCCCAGCCGTAGAAGAGGGCCTTGTAGACGGTCTCGAGCGTCGCGCCCGCGCCGATCGAGAAGGCGCGGTACCGCGGGTCCCACGTCACGGCGTCGGACGTCGACAGGTCGAGCAGCACCTCGACGTCGCCGCTGTCGACGAAGTCCTCGAAGCAGTGCCCGCCACCGCGCACCGCGATCCGCTTCCCGCTCCGGACCGCCTCCTGCACGGCCGCGACCGCGTCCTCGGTCGACCTGATCACCCGCGCGTAGTCGGGTTTCGCGACGAACCGGCGGTTCTGGCCGCGCAGCACCAGGTCCTGGTACCGCGCGTCGTCCGGACCGATCGTGTCACCCACGACGACCGGCGCCGCCGACGCCGTACCAGGGATGGCGAGCGCGGCACCCGCGACAGCGGTTCCGGCCAGGAGACCGCGACGACTGACTGGCATTGAGTTTCCCTCCCGAGAGTTCGAATGCTTCGACCCTAGGAAGGCAGGCGGTGTCCGCACATCAACCATCTGGCTGAGTCCGGTACTCCGCTATCCGGCGTACAGCCGCTCCAGCGGCGCACCCAGCAGCACACCGGCCAGCGCCCCGGCGAGCATGAACGGCCCGAACGGGACCATCTGTTTGCGGGTCATCACGCGGGTCGCGATCAGCACGATCCCGACGATCGAGCCGAGGAAGAACCCGCCGTACAACCCGGATGCGAACTCGCCCCAGCCGAGCCAGCCGAGCGCAAGCCCGAGCAGCCCCGACAACCGCACGTCGCCGAACCCGACACCGCGCGGGAACGCGAACCACAGCACGTAGAACACCGCGAACCCGATCGCTCCCGCGATCGCTGCCCGGCGCAACGATCCCCACTCCCCCGTCGCCGCCGCCGCGGCCACGAGTCCGGCGCCGACGACCGCGTACGTCGGCCAGATGATCACCGACGGCAGGAACCGCGTCCGCGCGTCGATGTAGCCGAGGATCGCGCCCGCCACCGCCAGCACGAGCCACGTCGGCAGCACCGCATCCAGACCGAGGAACAGGCCGAGCAAGCCGCCGGCGACCGCAGCCAGTCCGCCGCACCAGTACGCCGCGCGCGGACCGGCCAGTGCCGCGTACGGCACCTTCGTCTCACCCTCGTCCAGCTCCGGCTCGGGAATGCGGCGCATCAGCCAGGGACCGAGCACGGCCGCCACGGAACCACAGACGACCACGCCGATCCCGGCAGCGAGCAACGCGTTGTCAGCCGGCACGATCGACGACCCTAGACGATCTACCGGCCGGCGCGCGCGGCCGCCCGCCGGGCCAGCACCCGCGCGAGCACCACGGCGCCGATGCCGAGCAGCAGCACGAAGCCGAACAGCACCGCGACGGTGCTCCAGAACCCCTCGTTGCGGGTGACGTAGGTGATCCGCTGGTACTCGTCGTCGTTCGCGGCCCGGGTGAACGTGAAGTCGTCGGTGATCCGGCCCGGCTCGCGGTATGTCGCGGTGTACGCGGTCAGGAAGTCGGCCGGCTTCGGCAGCGCCTCCATCTCGACCCGGCCGGCGAACAGCAGCTCAGGAGTGACCGCGGCGTCCGGCACCTTCGTCGCGTCCACCCGGTGCTCCGCCGCGACGTACACCGTCACCGTCTGCGTCGTGGTCGCGCCCTTGCTCAGCCGCATCGGGTACACGATCCGGTCCGACGCGAAGGTCAGCCGCAGCGGCGGCGTCCGCCCGGACAGGCTCTCGCCGTCCCGCTTCGGCGCGAGCTTCACCGCGACAATCTCCCACTTCTCGGTCAGGTACGGCGTGAGGTTCGCGGCCAGGGTCGCCGGGACGACGTACCCGTTCGTGCGCAGCCAGTCCGTGACCGCCGCCCCGCTCGACCCGGACAGCCGGGTGACCGCGAACGGCCCGAGCAGCATCTGCTCCTTGACGCTCACCCCGGCTCCGGGCGCGGGGGCACCGGCCGAGTCTCCGCGACCGCTGCCCATGATCCCGAGATCACGGAACGGCCAGTACGTCTTCTTCACCACGCGCTTCGGCCTGGTCGCCTGGTCGAGCCGGTAGAACAGGTCGTCGTCCTCGCCGAGTTCCACCGTCGCGGCCGCCGGGACCGGCATGATCCAGGCCGCCTTCTTCGACGCGCCGCGCACCGCCATCGAGAGCGTGATCTGCTCGGTGCCGCCCGAGTGCTGCACGAGCGCGTTCTCGCCGTACGCCCGGGCCGCCGACTGCGCGTCCGGCAGGTACCCGCCGCAGGCGCACGCCCAGGCCGGAGTCACCCCGGCCGCGACGAACCCGACAGCCAGCACACCCGCGACCACCCGCCAGAGCTTCACGGGCCGAACACTAGCTAGCCGAAGGTGTACGGCGTGTGGAAGAAGTTCGACGGGTCGTACTTCTTCTTCGCGGCATCCAGTTTCGCCGCGCTCGCGCCGTAGTACGAACTGACCGCCCGGCCGGTCTCGACGTAGTTCACGTAGCCGCCGGCGGAGAACCCGCGCACGGCCCGGTGACCGTTCGCGATGAAGGTCTGCGCGCCAGTGTTCTGCGCCGAGGAGTACCACTGGATGACGGCCAGGGCGCTCCGCCACGGCCACGACGATCCGCCGGCCGGCGTCTTCGCGGCCTGTCCGCCGAGCGGGTCGAGGATCGCCGACGCCGGAGTCCCGGCCCGTGCGGCGGACTTCACCACGCCGAGGAGCCCGGTGATCGTCGCGGCGTCCATCGGGCCCTTGAGCACGTCGGAACCGGCGAGGAATCCCTGGCGCGGACTCGTCGTACCGCCGCCGAGGTACTTGACCGCTTCCAGGTGCGACTTGACCGACAGTGTCCGCGCGGACGCCTTCGCGCCGACGAACGACTCCAGTTGCGCGGCCGCCGCGGTCGCGTCGCCGGTCGTGGACACGCCGAGCACCCGGACCAACAGCGTTCCGTTGCTCTTGGCATCGATGTGCAGGTTGCCCCAGACCGTGGTGGGAGCGCTCTGGGCGAACCTCTGCCAACCACGGACGACGGCCGCGGCCTGCGACTCCGGCCAGGTCAGCCGGAAGAACCCGAGCCTCGTCGCCGGGATCGTGGCGAACTGGAACGACGTCACCACCCCCAGGTTGCCGCCGCCGCTGCCGCGCAGCGCGGCGAACAGCTCGGGCTCGGAGCCGGCGCTGACGGTGTGCGCCTTGCCGTCCGCGGTGACCACACCCATCGACACGACCCGGTCACAGGTCAGACCGTAGGTCCTCGTGTGGATCCCCATCCCGCCGCCGAGGGTCAGGCCGGCCACGCCGACGGTCGGGCAGGTGCCGGTCGGCAGCGACCGGCCGTAGCGGTCGAGGAACGCGTGGACGTCGTACAGGCGGGCTCCGGCGCCGACCGTGAGGACCCCGTTCGCGTAGCTCATGGTCTTCAGGCCGCCGACGTCGAGCTGCAGGCCGTTGGCGATCGTCGACGCGCCGACGTACGAGTGGCCGCCGCTCTTCGCGACGAGGACGAGCTTGTTGGTGCGGGCGAAGTCGATCGCCTTCTGCACGTCGGCCGGGTTCGCCGCCTTCACCACCGCAGTCGGGCGGACGCTGTCCCAGCGGGGGTTGAAGAGCTGGTGCGCGGCGGCGTACCCCGAGGTGGAGGGCAGGTAGAGGCGGCCCTTCAGTGACCTGGCGAAGGTGTTCCAGTTCGGCCCGGCCGCCGTCTGCGTCGGCGCCGACGTGCCGGGGCTGCCGCCCGGTGTCGTGCTCGGGGTTGTGCTCGGCGTCGCGGAAGAATTGGTGCTCGGCGGAGCTGTCGTCGAACGGGTGGCGCTCGGGGTCTGCGACGGGCTCGCCGTACCTCCGGTGTCGTTCGTCGAGTCGCCGCAGCCGGCCACTGTGCCCACGGCTCCGCCGACCCAAACGGCGCCGCCGGCTTTCAGAACGGTGCGACGGTCAAGCAGGCTCACGATCCCCGAGCTCCTCACGCGCGGCAGCCCTCATGGCCGCCAGAGGAGCCGGCGACCTACCCGTCATCATCTCCACCTGGAGGGTCGCCTGATGCACGAGCAGATCAAGTCCGTTCAACAACTCCGTACCGACCCGGTGCGCCGCGATCGCGAGCCGGGTCGGCCACGGGTGGTAAGCCACGTCGAACACCACCGGCGCGACGCCGGCGAAGTGCTCGGCCCACGGGTCGGCCGCGCCGCCGGGCAGTGTCGACACGCACAGGTCGAAGCCGCCGATCTGCTCGACCTGCGAGAAGTCCGCGACCGCCGTCCGGAGCCCGAGCTCCGCGGCCAGGTCGCGCAGGCGCTCGGCCTTGGCGACGTCACGGACGACGAGGGTGACCTCGCTGACCCGCAGACCGCGCAGCGCGGCCAGGGTCGAGGCTGCCGTCGCTCCGCCGCCCAGCACGACCGCGGAGTCCGCGGCGGTGATGCCGCGCTCGGCGAACGCGTTCACCAGCCCCGGTACGTCGGTGTTGTGCGCCGACCGAGATCCGTCCGGCTCGAGCAGCATCGTGTTCGCCGCGCCGATCAGCTCCGCGACCGGGTCCACCGTGTCCACGAGGTCGAGCGCAACGCGTTTCAAAGGCATCGTCAGCGACAGCCCACGGACGTCCTGACCGAGGCCCGCCACGAAACCGGCGAGCTCGGCTTCCTCCACCTCGTACGCGTCGTACCGCCAGTCCAGGCCGAGGGCGGCGTACGCGGCCCGGTGCATCGCCGGCGACAGCGAGTGCGCGATCGGCGAACCGAGCACCGCGCACCGCGTCATCAGCACCGGCCCTTGTGCGCCTGGCACCAGGTCTGGAACTTCTTCACGTTCACCTCGTGCTCCTCGGCCGAGTTCGCGAAGGCGGTCTCACCGGTGTCGAGGTTGATCAGCGTGAAGTACAGCCAGGAGCCCTGGGCCGGGTTGATCGCGGCCCGCAGTTCGTCCCGGGTCGGCGAGTTGATCGGCGTCGGCGGCAGACCCTTGTACAGGTAGGTGTTGTAAGGCGAGTCCGTCCGGCGCTGCTCGGGCGTGGTGTAGACGCCGCCGTCCTTGCCGACCACGTAGTGCACCGTCGAGTCCATCTGCAGCTTCATCCCGGCCGCCAGCCGGTTGTAGATCACCCGGGCGACCTTGGCGTAGTCCTGCGGCTTGTTCGTCTCCGCGCCGATGATGCTGGCCACGATGACCGCCTGGTACGGGTCGAGCTTCTTCCGCGACGCCGTGTTCACCAGGTCCAGCGAGGCCGCGTTCTTCGCGTACTCCGCGGTCATCAGCTTGAGCATCGTGGTCGCGGTGGCGTTCTTCGGCACGTCGTACGTCCCTGGGGCCAGGAAGCCCTCGACGTTGTTGTGCGCGTATGCCGGGAGGCCGAGCGTGGCCGGCTTGGCGATCGCGCCCGCGGCGGCGCCGGCCGGCAGCTTGAGCTTCGAGCCCTGCAGGATCAGCGCGACCTCGGCCTTGGTCTTGCCGGGCGGGACACTGATGCGGGCCACCCTGACCGACTCGGCCGTGTTCAGCATCAGATCCAGTGCGGCCTTGGCCGACATGTGCTTGCGCAGCGTGTACGTCGCCGCCTGGATCTGCAGTGAGCGCGGGTCGTCGCGGGCCACCCGCTCGAAGGCGCGGGCGCTCTTCACGACCTCCTTCTTCTCCAGGGTGTCGGCGATCGACGCGGTCGCCTGGCCCTTGCTGATCTCGACGACCACCGTGCCGGTGCCGGCGCCCTCGTAGTCGGGCGCGGAGAACAGCCCCTCGAGCGCGTCCTTACCCTTGCCGAAGCCGACCACCGCGCCGGCCACCAGGGCACCGACGACGAGCAGCGAGACCAGGCCGGCGAAGCAGCCGAACGCGCGCCGGCCGCGGGCGCGGCGCCGGTTGGCGCGCCGCTCCACGCGGGACTCGGCGCGCAGCCCGAGCCCGCTGCCGAGGTCCTCGCCCTCGCTGGTGTGTTCGTCTACCGACGGTCCGTTCACAGGGGCCTCCCGGGTGGGTTGCCGGTCTCGCGCTCGAGGTCGAGCGCGTGCTGGAGAATCACGACCGCCGCGGCCTGGTCGACCACGGCCCGTCGCTTCGAGCCCTTCTTTCCCCGTTCCCGCAACATCCGCTCGGCGGTGACGGTGGTGAACCGCTCGTCCACCAGCCGCACCGTCGTTCCGGTGTCCTTCTCGTGCACCTTGTCCCGCACCTGCTCCGCCGTCTCCCGGATCTTCACCGCGGCCGGCCCCTCGCCCCCGGACAGGGAACGCGGCAGCCCGACCACGATCTCGAACGCCTCCAGTTCGGCGGCGAGTGCCGCGATCCTATCCAGATCGCCGGGACCACGCCGGACGGTCTCCACAGGCGTCGCCAAGATCCCGTGTGGATCGCTGCTGGCGACGCCGATCCGGGCGTCCCCGATGTCCAGCGCGATCCGCACGCCACGTCTCATCTGGCCATCTCTTTCAGCCGTCTCTCAGCCGGTCACCTGGTGACCGATGGCGTGCTCGACGGCGCTCAGCGCGTCGTCGGCACCGGCCGCGTCCGTGCCGCCACCCTGCGCGACATCGTCCTTGCCGCCGCCCCGGCCGCCGAGCTTCTCGGCCGCGACCCGGACGAGGTCGCCGGCCTTCAGCCGCCACTCGCGAGCGGTGTCGTTGAGCGCGATCACCACGCCGGGCTTGCCGTCGTTCACGCTCAGCACGGCGACAACGGCCGGCTTGTCGTTGCCCATCCGGCCGCGGACGTCCAGCGCCAGCTTGCGCAGGTCGCCGCCGTTGACGCCGTCGGGTGCGCGGTGGCCGACGTACTGGACGCCGAAGACGTCCTTCGGGTCCTTCGCGAGCTCGGCCGCGGCCTCCAGCACCCGCGCGGCGCGGACCCGTTCGAGCTCCTTCTCGGCCACCCGCAGCCGCTCGGCCAGGTCGGCGACCTTGGCGGGCAACTCCTCCGGACGGGCCTTCAGGTTCTCGCTCAGCAGCCGGACCAGCGCCCGCTCGCGGCCGAGGTAGTGCAGCGCCTCCATGCCGACGAACGCCTCGATCCGCCGGACCCCGGCGCCGACCGACGACTCGCCGGTGACGGTCAGCGCGCCGACCTGCGACGAGTGCTTCACGTGCGTGCCGCCGCAGAGCTCACGCGACCACGGCCCGCCGATCTCGACCACGCGGACCTGCTCGTCGTACGTCTCGCCGAACAGCGCCAGCGCACCCCATTCCCGGGCCTCGGGCAGCGACATGTACTGCGCCGACACCGGGAGGTCCTGCCGGACCGCGAGGTTCGCGACCTCCTCGATCTCCGACCGGGTCGCCGCGTCCAGCGCCGACGACCATGCGAAGTCGAGTCGCAGATAGCCGGGCTTGTTGTACGAACCGCTCTGCAGCGCGTTCGGGCCGAGCACCTGGCGCAGCGCGGCGTGCACGACGTGCGTGCCGGAGTGCGCCTGGCAGGCCGAGACCCGCCACTCGTGGTCGACGGCCGCGTGCACGTCCTCGCCCGGACGCAGGACGCCCTCGAGGATCTCGACCTTGTGCACGATCAGGCCCTTGACCGGCCGCTGCACGTCGAGCACCTTCAGCTTCAGGCCGTCACCGGTGATCAGGCCCTCGTCGGCGATCTGGCCGCCGGACTCGGCGTAGAACGGGGTCTTCTCGAGCACGACCTCGACGGTCTCGCCCTGCTCGGCGAACTGCGCGACCGCGCCGTCCCGGAGCAGCCCGCGGACCTGCGAGTCCGACGAGAGCTCTTGGTACCCGGTGAACTCGGTGACGCCCTTCTCCCGCAGCTCCCGGTAGCCCGACGTGTCCGCGTGGCCGGCCTTCTTCGCGCGCGCGTCGGCCTTGGCCCGCTCGCGCTGCTCCTTCATCAGCGAGCGGAAGCCCTCGGTGTCGACGTTCAGGCCCTGCTCGGCCGCCATCTCGATCGTCAGGTCGATCGGGAAGCCGTACGTGTCGTGCAGCTGGAACGCCTTCGCACCCTCCAGTTGGTGCGCGCCGCTCTCCTTGGTCGCCTTGACGGCGACGTCGAAGATCGTCGTACCGGCCGTGAGGGTGCGGCGGAACGCCTCCTCCTCGGCGTACGCGACCTGGCTGATCCGGCCGAAGTCGGTGACCAGCTCCGGGTACGACTTCTGCATCTGCTCCAGGCTCACCGGGAGCAGCTCGACCAGGCTCGGGTCCTCGTAGCCGAGCAGGCGCATCGAGCGGATCGCCCGGCGCAGCAGGCGGCGGAGTACATACCCGCCCTGCTCGTTGCCCGGCGTGACGCCGTCGCCGATCAGCATCAGCGCGCTGCGGACGTGGTCCGCGACGACCCGGAACCGGACGTCGTCCTCGTGCACCGCGCCGTACTTGCGGCCGGTCAGCTCGGTCGCCTTCTCGATCACCGGGTAGATCTCGTCGATCTCGTACATGTTGTCGACGCCCTGCAGCAGGTAGGCCACCCGCTCCAGGCCGAGACCGGTGTCGATGTTCTTCTTCGGCAGCTCGCCGAGGATCGGGTAGCCGTCCTTGCCGCCGCCCTCACCGCGGATGTTCTGCATGAAGACCAGGTTCCAGAACTCCAGGTAGCGGTCGCCCGCCTCCCAGTCCCGGTCGGCGCCGAACTCGGGGCCGCGGTCGATCAGGATCTCCGAGCACGGGCCGCACGGGCCGGGGATGCCCATCGACCAGAAGTTGTCCTTCATGCCGAGCCGGACGATCCGGTCGTCGGGCAGGCCGGCGACCCGCTTCCAGATGTCGATCGCCTCGTCGTCCTCGTAGTACACCGAGGCGTAGAGGACCGACTCGTCGAACCCGTAGCCGCCCTCGTTCTGGGGCTTGGTGACCAGCTCCCAGGCGTACTCGATGGCCTTGTCCTTGAAGTAGTCGCCGAAGGAGAAGTTCCCGTTCATCTGGAAGAACGTGCCGTGCCGGGTGGTCTTGCCGACCTCGTCGATGTCGAGGGTCCGCACGCACTTCTGCACGCTGGTCGCCCGCGGGTACGGCGGGGTCTGCTGGCCGACGAAGTACGGCACGAACTGGGCCATGCCGGCGACGTTGAACAGCAGGTTCGGGTCCGGCGACGGCAGCGGCGCGCTCGGCACCACGGTGTGGCCGCGGTCCTCGAAGTACTGCAGGAACCGCCGCCTGATCTCACTGGTTTCCATGGGTGTTACCGGTAGTCCTCACGATCGTTGGTGTTCTCGATGCCCAGCGCGTCGCGCAGCTCGGTCTCCCGCTCGGCCATGCCCTCGCGGACCTGGTCGCCGAAGTGCCGGACCGCGGCGGCCAGCTTGGCCGCGGACTCCTGGACGCTCTCCGGCGCGAGGATCTGAGCGCGCTTCTTCAGCCGGGTGACGGCGTAGACGCCGACGGCGATCCCGACGATCAGCCAGAAGATCCGCTTCACCGCTTCCGTGCCTTCCGCTCGGCCTTCATCTCGTCCTTGACGCGCTTGGCGACGTCCTTGCGCTGTTGCTCACCGAGTGCCCGCCGTACGCCGTACGTGAACGCGGCCGCCTTCACCAGCGGGCCGCCGGCGGTGGCCGAGAACAGCGACATCAGCGCGGCCGCGTTGGTGGTCACGGTGGTGGCGTTGTCGGTGATCGTGTCCACCTTCGCCAGCTGGGCGTTGGTGGTCGCCACCGTGGTGGTCACCTCGCCGAGCAGCGGGACACTGGAGTCGGAGACGCCCTTCACCATGATCCGGGTCTCGTCGAACACCTTGCCGAGCTTCAGGATCGGATAGGCCAGCAGACCCACCAGGATGAGCAGCGCGCAGGCGGCTATCAGCCCCGCGACTTCACCGACGCTCATGGAAACGATCCACCTTCCGTAGCGACCTCATGCGACCTGACGCGAACTCTCCGCGACTCTGCGCGACTCTCCGCGTCACTGTGGACCGCCTGACCTTATCGCGCGGCGCTGTCACACTCCGCTCCAGGACACCATCCCTCACATCACAGTCCCCCACCAAACCGCAGCACCGGGGACGTGCGAGTTCCTAGGAGTTCCCGTTCTCGCAGGCGATTCCGTCGCCGTTGCGGTCCAGGGCCGCGGTGTAGCCGGGGTCGCCGCGGTACAGCGGCGCCTTGCCGGCGGCGCGGACCTCGGCGCAGTTCTTGTAGACCACGGCCGGGGTGCTGCTCGGGGTCGCCGACGGGGTGGCGGTCGTCGTACCGGACGTCGGCGGGCTCGTGCTCGGCACGGCCGGGGTGGTCGGGGTGGTGCTCGGCGTGGCGCTGGTGGTGCTCGGGGCGGCCGTTGCCGGGGTACCTGTGGACGGAGTGCCCGTGGCAGCGGCGGTCGTCGGCGCCGCCGGGGTTCCCGTCGTGCCGGTGGTCGGGGTTGTCGTCGCCGGGTCGCTCGGGGTGCCGGTCGTCCCGGTCGGAGAGCCGGGCGTCGTCGTACCGGCGGTCGAGCTGTCCGGCGCGGCCGCTGTCCACGGGGTGGCCGGGGTCCAGGCCGTGCTCCACGGCGTACCGGCTTGCAGGGGTTTGCCGACCGGGAGCGACGGCCGGGCGCTCGACCGCGACGTACCTTCCGACCGGCCGTCCGGCGGGGTCGAGGCGCCGACAGAGGACGGCGGCTGCGACTCGGCGGTGTTGTGCGATCCGGTCGGGACGAAGAACCAGGCGCCGGCGGCCGCGACCACGACTGCCGCGAGAACGCCGAGCTTCAGGAGCGGTAGCTGCCGACGGCTGTGCCGTGCTCCGAACTTCCGTGCATGTCGACCTAGGCGGAACTGCCTCACGAGAAAACCCTTCACCCCCAGGCCGAGAGGCAGCCTACCCAATTCATACGCTTCAATCGAAGCTCACGGTGTGTGGTGACTCGCTAACGGTCCCGCAGGATCTTCCGGATCGCCGCCACCCGGTCGGCGTACGACGCCTCGCCGCCGCGGCGGGTGGGCTTGTAGTAGTCGGTGCCGTCGATCACGTCCGGCGCGTACTGCTGCGGGACGATGCCGCGCGGGTCGTCGTGCGAGTACTGGTACGACGAGCCGTGGCCGAGCTTCTTCGCGCCGGCGTAGTGCGCGTCCCGCAGATGCGGCGGCACCGGGCCGACCTTGCCGGCCTTCACGTCCGCGATCGCGGCGTCGACGGCCGTGATCACGGCGTTGGACTTGGGCGCGAGCGCGAGCGCGACGACCGCCTGCGCGAGGTTGATGCGGGCTTCCGGCATCCCGATCAGCTGGACCGCCTCCGCGGCCGCGACGGCGACGCCGAGCGCGGTCGGGTCGCCCATGCCGATGTCCTCGCTGGCCGAGATCACCAGCCGGCGGGCGATGAACCGCGGGTCCTCCCCCGCCTCGATCATCCGGGCCAGGTAGTGCATCGCGGCGTCGACGTCGGATCCCCGGATCGACTTGATCAGCGCCGATGCCACGTCGTAGTGCTGGTCTCCGGCCCGGTCGTACCGCACGGCGGCCCGGTCGACGGCCGTCTCCAACGTGACGAGATCGATCACCGCCCGCTCGGCAGTGTCCTGCTCGGCCGGCTCGTCCTGCTCGTCCTGCTCGGCCGAGGCGTACTTCAGCGCTTGCTCGTGCTTGGCGCGGGCTCCGCCGGCCGCGGCCTCCAGGTAGGTGAGGGCGCGGCGGGCGTCGCCGCCGGCCATCCGGAGCAGGTGGTCGCGGGCGTCGGCCGCGAGCTCGAACTCGTCGTCCAGCCCGCGTTCGTCGACGAGCGCGCGGTCGAGCAGGGTGGAGATGTCGTCGTCCGTGAGCGACTCGAGCGTGAGCAGCAGACTGCGGGACAGCAGCGGTGAGATGACGCTGAAGAAGGGGTTCTCGGTCGTGGCCGCGACCAGGGTGACCCAGCGGTTCTCCACACCGGGAAGCAACGCGTCCTGCTGGGCCTTGGTGAAGCGATGGACCTCGTCGATGAACAGCACGGTCTCGACCGCGCCGGATGCGCGGGACAGGTCCCGGCGCGCGCCGTCGATCACCTGCCGCACGTCCTTCACCCCCGCGGTGACCGCCGACAGCTCGACGAACTTCCGGTTGGTCTGATGCGACACGACCGCCGCGATCGTGGTCTTCCCGGTCCCCGGGGGACCCCACAGCAGCAGCGACATCGGCTGGTCGCCCTCCACGAGCCGCCGCAACGGCGAGCCCGGCGCCAGCAGGTGCTGCTGACCGACCAGCTCGTCGAGGCTCCGCGGCCGCATCCGCACCGCCAGCGGCGCCGCCGTGTGGTCCATGTCCGCCAGACTGCCGCCACCGCGGGCAGGCGCCGGCGCACCAGGAAGATCGAACAACCCATCACTCACGCCAGAAGCCTAACCAGGCCCGCCGACAGATCTCCCATCCGGCGACGCGGCTACCGGCTGGGCCCGCCGGGTCGGTTGTGCGAGCTGCGAAGGCTGCGGGCGTCACGGCGAGTCGCCGGCGGCGGGGTGTCGAGCGAATCGGCGATGCCCTTGCGTACGGAACGCAGTTGGGCCTGCGCGGGATCGAGCCGGGTCGCGACAGCCTGGTCGTGGTCCCGCCAGGCATCGGTGGTTCCTTTGACGTACAGCGCGATCGCCGGCACCCGCATCGCCACCTCGGCCCAGAGCGGCGCACCGGTCAGCCCCACTCCCGCGCTGTAGGCGAAGAACGCCCCGGTGATCCTCGCCTGCCGAAGGAGCGTCGGACGCCGGTCGATCGGCGCCTCCTGCTTCCGGGCGAGGTAACGGCGATCGTCCATGAACTGCTGCCCCTGGCGGACCAGGTCGTCGGCAGCCCGCCGCAGCGGCTCACTGACCCTGACCTGCGCCCCCTCGGCGATCACGTCCCGCAGCACGCAGGCGCGGCCCAGCCGGGTCAGGGACTGCCCGAGCCACTCGTCGTCGCGGGCAGGCACAGCCGCTCGCCCGCCGTACGCGTCCTCGAACTCCTTGCGGAGGTCTGCGACGGTGGTGGTCGGCATCGTCCGGCCGTCCGTCGCGGCCCGGTTGACCGCCTGGGCGGACGCCTCCTCGAGACTGAGTCCCCATTGGTTGTCGGGGTCGCGACAGATCGGCCGCCGCGGCCAGGATCTGTTCGGCGTCGGACCCCTCCGGATCCAGGCGTACGTCGTCCAGGTCCAGCCGGAGCCACCAATACGCGAGCCGGTCCGCGGTTCTGCGCGCCTGGTCGCTCGCCCGCGCCGGGTACGACCGCTCGTACCGATCGAGGGCCAGAAGGGCCTCAGCGGCGAACAGGTCCACCACCTGCTGGGCGGCGGCCAGCTCGTCCCGGGTGGGTTCCCGCCGTTCGGCCCGCGGGATCACTGCCGGCCGTCCAGCTCGGCCTGAACTCGCTCGACCGCCTCCGCGCGGCGTTTGAGCCGGTCGAACCGCTCGGACTTCTCCGGGTCGGCCGGCTGGTAGTCGGCGTCCTCCGCCGCCTCGACCGGGATGTACCACCAGCGCCCGGCGTACCAGGTCGGACCGACCTCCATCTCCGCGAGCATCGGCGTCGCCTCGCCGGAGTCGAGCAGTTCACGCATGCGGTCTTGCGTAACGTAGTCGGTCACCTACCCGACTGTAGGACGCCGAGGGGCGAACACGAGGTGCCATGTTCCGCTGCGTCGCAGCAGGACCAGCGTCGGGACCTGCAGGACGACGATCGTCGCGACGGTGATCACCGGGTCGGTCGCCGGGACCACGGAGATCGGGAGCGTGTAGGCCACCACGACGCGCACGATCCCGTCGATGATCGTGGCGATCCCCCACCACACCGTGATCCACTTCCACGCGTCGCGGAACCGCGCGTTCGTCTCCCAGAGCCGGTCCAGCACCGCGGCCCGGCGCGCGAACAGCGCCCGGGTCACGACGTACGTCATCGGTTGCGGGTGCCGCAGCGACCACAAGGTGATGCCCGCGAACGGCAGGCTGATCCACGCGTTGCGGACCAGCAGCAGGCGTGCGTCCCCACCCATCACCGCGACGACCGTGCTCGCCGCCATGCTGATCACCACGGCCATCCCGAGCAGGTCGGTACGCCGGGTGCGCGCCAGCGAGACCGCCGAACTGATCAGCCCTGGGACCACACCGACGACCAGTGCGGTCAGGTCACTCGCTCCGAGCGCCTTGAGACCGTAGAACAGCGCGAGCGGGAGGGCGATGTCGACGACGAGCAGCCAGGGGCCTCTGTGCGTGGGCATGCAGCGAGCTTCGCCGAGGCTGCCGCCGGCCGGCATCGAGCCGACGGCTGTTCACCCCTAGACCAAAGTCTCAGTCCTTCTTCTTCGCAGCCTCGTCGTCGTCAGCGTCGTCATCGTCGCTTTCGGCCCCGCGGAGCTCCTCGGGGAGGTCCTCGTCGTCGAGGTCGCGCAGTTCCTCGGGGAGCTCGTCCGCGTCGAACTCCTCGGCGAGGATCTCCTCGGGCTCGGCGCCCGACTCCGGCTTGATCGCGTTCCGGAGGCGGCCGAGGATCCGGTCGGCCTCGGTGCCGAACGGGTTGTCGTTGACCAGGTACGTCCAGGTCGCGGTCGGCCGCGGGATCCCGCTGGCCTCCTCGTTCAGGCCGTCGGAGCCGATCTCGGCGTCCGCGAACGTCTCGGCCGCGTCCTTCCAGGCGTCCTCGATCAGCGTGTCGAACGACGCGATCGCCGACTTGTTGAACTCGTCGATCGGCTTCAGGTGCACGATGCCGCCGGCCAGCGAGCGCAGGTGGATGCCCTCGCGCAGGTCCGCGAGGTAGGCCAGGTGGTCGGTCCAGCGCCGGTCCAGGTGCCGCAGCGCGATCCGCCGCGCCGCGCTCTTCACCACGTCCTCGCCGACCTCGTCGACCAGCTCGTCGTACCGCTCCTTGGCACGCTCGGCCAGCTCGGTCGCGGCCAGATCCTCGGTCAGCACCTTCTCGCGGGTCTCGAGCAGGATCGCGCGCTGCTGCCCCGTCAGCCGGTTGTACTGCCACGTGGTCCGGTGCAGCTCGGCATTGGCTCCGTCCGCGACCCGCTGCGCGTGCTCCAGCATCCCGATCGACTTGCGGTCGGTCAGTCGCCCGGTCTCGTCCGGGTGCGGCCGGAGACCGGACGAGACCGAGTACCGCGTCACCAGCTCGTCGGCGAGCGACGCGAAGAACAGCGATCCGCCCGGGTCGCCCTGCCGCCCGGCGCGACCGCGCAGCTGGTCGTCCAGCCGTCGCGACGCGTGCAGACCGGTACCGATCACGTACAGGCCGCCGAGCTCGATGGCCTTGTCCTTGTCGTGCGTCTCGTCCTTGCCGCCGAGCCGGATGTCGGTACCGCGGCCGGCCAT
This sequence comes from Kribbella sp. NPDC003505, assembly GCF_040610875.1. Lineage (NCBI taxonomy): Bacteria > Bacillati > Actinomycetota > Actinomycetes > Propionibacteriales > Kribbellaceae > Kribbella > Kribbella sp. NPDC003505. Next base: position 184,511 of record NZ_JBEXNA010000003.1, on the reverse strand, counting down.
CTGGGTCGACACGGTCACCGTGCCCGGCACGCCGGCCTCCGCGATGATCGCCGCCTCCTCGGCGTCGTTCTTCGCGTTCAGGACGACGTGCTCGATATCGGCCGCCGCGAGCTGGTCGCTGAGCTGCTCGGACTCCTCGACGCTGTGCGTCCCGATCAGGATCGGCCGGCCGGTCTCGTGCACCTCGCCGATGTGCTTGACCAGTGCCTCGTTCTTCTGGGCGACGGTCAGGTACAGCCGGTCCGGGTCGTCCTTGCGGATGTTCGGCTTGTTCGGCGGGACGACGGCGACCTCGACGTCGTAGAACTCCTGCAGCGACTCCCCGACCACGACGGCCGTACCGGTCATGCCGCACAGCGACTTGTAACGCTTGATCAGCGCCTGCACGGTGATGCTGTCGAGCACCTCGCCGGAGTCGCTGACCGGCACCGCTTCCTTCGCCTCGACGGCGGCCTGCAGACCGTCGGGCCAGCGCTGCAGCTTCGCGATCCGGCCGCGGTTGTTGTTGATCAGGCTGACCTTGCCGTCGCGGACCAGGTAGTCGACGTCCTTGCGCAGCAGCACCTCGGCGTGCAGCGCGACGTTGATCTGGGTCAGCCGGTCGAGGTTCTCGTCGTCGTACAGGTTGTACTTCGGACGCTCGGGCTCGGCCGCAACCTCAGCCTCGCCGTCCACGTCCTCAGCCGGCTCGTCGCCTTCAGCTGCCTCGTCGGCCTCAGCTGCCTCGTCGGCCTCAGCTGTCTCGTCGGCCTCAACTGCCTCGACTGCCTCGGCTGCCTCAGCTGTCTCGGTCGCCGGCTCGGTTGCTGCTGCGGCTGCGCGTTCGCCGAGGGCCGACTCGACCTTGTCCGTGCCGCGGTCGGTGAGGGCCACGGTGCGGCCGTCGCCGTCGATCTCGTAGTCGACACCCGCGCGCAGCGTCCGGACCAGCTGGACGACGTCGTCGTCGAGGGCCTCGTTGCGGGTCGCGCCGGCCAGCACCATCGGCACCCGGGCCTCGTCGATCAGCACCGAGTCGGCCTCGTCGACGAGCGCCACGTCCGGCTCGACGGTGACCCGGTCCGCCACGTCGGTGACGAGACGGTCCCGCAGCACGTCGAAGCCGATCTCGCTGACCGGGACATAGCAGACCTCCGCCTGGTACGCCTCGCGGCGCTCCTGCGGAGTGGACGCCTGGCCGACGTGCGACACGGTGACGCCGAGCAGCTCGTACACCGGGCCCATCCACTCGGCGTCGCGCTTGGCCAGGTAGTCGTTGACCGCCAGCACGTGGACCCGACGACCGCCGACGGCATACCCGGCCGCGGCGATCGCGCCGGCCAGCGTCTTGCCCTCACCGGTGGCCATCTCGACGATCCGGCCCTGCAGCATCGCGAGCGCGCCGACGACCTGGCCGTCGAACGCGCGCTCGCCGATCGCCCGCTTGCCCGCGTCCCGCGCCAGCGCGAGGAACTCGATCTGCTCGTCCTCGTGCAGCCCGCCGGTGGTCCGCAGCTCCGCGACCGCCTCGGTGAGCTCTTCGTCGGTCAGGGAGAGGACCGATTCCTCCGCCTCGCCGACCAGCTGGGTGAGCCGTTCGTACGGGCCGAGATCGATCGAGCCGGGGCGCTGCAGCAGCCGGCGGAAGCGGGAAGCGATTTTCAGGGCCATGATGCAGGCAACGTACAGCCTCGGCCGGTCGTTCCGCGCGTCAGGTCCGGTGTGTTACGGCGTCCATTCGTACGGCGTGGTTCGGGTGACCGCGTGCAGGCCGAGTTTCTGGAGGATCGGGCGGGAGTCCTCGGAGGCGTCGACCCGGAGGAACTCGTAGCCACGGTCCTTCGCCAGCCGCGCGCGGTGCACGAGCAGAGCCGAATACAGGCCCTGACGCCGCCACTGCGGCAGGGTGCCGCCGCCCCACAGACTGGCGAACCCGGTCCCCGGGTGGAACCGCACCCACGCGGCGGAGACGGCCGAGCCTTGCGCACCTTTCAGCGCGTCTTCGACCAGGAAGACCGACAGCCGGTCCGGGAACATCCGCGCCTCACCCTGCAACTGCTCCACGATCCGCGCCAGCCCGCTGTCCCACAGGCTGTGGGTGAGTTCGGCGATCCGCTGGTAGTCCTGCGGCCCGTCGGCCTCGCGCAGCCGGACCTTCGACGGCAACGCCGACGGCCGCTCCAGGATCCGGTCCACCTCGCCGAGGATCAGCGTCTCCGGATCCCCCGGCACGAACCCCGCACGAACCAGCCGCTCACCGAGGTCGGCCGGCTCGTCGTACGCGTACGTCTTCCACTCGAACGGCAGGCCGCGCTCCCGGAAGAACGCCACCTCCCGCGCGATCACCGCGTCCGGATCGTCCCCGAGGCCGCGCGGGGCCTCCACGAAACCGGCCCCGTCCGGCCCCTCGACGTACGACCGATGGACCAGACCCTCGTGCTCCTGTTTCCAGCCGGGGATCGCATCCGCGTCCGGCAGCCGGATCCGGCGGTGGAACACGTCGAGAAGTTCGTCAGGCGTCATCTGCGAAGTCAACCAACCAGGGCCTTCGGGCGTCCAACGAGTAAGTCCTTGAAGGGGGGACACCATGAGAATGCACCACATCACCCCCAAGGCGATCCTCACCGCGGTCGCACTGCTGGCAGTCCCGGCCGCGGCCTTCGCGGTCCCGTCCGTCGCCGGATCGTCCGCCGCCCCCCGAACCGCCGCCCAGGCCACCTCCGCGTCCGTCTCCTGCCCGACGGGCTGGGGATCGTTGCCCGAGGCCAACAGCCGGATGGTGCAGTCCCCGCTGACGAACGTCCGCACCGGCCGGCACGCGTGCTTCGACCGGCTCGTCATCGACCTGAAGGGCCGCGCGGCCGGGTACGACGTCCGGTACGTCGGCACCGTGCGCCAGGACGGATCCGGCTTCGCGGTGCCGTTGCGCGGCAGCGCCCGTCTGCAGGTGGTCGTGCGCGCACCGTCGTACAGCACGTCGGGCACGACGACGTACGCACCGGCGAACCGGCGCGAACTGGCGAACGTGACCGGGTACGGCACGTTCCGGCAGGTTGCGTTCGCCGGGAGCTTCGAGGGTCAGACGACGATCGGGCTGGGCGTCCGCGCCCGGCTCCCGTTCCGGGTCTTCACGCTCGCGGGGCCGGGCTCGGCCTCCCGGCTCGTGGTGGACGTCGCCCACCACTGGTGACCGCCCTCCCAGCGGCCGCCCGATCCCACCCGGGCGGCCGCGCCTCCCGGCCTAGGGAAGCACTCGGTTGAGCAGGTCGTAGAAGCTGTTCGCGAGGATCAGCTCGTACGGATCGGTGAGCAGCGGCCCGAGTTCGGCCATGTCGGACGGCGTCCACGACCAGGCGCCGATCAGGCCCGACACGAACAGCGGGCTCGCACCGTCCCAGTCCGCGATCCGCCGGTCCAGCGCAGCCTTGAACTCCGCCGCCTTGCCGGGCGCGCCCCAGCCGCCGGTGATCGGGATGCCGCCCTGCCGGACGGTGAGCGGATCGCCATCCCAGGTCTGCATGATCCCTTTGGTCGGCGTGTACTCGGCGAACCCCTCGGCGATCTCCTTGGACAGCGGGACCCAGGTGTTGTTCTCGCGGCCGCTGTACGCGTAGATCACGTCCAGCGCGGTCCGGCGCATGAACGAGCCGGTCATCTTCAGGTACTCCGTGAGCTCGTCGGGCTTCCACGAGGCGGGGTACGTGTACCCGCCGCCGGACGGGCCGCAGACCAGCAGGTCGTTCGCGGTCGCGGTGCGCTGGAAGTAGCTGTAGATGTTGGGGCCCGACTCGGCCAGCAGCGGGCTGATCGTCCAGTTGGTCGGCACCTGGCCGCGCTTCGGGTCGTCCCAGATCTCCCGCAGCCGGCGCTGGCAGTACTGGATGTTGTCGCCCTCGCCGAAGGTCAGCGTCACGTAGACCTTGTTCTTCGGCTTGTCGATGCGCCGGATCGGCCGGGGCTTGTCGGAGATCGGGTCCGCGGTGCCGGCGTGCACGGTGCCGTTCATGTAGAAGTCGGCCGCGACCACCGGCGAACCGCCCTTGCTCGCGAGATCGACGCCGTCCCACTCACCGGAGACGTCGTTCGCGAACCAGCCCATGTACGGCGCCAGCGTCGGGTACTTCGCGTAGTGCTCGATGAGCAGGTCGCCCGTCGCACCACCCGGCGGCAGCCAACTCACCAGGGCCTTGGTCGCCACCACGTAGTCGCGGAAGTACGGGAACGGCTCGACACGGGTCGGCGACGTGTCGGTCGCGGACACCAGGTACTGGTTCCACATCTCCACGGTGACGATGAGGGACGTCGTACCCGCTGGCGGTTCGAAGCGGTAGATCCAGTAGTTGCCGCCGTCGGCGAAGCGGTTGGCCTCGCCGCCGATCGACGAGTGCGAGCCGTCGAACAGGTACGGCGCCTCCTCCGGGCTGTTCGGCTCGAAGCGGGCGATCTCGGCGCCGTTGGCCGTCACCACCACGTGCCGGACCGAGGCGCCCCAGCCGTCGTCGGTGAACGAGTCGGCGAACCGGACGTAGACGGCTTCCTTGCCGAGCTTGGCGGAGACGTCCAGGTTGTACGTGCCGCGGTTCGACGAGTCGCGGATCTGCTGGGTCTCGCGGGCGATCTCCAGCCACTGGACGCCCTCGACGTCGACCACGCGGGTCGGCGGGAGGCCGGCGAGCAGCTTGTGCGTGACCTTGCCGAACAGGTTGTCGAGCTGCCAGCGGTACGTCTTCACGCGGTCGTCGTCGAACATCCCGCGCAGGTCCTTCACGATCCGCAGCCCGTGGGCCTTGGCCTGGTCGGCGTCGGCGACGACCGCGTTCTCGAGGCCGGCGAGCGTCGTCGCCACGTTCAGCGAGTCCGGTACGGCCGGGTCGTGCACGATCGCGCCGCGGATCCGGCCGCGGTACTTCGCGACCAGGTCGAGCGGGTTCTGGTACTCCTTCTTCGGCAGGCGCATGTCGGACAGCCAGCGGGCGTCCGGCACGCTCTCGGTTCCGGTGTCGTAGATGAAGTACAACTCCGGCTCAGTACGGTTGACGATGCCTTGCAACGTTGTCAGCAGGGTCTGATCTCCCCCGCTGAGTTTGCTGACGTCGCCGTAATCCAGGTGCCTTGGGCGGTTGAACACCGGCAGCAGCCGAGCGGGGCTGCCGGACGTCGATGAAACTGCGGCGTGTGCTTCGCCCGCGAGCATCGGGACCACCCCGAACCCACCGGCCGCCACCGCGCCGCCACCCGCCAGGAACGTACGTCTCGAAACCATCGCGACCACTCCCTGAGGTTGACATCGATGTCAAATCAGCCCGGAATCTAGCAACCCCAGGAGAGCGTGTACATACCTCAGCCCAGACTTCTGGAATCGTTTCCGTCAGACGCCTTGCGACGGGTGAAGCGGGAGCGGAAGGAGCCGTCGTACTCGAGCTTGGTGTAGCCGGCGGAGTGGACGCCGACGGCGAAGATGCCGGCGGCCAGGAAGGTGATGCCGGCGGGGAGGGAGATGTGCCAGAAGGCTGCGGTGAGGCCTACGAAGGCGGAGCCCTCCGCCAGGGTCTTGGCGACGCTGACCAGCCGGGAGCTGGTCACCTGGCGGCGGAACGCTTCCTGGCTGTTCAGGACCAGGAGGGCCGCGAGCAGCGGGATCGAGACGGCGAAGGCGACCACGCAGATCGTCGCGGTCAGGTCGAGTGGGGACGTGGTCAGGAACGGTTGTACGACGACCAGCCCGGCGGCGCCGAGGCCGCCGTAGATCAGGTTGGACTGCCGGATCCACTCCTGCTGGACCGCCGGATCGGACGTCGTCTCCTCGGCGTCCTCCCGGAGCCGGTAGGCAGCTTCCACAGCGGCGTTCTCAGCCGCGTCCTCGGCTGCGCGGCTCCGCGCCGACTCGGTCTCCTCGCTCATCCGCCCGCCCTCCAAAACGACTGGCCCGCCGTCCGGCGGCGAGCCATAGTAAGCGGGGTGCGGTACTACCACCCCGAGCACCTGGCGGCTTACCGGCGAGTCGAACGCGAAGGCCTGACCCAGTGGAACGACCTCTTCGAGGAGGACCGCACCGGCGACTTCGAGGTCTTCCCGAACCGGGCCTTCCTCGAACGCGGCTTCCGCGTCGACGCGATCGACCTGATCCCCGAAGCGATCCGGCTGGCCCGGCGTTTCGCGCGGGAACGCGGCCTGGACGTCAACTTCGCCGTACAGGACGTCTGCGCCATGCCTGCGACGACCAAGCAGTACGACATGGTGCTCGACAGCTACTGTCTCCAGTCGATCGTCACGGACGCGGACCGCTCCCGCGTCCTCGCGGCCGTACACGACCGCCTGAAACCGAACGGCCGCTACATCCTCTCGACCGCCATGTACGACCCGAACCGCTTCTACGAGGACGACTTCCGGTACGACGCCACGACCGGCATCTGCTACCAGAAGACCACTGCCCCGACCGCCGACGCGGTCCACCTCGACAGCATCTGGTATCTCCCCCACCGCCGCCACCTGCGCCCCGAAGCGCTGCAGGCCGAACTGGAGCGCGCCGGTCTCTACGTCGTCTCGCGGCAAGGCGGCGACGTGGTGGCTACCAGGCTTGGTTGAGGATCTGGGTGGCTTCCGCCAGGGACAGGCCGGCTTCGCGGGCGGTGCGGGCGAAGCTGGCGGCGGCAGTGTGGGTGGCCGCGTCGTTGATCTGGCTGCGCGAGGCCAGGACGAAGGTGCCGTTGCGGCCCCGGGTCTCGACCAGCTGGTCGGCTTCCAGCTCCTTGTAGGCGCGGGCAACGGTGTTCACCGCCAGCCCGAGGTCGAGCGACAACTGGCGTACGGTCGGCAGCCGGGTCCCGCGGGCCAGTTCGCCGGCCCGGATCAGCGCCTCGATCTGCGAGCGGACCTGCTCGTAGGGCGGTGTCAGCCCGACCGGATCGACTGTGATGTCCATCCGGTCAGCATCTCAGGTGAAGTCCTCCGCCGTGTACGGCCGCTGCTCCACCAGGACGAGCCAGTTCCCCGAGTTGTCCCGCAGCACCGCCTCCACGCCGTACGGCCGGTCCGACGGCTCCTGGATGTACTCGACCCCCTTGGCCGTCAGCTCGGCGAACGTCTTGCGGCAGTCGTCGGTGGCGATGCCGAACCCGTGCATCGTGCCCTTCGCCATCATCCGCTTGACCGCCGCCGTGGACTCCTCGTCGAGCGGCGGACCCGGCAGCGCGAGCTGCAGCTCCAGCTCGGGATGATCGGCGTGGTGCACCGTGCACCAGCGGAAGCCGGGCAGCTTCACATCGCTGTTCAGCACGAACCCGAGCTTGCCGGTGTAGAACGCCAGCGCCTCGTCGATGTCGTCGACGAACACGCTGATCAGGCTGATGTTGGTGATCACAAGTTCCTCCTGGAGATCCGGCGTCGGTACGACGTTAGGCCCCGGACTCCCCGGCCGGCTTCTCCGGAATTGCGGAATTCAGTCCGAGCATGAACACGAAACAGCCAGGGATCCGCGCGCCGCCCCGGGTCCGCTGGTACTGCGTCGGCGGCATCCCGACCAGCTCGGTGAACCGCTGCGAGAACGACCCGAGGCTGCTGTACCCGACCAGCCCGCAGACCTCGGTCACGGTCAGGTTGGTCGCCCGGAGCAGATCGGTCGCGCGCTCGATCCGCCGCCGCGTCACGTACTGCATCGGCGTCTCGCCGTACGTCGCCGCGAAGCACCGCAGGAAGTGGTACTTCGAGACACCGGCCGCGGCCGCCAGCGCGGCCAGGTCGAGCGGCTCGGCATAGTTGCGGTCAGCAACATCTCGCGCCCGCCGCAGGTGCGGGAGCAGCTCGACCGGCACGGCAGAAGACACAGTCCGAGGGTAGCCGTCCCTCAGCGTCCGCCGCGGAGGAAGGACTCGACCACGGCGACGTAGCGGTCCGGCTCCTCGACGTTCGGCAGGTGGCTGGACTTCTCGAAGACCTCCCAGCGGGCGCCGGGGATCAGCTCCGCGTACGGCGCGACGCAGACCGGCTGAGCTTCGTCGTACGCGCCCGAGATCACCAGCACCGGCACGTCGATCCGCGGCAGGCGGTCCACGACAGACCAGCTCCGCAGACTCCCGACCACGTGGAACTCGCTCGGCCCGTTCATCGTGTGGTAGACGGTCGGATTCTTCTCGATCGACGCGAACGCCGCGGCCACCTCGGGCGGGTTCGGCACCACTCGGCAGACGTGCCGGTCGTAGAACACCTTCATCGCGGCGGCGTACTCCGGTGAGTCCGTCGTCCGCGCGTCCTCGTGGATCCGGAGCGTCGTGTCGACACCGGGTGGCAGGTCGGCGCGCAGTCCTGCCGCAGCCTCGCTCCACAACGGCATAGAGGCCGGCGAGTTCGAGATGACGAGCCGTTTCAGCCCGGCGGGGCGGCGTACCGCGTGCTCCGCTGCCAGCATTCCGCCCCACGACTGACCGAGCAGGTGGTAGTCGTCCGCGACGCCGAGGTGACCGAGCAGGTTGTCGAGCTCGGCGAGGAACAGGTCGACGGTCCAGTACGACGGATCCGCGCCGGGCAGATGCGTCGAGTTCCCGCAGCCGAGCTGGTCGTAGTGGATCACCGGCCGCGCCGGACCGTCGGGATCCGCGAACGCGGTCAACGACAGCAGGTACTGATGCGTCGCTCCGGGACCGCCGTGCGCGACCACCAGCGGAGTGACGCCGGACTCGAGGTTCCCGGTGATCCGGTACCAGGTCTGGCCCTCGGAGAACGGCACACGCCCTTCACGGGCCGGCGGCAGGATTTCGTAGCTCATCGACAGGTCCCTTCAGTTCTCGAGCCAGTCCCGCACGTGCCATCGCAGGAAGTCCAGCTCGGCCGGGATGCCGCGCGGTGCGCCCGCTCGATGTCCCCAGATGCTCGGGATCTCCACCAGCTCGGCCTTCCGCAGCGACGCCAGTTCCAGCTCGTTGTCCGCGGTCCGGAAGTACAGGTCGGTCGCCGACGGCATCAGCAGGACGCGCGCCGTGATCGCGCCGAGCGCCGCGGGCAGGTCGCCGTCGTACGACGTGCTGATGTCCGCGGCGAGCCAGGTCAGCGCCTGCGCGTACTGGTCCGCCGCGGCCCCCTCGGCGAAGCGGTCGACCCAATCGGTCTGCAGGTACGTGTCGAGATCCGGCGCCCCGAGAACCGACTCGAACAGCCCGGCCCGGTAGAAGTCCTGGCTCAGGCCCCACCCGGCGTACACGTGGGCGAAGGCACGCTTGGCGGCGACCGGCTCCGCGCTGAACCGCCCGCGGCCGTCGCACTCGGGAGCAGCTTCGAGGATCCGCAGCAGCCCGGAGAGGAAGACCCGGTTGTGCACGGACGTCCGGGCACTACCGCAGACGACGATCGCACGCTCGACGAAGTCCGGGTAGAGAGCGGCCCAGTGGTACGCCTGACCGGCGCCCATCGAGAACCCGTACGCTGCCGCGACCCGGGTGACCCCGAACTGCTCGGTGAGCAGCCGGTACTGCGCCCGGACGTTGTCGGCCATCGTCACGAGCGGCGGAAACCCGGGGTCCGTCGACGCGCTCGAGGACAGGCCGTTGCTGAACATGTTCGGAATCACCACGAACCATCGATCCGGGTCCAGTACGCCGTCCCGGCCGATCAGCCAGTCCTGCGTCTGGTGCGTCGCGCCGTAGCTGCACGGGTAGACGACGACGTTGTCCCGCGCCGGTGACAACGTCCCGTACGTCCGCCAGCTGAGCTTCGCGTCGCGGATCACCCCGCCGCGCTCCACGGGCAGGTCTCCGAGCGCGAAGACACCGGTCGTCATGCGAGGACGCCGGCCGGGAGCAGTGCGTGCACGCCCCAGGTCTGATTGGCGACCTGGGTGACGCGTAGGTCGACAGCGGTGCTGGCAAGGGCCAGGGCGGTGCTCTTGTCCACGTCGAGGACGACCTGCATCCAGCGCACCATCGCGTCCAGGGCATCGCCGGTCGCGACGTTCAGATCGGCGTCGAACCCGAAGGTGATCCGGCCGGCCGGCGACTCCGCGTGGATCGACCCGATCGGCCGATCCGGCACCACGTCTACAGTCAGCGTGGTCGTCATCGGGCACTCGATCGCCGTCCCGCCGACCTCTCCGTCGCCCCGCGCGGCGTGACCGTCGCCGACGCTCAGAAGGGCGCCGGCGACCGCGACCGGCAGGTAGAGCGACGACCCGGCGACCAGTTCCTTGCAGTCGATGTTGCCGCCGCTGACGGCGCGCGGCGGGATCGTCGAGTGCTCACCGGTCGCCTCCGGCACTACACCGATGACGCCGAGGAACGGCGCGAGCGCCCGGGTGAATCCGCCGTTGCAGGTGCCGGTGGCGGCGTCGGGGTCCAGGTCCCAGAGCAGCCAGGACGGTTGGTCGGTGACGCCCAGACGCTCGGTGATCGGCGATTTCAAGGCTCCGGCGACGGTCCAGCCCCAGGGGTCCGGGACGAGGGTTTCCAGCGTGATCGCCAGTACGTCTCCGGGCTCGGCGCCGCGGACCGCGATCGGCCCGGTCAGGCAATGACCGCGTGCCTCGGCGAACATTCTCGGCTGCTGCTCACCGGGCGTGGTCTGCGGCGTGAGATACCCCGACGCGTCCAGCGAATGGACGATCACGGTGTCGCCGGGATCGATCGTCAGCACCGGGGCATGTTCGGCGCTGAACACGTCCACGGTGGTCTCGGGGGTGGCATCCAGCTTGTGGTCCATGGTCTACCTCGCCGGCGTCAGGACGTGGGTGGTCAGGGGATGGTGACAGGCGACGGCGTGCGGGCCCTCATCTGTCTGCAGTACCGGAACCTCCGCGCCGCAGCGCTCGGTCGCGAGCGGGCAACGGGTTCGGAAATGGCAGCCGCTCGGTGGATCGATCGCCGACGGCAACTCTCCGCCGAGACCCGTCGACCGCTGTGCGCCGTGCCGGGCGCGGGCCGTGTCCGGCACGGGGATCGCGTTGATCAGCCCCGCCGTGTACGGGTGGCGGGGCGCGCTGTAGACCTCCTCGCCGGGCCCGAGTTCGACGAGCCGGCCGAGGTACATGACCCCGATCCGGTCGGCCAGGTACTTCAGCAGCGACAGGTCGTGCGAGATCACGACGTACGTGAGCCCGAACCGCTGCTGCAGGGACCTCATCAGATTCAGGATCTGAGCCTGGACCGACACGTCCAGCGCGGAGACGGGCTCGTCCGCGACGATCACCTTCGGCCGCAGCGCCAGCGCCCTGGCCATCGCGATCCGTTGCCGCTGACCACCGGAGAACTCGTGCGGGTACCGTTCCGCCGCGTCCGGCGGCAGGCCGACGGCGTCGAGGAGTTCGGCGACCGTATGACGGCGCTCTCGCCGGGTACCGACGCCTTGCGCCACCAGGGGTTCCGCGATCAGCGCGGCGACGGTCATGCGCGGATCGAGCGCGGCCGCCGAGTCCTGGAACATCATCTGCAGATCGCGCCGCCGCCTCCGGAATCCGGCCCGCGTCTGTGCCGACAGATCCCGGCCGTCGAAGCTGACCGATCCGTCGCTCGGCCGCTCCAGACCGACGAGCATCCGCCCGAGGGTGGTCTTGCCGCAGCCCGACTCCCCCACGATGCCGAGGGTCTCGCCGGCCGCGATGGTGAGGGTCACACCGCCGACCGCCTGCACGGAGCGGTTCGCCCGCACCCTGAACCGCTTGTGCACGTCGGACAGTTGCACCAGCGAGTCCGCTCCCCGCGGCTCCCGCGCGGGCCCGCGGGCGGTACCGGTCGACACCAGCCCGCCGTCGGCCGGATGGCAACAGGTGTGTGCGTGCTCGTTGCCCGTCAAGGCAGGGTCGGTCGCCCGGCAGTCGTCCTGCGCGAAGGCGCATCGCGGCGCGAACCGGCACCCCGGCGCGAGGTCCAGCAGCGTCGGCGGGGCGCCCGGGATCGTGGCGAGCTGCGCGTTCCGGTCGAGTTCCAGGGTCGGCATCGCGGCCAGCAGCGCCTGCGTGTACCGGTGCCGCGGCGCCTCGAACAGCTCCCGGACCGGCGCCTGCTCGACGACCTGGCCGCCGTACATGACGGCGACCCGATCGGCGTACTCGGCGATCACACCCATGTCGTGGGTGATCAGCAGGACCCCCATCGACAGCTGCGACTTCAGGTCGTCGATCAGCGTCAGGATCTGGGCCTGGATCGAGACGTCGAGCGCGGTGGTCGGCTCGTCGGCGATCAGCAGCTTCGGGTCGCACATCAGGCCGAGCGCGATCATCACGCGCTGCCGCATCCCGCCGGAGAGCTGGTGCGGGTAGTCGTCGAGCCGCTCGCGGGGCCGCGGCATCCCGACCAGTCCGAGGACCTCGGTGGCGCGGGCCGTGGCGGCGGCCCGGCTGCCGTCGACGTGGATCCGGTAGGCCTCGCGCAGCTGGCTGCCGATCGTACGGACCGGGTTCAACGAGGTCAGCGGGTCCTGGAAGATCATCGCGATCCGGCTGCCGCGGAGCCGGCGCATCGCCGGTTCGTCCAGCGTGGTCAGCTCCTCGCCGGCCAGCCGGACCGAGCCGCCCGTGATCGCACCACCGGGCGGCAGCAGCCGCATGATCGACATCCCGGTCATCGTCTTGCCGGAACCGGACTCGCCGACCACCCCCAGGGTCTGGCCCGCCTCGACGGCGAAGCTGACCCCGTCGACCGGATGGATCCGGCCTCGTGGTGTGTCGATCGCGGTCCGCAGGCCGGTCACCTCAAGCAGGCTCATGCGCGGTGTCACCTCCAGGACGGGAGAGCTGGGTGGCGAGCCGGCGGAAGCTGCGTCCGAGCCGGATCCCGGCTCGCGGATCGAGCAGCCGCATCAGGTGGTCGCCGGAGAAGTTCGCGAGCAGGATGGTCGCCATGATGGCCAGGCCGGGGAACGTCGACAGCCACCAGGCATCCGCCAGGTTGGTGGCGCCCGCAGCCAGGTCGCTGCCCCAGTCGGGTGCCGGCAGCTTCACCCCGAGGCCGAGGAAGCTCAGCGTGGTCGCCGTCAGTACGCCCCAGCCGATCGCGCTGCTGCCCAGCACGACGACTTCGGTCAGCAGGTTGGGCAGGAGGTGCCGCCACGAGGTCCGCAGGGCGGTCGAGCCGAACACCCGGGCGGCTTCGACGTACTCCGCCTTGCGCAGCCGGCGAACCGAGGACTCGACCACGCGCGCGAATCCGGGCGTGAACGCAATCCCGATCGCCAGAACGATGCTGCGGACTCCCGACCCCGCGGTGGCGATCAGGATCAGCGCGATGAGCAGCACCGGCAGCGCCAGGAAGACGTCCACCAGCCGCATGACCACGGCGTTGAGCCACCGTGGCGCGACGCCGCCCAGCACACCGATCGCCACCCCGGACGCAGTCGCGAGCAGCACGCCGAGGAAGCTGGCGAGCAGCACCGGACGAGCGCCGTACACGGTCCGGCTGTAGACATCCCGGCCGAGCAGATCCGTTCCGAACCAGTGGCTGCCGCTCGGGCCCTCGAGATGGGCGTCGCCGGTCGCCACCGGGTCGACGTGCGTGAGGACGCCCGGCGCGACGAGCAACAGGAACACCAGCAGGAGCGCCAGCCCCAGCGGGAGCCATTTCACGCGGCTCATGCGGCGGCCTCCTGACGGGTGCGCGGGTCGACGGCGCCGACGATCAGATCCACCACCAGGTTGATCAGGACGTACGCGAGGCCGATCACCACCACCGCCCCCTGCACGACCGGGATGTTCTTGCTGGTGATCGAGGTGGCCAGGAAGCTCCCCAGTCCGGCCCGGCCGAAGATCACCTCGGTGATCGCCGCACCAGTCAGGATGTTGCCGAACTGCAGGCCGATCGTGGTCACCGCAGGCACCGACGAGTTCCGCAGCACATGCCGCAAAAGAACACGCCACTCCCCGCTCCCCCGCGCCCGGGCCGACTTCACGTAGTCGCTTCGCATCTCCTCGATCACCCGGCCCCGGACCAGCCGAGTCAGGATCGCCGCGTACCCCCAGCCGAGCGAGACAGCAGGCAGTATCAGGCTCTTCGCGGTGCCGTCGTCGATCGCGGACAGCAGCTGCAGCTTCACGCTGAACAGCAGGACGAGCAGGAGCGCCAGGAAGAAGTACGGCACGGCCACCCCGGCGAACGAGACAGCCCGCGCCACCGCGTCGAGGACCGACCCCGGCCGCATCCCCGCGACCAGCCCGAGCGGTACACCGACCAGCACCGCCACGAGCATCGACGCCGCGGTCAGAACCACCGTGCTGGGCGCGCGGGACAACAACTCGTAGGCCACCGAGTTCTGGGTGAGGAACGACGTACCCAGGTTGCCGTGCAGCAACTGGACCGCGAAGTCGGCGTACTGCCGCCACCACGGATCGTCGAGACCCAGCTGCTGACGCAACGCGGCGATCTGCTCCGGCGAGGCGTTGGCGCCGTACAGGATCACCTTCGCCGGATCACCCGGTACGACGTGGACGAGCACGAACGCGATCAGGGTGATGCCGATGACGACCGGTACGGCGGCGCCGAGCCGGCGCAGCACGAACAGCGCCATCAGCCGACGGTGGCGCTGTGGAACGCCAGGTAGCCGTTGAGGGTCTGGTGCAGGTTCTTCACCTTGGGAGACAGCGTGAAGGCGCCTGCCACGTCCCACAGCGGCAGGTACATCGAGTCCCGCATCAGGATGCCGCCAACCTGTTCGTAGAGGCTGTTGCGGGTCGCGTCGGCGGCCGTCGAGTTCGCGTCGGCGATCAGCTTGTCGATCGCCGGGTTGGCGTAGTGCGACCAGTTGAACCCGGACTTGATCGCGTTCGAGTTGACCCAGATGTTCAGTAGGTACGGGTCCGCGCCGTAGTAGCCGAACGAACCGAGGTTGTGCACACCGGAGTTGAAGCTGGCCTGCGCGGTCGCGAAGGGCTGCACGCTGGTGTTCGCGCTGAAGCCCACCTTCTGCAGCTGCGACACGACGAATTGGGTCGGCAGCTCGAGCCCGCCGCCGCTGAACAGGATGATCTCCAGGTTCAGCTTCTGCCCGTTCTTGGTCCGGGTGCCACCGTCGCCCGCCTTCCAGCCGGCCTGGTCGAGCAGCTGCCCGGCCTTGTCCGGGTCGTAGCTGTAGGTCTTGCTCGCGGCCTCGCTGTAGCCCGGCGTGATCGGGGTGAGGACGTTGTGCGCGGGCTTGTAGACGTCGTACAGCACGTTCTTCACCAGCGCGTCCTGGTCGACGGCATACATGATCGCCTGGCGCACCAGCGGGTCGTCGGTGGGCGGCTTCGTCACGTTGATCGGCATCCCCAGCGGCGTACCGATCGAGGGCACCAGCAGCTGCTCGTACTTGCCGGACTTCGCCGCGGCGGAGATGTTGTTCGGCGGCAGGTTCATCGCGATCTGCAACTGCCCGCTCTGCAAGGCGTTGTAGCGGCCGCTGTCGTCGGTGACGATCCGGAACACCAGCTTGTCCAGCTTGGCCGGTCCGTCGCCGAGCGCCTTCGGGCCCCAGGTGTACTTCGGGTTCTTCAGCAGCGTGAGGCGACTGCCGGCCTGATAGCTCTCGAAGCTGAACGGCCCGGTCCCGACCGGGTTGTTACCGAATCCCGTCGGCCCGTACTTCGCCAGCGCGGTGGGCGAGGAGATGCCGAAGTTGCCGGCCGCCTGCTGGTGCAGGAACGACGCGTTCGGTGCGGTGAACACGATCTGCACGGTGTAGTCGTCGAGGATCTTCGTCTCTTTGTACGGCCCGAGCGCACCGAGGCCGCTCTTGGACTTGGTCCGCGGGTCGACGACATGGTCGTACGTCGCTTTGACGGCCTTCGCGTCGAACGGAGTCCCGTCGTGGAACGTCACGCCCTTGCGCAGCTTGAACGTGTACACGGAGGCGTCCGGCGAGATCGTCCACGACTCGGCCAGGCCCGGGTGGAAGGCGCTGCCGCCCTTGCCGTCGGGCAGCCAGTACACGAGCGGGTCGAACAGGGCGAACGAGATCAGCAGCGTCAGCGCGAGACCTGTGGCGCCCGGGTCGAGAGTGTCCGGAGTGGCGTTGATCCCCATCGTGAGGGTGCCGCCGCCGGCCGACGAGACGGTCGACGTCGCGGCCGTGCTGTCGCCGCACGCGGTCAGTGCCGGCGCGAGGCCGATGGCGGCCGCGAGTCCGCCGCCCCAGCCGAGCAGCCGGCGGCGGGACAACGACGAAGAGGCGGTGCTGGCAGGGGTGAGATCCATGAGACGTGCTCCTCGGGCAGGAACGGCAAGCTCTTCCGTATGTTGTATACGGTTTGTGCTACGCCCGTGTTTCGCGACTGGCACCAGGTGATTTCGTCTTCAGTGGGTTCACAGCCTCAACCGGCCGTAAAAGAACGGGATCACGGCGAACAGAACGCCAGGATGGCGGGCAGGACAGGGCTGCGGCCGGAAGAACTCCGGTAGCCGAAGCTCGCACTCGTATACCGTTCGGTATCAGTCCTGCTGGAGGTGCGGACGGAGCGCGTTGCGGACGCTGAGCACGTGGTGCCGTGCGGCGGCCTCGGCCAGCTCCGGGTCACCGGCGGCGATGGCCTCGATCAGACCGTGGTGCTCAGCCCAGGCCGAGGGGTTCTGCAACGGTGCGCTCTGCCGCAGCAGCCATTGGCCGCGCTTGACCATCGGGATCGCGAGCGCGATCAAATAGTCGTTCCCGGTCATCTCGAAGATCAATGAGTGCAACTCGGTGTGCAGCGTGGACAGGGTGTCCAGATCCTGCTCCGGACCGGAGTCGCGGACCAGATCCAGAATCGCCCATGCACGGGCGATCAGCGCACCGCCGGGCTTCGTGGCCGAGGCGGCGAGGCGCGCGCCGAGCGGCTCGAGCGCCAGCCGCACCTGGAACAGTTCCTCGGCCTGCTGGGCCGACAGAGTGGCGACGAAGGCACCCCGCCTCGACACGACGTCCAGGAAACCTTCGGCCTCCAGGACGCGCATCGCTTCCCGGATCGGGTTACGGGAGACACCCAGTTGCTGAGCCAACCGGTCCTCAACCAGGCGTTCACCGGGTTCCAGCGAGCCGTCCAGGATGAGCCGTCGTAGTTCCGAGGCCACCACATCCCGCAACGGCCGGTGGCCGTCTCCGACGAGCACCGAGTCCGTGGTCACCCGGTTGATCGTATACGAAGCAGTTGCGCGAGGACGCCTTGCAGGGGTTGTGGGGTGCTGTCTGCGGCGCGCATGGTGGTGCGAGGGGAGGCTGCGTCGCAGGGGGTGGGCGGGCGATGAGTCAGGCGAGTGAGCAGGCGGGCGGGGAGCCGACGACCGGCGGCCGGTCCGCCGATCCGCAGGTGCTGATGCGAAGCCGGCAGTACCGCGGTCTGCTGGTCGTGTCGGCGCTGGTCGGCGTCGCCGTGTCGCTCGCGTCGTGGGGCTTCCTCGAAGCCACCCACTGGTTGCAGGAGGCGGTGTACACCGACCTGCCGAAGGCTCTCGGCTTCGACTCGGCTCCCTGGTGGTGGCCGCTGCCGGTGCTCGCGGTGGCCGGACTGGTGATCGCGTTCGCCATCGTGCGACTGCCCGGCCACGGCGGCCACGAACCGTCCGAGGGGCTGAAGACCGGCGCGCCGACCACTCCTGCCGAACTGCCCGGCGTGATTCTGGCCGCCGTCGCCACGGTCGGTCTGGGACTGGTCCTCGGACCGGAGGCGCCCCTGATCGCCTTGGGGGGCGGAGTGGCGTTGTTCCTGGCGGACCGGGCGCGGCGACCCGTCCCTGACCAGGCCAAGCTCATCCTCGCCGCGGCGGGCGGGTTCGCCGCGCTGGCGACGATCTTCGGCTCGCCGGTCATCGGCGCGGTGATCATCATCGAGGCTGCGGGCCTCGGTGGTCCGACGCTGCCGCTGATCCTGCTGCCGGGTCTGCTCGCGTCCGGCATCGGCTCCCTGGTCTTCGTCGGGATCGGTCATCTGACCGGCCTGAGCACCAACGCGTTCGCGCTGCCGCCGCTGACGCTCCCGGCGTACCCGATCCCGCGATTCGTCGACTTCCTCTGGACGGTCCCGCTGGCCCTGGTGGCCGCTGCCGGAGTCTTCGCGGTCATGACGCTGGCCCGGTACACGCGCTCGCTGGTCACACGGCGCCCGTTCCTGCTGATTCCGGCCGCCGCCCTGGTGGTCGGCCTGCTGGCCGTCGCCTTCGCCGAGATCAGCGGGCAGACCGCCAACGCGGTGCTGTTCTCGGGCCAGGACGAGATGTCCGCAACCCTCAAGGACGCTGCGACCGTCTCGCAGGGCACGATCGCGCTGCTCCTGGTGGCCAAGGCGCTGGCGTGGGGCGTGTCGCTGGGCGCCGCGCGTGGCGGTCCGACGTTCCCCGCCATCTTCCTCGCGCTGGTCGGCGGCCTGCTGGCAGCGGATCTCCCCGGATTCGCGCAGACGCCGGCCGTCGGCGTCCTGATCGGGGCCTGTGTCGTCGCCGTCCTGAGACTGCCGCTGTCCGCGATCGTGCTCGCTCTGCTGATCACCCGGGCCGGCGGCGGGGTCGCGCCGCTCGTCATCGTGTCGGTGGTCGTGGCCTACATCAGCACGCTGATGCTCTCGGCACGCCGCACGATCACCCCGGAGGGGTGATGCCGTTCGGGCGTGCCGCTAGGGATGCTGGCGCTCGTCGGAAAGAGGTGCGAGATGGCCGGCAGTCCGGATGGGGAGGTCGCGCCCGCGACGCAGAGTCGCGTCGGCGGGAGAACGCACGTCGAGGTCGCGCTGCGATCCTTCGGGGTGCCGAACTCGGTGGCCCACGAGTTCGACTTCTGGGACGGGAGTTACGAGGGCCGGCGGTTGTTCTCCGAACTGCTCGGCACGTTCTTCCTGGTCCTCGTCGCGGTCGGCGGCGGCATGGTCAATGCGCGCTTCGGCGGCGACGCGGTTCCGTACGGCGCGCGCGTGGTGTCGCCGGCGCTGATGGTGGCGGCGATCATCCTGTTCATGGGCGCGGTGTCCGGGGCGCACCTGAACCCCGCGGTCAGTGTGGCGTTCGCGCTCCGCGGCGACTTCCCGTGGAAGCGGGTCCCGGCGTACATCGTCGCCCAGTTCGTGGGCGCCGGACTCGCCACGCTCCTCCTGGTCGCCCTGATCGGCAAACAGGGCAGCGCAGGGCTGACCCTGCCCGGTTCGGGGATCTCGGGGACCACGGCGATGCTGTGGGAGATCGTGCTGACCACCGGACTCGTGAGCGTGATCCTGGGAACCGCCTCCGGTGCCCAGCAGATCGGACCGTTCGCTGCGCTCGGAGTGGGCAGCTACATCGCGTTGGCCGGGTTGTGGGGATCGGCTGTCAGCGGCGCGTCGATGAACCCGGCGCGCTCTCTCGGACCGGCCCTGGTGCTCAACGACTGGACCGCGTGGTGGGCGTATCTGGTCGGCCCCACCGCGGGCGCCGTCGTCGCCGTCGGTCTGGCCTATGTACTCCGGGGCCGTGGCGGCGGCCGGAGCGGGATGGCGGCCGCGCAGGGCACGCTCGGTGTGGAGTGGCGGACCGGGACGCAGCCGCGCGCCGACGCGCAGGATCCCGGGTCACGCGATCACTGAGCGTCGTCGCCGGGCGGGCGCCGCCGGCCCCGGCCGGGCTGGACGGCGTTCACGACCTTGGCCACGGCCGTCACCAGGAACAACTGGCCGAGCACCATCTCGCCGACGGCGAGGCTCTGGCCCGGGTTCCTCGCCGGCACCAGATTGCCGTAGCCCGTTGTGGTCAGCGTCGTGAACGAGAAGAACAGGTCCTGGGAGATGTTGCCCTCCCCTTGGGGACCGAAGAACGAACCGTCCTGCAGGACTCCCAAGGCCCGGTAGGAGAACGCGAACGCCATCCCGAGCATCAGGTAGGCGGCGATCGCCCCCAGCAGGGTCTCGAAGTCCACGGTCGGGCGCAGCACCAGGTGCCGGACGATGACGCCGGGCGCGATCAGGTACAGCAGGCCGCAGGTCACCGCGATGAGACCGCTGCCGGACGGCCCGTCAGGGACGAACAGATGCAGGAGCGCGACACCGGTCGAGGCGAGCAGGACGGCACTGGCGACAACGCGAAGACGGCGCCGGGCCTGCGAGGCCTGCAGCGTCGTCCAGATGGTCGCGATCTGCACGAACAGCACCAGCGACAACGCCCAGGTCGCCGTGAGCGTGGCCGAGACGGTGTAGGTGACCAGGATGAGCAGGAGCACCAGGCCGTAACTGTCAGGCGAGCCGAAGACGTCGCGGAGCGGTCTGGCGCGGCGTCGTGATCGCCGTACCTGGTGGTCGGGGCTGTCCGCCATCACACTCAGCACTCAGACAGTACTCAGACGGTCCTCAGACGCCTTCGACCGCCTGGATCCGCCCGGATCGAACCGCAGCGGCGAAGGCCTGGTAGTCCTGCTCGTTCTGGTCGGCGTAGCTCTGGGAGAAATCGGCGATCGCCTGCTCGAACTCGTCACGCTTTCCCAGATAGGCATGCAGCGCGACCGGATCGCCCGAGCGGGCGTGCGCCCGGGCCAGGGTCCACCCGCAGATCCGGGCGTACAGGGTGAGACCGGCCGGGATCATCGCCTCGACATCGGCCGAGCCCTTCATGTCGCGCAGTTGCCGCCAGTAGAAGTGCCGTTCGACGTCGAGACCCTTGGTCCACCCGAGGAAGATGTCGCTGGCGGCCTGCATCATCCGCTGGCCGTAGACAACCCGCTCGCCGTGCTGTTTGTACCGGCTCCGCGGCAGATGGTCCTCCAGGACGGACCTCGTGGCCTCCTTGACCTGCAGGAAGAGCGGATCACCCTGGTCGCGGCCCTGCAGCAGACCGATGAACGCCCGGGTCCCGACGCTCCCGACCCCGACCACCTTGCGGGCGACGTCGACCAACTCGAACCGCTCCAGCAGTTGGCGCTGATCATCGCGCAGCGTGCCACGGTAGGCACGGAACTGCTCGTGGAGTGCCCGCTCGACCTCGTCGCCGGACAGGCCGTAGGTGCTCTGCAGCTCCCGCATCGGCACCACGATCGGCGGCCGGCTGACGATCCGGTACCGTCCGTCGACCAGCTCGCCGAGCTTCGACAACGCCTGCAGACTGTCCCGCGAGTGGGCCTTCTCGAGCGCTTTCACGCCCGTGGCCTCGGCCCGCTCGGCCAGCTTCGCCCGCTTCGGGTGCTTGCCGACCTTGGCCGCGGCCTTGCGCATCGCGGCCATCAGGTCCTGCTCGTCCATCCGCGCGTACCAGATGTCCAGCGTGCCCATCTGCGCGAAGTCGGCCATCGCCTTCCGGTACGACGCCGCCGACCTCAGCGTCACCGCGCGGGCGTCCGCCGCGCTGAAGCCGTTGTTGTGCGCCGCGATGGTGAAACTGGCCGCCATCCGCTTGACGTCGTACTCGAACGGCCCGGGCAGGGTCTCGTCGAAGTCGTTCAGATCGAACAGCAGATGACGTTCGGGCGAGGCGAACGCCCCGAAGTTCGACAGGTGCGCGTCACCGCACAGCTGGACGTCGAGACCGGCCGTCGGTGTGCCGTCCAGGTCGGCGGCCATGATCTTGGCCGCGCCGCGGTAGAAGGTGAACGGCGACGCCAGCATCCGCCCGTGCCGGACCGGGACCAGGTCGGGTTCGCGGGTCGTGTTCTGCTCCTCGAGCAGACCGACCGGGTCGGGCCGGTCAGCGGCCGGCTTCCAGGCGCTGTGGCTGGAGCGTGGCACCAGCTCTCGCGCCGCCTTGCCCCGGGCCCGGCGTTCTTCGATGTTCGGGTGCGAAACGCTCCTAGTTGGTGTCACCTGAGTCACCCTCCCCTGGTGTCCCTCGCTCTTCGATGACACCTGAGACGGGGTCGCCGGGAATCACCCCACCCGGATGACCGGACCGGCCGGGCCACAGGGCCCGGCCGGCACAGCTGCGGCCTATTCCGCCTTCTTCTCCTCGGGCTTCGCGTCGACACCGGCTTCCTTGCGCTGCTCCGGCGTGATCGGCGCCGGCGCCGAGGTCAGCGGGTCGAACCCGCCGCCGGACTTCGGGAACGCGATCACGTCGCGGATCGACTCGGTACCGGCCAGCAGCGCGGTGATCCGGTCCCAGCCGAACGCGATCCCGCCGTGCGGCGGCGCGCCGAACTTGAACGCGTCGAGCAGGAACCCGAACTTCTCGGTCGCCTCCTCGTCGCTGAGGCCCATCACCTTGAAGACGCGCTTCTGCACGTCCTCGCGGTGGATACGGATCGAGCCGCCGCCGATCTCGTTGCCGTTGCAGACGATGTCGTACGCGTACGCCAGCGCCGAGCCCGGGTCGGTGTCGAACGTCTCCAGCGAGTCCGGCTTCGGCGACGTGAACGCATGGTGCACGGCGGTCCACGCACCGGAGCCGACCGCGACGTCACCGGCCGCCGTCGCGTCGTCGGCCGGCTCGAACAGCGGCGCGTCCACGACCCAGACGAACGACCAGGCCGACTCGTCGATCAGACCGCCGCGACGGCCGATCTCCAGGCGGGCGGCGCCGAGCAGCGCCCGCGACGTCTTGATCGGGCCCGCGGCGAAGAAGATGCAGTCGCCCGGCTTCGCGCCGACGTGGTCGGCGATCCCCGCGCGCTCCTCCTCGGACAGGTTCTTGGCGACCGGTCCCCCGAGCTCGCCGTCCTGCCCGACGAGCACGTACGCCAGGCCGCGGGCGCCGCGCTGCTTGGCCCACTCCTGCCACGCGTCGAGCTGCTTGCGCGGCTGGTCGGCGCCGCCCGGCATCACGACCGCACCGACGTACGGCGCCTGGAACACCCGGAACGGCGTGTTCTTGAAGTACTCGGTGCACTCGACGAGCTCGAGGCCCATCCGCAGGTCCGGCTTGTCGGAGCCGAACCGCGCCATCGCCTCGCCGTACGTCATCCGCGGGATCGGCGTCTGCACGTCGTACCCGACGAGCTTCCACAGCGCGGTCAGGATCTCCTCGGACAGCGCGATGACGTCGTCCTGGTCGACGAAGCTCATCTCGATGTCGAGCTGGGTGAACTCGGGCTGCCGGTCGGCGCGGAAGTCCTCGTCGCGGTAGCAGCGGGCGATCTGGTAGTACCGCTCCATACCGGCCACCATCAGCAGCTGCTTGAACAACTGCGGCGACTGCGGCAGCGCATACCAGCTGCCCGGCTGCAGGCGGGCCGGCACCACGAAGTCGCGGGCGCCTTCCGGCGTCGACCGGGTCAGCGTCGGCGTCTCGATCTCGACGAAGTCGTGCGCGGCCAGCACGTCGCGGGCGGCCTTGTTCACCTGGCTGCGCAGGCGCAGCGCCGTGCCCGGACCCTGGCGGCGCAGGTCGAGGTAGCGGTACTTGAGCCGGATCTCCTCGTTCACCGGGGTCGCGTGGTGCTCCTCGACCGGGAACGGCAGCGGGGCCGCCTCGTTCAGCACCTCGACCTCGCTGGCGATGATCTCGATCTCGCCGGTCGGCAGGTTCGGGTTCGCGTTGCCCTCGGGGCGCGGCGACACCTCGCCGACGATCTTCAGGCAGTACTCCGATCGCAGGCCGTGCGCGGCCTCCTCGTCGCGGATCACGACCTGGACCGTGCCGGACGAGTCGCGCAGGTCGATGAACGCCACGCCGCCGTGATCGCGTCGCCGCGCCACCCAGCCCGCCAGAATCACCGTCTGCCCGGCGTGCTCGGCACGCAACGAGCCTGCGGAATGGGTACGGATCACGAGTTCTCCTTGTGCGTGTTGATGCTTGGTCGTAGGTCCTGTGCCGGCGGAGTCCAGGTCGCGGCGTCGGCCGGCACCTGCTCACCGCTGCGGATGTCCTTCACCTCAGGACCGTTGTCGGTGCTGAACCAGACGAACGGGATCCCGCGCCGATCCGCGAACTTGATCTGCTTGCCGAACTTGGCCGCGGCCGGCGCCACCTCGACCGCGATCCCCCGGGCCCGCAGGGCGACGGCGGTCCGCATGGCCTCGGCCCGGTCCTCCTCGGAGTTCAGCGCGATCAGCACAGCGGTCGGCGTCCGGCGGCTGGCCGTCAGCAAACCCTTGCTGATCAACCGGTGCACGAGCCGCGACACCCCGATCGAGATCCCGACCCCGGGGTACGTCGTCTTGCCGTCCGAGGCGAGCGAGTCGTACCGCCCGCCGGAGCAGATCGACCCGTACCCCTCGTCGCCGATCAGCTGCGTCTCGTAGACGGTGCCGGTGTAGTAGTCCAGTCCGCGCGCGATCTTCAGGTCCGCGACCAGCAGCCCCGGCGCGTGCTCGTTGGCGGCGTTCATGATCTGCGACAGCCGCTCGAGTCCCTCGTCGAGGATCTCGTGCTGCACCCCGAGCGCCCGCACCTGGTCCGCGAACGACGCGTCCGTCGACGAGATCTCCGCGAGCCGCAGGACCTGCTTGGCGGTCTCGGCGGACAGGCCCGCGGCGGTCAGCAGCTCGGTCACCTTGTCCGGGCCGATCTTGTCCAGCTTGTCGACGATCCGGAGCGTGCCGGTGACGTCCTCGATGCCGAAGCCGCGGTAGAAGCCCTCCGGGATCTGCCGGGTGTTCACCTGGATCCGGAACGGCGGGATCGGCAGCTTCCGGAACGCGTCCGCGATCACCAGCGGCAGCTCCACCTCGTAGTGGAACGGCAGCTCGCCGCTGTCGATGATGTCGATGTCCGCCTGGGTGAACTCGCGGTACCGGCCCTCCTGCGGACGCTCGCCGCGCCACACCTTCTGGATCTGGTAGCGCCGGAACGGGAACACCAGTTTGCCGCTGTGCTCCAGGACGTAGCGGGCGAACGGCACGGTCAGGTCGAAGTGCAGCCCGAGAGCCGCGTCCTCGTCGGCGCCGGCCGCGAGCCGCCGGACGCCGTAGATCTCCTTGTCCGCGTCCTCGCCCTGGTTGGACAAGCGCTCGACCGGCTCGACCGCGCGGGTCTCGATCGACGCGAATCCGTGCAGCTCGAACGTCTCCCGGATCACGTCGAGGAACTCCTGCTCGACGATCCGGTCCTGCGGAAGGAATTCGGGGAACCCACTCAGCGGGGTCACCTTGCTCATAATTCGGGAATCTCCAGGTCCTGCAAGTAGGGGTTAGTCGCCTTCTCCCGGCCGATCGTGGTCTGGCCACCATGACCCGGCAGGACGACGATCTCGTCGCGCATCGGCAGGATCTTGGTGGCCAAGGTATGCAGCATCGCCGGATGGTCGCCCCCAGGCAGATCCGTCCGGCCGATCGACCCGGCGAACAACACGTCACCGGAGAACAGCACCGCGGGCACGTCCTCCGGCCCGTCGTACGGCGTGGTGAACGTGACCGACCCGCGGGTGTGGCCCGGGGCGTGGTCGACGGTGAGGTCCAGGCCCGCGAGCTCCAGGGACTGCCCGTCCTTCAGCTCGGCGACGTCGTCCGGCTCGGCGAACGCGTGGTTGCCGCCGAGCAGCATCCGCGCCGTCTCCGGGCTGATCCCGGCCATCGGGTCGGCCAGCAGGTGCCGGTCGTCGGGGTGGATCCACGCGGTCGCGTCGTACGTCCCGCAGACCGGGAGGACCGAGAACATGTGATCGATGTGACCGTGCGTGAGCAGCACGGCGACCGGTTTGAGCTTGTTTTCCCGGACCACCTGCTCGACGCCCGGGGCGGCGTCCATGCCCGGGTCGATCACGAGGCACTCCGCGCCCTGGCCGGTGGCGACGACGTAGCAGTTCGTACCCCACGACCCCGCGGGGAACCCGGCGATGAGCACGACTGACCTTCCTGGACCTGAGATCGGGACCCACCAAGGCTACCGGTCGGCAATCGCCGAGATCGAACCGGATTGTGACGCAACACCGTTGCGCCTGAGCTGGGAGTTTGTGATTGTTCAGGGATAAGCGTCGAGAAGGCAGCTCGACGCGCCCAGGCGGGGCCCTGTTCGCACGGTTGGACCGGGGACTGACCAGAATGGGCACGAGCGCAGTGCATACCGCCGGAAGGGGCGAGTTGTGGCCGGAGAGAACTGGGGCCGGGTAGCCGAGGACGGAACGGTCTTCGTACGGACGAAGGACGGTGAACGGGCGGTCGGCCAGTGGCCGGACGCGAACCCCGAGGAGGCGCTCGCCTTCTACACCCGCCGGTACGACGCGCTGGCGTTCGAGGTGGAACTGCTGGAGCAGCGCGTCCAGGCGGGCACGGTGTCCCCCGACGACGCCCGCGCCGCGGTCAAGAAGGTGACCGGCGCGATCGAGGACGCCCAGGCGGTCGGCGACCTGGACGGCCTGCACGCGCGGCTCGAGGCGCTCACCCCGCTGGTCGCGCAGCAGCGCGAGCGGCGCAAGGCCGAGCGGGCCGCGAAGGTCGAGGAAGCCCGCTCCGCGAAGACCAAGATCGCCACCGAGGCCGAGACGATCGCTGCCGGCACCGACTGGCGGCACGGCGTGACGCGGCTGCGCGAGCTGCTCGACGAGTGGAAGGCACTCCCCCGGCTCGACAAGTCGTCGGACGACGAGCTGTGGCACCGCTTCTCCTCCGCGCGCACGACGTACACGCGGCACCGCAAGCAGCACTTCGCCGAGCTGTCCTCCAAGCGCGAGGAGGCCGCCGTGGTGAAGGACCGGCTCGCGGCCGAGGCGGAGACGCTGGCCTCGTCGACCGAGTGGGGCCCGACGTCCGGGCGGTTCCGGGACCTGATGCGGCAGTGGAAGGCCGCCGGGCCGGCGCCGCGCGAGGTCGACGACAAGCTGTGGGCCCGGTTCCGGGCGGCGCAGGACCAGTTCTTCGGCGCGCGGGACGCCGTCCAGGCGGAGGAGAACGCCGAGCAGGTGGAGAACCTGCGGGCCAAGGAAGCGCTGCTGACCGAGATCGAGACCATCCTCCCGGTCGAGGACGCGCGGGTCGCCCGCGAACAGCTCCGCGACTACCTGGACCGCTGGGACCAGATCGGCAAGGTGCCGCGCGACTCGATGCGCGCCGTCGACGGGCGCCTGCGGGCTGTCGAGCAGGCCGTGAAGGCCGCCGAGGACGAGGTCTGGAACCGCTCCAACCCCGAGGCACGCGCCCGCGCCGAGGCGACCGTCAAGCAGCTCCAGTCGCTGATCGCGGACCTGGAGAAGCAGGCGGCCAAGTTCGAGTCCCAGGGCAACACCCGCAAGGCCACCGAAGCCCGCGAAGCCATCGCCGCCCGCCGTGAATGGCTGACCCAGGCCCAGAACGCGCTCTCCGACTTCAGCTGAGCAACCGAACCCACGCAGCCGTCACGGGCAGGTGTGGGTGATGGACCTGGCGGTGGAGGCCTCGGTGGTGGTGATCGGCAGGGTGTACTTGGCGGCCACCCGGAGGTACTCGAGGACGTAGGTGCACCGGTAGGTGCGGTTGAGGGGGAGCCACTCCCCTGGGCCCTCGTCGCTCTTGGAGGCGTTGGCGGAGCCGTCCACCACCAGGAGGTTGGCGGCCTCGTCGTTGGCGAAGTCGACCCGGCGTTGGGTGGGCCAGGTGGATGCGCCCATGTCCCAGGCGCGGGCCAGTGGGTAGATGTGGTCGATCTGGAGCTTGGACGCGTCGGCCTTGCGGAACTCGATGCGGTGGCCGGTGTACGGGTCGGAGGTCAGGACCCCGGCGGTGACCACGCACTTGGTGTGGCCGCGATACTGAACGGCCGTCAGGCGTGCGGCCAGCATGTCGTTGCGGGTGTCGCAGCCGTTGTGGCCCCCGACGCCGGCGTGGTTGTCCGACCAGGTCTGGCCGAACCGGTCGCGTTGGTAGCCAGGGACCTTCGGGCGGTTCGGGACGACTCGTACCTTGGCCAGCTCGGCGGTGATCAGCTTCGCCGTACCGGTGGTGGGCGGGGCCGGTGTCGATTCGGTGCCTTCCACCGGGAGCGTGCAGGCGGTCAGAAACAGGACTGCAAGGGCGGCGAGCAGCGGGCGCATCAGGCGACCTTAGGGCAAGGCTGTGGACAACGTCCGGCAGGATCGCGGGGTTTCGGAGATCCTGTCCGGATGCTTTCTGCGGACTTCCCGTACTACTTCTGCGGTCTCCCCTTCCGGCCTTACCAGGTGGGGCGAAAGCTCGAGTGGTTGCTCGGTCTTGGTGACATCCGCCCGGTGATGAAGGGCGTGTACGTCGACCACCGCGTGCCGGACTCGCAGCAACTGCGGGCGAACGCGCTTCGCCTGCTGACCCCTCCGGAGGCGGTCGTGTGCGGCGCGGCCGCCGCTTGGCTGCACGGCATAGACACGACCGCGCTCGGGCCTGCCGAGCTCGTGGAAGCCCAGTGGACGCGCACGGCCGCCGACACCGTCGAGGTGCACGGCCTGCGAGTCCTGAGCCCGATCGCGAGCGCCGTCCAACTCGCGATGCGACTCCCGAGGCCCTTCGCGCTCTCCGCCGTCGACGCGTTCCTCCGCACCGGCAAAGCCGACCTCTGGGCCCTCCGCGCCGCATCGGTGGCCCACGAACGGCAGTCGGGCTATCGACAGAGCCAGGAGGTGCTGCGCTGGGCCGACCGGCGCGCGGCGTCCCCGGGCGAGTCCTGGCTGCGGCTCCGGTTGATCGACGCCGGCTTCGGCCGGCCGAAGCTGCAGGTGCCGGTCAACGGACCGACGCGCACCTACCGGCTCGACCTCGGGTATCCGGATCGGCCGGTGGACGGCCGGCGGCTCGGGCTGGAGTACGACAGCGACGCCTGGCACTCGTCGACCAGGCAACAGCTGAAGGACGAAACCCGCCGCACCGAGCTCGAAGGTCTCGGCTGGCAGGTGATCTCCGTGCGGCGCACCGACCTGTGGGGCTCGTACCCAGCCTTGGAACTCGCCGTCGGCAGCTTCCTCTGCCAGGAACCACGCCTACCGCGTCGGTGGTGAGACGCGACGACATCGACGGGTATGAGCGGGCGAGCGGACTGGGATAAAGTCGCAGCGGTCCGAGGGTGGGGTGGATGGTGTCGCCGTGCGGGCGAGGCCTGGAGGGGGAGTTGTGGATACGCCTGAAGAAGTGCCTCAAGAGGTCCAGGTTCGGCGCTTGGGCAAGGAGGGAGCGGAGCTCGCCGTCTTCGAGTTCCAGGGCAAGCTGCGAGAGTTGATGATCTCCAGCCTCCGCGAGGGCTATCTGGCCACGGGGAACTACGTCCCGGACGCGCGGGCCGTCTCTCCGCAAGGTGCGCTGTCGTTGGCCGTCGCAGGCGCGGCGACGGGTGCGACCGCGCTGTCGGCAGCGTTCTCGTCGACGCTCTTCATGGCGACCGCGAACCCCGCCACGCTGATGACCGTCGGCAACGGCGTCGGCAGCGCTGTGATGGGAGCCGGTGGGATCGTGGCACAGGCGCCGTTCATCGCCGTGGCGAGCTCACTTCCGGTCGTGGCGCCGATCCTCGCGGTTCTGGCGCTCAACACGGCAGTGATGATGCAGCAGTTCAAGCAGGTCGACCGGAAGCTCGACACCATCAAGAGCGCGTTGGACAAGGCGATCGCCCGGAGCGAGGCGACGCACGCAGGCGAGCTGCTCGCCGCCTCCAGGACCGTCGACGACGTCTACCGGCAGTACAGCCTCGAAGGCTCCTTCTCGAACGACATGCTTGTGCGCCTCGCGCTCGCGGAACGCGACGTGCGAGCACTGGCCGCCAGGTTCCGACGCCTTGTCGAAGCGCGCAGCGCCACGAACGGTGATGACCTCAGAGAGGTTCAGCAGGCGAACTACGACGCCCACAGCGCGATGCTCGCCTCGTTCGTGGAGCTCCGGGTCTCCTACCTCCGGGTCTGTGTCGACATGCAGGAGAACCCGAAATCGGTCACCTCGTCGATGGAACACCTGAAGGCGGTCATCGACGACGGGATCGTGTTCTGGCAGCAGTTGCAGGACCGCTCACGAGGGCTCAAGGACGAGATCGGTCAGCGCGAGGCGAAGCTCCAGGACATGAACTGGGCGACACGTAACCTCCCGGGCGGCGAGGGCGCCACGCTCGAGAAAGAGCTCGCGAAGCTCAAGGACGCTTTCACGGCGACGATGGAGAGCGAGCGGAAGATCATGAGCGAGTTCCATTCGCTCATCGAGTCCGCCCGCACGACGCGCAAAGCGCTCGAGACGTCGGGGCCGACGAACGGCACCACCTCGCCGACCCTCGTCTACTGGAAGGACGAGACCGGCGAGCATTCGTTCGTGACGGAGCAGAACCTCATCTCCTGACCGACGCTCGCTCCCAACCACCCGGTCCACCGATGGTCGGTGAACCGGGTGGTGCGCGCCCCGGCGGGGACATGGTGCCCGGGTGGCGACCAGTCCGGGGCGGCGGGATCGGCCCAGGTACCGACGGTCAGTCGTTGTACCGGCGGCGGGCCAGCAGGAGGAGAACCAAGGCGAGGATGCCGGCCGCCGCGGCGACCGCGGCGACGTGGTGGTTCGTGGACGGGACAGTGGTCGAGGCGGTGGTCGAGGCAGTGGCTGAGGCGGTGGTCGAGGCAGTGGTCGAGGCAGTGGTGTCGTAGCCGCCGGCCGTGCCGGACTCGTTGTACTGGGTGCCGGGGAGCTTGTCGGCGTAGCGGTGGGCAACCAGTTCTTGGTAGGCGGTGGTCGTGATCGGCTTGGCGCCGATCGACTTGACGGCCGACTGGTTGAGCGGCCGCACCTGGGTTCCGGAAACGGCGTACCAGGCGCCGATCTGGGGTTCGGTGAACACGAGGGCGCCGGCCGCGGCGGACACCATGCGGGCCTCGGTGTTGCCGGAGGCCACATTGACAGCATGCCAGGCGCCCTGGTCGTCTGGTGCGGTGAAGACGGTCAGCGTCCGGCCGCCCTGTACGGCACTGGTTGCCGCGTACCAGAACGTTGCCACGGGCGCCGACGCGTCGCGGACGAAGGCCGGGTCGAGCGCGTAGATCGGGTGCGTGTCCCGCGCGACGCTCGCCGCGGCCTTCGCCGTACCACCGGCCTTGCCCAGCAGGCTCAGCGCGTCCGACGACCTGGCGGCATCAGTTGCCTTGGACAACTCGTTCGGCGACACCGGCTGCGGACCCGCCGCGCCGGCCGGGCCGGAGGCCGCGAACGAGAACGCGAGACCGGCCGCGAGGACGGCGGCGCAGCGGAGCAGGAGGTGCTTCGGGCGGCGCATGTCAGGCTCCGATCCGGTACAGGGAGTGCGTCCACGTGAACTGCGAGTTGGACCGGTACCAGTTGTAGGTCGAGTAGTTGTACCGGGGGTCGTCCGGCCACGGGTTGTAGTACTCGATCGTCGAGTCGGAGGCGTCGTACCCGATGATGTCCATCATGTGACCGCCGCCCGACGTCCAGCCGATCCGGGTCATCACCGGCCGGCCGGCGGCGATCTCGGTGACGAGCGTGCTGAAGCTGAGCGTGGACGAGACGTAGCTGCCGGCGCTGATCCCGATCGTGCGGAACGCGCGCTGGTCGTTCGCGAGCGTCGCCTGGTTGTTCGGGCAGGTCGCGTTCACGGCGTACCCGAAGGCCATGTTGCAGAACTGGTTCTGCGAGTAGGAGCGTCCGTAGAACGCGGCGATGCTGTTGCCGCTCGCGGCCCAGCACCAGTTCGACTTCTGCTGGGCCTGGCCGGTGACGTTCAGGTAGTAGCTGCCGGGGGCGGCCGAGGCCGGCGGGGCGAGCGGTGCCAGCGTCGCCAGGCCGAGGATCGTGGCCAGGAGCAACGACCAGGTGCGGCTGGGGCGGAGCCTGCGCATGAGTCCTCCTTCACGAGGTACTGCGGGGTGGGCGGAGTCCATCGTCGAGACGTCGCCGCCGCGCGGCAAGGACTTGGGACGCGGGCCGGACGGCGGTGTGAACGGCAGTTCCGCGTGAACAGCGGGTGACGAACCAGTGCCGGACCGTGCTGTGAATGTTTACACTTCCCCAAAGGAGGGTGGACATGATCGATTCCACTGTCCCGGTGGTGACGCCGGAGGCGCCGTTCGCGGACGCGCTGCGGCAGGCGATCGCCCGGCGCGGCCTGGCCCTGAACCGGATCCGCACCCATCTCGCCGACCGCGGGCTGAACGTCGGGGTCGCCACTCTGAGCACCTGGCAGAGCGGCCGGCGGGTGCCGCGCGAGGACTCGCTGGCGATCGTGACGGCGCTCGAGGACCTGCTGGAGGTTCCGCCCGGCTGGCTCACCGTCCGGATCCCGCCGTCCCGGACCGATCCGTCGGCGACGCTGCAGCCGTACGCCGTGGTCGACTACGCCGAGGCCCTCACCCGGCTGCTGGACAGGCTCCGCCGCGACGCCCACGGCAGGCTGCGCAACGTGACCGTTCTCGAGGAGGTCCGGCTCGACCCGGATCGGAGCGCGCACCTGCGGCGCGTGACCCAGAGCGTGGTCGCCGTGCAGCCGGTGGACCGACTCATCATCGCGCACCAGGGTGAGCCGGGCTGCGATGCCGAGCAGCTCACGCTCCGGGCGCTGAGTGGCTGCCGGACCGGCCGGATCGCGCGCTCCCCCGAGGCCGGCGCGCTGCTGGGCGAGCTGCTGCTCGACCGGGTCCTCGCGGTCGGTGAGACGGCCGTCGTGCACTACGAGGTCGAGGACCGCTCCGGGTTGCCGGCGACCGAGTACCAGCGGTTCAGCGAGTGGGGCGGGATGCACTACGTGCTGGAGGTGCAGTTCGACCGCGCCGCGCTCCCGGTCCGCGTCCACGAGATCCGCCGCTGCCACACCTCCGGCCCGAATCTCGTCCACCGCGAGCTGATGCTCACCCCCGACGGCCGCGTCCACGTCCTCGAGGCGTCGGCCGACCCGGGCACGGTCGGCATCGAGTGGGAGTGGGACTGACTGGTAATGCCGTGGTCGCCGGCCACGGCCGCTGCTACGCTTCCGGAGGCCGTGCGACCGAAGCAGGAGGTGATACCCGTGAACGCATCGACATGGGTGCTCCTCTCTGAGGTCACGGTCGGGCGATAGGTCGTCCGGGAGCGCCGTTCACGAGCACTCCCGAAAGGCACGACCCATGGACTTCACCTCCGAACGGCACCTCGACGACGGCGTCGTCGAGCGCGAATTCACTCTCGACGACGTACCGGGCATCCTCTGGGTACCCGGGTCCAGCTCCGCTCCGCTCCCCCTGATCCTGCTCGGCCACCCCGGCGGACTGCGGAAGATGTATCCGCGGCTGATGGACCGGGCCCGCCAGTGCGCGCAGCTCGGCTTCGCCACGGCGACCATCGAGCTCCCCGGGAGCGGCGACCGCCCTCGACTCGCTGACGTCGAGCAGGCCCGTGCCGACCTGCGGCAGGCGCTGGCGACCGGCGAGCCGGTCGGCGAGATCGTCGACCGGCTGATCTTCCCGCTGGTCGAGCAGGCGGTCCCCGAGTGGCAGGCGGCCCTGGACGCCCTCCTGTCACTGCCCGAGGTCGGCGGCCCAGTCGGGTACTCCGGAGGAGTCCTTGCCGTCGGCATCCGGCTGGCCGTTGTCGAGCCGCGGATCGCTGCCGCCGGCTTCTTCGCCGGGAGTTACGTCCCCGAGGGCATGTTCGACGAGGCCCGGCGCATCACCGTTCCCCTGCACGTCCTGCTGCAATGGGACGACGAGGGCAACGACCGTCAGCACGCTCTCGACCTGTTCGATGCCTTCGGATCCCAAGAGAAGACGCTGCAGGCGAATATGGGCGGCCACACAGGCGTCCCGAAGTTCGCGGGTGACGACGCGGCCCGGTTCTTCGTCCGGCACCTGAGCCGGCGCCCGGTCAGGTCCTGAAGCCGGCGTGGATGTGGTCGTGGTGGGTGCGGTCGGAGAAGTACGCCGGACCGGGGAGTTGGTACGGGCCGCCGACGTTGTAGGAGCCGAGCGACTCTGTGGCGCGCATGTACGACGTGACCAGTGCGCGCGGCGTCGCGGGGTCGACGACCGCGCGGCCGTCGATCTGCCAGGTGTCGAAGGCGCGGCCGCGCGGATGGTCGCTCGGGCGGTCGGTGCCGAACACGTTGATCGGATGGCCGGAGCGGATCACGCTGACGTCGATCCGGTACGTCCCGGCGAGCTCGAGCATCGCGGCCAGCACGCTCTCGTGGACCTGACCGGAGCGGATGTCCGCGGCCGAGGCGGGTGGTAGCGCGATCCGCGCATTGCTCAGCACCTGTCGCGCGGCTGGCGACAGCTGCGTCGTCGCCTTTCCCGGCTGTGCGGGATGCATCGCGGTCACCCTCCAGGTCCCCTGCGTCTTGGTGAGCCGTACGTCGACGGTTGTGCCGCCGGTGACCACTCGGCTGTCCGCGAGCGTGAAGCTGCGGCACGGCACGAGCACGCTGGCGGTGTCGCTCAGGATCCCGCCGTACTGCGCGTCGATCACCTCCACCACACCGCGGGTGTCGCGGGACCGCAGCAGCTCAACCACCGCCGCGACCGCCGCCCGCTTCGCCGCAGGCTCGAGCTCCCCGGGACCAGGCGCCCAGGACCGCACCCTCGGAAGCACAATCTCCCGCGGCGTCTCTGACGCCGGAGCACTCGACGGGCCGCTCGGCGTTGGGGTGCTCGACGTCGGGGTGGTCGGCGTCCGGGCGCTGGGCGTGCCCGCCGACGAGCCGGTGCCTGACGGCACCGACGTACCACTCGCCTGCTTGCCCGACGACGCGCTGCAGCCGGCCAGCATCCCCACGCCGGCAAGCAACAACCCACGCCGCCCGAAACCGCTCATACCCGCAGTCTGCCCGCCCTCACAAACAGAGCCGGCAATCCGTGTAATCACCCAGGAACAACCCGTGGTCCGGGCACCGTACGAACGCCGCATCCGCCGGAGCAGAACGCCTGCTCGTCCTCCCCCTCGTCCTCCCCCTCGGCCGACCACGGCAGCTCGTCCAGGTCGAAGCCGTCGTTGCCCGACCCGATCCGCGAATTGCGCACCAGCAACGCGAACCCGCGCTCGAACCGGGTCCTGGCCAGCTCGACAGCCGCAGCCGCGGTCCGCCGGCCGAACCAGTCCCCCACGGCCTACTGCGTGACGCGGTAGACGTCGAAGACGCCCTCGACCGAGCGGACTGCCTTCAGGACGTGACCGAGGTGGGTGGGGTCGCCCATTTCGAAGGTGAAGCGGGACTTGGCGATCCGATCGCGGGTGGTGGTCAGCGCCGCGGACAGGATGTTCACGTGATAGTCCGACAGCACCCGGGTGATGTCCGACAACAGCCGCGCCCGGTCCAGTGCCTCGACCTGGATCGCGACCAGGAAGACGGACTGGGCGGTCGGCGCCCACTCGACCTCGACGATCCGCTCGGGCTGGGTCTTCAGGTTCTCCACGTTCGCGCAGTCGGCGCGGTGCACCGAGACGCCTGCGCCGCGGGTGATCCAGCCGATGATCTCGTCGCCGGGCACTGGTGTACAGCACCGGGCCAGCTTCGACAGCACGTCGGTCGCGCCCTTGACGATGACACCGGCGTCGCCGCGCGCGGTCCGCTTCCGGCGCTCGCGGGTCTGCGGCAGCCGCAGGCCCTCGGCCAGGTCCTCGGCCGCGCCCTCCTCACCGCCGTACGTCTCGATGAGGCGCCGGACGACGGCCTGCGCGCTCACGTGCTGCTCGCCGACGGCGGCATACAGCCCGGTCACGTCCGGGTAGCGCAGCGAGTTCGCGACCGCGGTCAGGGTCTCGTGCGACAGCAGGCGCTGCAGCGGCAGACCTTCCTTGCGGAGCTGCTTCGCGATCGCGTCCTTGCCGTGCTCGATCGCCTCGTCGCGGCGCTCCTTGGAGAACCAGTGCTTGATCTTGTTCCGCGCGCGCGGGCTCTTGACGAACGTCAACCAGTCGCGCGACGGCCCCGCGCCCTGCGCCTTCGAGGTGAACACCTCGACGACGTCGCCGTTCTCCAGGGTGCTCTCCAGCGGCACCAGCCGCCCGTTGACCCGGGCGCCGATGCAGCGGTGCCCCACCTCGGTGTGCACGGCATAGGCGAAGTCGACCGGGGACGATCCGGTCGGCAGCGACATCACGTCACCGCGCGGGGTGAAGACGTAGACCTCGGCATTGTTGATCTCGAACCGCAGCGAGTCGAGGAACTCCGACGGGTCGGAGGTCTCCCGCTGCCAGTCGACCAGCTGCCGCACCCAGGGCATGTCGTTCGGCCCGCCGATGTCGGTGCTCGGCGCGGCCGGCGCGACGGAGGTGGGGTCCTCCTTGTACTTCCAGTGCGCGGCGATGCCGTACTCCGCGCGGCGGTGCATCGCGAACGAGCGGATCTGCAGCTCCACCGGCTTGCCCTGCGGGCCGATCACGGTGGTGTGCAGCGACTGGTACATGTTGAACTTCGGCATCGCGATGTAGTCCTTGAACCGGCCGGGGACCGGGTTCCACCGCGCGTGCATGATGCCGAGCGCCGCGTAGCAGTCGCGGACCGACTCGACCAGGACCCGGATGCCGACCAGGTCGTAGATGTCCCCGAACTCGCGGCCGCGGACGATCATCTTCTGGTAGATCGAGTAGTAGTGCTTCGGGCGGCCGGTGACGGTGGCCTTCACCTTCGCCGAGCGCAGGTCCTCGTGCACCTGGTCGATCACGGTCGCCAGGTACTCGTCGCGGGACGGTGCGCGCTCGGCGACCAGCCGGACGATCTCGTCGTACACCTTCGGGTGCAGGGTCGAGAAGGCCAGGTCCTCGAGCTCCCACTTGATCGTGTTCATACCGAGCCGGTGGGCCAGCGGGGCGTAGATCTCCAGCGTCTCGCGGGCGATCCGCTCCTGCTTCTCCTGGCGCAGCGAGCCGAGCGTGCGCATGTTGTGCAGCCGGTCGGACAGCTTGATCACCAGCACCCGGATGTCCTTGGACATCGCGACGACCATCTTGCGGATGGTCTCGGCCTGCGCCGACTCGCCGTAGCGTACCTTGTCCAGCTTGGTGACGCCATCGACGAGCATGGCGATCTCTTCGCCGAAGTCGCGGGTCAGCTCCTCCACCGTGTACGGCGTGTCCTCGACGGTGTCGTGCAGCAGCGCGGCGCACAGCGTGGTCGCGGTCATACCGAGCTCGGCGAGGATGGTGGCGACGGCGAGCGGATGCGTGATGTAGGCGTCGCCGCTCTTGCGCATCTGGCCGGTGTGGTACTTCTCCGCGGTCCGGTAGGCGCGCTCGATCATGCCGAGATCGGCCTTCGGGTGGGTTGCGCGGACCACCCGGAACAGCGGCTCGAGCATCGGCGCCCGGTTCGGGTGCCGGGTGCCGCCGAGGCGGGCGAGCCGGGCACGGACCCGGGCCGGGGCGATCCGCGGCGGCTGGGTCGCGGGCGGCTGGGGCACCGGCGCCGGGCGCACCGGTGACGGCGCGCGCGGAGGCTCCTGCGGTACAGCGTTCGGTACCGCAGATGTCATCGCCGGGTCTTCGCCCACGTTGTGTCCCTCCGCCGACAGAGCACCAGTCTAGAGGCCCGCGTCCAACCAGGCCGAACCGCCTGTGGACAACACGCCGGGTGAGCTCGCGGCGACGGAGAGTTTGCCCGAATTCAGACCGTCACGAGGGCGCTGACGCTCTCGCCCTCGAGGCGTTTGCGGCCCGGGAGGAAGGAGAGTTCGAGCAGGACCGCCGTCCCGAGGACCTCGGCGCCGCAGCGCCGGATCAGCCGCAGGCAGGCCTCGACGGTGCCGCCGGTGGCCAGGACGTCGTCGATGACCAGCACGCGGTCACCGGGAGCGAACGCGTCCTGGTGCACCTCGATCGTGGCCTCGCCGTACTCCAGCGCGTACGACTCCTCGTACGTCGCCGCCGGCAACTTGCCCTTCTTCCGCACCGGCACGAACCCGGCGCCGAGCGCGAGCGCGACCGGCGCGGCCAGGATGAAGCCGCGGGCCTCGATCCCGACCACCTTGTCGACCACCGGGGCGCCGTCGCCGTCCTTGCCGGCCGTCGCCAGCGCCTCCACCACCTGGGTGAAGCCGGTGTGGTCGGCCAGCAGCGGGGTGATGTCCTTGAACACCACCCCCGCCTGCGGGTAGTCCGGGATGTCGCGAATGCCGTCGGTGAGAACCTGCTCGAGCGACCGCATCACTTACCGCGCTTCGACCGCGGCTTGCGCGTCGGCTGCGGCCGGCCCGCGGCAGCCGCCTTCATCGGCCGCGACGACGGCGTCGGCACCGCACCGGTCGCCCGGTCCGCCTTCCGCGGCGTGTCCTGGACGGCGGACCGCGCCGCCCCGGCAGTTGCCGGCACGGCCACCGGGGCGGCCGCGGCGGCGACCTGCGCCTTCTTCGCGGTGACCCGCTTGCGCAGCGCCTGCATGCCCGGCTCACGCTCCTTGAAGACCGCGAGCAGCGAGGGCGCGATGAAGATCGACGAGTACGCGCCGACGGCGATACCGACGAACAGCGCCAGCGACAGGTCCTTGAGCGGGCCGGTGCCGAGCACCCACGTACCGACGACCAGGATCGCGCCTACCGGCAGCAGCGCGGTGACCGTGGTGTTGATCGAGCGGACCACGGTCTGGTTGACGGCGAGATTGGTCGCGTCCGAGTAGGTGTAGCGGTTCGACCCGGTGATACCGCGGGTGTTCTCGCGGACCTTGTCGAACACCACGACGGTGTCGTACAGCGAGTAACCGAGGATCGTCAGAACGCCGATCACGGTCGCCGGCGTGACGTCGAAACCGATGATCGCGTACACGCCGACCGTGATCGTGACGTCGTGCACCAGCGCGATGATCGCCGCCATCGAGGCCTTGGGTTCCCGGAAGTACAGCCAGATCACGAAGAAGACCAGGCCGAGGAACACCGCCAGCGCCAGGATCGCCTTGTCGGCGATCTGCTTGCCCCAGGAGGCGCCGATCTGCTGCGAGGTGACCTGGTCGGCCGGGATCCCGGCCTCCTTGGCGATCGCCGCGCGGACGACGCCGATGTCGTTCTGGGCCAGCGGCTTGGTCTGGACCCGGACCTTCTCGTTGTTGATCGTGGTGACGACCGGGTCGCCGAGGTCCTTGGCGTTGGTCGC
The DNA here is from genome assembly GCF_040610875.1 of Kribbella sp. NPDC003505. NCBI lineage: Bacteria > Bacillati > Actinomycetota > Actinomycetes > Propionibacteriales > Kribbellaceae > Kribbella > Kribbella sp. NPDC003505. The sequence goes on along the minus strand of NZ_JBEXNA010000003.1, from coordinate 145,822 downwards.
CTTCACGGCGTCGCCGAAGTCCTGCACCGTGCTGTCGGTGACCTTGACCTTCGCCTCGTACTCGACGCCGCCCTTGAACTCGATCCCGAGCGCCAGGCCGCGGGCGAACAGGCCGGCCAGCGAGATGATGACCAGCACCGCCGAGAGGCTGAACCAGAACTTGCGGTGACCGACGAAGTCGTAGGAGACCTCGCCGCGGTGCAGCTTGGCACCGATCTGTCCGAGCTTCGACATCAGACCTCCCCTCCGACCGGCTTGCGCGTCGACGGCGTCTTCCGCGGCCGCCGGGCCGACGGTTTCGTCTGTCCGGGCAGTCGTTCGACGCCCAGATGCTCCGGATCGAGTCCGGACAGCTTGTGCCCGTGGCCGAAGAAGTCGGTCCGGGCGAGCAGCGTGACCAGCGGCTTGGTGAACAGGAACACCACGACCAGGTCGATCAGCGTGGTCAGGCCGAGCGTGAACGCGAAGCCCCGGACGCTGCCGATCGCCAGCACGTACAGCACCAGCGCGGCGAGCAGCGAGATCGAGTCGGCCGCGATGATCGTGTGCTTGGCCCGGGCCCAGCCGGTCTCCACCGACGACCGCAGGCTGCGGCCCTCACGGACCTCGTCGCGGAGTCGTTCGAAGTAGATGATGAACGAGTCCGCGGTGATACCGACGGCCACGATCAGACCGGCGATACCGGCCAGCGTCAGCGTGAACCCGATCGCCTTGCCGAGCAGGATCACCAGCGCTCCGGTGAGGACGCCGGCGGCCACGAGCGACAACACCACGACGATGCCGAGACCGCGGTAGTACAGGAAGCAGAACACGACGACGAGCGCCAGACCGGCGATACCGGCCCAGATGCCCGCGGAGAGCTGGTCGCCGCCGAGCTGCGGCGACACCGTCTCGACCGAGGAGATGTCGAACTTGACCGGCAGCGCGCCGTACTTCAGCACGTTCGCCAGGTCCCGGGCCTCGGCCTCGGTGAAGGTACCGGTGATCTGCGCCTGGCCGCCCGGGATCGGGTTCTCCACGCTCGGCGTCGAGATGGTCTCGCCGTCGAGCACGATCGCGAACAGGTTCTGGCCCTGGCCGCGCTTCGAGATCGCGGTGGTCGCCTTCAGGAACTTGTCGCCGCCCTCGCCGGTGAACTTCAGGTTCACCTGCCACTGCAGGCCGTTCTGCGGGATCCCGGCGGAGGCGTCCGACAGGTCGGTGCCCTTCATGATCGCCGGGCCGAGCAGGTACTTGTAGGTGCCCTCGCGGTCACAGGAGAAGATCGGCTTGTTCGGGTCGTCGACCTGCTTGTCACCGCACTTGAAGGTCGCGAACGCCGCCTGCGTGGCCGCGTCCGGCGTGTAGTTCAGCGGGTCGCCTCCGGCGGCAGGCGTCGACGGCGTCGCGCTCGGTGTGCTGCTGGGCTTGGCGGTCGGCGTCGTACTGGCCTTGGGGGTCGGCGTCGGCGTCGCCTCACCGAGCGCGCTGCTCCAGGCCCGGCCCTTCGGCGAGCTGGGCGTGGCGCTCGGCTTGATCGTGGCACTGGGCTTCGGCGTCGTGGTCGCCTTCGGCGTGGTGCTCGGCTTCGGCGTCGTCGACGGGGTGGTCGACGGCGTCGGCTGCGGCGCCGCGGCCTGCGCGTCGTACACGATCCGGAAGTACAGCAAGGCGGTCTGGCCGACCTGCGACACCAGGGATTCCTTCGTGGCGCCCGGGACGGCCACGTTGATGTGGTTCGCCCCGGAGGTGGTGATGTCGGACTCGGCGACACCCGCACCGTTGACCCGCTGGCCGATGATGTTCTTCGCCTCGTTCAGCTGCTCGGCGGTCACCTTGCCGCTGCCGTCGATCGTGCTGGCGGTCAGCGTGATGGTGGTGCCGCCCCGGAGGTCCAGCCCGAGCTTGGGCTTCCAGGTCTGGGTCAGCGCCATGATCCCGAACAGCAGAACCACGACGACCAGCAGGCCGATCAGGCTCCGCCCGGGGCGGGATGTCGAAGTCGTTGCCACGTCAGTTTCAACCTTTGTACTTCTGGGCGCGCCGCACCGTCTGGTGGACGCCGAACGCCGCGCCGCAGGCCGTTGTGGGGAAGGAGATCAGTTCTCGGTGTGCGTCGGCGGCAGCTTCGGGGCGTCCTGCACCTTGCCGTCGGCCTTCTCACCGGCCTTGCCCGCGTCCGGTACGTCGACCTTCGCAGCGTCGTCGGCCTCGTCGGTGACCACCGTCGTGGTGGCCGTCGTGGCGGCCGGGGCCTCGTCGGCGGCCACGGGCGCCTCGACCTCGTCGGCGGCGGCGTCCTCGTCCGGGATCACCCGGCCGATCGCGGCCTTGACCACCTGGACCAGCACGCCTTCGGAGATCTCCAGCGTCACGTAGTCGTCGTCCGTCTCCTCGACGATGCCGACCAGGCCGCTGGTGGTGATCACCTTGGTGCCGGGCGTGAGCGCGGCGACCGTGTCGGCCTGGCGCTGGCGCTGCTTCTTCTGCGTCCGGCTCATGAACCAGATCATTCCGACGATCAGGATCAGCGGCAGCAGCAGCGTGATGCCACCGCCCCCGGAGGAGGCCATCGGTACGGCGAGGAGTTGCATCGGGTCTCAGAATCCTTCGTCGGGTCGGTTGTCGGAGTGCCCTGCACGAACGCGCAGGTCGGAGCGGACGGCCTGGAGGTCAGGCCACCGGGGAGTCTAACCCTGAGCGTCAACAACTACCTCATGACACCGGGTCACGTTTGAGTTACTCACCACGTCGACGTCACGCAGTGTCTACGTTCCGGCGCCGGTCGGTGTTCCCCGGACTCCGCTCTTGTTCAGTTGGAGCCGAACTCCTCAGTCCTCGTCGGTGTCGAAGAGCGTGTCCGCGAACGTCGCGCCCTTCGGTACCTTCAGCCCGATGTGCCGCCAGGCCGCGGGCGTGGCGACGCGACCGCGCGGCGTACGGGCCAGATAGCCCGACCGGACCAGAAAAGGTTCCGCTACTTCCTCCACGGTCTCACGTTCCTCGCCGACCGCAACCGCGAGCGTCGAAAGACCCACCGGCCCGCCGCCGAACCGGCGGCACAACGCGTCCAGAACCGAGCGGTCCAGCCGGTCCAGGCCCATCTTGTCCACCTCGTACAGATCCAGGGCCGCCTTGGACAGCGCGAGCGTGACGATGCCGTCCGCCCGGACCTCGGCGTAGTCGCGGACCCGGCGCAGCAGCCGGTTCGCGATCCGCGGTGTCCCCCGGGACCGGGACGCGATCTCGGTCGCGCCCTCGGGCGTGATGTCGACCTCCAGCAGCGCGGCCGACCGGTTCACGATCTTCTCCAGCTCGGCCGCCTCGTAGAACTCCAGGTGACCGGTGAACCCGAACCGGTCACGCAACGGTCCCGGCAGCAGACCGGCCCGGGTGGTCGCGCCGACCAGCGTGAACGGCGGGATCTCCAGCGGGATCGCCGTGGCGCCCGGGCCCTTGCCGACGATCACGTCGACCCGGAAGTCCTCCATCGCCATGTAGAGCAGCTCTTCGGCGGGCCGGGACATCCGGTGGATCTCGTCCAGGAACAGGACTTCGCCCTCGCTCAGCCCGGACAGGATCGCGGCCAGGTCGCCGGCGTGCTGGATCGCCGGACCGCTCGTCACCCGCAGCGGCGCGGACATCTCGCTGGCGATGATCATCGCCAGCGTGGTCTTGCCCAGCCCGGGCGGACCCGACAGGAGCACGTGGTCGGGCGCGCGGTTGCGGCCGCGGGCCGCGTGCAGCACCAGCTCGAGCTGTTCGCTGACCCGTCGCTGCCCGCCGAACTCGGCGAGCGTGCGCGGCCGGAGCGCGGACTCGATCTTGCGCTCCTCGAGATCCACCGCGTCCGCGGAGACGAGGGGCCGGACGTTGTCTTCCATCTCTTACGCCTTGGAGAGCACGCGCAGCGCGGCACGCAGCAGGTCGGGAACGGACGGGTTCGGGTTGTCGGCGGCCAGCGGGGACACGGCGGTGACGGCGTCCTCGGCGTCGCGGGCGGACCAGCCGAGACCGACCAGACCGGCGTGCACCTGGTCGCGCCATGCCTCCTGCGTCTGCAGCGGCCGGCCGGTAACCGTCTTCGACGGCGCGCCGATCTTGTCCTTCAGCTCCAGCACGATCCGCTGGGCGCCTTTCTTGCCGATGCCCGGAACCTTCACCAGGACGGCGAGGTCCTCGGTCGCGACCGCCTGGCGCAGCTGGTCGGGGCTCAGCACCGCGAGCGCCGCCTGGGCCAGCTTCGGCCCGACCCCGGACGCGGTCTGCAGCAGCTCGAAGGTGGTCTTCGCATCGTCGTCCGCGAATCCGTACAGCGTCAGCGAGTCCTCACGGACCACCATCGACGTGGAGATCCGGGCCTCCTGCCCCGGTCGCAACCCGGCCAGCGTGCCCGGGTCGCAGTACACGAGCAGGCCCACTCCCCCGACCTCGACGACGGCACTGTCCACTCCGACGGCCGCCACCGGGCCCCGTACAAAGGCGATCATCGCCAGCCTCCAAGCCTGCTCACGTCGCGCTCACTGCTTGATCACCGCTTGCCCTGCTGAGCGGCCACCGCGGCCCGCAGCCGCGCCACCTGCAGCCGCGACTGCGCCTGCGCCGCCGCCTCGAGGTTGATCCGGCTCGTGGCCGCCTGCTGCAACTTGCTCGCCACCCCGCCGCGCCACACCTGGCAGATCGCCAGCGCGAGCGCGTCGGCGGCGTCCGCGGGCGTCGGCCGCTCGCTGAGCTTGAGGATCCGGGTGACCATCGTGGTCACCTGCTCCTTGTCCGCGCGGCCCGATCCGGTGACCGCGGCCTTCACCTCGCTCGGCGTGTGCAGCGCGACCGGCAGACCGCGGCGCGCCGCGACCACCATCGCGATCCCCGAGGCCTGCGCCGTCCCCATCACCGTCCGGACGTTGTGCTGGGCGAACACCCGCTCGACCGCGACCGCGTCCGGCTGGTGCCGGGCGATCCACTCGTCGAGCTCCTCCTCGATCCGCACGAGCCGCTTGGCCACATCCAGGTCGGCCGGCGTCCGGATCACCCCGACGGCCACCAGCGCCGGCGGCTTCCCCGGCGTCCCTTCGACGACGCCGAGGCCGCACCGGGTCAGTCCCGGGTCGACGCCGAGCACCCGCATGGACCACCTCCGAACGTTTGTTCGACAACCCTAGACGGAGGCGACGGGCCTTTGGAAATCGGCGCGCCGAGGCTCAGAAGTCGTCGAGCATGTACGGCGCGGGTCCGCCGAAGGCCGCGTCGAACGCCGAGTCGGCGGGCGCCGCTCCCCCGGCGGCCAGCCCGGCTCCGCGCAGCGTTGCCAGCGGCGTACCGGCGTACAGCGCGGCAAGTCCTCGCGGGCCGAGTCGCAGCGCGTCGCTCGACGGCTGAGCGGCCGTGAGCCGAGCCGCTCCGTTGCCGACCGAGAGATGCCAGTCCCCGGTGTTGACGGGCAGTTCGGGGTCGTCGATCCGCAGGTCCGCCTCGAGTAGGACGCCGTCGGGAAAGCCTCGTCCGGCCAAGGCCGCCGGAGCGTCGACGAGCCGGAGCATCCAGCGGTTCTGCCAGGACTTGCCGGTGGCCTCGTGCTCGGCCATCAGATGGATCGCGTCGAAGGGCGGGCAGCACGCCTCCACGGTCTTCGCGATCGACGCACCCGAGCCGACGGTGGCCCAGAGCGCGCGAGCGGTCTCCTCGGAACCGGCGATGAGCTCCTCGACGGCGAGCTCGCGGTCGGACCACTTGTAGACGACGAAGCCGTCCTTGGCGACGTACGCGAAGCTGTTCTCGTCCTCCAGCCAGGACTCGACCTGCACGCGGGGCCAGACCAGCGGACCGTTCGAACGCCGCGCTTCGTGCACCTTCCCGGCCAGCTCGAGGAACAGGTCGGCATCGTCACGACCTGCCTTGCGCACCGCCGTACCGTTGCCGCCCAGGGTCCGCAGATCGGCCGCCTGGAAGGTGTACAGGTGCCGGCTGCCCGCGAACTCGTACCCCAGGCGCCGGTACAGCACCGTCGTCGCCGGATACAACGAGGTCAGCGGATAGCCCTTCTCGGCGCAACGATCGAGCACGGCGCGCATCAACAGACTGCCGACGCCGCGCCCGCGGTACTCCGGCGCGACGACCACACCGGCCACACCGCCGTTGGCCACCCGTCGCCCGCCCCACCACTGCTCCAGCGGCCAGATCCGCGCCGCCGCGACCAGCTCGTCACCGTCGACGACTCCGAGATAACGCCCGTCCGCGATGAACTCCCGCGCCGACTTCTTCCACTCGTCCTTGTCACCGCCCGGCCCGAACGACCGCGTCCGCACCTCGAACACCGAGTCCAGATACTCCTCGGCAACCTCCACCACCCGCAGCTCAGTCACGGGGCGACCCTACGTCGACTTCTTGTCCGTCACCCAGAGATAAATCGTCCCCTCGACGACCACCGTCCCGTCGTCACGCGTCGCCTTGACCCGCACCGGCACGTCCGGCCCCGCGGTCCAGGTTGCGGGATCCGTCTCCGCCGAGCAGGTCAGATCCGACGTCGACTTGGCGAGGTACGCGACCTCCATCCCCTTCGGCAGCCAGCGCTTCCCCGCCGGCACGGTCGCCTCGGCCAACGCCCCCATCGCCGCCTCCAGACCGTTGCACACGGCAATCGCATGCACGGTCCCGATGTGATTCAGCACCGCCCGCCGCTTGGGCAATCTCAAGGCCGCGTAGTTGGGACTCACCTGCACGAACCGAGGCCGCACCGACCGGAAGTAAGGCGCCTTCCAGGTGAACCCCCAAGAAAACACCCGCTCCCCACCAGGCACCCCACGCAACCGCTCCCACAACCCCAACACCTGAGTCATGCCGTCATGTTACTCACGAGTCACATCAGCTGTGAAGAGGTTCTGGGGGCTCGCAGCAGTCCTCAGGCGGGTGGTACCGGGTTGTCGTCGAGGCCGAGCCGGATTGCCTCGGCGGCGGCCTGGACGCGGGTTCGTACGCCGAGCTTTCCGAGGATGTGTGTGACGTGCACGCTGGCGGTCTTGGGGCTCATGTAGAGCGCGTCCCCGATCTCGCGGTTCGTCTGTCCGGCCACGACCAGAGCGAGCACCTGCCGCTCCCGCTCGGTCAGCAATGGGTGAGGGTCTGTGTCGCTCGCGGGCTGCTGGTGGTGTTCGGTCACCGAGTCGTCGAGATGGATCCGGGCGACCTTCGCCAACTCCTGAATCCGCCCGAGCAACGGCGCCGCACCGAGTTGCTCGGCGATCTGTCTGGCCGCTTCCAGCTCGGCCGTCGCGCGGCCTCGGTTGCCGGCTTGCCCGCGCCGAGCCAGCAGCGCCTCCGCGGCTCGCACTCGGGCTTGCGCCTCCCAGTACGGCCGACCAAGTACCGCCCATTCCTGCGCGGCGGTGAGCCACGGCTCGGGATCGGGCGCACCACGGATCCGCGACCGCTCGCCGTCAACGATGGCCGCCACCGCCGCCGCGCCGAACCCGGATACCGCCCGCCCAAGGAGAGCCACGAGTCGATCGAAATCGTCGGGCGAGTGCGCTGCGACCGCTGCTTCGAGACCGACCCGTAGCAACTCGTCGGCCACGAGTTCGTCTTCGGTGTCGTGGCTCAGCTCGGCCGCATCCAGCACATAGGCCAAGGCGTCGTGTGGACGCTGCTGTGCCAGGCGCAGTTGGGCCATGACCCCCGCATAATCGCGCTTCATCATGGGCTGGTCGTCCACCGCGAGCAGTTCCTGTCCGCGCAGCAGGTCGACAACCATGCGCAGGTTCCCTCGGTCCAGATGGATCCGGGCCAGAGCGGTGTCCTTGAACGCCGGTCCGGACGGCGGCCGTCCCTTGCTGTCATCCCTGTTCAGCGCTTCATCCCACCGACCAGTGACATAGAGCTCGCAGACCGCATTGTTCTCGAGGATGCCCTCAGCCCAGTGCTCGTCGACCATCAGACGCCGTAGCTCGGATTGGACCGTGTCCACGACTCTCAGCACCTGATCGGAGTCGCCGCGAAGCCCGTGCACATACGTAAGCGACATCGCCGCCACCGCCAGATCCTCCGGCTCGGCGAGTTCACGAGCGATCTCCAGCGCCGCCAGGGTCTCGTCGAGCGCCTCGTCGATCCGGCCTTCGTTGGCGGCAACTGCTCCGATTTCCCTCCGCGCCTGGCCGATCGTCCGGGTGTCGCCGGCCCGCGTCGCGTGCCGCAGCGCCGCTTGGGCCGCTTCCATCTCCTCGGCCGGACGGGCATAGGAGCTCAGCATCAGGGCGTGCGCGATGCAAACCTGGCCGAGCGCTCGGTCGTCATCTGCCGGCACCAGCCGCCGTGCCCGCTCGATGTCCACCATCGCTCCCGCAAGGTCGTCGACCAGCGAGCGCAGCCTGCCACGCATTAGCAAGGCCCCGAGCGTACCCACCTCGTCGTCGGCCTCGGTGACCGCTGCGTCGAGCAACGCGAGCGCTTCCTCATGCCGGCTGGCGCCGCTCAGCAGCGAGGCTGCCCTCTCGGCTAGCACCAGGCGCTGAGGTGCCCGGTCGGCAGCCAGCTCCGACGGCCGCCAGAGGGACGAAGCGACGGCGAACCAGTGACCGGCCTCCGCGAACGCACACTCCTTCTCGGCGGCCCGCGCCGCGGTCAGGGCCCAACTGAACGCAGCGTCGCGCTCGTTCGCGCGGTGGAACTGCTCAGCGACCTCGGCGATCTCCGATGCCGCTGCGTCTCTGCGAACGCGGCCGGCCAAGTCATTCGCCAGTCGCGCATGCAGGTCCCGGCGTTCTGCGGACAGCAGTTGGTGATAAGCGACCTCGGCGACCACCGGGTGCCGCGCGACGCAGCCGACCACGGGGTCACGGATCACCAGCCCGGACTCACACGCCTCGCGTACAGCGTCGGCAGCGTCTGCGGCACCACCCGCCGCCGCCAGCAGATCATCGTCATCAAGCGCTCGAGCCAGCGTGCCGGTGGCCGCGACCACAGCACAGGCCGCCGGCGAAAGCACTTGCAGACGTGCAAGCAGGAGTTGGCGCAACGATGCCGGTACTGCCAGATCACCGCGAACGAGTTCGAGGGTCAGGTACGGGTTGCCCGCGCTGAGCCGGTACACGGCAGCGACCGTCTCCGCCGTACAAGTGGGTCGGAGAGCGTGCACTTGCTGCGACGTCTCCCGCTCGGTCAGCCGGCGCAACGGCAGATCGACGACAGCCGGAGTTCGAAGGATTTCCCCGAGCCAGGTCAAGCGATCGGGTTGAGCGGTCTCGTCGCGCCAAGTCAGCAACACCAGCAACCGGCGATCCGGCAGGTTGCGCGTCAGGTGGGCAAGGAAGTCGAGCGTCGACCAGTCTGCCCAGTGGACGTCCTCAACCAGTAGCACTGTGCCCTGGCTCGCGTCGGTGTCCAGTACGTCGGTGAGGGTCTGTATCGACCAGGCTCGTGCCGCCGCGGCGGACGGGAACTCGGGTGGTGTCTCGGATCGGCTGAGCGCGGCTGCCATCGCGGCGCCGAGGCCGCTGTAGGCGATCGAACCGGACATCGGCGCGCAGGCGCCGCGGAGGATCCGTGAACCGCTCGCGGACTGCCCGTCCAGGATCGACCGGACGAGCACGGTCTTACCGATGCCCGCCTCACCCCGAACCACCACGGCTGCCGAGCGCTCCGGCAGTCCTCCGATCAGTTCCCGCAGTACCGCAGCCTCGCCCCCGCGCCCGACCAGCAAGTCGGCCATACCCCATCATGCGCCCTCACCGCAGCGTGGCCATAACTCCAATAAGACGGGATCGATCCCAAAAGCAGCGGCATAAGGCGAACGACAGCAGATCCGGTAGTGGATGCCCGATGCCGGCGGCGCTCCTTATCGCGAACAGTCATTGGCACAGCCAACCAACCGAGGAGTGGATTCGCATGGCTGCCAAGCATTTCGCCAGACTCGCCGCCGTCGCCGCCATCATCGGCATCGCCGGCCTACCGCTGGCCGTCGCCGCACCGGCAGACGCCATCAACAAGCCCGAACCTGGTGGGATCGGACGGCCGGCATCCCCTCCCACCAGCGACGACGACAACTTCGACCTGGCGCAGATCGGCGCCGGAACGCTCGGCGGGATCGCCGTCGGCGTCGCGGGCTTCGCCGCCGCCACCCGGCTGCGCAGGAGGAACCAGCCGACGTCGAACGTTTGATCACTGGCCGCCCTCGTCAAGGCCGCACCACGGACCCTGGTCTGGGAGACGCTGGGGTATGAACAACGGACTTCTGCGGCGCGTGGATGCGGTACAGGTCCCGGTGCCGAGCCTTGACGAGGGGATTCGGTTCTACGTCGACGGGCTCGGCCATCGGGTGAAGTGGCGCAACGACGCGGTCGGCCAAGCGGGTCTCGAGCTACCCGATGGCGACAGTGAACTGGTGCTGACCGAGCACCTCTCGTACGAGCCGAACTGGCTGGTCGACGACGTCCAGGCCGCGGTCGCGACGTTCACGGCAGCTGGCGGTACCGTCCTGAGTGCCCCGGCAGACATCCCGGTCGGCCGCGTCGTCGTCGTACAGGACCCATTCGGCAACGTTCTGGTACTCGTCGACCTCTCGAAAGGTCTCTACACAGCAGACGGCACTCCGCCAACAGCCTGAGCCAGCTGCACAACACGATCCCTCGCAGCTGCGAGCATCGTCTCGACCACAACGACCCGCCGGACCCCATGGTCAAGGGGCCAGGCCTGCAAGCAAGGAGAGCTTGATGGATCAGTCGGGGACTGCGTCGACACCGGTGCTGAACATCGCCTATGAGTCGGCCGGATCGGGTGGCGGGCCTACCGCCGTACTGCTGCATGGCTTCCCGTACGACGTTCGTTGCTACGACGACGTGGTGCCGGTGCTCGTCGAGGCGGGGATGCGGGTGGTGGTGCCGTATCTGCGCGGGTACGGGCCGACCCGGTACCGCAGCGAAGACGTCATGCGCTCCGGGCAGCAAGGCGCGCTCGGCCAAGATCTGCTGGATCTTCTCGACGCGCTCGAGATCAAACGCGCCGTCGTGGGCGGCTTCGACTGGGGTGGCCGGGCCGCCTGCATCGCCGCCGCCGTCGCGCCCGAGCGGGTCGTCGGCCTGGTGACTGTCGGCGGGTACAACGTCCAGGACATCGCCCGATCGAACGAGCCCGCGCCTCCCGCAGCCGAGAGTGCTGCCTGGTACACCCACTACTTCCTCACCGAACGCGGCCGTGCCGGACTGGAGCGATACACGGACGAGCTGTGCGGGCTCCTGTGGCGGCAATGGTCGCCGACCTGGGAAGGCGCAGCGACTGCCTTCACCGCCAGCGCACCCAGCCTGCACAATCCGGACTTCGTCGCGACCGTCATTCATTCCTATCGGCACCGTCGCGGCATGGCACCCGGCGACCCGCGCTACGACCACCTCGAGGAACTGCTGGCGACCACACCCGAGATCACCGTGCCGGCCGTCGTACTCGACGCGCTCGCCGACGGTCTGGGCCCCGACGACTCGACCCTCGAGGAACCACTCTTCACCGGCGGCTTCGACCGACGCGAACTCCCCGGCATCGGCCACAATCCGCCCCAGGAAGACCCTCGATCGTTCGCCCGAGCAGTCCTCGACGTCGCGACGGCAGCCGACACGTAACGCTCGGGGACGGCTGGATTTTGACGATTCAATTCCCGGGATAGACTGCGGTGGACCGAATGACGCTGCTGGACGGGGGATGATGGGGACGCCCAGCATCAAGGAGGTTGCGCGGCAAGCCGGGGTTTCGGTGGGGACGGTCAGCAACTTCTTGAACCGGCCTGCGATCGTGGCGCCGGCGACGCGGCAGCGGGTGCAGGCGAGTATCGACGCGCTCGGCTTCGTGCGCAACGAGGCGGCCCGGCATCTGCGGGCGGGGAAGAGCCGGACGGTGGGGCTGGTGGTGCTCGACGTGACGAACCCGTTCTTCACCGATCTCGCGGAGGGCGCCGAGGCGCTGGCGTACGAGCACGACACCGTGGTGATGTTGTGCAACAGCAAGACCGACCCGGTGCGCGAAGGTCATCACCTCGACCAGCTCGAGCAGCAACGCGTGATGGGCATCCTGATCACGCCGTTCGACAGCACCGATCCGCGGCTCACCGCGCTGGTCGACCGCGGTACGCCGGTGGTGCTCGTCGACCGTACGGCGGACCGCGGCCTCTGCTCGGTCTCGGTCGACGACCAGCTCGGCGGACGCCTCGCGGGGAACCACCTGATCGAGGCCGGCCATCGCCGGATCGCCTTCATCGGCGGGCCGTTCACGATGCAACAAGTTGCCGATCGCAAGGACGGCATCACGGCCGTCGTGGCAGAAGCCGACGACGTCGAGCTGCAGTACCACGAGGTCGACGTGATGGGTGTCGTCGAAGGTCGAGCGATCGGCGAGCAGATCGCCGCGCTCCCGGCGCGGTCCCGTCCGACTGCGGCGTTCCTCGCCAACGACCTGCTGGCGCTCGGGTTCCTGCAGGGGATGGCGGTGGCCGGTCTGCGGGTGCCGCGCGACATGGCGATCGTCGGGTACGACGACATCGACTTCGCCCGCGCCGCCGCCGTACCGCTGTCGTCGGTGCGGCAGCCGGCCGAGCTGCTCGGGCGGTCCGCGATGGAGTTGCTGCAGGAAGAGGTCGAGTCGGCCGAGCGGCACCGGCATCGTCAGGTGATCTTCCAGCCGGACCTCATCGTGCGTGAGTCCAGCGACTTCAAGCGCCGCCGCTGATGACGGTGCTGTACGAGAATCCGCTCGCCTCGCCGGCCGATCTCGAAGGTTTCCGGCTCGAAGGCGACGGCGCGACGTCGTACCCGCTCGGGCGGCTGCGGCTGGAGAGCGTACGGCCCGCGGACGACGGCCAGGACGCGAACGTCGTGCTGTGGTGCCCGGAGGAGTTCCCGCCGGACATCACCGTCGAGTGGGACTTCTGGCCGATCCGCGAGCCCGGTCTGTGCATCCTGTTCTTCCACGCGAAGGGCCGGCAGGGCGAAGACCTGTTCGAGCTGCGGCCGCGGACCGGGCCGTACGAGCAGTACCACCACGGCGACCTCGACACGTACCACGTCTCGTACTTCCGCCGGCGCTGGCCGGCCGAGCGCGCCTTCCACACCTGCAACCTGCGCAAGAGCTACGGCTTCCAGCTCGTCGCGCAGGGCGCCGACCCGATCCCGGACGTCGCCGACGCCGACGGCCCGTACCGGCTGCGTCTCACCGTGCAGCAAGGCGAGATCACGTTCGCGATCAACGACCTGGTCAGCTTCACGTGGCTCGACGAGCACCCGCTGTCCGGCGGCAAGCTCGGCTTCCGGCAGATGGCGCCGCTGATCGGCGAATACGCCAACCTCCGCGTAACCAGCCCCTGACCCCCATTGCCCCCTCCCCAACGCCGGTGGTTGTCCCCGGGCGTTGGGACTCTCCGCCGACACATGGGCAGAGAACCCTACTGCGGGTGGACGCAACGCGGTGACCAGTCTCTGACAAACGCTTTCCGAACTGTTGACATTGAGACGATTCAACCATACGGTCACATCACTTTTCGCCCCGAAACAAGGCAGGAACCGGCATGGACACAGGCTGGGCCGTGAGGCTGTACGGCGCTGCGGACGAGGTCCTTTGGGTGATCAAGCTGAACGCCCTGTGGATCCTCTTCACCCTGGCCGGCGGCGTTGCTCTGGGTATCGGACCGGCCACGCTCGCGGCATATTCGCTCGCCAGACGCAGGTCATCCGATGAATCGTTTCACGCCTTTCCTGCCTTCCGTACCGCGTTCCGCCGGGAGTTCCGGCGCGGCACGCTCGTGGTACTGCCCCTGATCGCGATCGCTGTAGTTCTCGTAGGCAACTACCTGTACTTCGCCGCGCTCGGGGCCGCACTCCCCCGCCTGGCCAGCCTCGCGGCACTCGTCGCACTCGGGCTGATCGCCGCCTACGCGCTCCCGATGGCCGTGCACTACGACCTCGGGATCCGCATGGTGTTGCCCAAGGCATCGCTGGTCGCGCTCGCGCGGCCGGCGTCGTCCCTGGTCCTGCTGTTCGTCGCGGTGTCCGTCGCCTTCGTGTCAGTGAAGTTCCCGGTGTTCGGGTTCGTGCTGGCCGGCGGCGCCTGGATCCAGCTCGACACCTGGCTCTGCCTGCGCTTCTTCGCCGAGAACGACGCGCGCCTGCACCCGAGTGGTAACTGAAAGGGAACCGATGACCATCTTCTCCCGACGGCGGATCGCCGTCGCCGCCGTCACGACGGCACTGCTCGCTGCCTCCGCCTGCTCCGGCGGCGGCGACGACAAGGGCGGCGAGGCCGCCAGTAACGAGCTGACCGTGATGGCGCCGCTGTTCGGCACCGCACCGGATCCGAACGGCGAACTGCAGCAGGCGGTCGAGAAACTGATCGGCAAGAAGCTCAAGGTCACCTGGGTGCCGAACGCGGAGTACGGCGACAAGTCGAACGTCACGCTCGCGTCGGACAAGATCCCGGACGTGATGGTGGTGAACGAGAAGAGCCCCTCGTTCGTGAAGGCGGCCGAGGCGGGCGCGTTCTGGGACCTGACCGGCAAGCTCGACAAGTACCCGAACCTGAAGCCGTCGAACGAGCAGACCGCGAAGAACTCGCAGACCAACGGCAAGACGTACGGCATCTACCGGGTTCGCCCGCTGCTGCGCTCGGGCATCGTGATCCGCAAGGACTGGCTGGCCAAGCTGGGTCTGAAGGAGCCGCAGACCACCGACGACCTCTACGCCATCGCGAAGGCGTTCACCGAGAAGGACCCGGACGGCAACGGCAAGAAGGACACCTACGGCCTGATCATCCCGAAGTGGCCCGGCAACTACGCGAGCGCCAGCCCGTACGACGTGGTGGAGACGTGGTTCGGCGCACCGAACGGATGGGGTGAGCGGGACGGCAAGCTGGTCCCGGGCTTCGACACCCCGGAGTTCCTGAAGGCCAACGAGTGGCTGCGCGGCTGGGTGAAGGAAGGCCTGGTGAACCCGGACTTCGCGACGCTCGACAGCGCGAACTGGAACGACCCGTTCGTGCAGGGCAAGGGCGGCATGATCATCGACGTGAACGTGCGGGCCACCCAGCTGCTCGACCTGTTCAAGGAGAAGAACCCGAAGGACTTCGACAAGGTCACCCTGGTCGGCAACCTGACGGGCCCGGACGGCGAGAAGCACTCGTATCCGTTCACTGGTTACAACATGGTGATGGCGATCTCCAAGCAGCACGTGCGCACCGAGGAGCAGCTCGACCAGGTCCTGCAGACGCTCGACAAGCTGGAGTCGAAGGACGGCTCGATCCTGCTGACGAACGGGATCGAGGGCCGCAACTTCAAGGTCGACGGGCAGTACGCCGTACCGCTCAACCAGGACGACCCGAAGGTGAAGGCGATCCAGAACGACGTCGACAAGGCCTTCATCCAGCTCGGGACCCGGGCCTCGGTCGGACTCGGTGCGTACGCGCTGCGGCCGAACGACGAGGCCAGCCGGGCGATGCGGGAGAAGTTCGACGTGCTGATGAACGAGGACCTGAAGACCGCGGTGTTCAACCCGGCGCTCAGCATCATCGCGCCGACCGCGGTGGCGAAGGGTCAGACGCTGGACACGATCATCCCGGACGCGCGGATCAAGTACCTGTCCGGAGCGATCACCGAGGAGCAGCTGAAGGCGCAGATCAAGCGCTGGTACGACAGCGGCGGCACGGACATCGTCAAGGAGGTCAACGACCTGTCCGCCAAGGCCGGCGGCTGACGGATGGCGACCGACCTCGTCCCCGAGGTGGTGCAGCCGGCCGCGGATTCCTCGCGGCCGGCGCCCGCCGCCAGGCGCACCCGCCGTGCCCGGAACCTTCCCCGGGACCTGTTCCGCTACCGCTGGCTCTACCTGTTGCTGCTGCCCGGTCTCGTGTACTTCGTGGTCTTCAAGTACCTGCCGATGTACGGGCTGACGATCGCGTTCAAGGACTATGTGCCGTTCCTCGGCTACTCCGGCAGCGAGTGGGTCGGGCTGAAGCACTTCCAGGAGCTGTTCACCGGACCGGACTTCGGCCGGCTGCTGTTCAACACTCTGCTGCTCGCATTGTTGACAATCGTCTTCGTCTTCCCGGCGCCGATCGTGGTCGCGCTGCTGCTGAACGAGCTGCGGGTCAACGTCCTGAAGCGGTCCGTGCAGTCGCTTGTCTACATTCCGCACTTCCTGTCGTGGACAATCGTCGCCTCGCTCACCTACCTGTTGTTCTCGGTGGACTTCGGCGTGATCGCGAACTGGATCCACGGGATCGTCGGCGGGCAGAAGACCGACTACGTCGCGCAGGCGGGCTGGTTCCGGCCGCTGATCGTGCTGCAGCTGCTCTGGAAGCAGACCGGCTGGGGAACGATCATCTACCTGGCCGCGCTGGCCGGGGTGGACTCGCAGCTGTACGAGGCCGCCCGGGTGGACGGCGCCGGCCGGTGGCGGCAGTTCTGGCACATCACGCTGCCGGCGATCCGGCCGACGATCGTGGTGATGGCGATCCTCACGTCCGGGCACCTGATGGACTCCGGGTTCGAGCAGATCTGGCTGATGACCACGTCGCTGAACCGCGACGTCGCGGACGTGTTCGACACGTTCGTCTACTACATCGGCATCACCCAGGGCTCGTTCAGCTATGCGACGGCCGTCGGCCTGTTCAAGGGCGTGGTCGGCGTCGTGCTGATCTTCGGCTCCAACCTGCTGGCCAAGCGCATGGGCCAGCGCGGTCTGTTCTGAGAGGAGGACCACGATGAAACCCGTCATGAAGCAGCGAGTCCGGTACTACGACTCGGTCGGCAGTCGCGTGTTCGACGTCCTGAACGTCGTGGTGCTGACCGCACTGGCCCTGGTGACGGTGCTGCCGCTGCTCTACGTGCTGGCCGGGTCGTTCGCGACCGAGTCCGAGATCAGCTCGCGGCCGTTCTTCCTGTGGCCGCACAAGTTCGTCACCGACACCTACCACTACATCTTCTCGACCGACACGTTCGTCCGCGCGTTGCTGACCACGGTCGCGGTGACCGCGGTCGGCACGGTGATCCAGCTGCTCCTGACACTGACCATGGCCTACCCGCTCGCGAAGCGGTTCCTGCCGGGGCGCGCGCTGGTGCTGAACCTGGTGATCTTCACGCTGGTGTTCAGCGGCGGAATGATCCCGACGTACCTCGTGGTGCGGGATCTCGGGCTGCTGGACAGCTACTGGGCGCTGATCCTGCCGCTGGCGATCAACCCGTTCTACCTGATCGTGGTGAAGAGCTTCTTCCAGGAGCTGCCGGAGGCGCTCGAGGAGGCGGCCCGGATCGACGGCTGCAACGAGCTGAACGTGTTCCTGCGGATCGTGCTGCCGTTGTCGAAGCCGATCATCGCGACGTTCTCGCTGTTCTACGCGGTCGGGATCTGGAACGACTACATGTCGCCACTTCTCTACATCGACGACAGCAAGAAGTGGACGCTGCAGATGATCGTCCGGCAGCTGACCGCGGCGAACGCGGACTCCGCGAACGTGTTGCAGCAGCTGGAGACGGTCACGTTCCCGGAGCAGGGCCTGAAGTTCGCCGTGGTCGTGGTCGCGACGCTGCCGATCCTCTTCTTCTACCCGTTCCTGCAGAAGCACTTCGCGAAGGGCGTGCTGATCGGATCGGTGAAGGAATGACGACCCTGCAATGGCTCGAGACCCCTTGTGGACAAGGCGTCACGTGGGGCGTCCCCTGGCCGCGCGGTACAGTTGCCGACGGCACCCGGTTCGCGGTGGCCGACGGTACGCCGGTACAGAGCTGGACGACTGCGACGTGGCCGGACGGCTCGGTCAAATGGTCCGCGCACGCGATCGGGCCGTCCGATCGCCCGGAGTCGTCGTACGAGCTCGTCGTGGGCGAACCCGCCGAGCCGGCGGCGCCGGTGCACGTCGAGCGGGCCGGCGACGAGGTGCGGGTGACGACCGGTGCGGTCACCTGGACGGTGCGGAAGCCCGGCCTGATCGCGTCGATTGTCGACAATGGTCGGGAGATCGTCCGCGACGTCCGGCTGGTCAGCCTGCGGCAGGACGCGCCGGACGACGACGCGAGCCGGGCCAGGCAGCAGACCACGGCGATTGTCGACAATCTCATTGTCGAGCAGGACGGCCCGGTGCGCGCCGTCATCCGGCTGGAGGGCAAGCACGGCGACTGGCTGCCGTTCTCGGTGCGCCTGTACTTCTACGCCGGCGCGAGCGACGTACGGGTGGTGCACAGCTTCGTCTGGGACGGCGATCCGGACCGCGACTTCCTGGCCGGCCTGGGACTCAGCGCGGACGTGGTGATGAGCGACGAGCCGCACAACCGCCACATCCGGCTTGCCGGTCCGTCCGGTTTCCTCACCGAGGCGGTGCGCGGCCTGACCGGTCTGCGCCGCGATCCGGGCGAGGAGGTACGCCGTACGCAGGTCGCCGGCCGCGCCGTCGAAGCGATTCCGAATCCGGAGGTGGCCGACCGCCTGCACCTCGTCCCGCAGTGGAACGACTACACACTCGACCAGACCAGCGCGGACGGCTTCACCCTCAGGAAGCGCACCGGCGAAGGACACGCGTGGGTCACCATCCCGTCGGGCACCAGAGCCCCGGGCTACGGGTACGTCGGCGGCGTCAGCGGCGGGCTGGGCTTCGGACTGCGCGACTTCTGGAAACTGCATCCGACCCGTCTCGACATCCGCAACGCGGCCACGGCGACGGCGACGGCCACCGTGTGGATGTGGTCGCCCAGCGCGCCGGCCATGGACGTGCGCTACTGGCACGACGGCATGGACCAGGACACGTACCCGGAGCAGCTCGAAGGGCTCGAGATCACCTACGAGGACTACGAGCCAGGCTTCGGCAACGCGCACGGCATCGCCCGCACGCATGAGCTGACCCTGCGCGTCCACAACACCACTCCGTCGGCAGAGGAACTGTCAGAGCACGTAGCGCTGCTCAACTCCCCCGGACTGCTCACCGTCGCCCCGGCGCGTCTGCTGGAGGCAGGTGTGTTCGGCACCTGGAGTCTGCCCACAGCGGACCATCAGGACATCGAGGCGCGCCTGAACTTCCTCTTCCAGTACTACGTCGGTCAGCGCGAGCAGCGCCGCTGGTACGGGTTCTGGGACTACGGCGACGTCATGCACACCTACGACCGAGACCGGCACACGTGGCGTTACGACGTTGGTGGATACGCCTGGGACAACTCCGAGCTCTCACCGGACCTGTGGCTCTGGTACCAGTACCTCCGGACCGGCCGCGCTGATGTGTTCCGCTTCGCCGAGGCGATGACGCGGCACACCGGTGAGGTCGACGTGCATCACCTGGGTCGCTGGAAAGGCCTCGGGTCGCGGCACAACGTGCAGCACTGGGGCTGTAGCTGCAAGCAGGTGCGGATCTCCAGCGCGATCTACCGGCGCTTCTACTACTACCTGACCGCAGACGAGCGGACCGGCGACCTGATGGACGAACTGGTGTCCATCGAAGACGCGTTCCTGGCTGTCGACCCGCAGCGGAAGGTGCGGCCGGACGTCTACTCCCCCGACCCGCGTGCACTGTCCATCGAGCTGGGTGTCGACTGGGGCGCGCTGGCCGCCGCATGGCTGACGCGCTGGGAGCGGCACGGAGACGAGCGCGCCCGTGCCCGGCTGGTCGGAACGATGACCGACATCGCCGCCCTGCACTTCGGCTTCCTGACCGGCAACGCACGGCTGGACCTCACCACCGGCCGGCTCGACACCAGCCGCCGAGGCATCGCCGTTTCGCACCTGTCCTCACTCTTCGGGCTGCCGGAGATCTGTTCCGAGCTGATCGACCTGGACCTCGACGTACCCGGGTTCGAGAAAGCATGGCTCGACTACTGCCGGCTGTACCTGCTCTCGCCCGAGGAGCAGGCCGCGGCCGTCGGCCAACCGCTACAAGGCATCTCCCTCGTCCAGGCCCACAGCCGGCTCGCCGCGTACGCCGCCGCGCGCACCGGTGACACAGAGCTGGCCCAGCTGGCCTGGCGCAAGTTCTTCGTCGACGAAGGCGATCAGCTCAACCGCAACGCCCTGCAACGCGAGGCCGAGTGGCGGACCACTCCGGTCGACGGCGCCCTGATGCCGGTCGACGAGGCCGCGTTCATCAGCACCAACGGCGCGTCCCAGTACGCGCTGGCAGCGATCCAGAACCTGTCCCTGATCCCGGAACACAGACCTGACACCAAGAATGACAGAGGTGGAGCAGCATGGAGGTCTCCCGACGTACGGTCCTAGCGGGTATGGCCGCAGTACCTGCGGTGTCCCTGCTCGACAACATCCAACCGGCCGCGGCTGCCGAAGTGTCTGAGGTCAAACTCAGCTGGCTCGAAGGCAAGCCCACCACAGCGGCTGTCACCACCTGGGGTACGCCGTGGCCGAAAGGCGTCGTACCGGCGAACCAGTCCTTCGCCCTCAAGTCCGCCGACGGCGCCGACGTACCACTGCAGAGCTGGCCGACCGCCTACTGGCCCGACGGCTCGCTCAAGTGGAGCGCACACGCCATCGCGGTGGACGCACCCGCCGAGTCGTACACACTCGGCCCCGGTACGGCGACCGCGCCCGCGCGGCCCGTCACCGTCAAGGACGAGAAGCTGTTCGTCGACGTCGACACCGGAGTGATCCGCACCCGCATCCGCAAGAGCGGCTCGGAAGTGGTCAGCCAGATCTGGCGTGGTGACGTGTTGATCGCCCACAAGGGTGTGCTGGTCAACCTGAAACAGGACAAGATCGCCGAGGACGAGATCGGCGGCGCCGTCCGGGAGCAGTACGAGAGCGACATCCACAACGTCACCGTCGAGCAGGCCGGTCCGGTGCGCGCGGTGGTGAAGGTCGAGGGCCGGCACAAGTCGCGCAGAGGCCAGACCTGGTTGCCGTTCTCGGTCCGGCTGTACTTCGTGGCAGGTGCGGAGAACGTGCGCATGGTGCACACGTTCGTCTACGACCGCGACGGGCAGAAGGACTACGTCGCCGGCCTCGGCGTGCGGTTCTCGGTGCCGATGCGCGACGCGGCGTACGACCGGCACGTCCGGTTCGTCGGCGAAGGACACGGGGCGGTGTCCGAGGCCGTGAAGGGCATCACCGGGCTACGACGCGACCCAGGTGCCGCCGTCCGCGCCGCGCAGATCGCCGGGACCAAGCTGCCCGATCCGGCCACCTGGGACCAGCGGGTGACGACCCGGCTGCAGTACATCCCCGAGTGGGGCGACTACTCGCTGAGCCAGTTGACCGCGGACGGGTTCACGGTCCGCAAACGCACGAAGAAGGGCTACGGCTGGATCTCCGTCGACCAGGGCAAGCGCGCCTCCGGACTCGGGTACGTCGGTGGGGTCAGCGGCGGATTCGCCTTTGGACTCAGGGACTTCTGGCAACGGCATCCCACCCAGCTCGACATCCGGAACGCCGCGACCGAGGAAGCCGAGGTGACCGTGTGGTTGTGGTCGCCGGCGGCCGGGGCGATGGACACGCGGTTCTACCACGACGGCATGGGCCAGGACACGTACCCGGAGCAGCTCGAAGGGCTGAACATCACCTACGAGGACTACGAGCCCGCGTTCGGGACGCCGTACGGGATCGCCCGGACGTCGGAGCTGACGTTCTGGGCGCTGGAGGCAACGCCGTCGGCCGCCCGGCTGGGTGACCTGGCCGACCAGGTCCGGACTCCCCCGCAGCTGATCAACCCGGTGGATCAACTGGTGAGCACTCGGGTGTTCGGCGGGCTGTTCACCCCGGTGGACAGGTCCGTACCGGCGAAGAAGTCCATCGAGGACCACCTGGACTTCCTGTTCGACTACTACCGCGGACAGGTCGAGTCGCGGCACTGGTACGGGTTCTGGGACTACGGCGACATCATGCACACGTTCGACGAGGACCGGCTGGTGTGGCGGTACGACGTGGGCGGGTACGCGTGGGACAACTCGGAGCTGTCACCGGACCTGTGGCTCTGGTACGCGTTCCTGCGTTCCGGACGGGCCGACATCTTCCGGTTCGCGGAGGCGATGACTCGGCACACTGGTGAGGTCGACGTCTACCACCTGGGTCAGTGGGCCGGTCTGGGCACGCGCCACGGCGTACAGCACTGGGCAGACAGCGCGAAGCAGCAGCGGATCAGTACAGCGGTCTACCGGCGGTTCTACTACTACCTGACGGCTGACGAGCGTACGGGCGACCTGCTGTCGGAGCTGGTCGACTCGGACAAGACGTTCCTGGTGCTGGATCCGCTGCGAAAGATCCGGACCGAGCCGTACACGCCTGACCCGCATGCGTTGTCCATCGGGCTCGGCACGGACTGGAGCGGTCTGGCGGCAGCCTGGCTGACCGAGTGGGAGCGTCAAGGGCCGAAGGCGGCCGTGGCGAAGGCCAAGCTGCTCGGGACGATGGAGACGATCGGTGCGATGCCGAACGGGTTCGTCACCGGCAGCGGGCTCTACGACCTGGACACCGGCCGGTTCGCGCCGGTGACCGAGAAGATCGTCAGTGTGTCGCATCTGAGTGCGATGTTCGGCCAGGTGGAGATCTGCGCCGAACTGATCGACCTGGTCGACATGCCCGCGTTCGAGGCGGCCTGGTTGCAGTACTGCCGGCTGTTCAACGCGACTCGCGCCGAGCAGACGGCGGAGTGCGGTGCGTACTTCGGCAACCTGATCTTGCGGCAGGGCCATGCCCGCTTGACGGCGTACGCCGCTGTGCGGCTGGACCGGGACGACTTGGCCGCCCGGGCGTGGAAGGACTTCTACACCGGCGACGGCTACGCGCCGAACCTGCCGTGGACGGCGGAGGACGTGTCCACCACCCTCAACCCGACCAAGGCCGCCAAATGGGTCTCGACCAACACCACAGCCCTCTACGGCCTCGCCGCAATTCAGACCCTCGCACTCGTCGGCGACCAGATCGTGAACCCGTGAGATGGGTGCCATGGTGCGTTTACTCGCCGCGGGCGTCGTGCTGGCGCTCGGCGCACAACCGATGACGGCCGCGGCAGCGGTCCCGCCGGAGTGCACCGACTCAGCTCCGATGGTCTGTACGTACGACGTACCGCCCGGCGACTACGACGTGAAGGTGGTGTTCGGTCGCGAGCACGAGCCGGTCGACGTGGTTGCCGAGGCCCGGCGCCTGGTGGTGTCGGGGAGCTCCGAGCCGGTGCTGCGGTTCACGGTCAACGTGCGGGATCCGGAGGGGCAGCAGAACGGGTTCGGCGGGCCGGGCACGCCTGGCCTCACCCTGCGGGTCTCCGGGGCAGCTCCGGTGAACGTGGTCGTGACCCGGGCACCGGTCAGCACCCGGCGGGTGTTCCTGGCCGGCGACTCCACGGTCACCGACCAGGAGACAGCGCCGTACACGGGCTGGGGCCAACGGCTGCCCAGCTGGTTCGGGCAGGGTCTGTCGGTGGTCAACCACTCGGGGTCCGGTGAGAGCACGGTGTCCTTCCTCGCCGAGCCGGCGATGTGGGCGGCACTGCGACCGCAGCTCCGGCCGCGAGACGTCGTACTCGTGCAGTTCGGCCACAACGACAAGCAGACGACCGCCGAGCAGTACCGGGCCAACCTGACCGAGATCGTCGCCGGCATCCGCTCGGCCGGCGCGACACCGGTGCTGGTGACGCCGATCGTGCGGCGGTGGTTCACCGGGACGAAGCTCAACTCGACCGGCCTGATCGTCAACGGTCTGGGCGTCGACCTGCCGGCCGAGATGCGCTCGGTCGCGGCGGCCCAGCAGGTCGGCCTCATCGACCTCACCGCCCGGACACAGGCCGTCGTCGAAGCCCTCGGCCCTGAGGACGCCAAGGCGCTGTACCTGACCCGGGAGAAGCGCGACGACACCCACACGTCGGACTCCGGCGCCACTGTCTACGCCGGGCTGGTCGCGGACGAGCTCGCCCGGCTGGAGCTGGTGGAGGACCGCTTCTGGAACTGATCGCAACTTTTCGCCCCCTCCCGGCATCTCCCTGAATATCTGCACGGGGAGTGCGGGAGGGGGAGCAAGATGGTGACACGTCGTACGACGGCCGGCGCGATGGTGGGCGTCCTGGTCGTCCTTCTCGCTGGTTGCAAGGGATCCGACCCGGCAACCAGCGACGCATTGGGAGCCACGCCGACGCCCACACCGGCGGCAACGTCGGCCGCGCCGTCCTCGAAGGCGCCGCCGACGACACCGGCCGGTACGCCGACGAGCGACATCGCCGGACTGTCCGCGAGCAAGATCCTGGACAAGACGCAGGCCGCCGCGAAGGCCGCGACCAGCGTGCGCATGAAGGGGGCACTGTCCGACGGCGGGGACCGGATCGTGCTGGACATCCGGCTTGCGAAGACCGGCGGTCAGGGCACGATGAGTATCAACGGGGCGCCGTTCTCGCTGATCGTGCTCGGCAAGACGGCCTACCTGAAGATCAGCGACAAGTTCTGGCGCGCGCAGACCGAGTCGAAGGCCGACGCGGACGCCGTCATCGCCCTGGTCGGCGGACGCTGGATCAAGACGTCACTGACCGACAAGGACCTCGGCGATCTCGCCGCGTTCGCCAGCAAGCCGAAATTCTTCGACACGCTGTTCGAGCCGACCGGCACGCTTCGCAAGACCGCACCTCGGACGATCGGCGCTGTCACCGCGATCGGACTGCGCGACACCGACGGCACCCTCTGGGTCGACACCGCCACCGGACGCCCGGTCCGGCTGGAGTCGTCGAGCAAGGACGCGCTGACGTTCAGCGAGTACGACCAGGTCACCGCACCGAAGGCCCCGCCGGCCGCTCAGGTGATCGACGGCAAGGCCCTCGGGATGTGAGGGTCAGGCGTTGGCGGCTTCCATGATCTCGTCGGAGACGTCTGCCTCGTCGGAGACGAAGTCAAGTACTGCGCGAAGCGCGAACTTCGACGTGCGTGATCAGCCGACGTTTTCCATGATCTCGTCCGAGACGTCGAAGTTCGCGTAGACGTTCTGGACGTCGTCGCTGTCCTCGAGGGCGTCGATCAGGCGGAAGATCTTGCCGGCGCCGTCGGCGTCCAGCTCGACCGTCATCGACGGGACGAACTGGACGTCGGCCGACTCGTAGTCGATACCGGCGTCCTGCAGCGCGGTCCGGGCCGGGACCAGGTCGGTCGCCTCGGTGACGACCTCCCAGGACTCGCCCAGGTCGTTGACCTCCTCGGCGCCGGCCTCGAGCACGGCCTCCATCACGTCGTCCTCGCTGAGCGACTTCCCGTCCTGGTCCTTGGCCAGCACGATCACGCCCTTGCGGTTGAACAGGTACGCGACCGAGTTCGGGTCGGCGAGCGAGCCGCCGTTGCGCGACATCGCCGTCCGGACGTCCGCGGCGGCCCGGTTCCGGTTGTCGGTCAGGCACTCGACCAGCATCGCCACGCCGTTCGGGCCGTAGCCCTCGTACATGATCGTCTGGTACTCCGCGCCGCCGGCCTCGGCACCGGAGCCGCGCTTGACCGCGCGGTCGATGTTGTCGTTCGGGACCGAGGACTTCTTCGCCTTCTGGATGGCGTCGTACAGGGTCGGGTTCCCGCCAGGGTCGCCACCGCCCATCCGGGCGGCCACCTCGATGTTCTTGATCAGCTTCGCGAAGAGCTTGCCGCGCTTCGCGTCGATGACGGCCTTCTTGTGCTTCGTGGTGGCCCACTTGGAGTGGCCTGACATGGCAAACCCAACCCTTCTACCGCTGCTACCGACTGCAGATGACTCAGAGGCCGCGGACCAACTCGGCGAAGTAGCCGTGCAGCCTGGCGTCCCCGGTCATCTCCGGATGGAACGACGTGGCCAGCAGCCGGTCGTGGCGAACCGCGACGATCCTACCCGCGGCGGGGCCCGTCCTCACTGTCGAGAGTACCTCCACGTCCCGCCCGACGCGCTCCACCCACGGTGCGCGGATGAATACCGCGTGGTACGGCGTGTCGAGCCATCCTCCCAACGACGGAAACTCCAGGTCGGCCTCGAACGAGTCCACCTGCCGTCCGAAGGCGTTCCGCCGGACCGTGACGTCGAGCCCGCCGAGCGTCTCCTGGCCCTCGATCCCGCCGGTGATCTCGTTCGCGAGCATGATCATCCCGGCGCAGGTGCCGAACACCGGCATCCCGTCCGCGATCCGCTTCTGCAGCGGCTCGAACAGCTCGAACGCCCGGGCCAGCTTGTCCATGGTGGTCGATTCGCCGCCCGGCAGCACCATCGCGTCGACCCGGGCGAGCTCCGCGGGCCGCCGTACCGCAATCGCCTCGACGCCGACCTGCTGCAGCATCGCGACGTGCTCCCGCACGTTCCCCTGCAGGGCGAACACACCGATCACAGGCCCGCTCATCGTGCTCCTCCTTCGGTCTCCACCCGGTCGACGCTCCCGGTCACCGTCGTGCTCGGGCCGCTCATCTTGCGTCCCTCCGCACCTGGCTGCCCGAGCCACAGGACCTGCTGAACCGTGGTCGTCCTTCCCGGCGGTACGGCGGCGACGGCCGCGTCCAGGTCGTCGTACTCGAGGGGTACGGCGACGCCCTGCCACGGCTGCAGGCGGTACCGAACCTGGTGCACCACATCGCCTGGGACCACGTCCGCGACCAGCGGGACCACCCCCTCGGGGAACGTGGCCAGAGTCGACACGTAGCCGTAGGTCTCCTCGGCGTACTTCACCGCGTCGTCGTAGTCGCCGAAGACCTTCACCGGCATGTACTTGTCCGGCATGGTCTCCCACTCGACGTGCTGCACCACCGAACCCGGCTGGACGAAGACCACCGGGCGGGTCATAGGTTCACTCTCCGTTGCCAGTTCAGCGTGACCTCGATCCGGCCTTCGTCGAACGTCGCCGGCAGGTCGTTGTGCCGGAGCAGCGCGAGCACGTCCTCGAGCAACGGCTCGCCGGGCGCGACGTTGGCAGTGTCCGGGTGCCAGAGCTTCAGCTCCAGCATCCCGAAGTCGACCGCGTGCCAGACGTCGGTGTCGGTGAAGAACACCAGCCCCTGCGGTTGCTCGGCGGACTCCAGCGCCTGCCGGGCCGCGTGGTGGTCCGACGTGTACCGGACCACGACCAGGCCGAGCGACTCCAGCTCGGCCAGTACGGCGTCCAGGCGGTCCGTGTCCGTCGTCGCCGGCCAGGCGGAGGCGTCCTCGTCGAGGTCCATCACCGCCTCACCGATCAGCAGCGGCACCAGCGCGGCCGCGTCCATCGACGGCGCGTCCTCCGACACCGCCTCGGTCAGCGCGGCCGTGATCGCGGCGTGGTCGGCGTACCCGGACCGGACCAGGACACGAGCCAGGCCGCGCAGCTCCCGGGCGGTCCGCTCGTCGACCGCCTGCAAGCCTTCCGTCACCAGCCGCGCTCGGCGAGACGGTGCGGCTGCGGGATCTCGTCGACGTTGATGCCGACCATCGCCTCACCCAGACCGCGCGAGACCTTGGCGATCACGTCGGGGTCGTCGTGGAAGGTGGTGGCCTTGACGATCGCCTCGGCACGCTGCGCCGGGTTGCCGGACTTGAAGATGCCGGAGCCGACGAACACGCCCTCGGCGCCGAGCTGCATCATCATCGCGGCGTCGGCCGGGGTGGCGATCCCGCCCGCGGTGAACAGCACGACCGGCAGCTTGCCGAGCGCGGCGACCTCCTTGACCAGCTCGTACGGCGCCTGCAACTCCTTCGCCGCGACGTACAGCTCGTCCTCGGGGAGGCTCTGCAGCTTGCGGATCTCCTGGCGGATCTGGCGCATGTGGGTGGTCGCGTTGGAGACGTCACCGGTGCCGGCCTCGCCCTTGGAGCGGATCATCGCCGCACCCTCGGTGATCCGGCGCAGCGCCTCGCCCAGGTTGGTCGCGCCGCAGACGAACGGCACGGTGAACTGCCACTTGTCGATGTGGTTGGCGTAGTCGGCCGGCGTGAGCACCTCGGACTCGTCGATGTAGTCGACACCGAGGCTCTGCAGCACCTGCGCCTCGACGAAGTGGCCGATCCGGGCCTTGGCCATCACCGGGATCGAGACGGCGTTGATGATGCCGTCGATCATGTCCGGGTCGCTCATCCGGGAGACGCCGCCCTGGGCGCGGATGTCGGCCGGGACCCGCTCCAGCGCCATCACCGCGACCGCACCGGCGTCCTCGGCGATCTTGGCCTGCTCGGCGGTCACGACGTCCATGATCACGCCGCCCTTGAGCATCTCGGCCATGCCGCGCTTCACCTTGGCGGTACCGGTCTGGTTCTCGGTCACTTCTTCCTCCTGATCGTGGGGCTCGCTGTCCAGGTTAGGAGGTACCGGGCACCGAACTTCAGTCCACCGTGGATCAAGTGGACTGAAGCGCCTCCCCCAACCGGGCCACCACGAGCCGGAGCGTGGCCGGCGGGGCGGTGAACGGGATCCGGATGTGCCGCCGGTCGGTGGCGTCCGGCGTGAACAGGTCGCCCGCGCCGAGCAGCAGCCCCTGCTCCCGGGCCGCCTCCAGGACGCGGCGGGCCCGCGTCTCGGTCAGCTCCAGCCACAGCGTCATACCGCCTGTCGGAGTGGGCCAGGCCACACCGTCGAGTGTCCGGAGTCCGGTCTCCAGCGCGTTCAGGTTGGCCCGCAGCCTGGTCCGCCGCCGTCCGATCACCTTGTCGAGCTTCGGCACGATGGCTCGGGCCAGCAGATCGTCCAGCGCGCTGGGCGAGGCCACGCTGAGCTGAGCCGCTGTGTTGATCCGCCGGCGCAACTGCTTGCCAGTCCGCACCCACCCGACCCGCAGCCCACCCCAGACCGTCTTGGAGAGCGAACCCACACTCACGGTCCTGGGGTATCGGCTCAGAGGCTCGGCCTGGTCCCCCGCCGCCAGCCACAACGGGCGCATGGTCTCGTCACTGATCAGCGCCGCGCCGTACCGGCGTGCGATCTCCACAACCGCCTGCCGCCGGTCCGCAGGCAGGCTGAGACCTGTGGGGTTGTGGTTGTCGGCCTGTAGATAGATGACCTTCGGCCGATGCCGTCGGCACAGGTGCGCGAGCTGATCGGTGTCCCAGACCCCGGCAGGCCAGCCGGCCACGTCCAGGCGGTGTTTTCGCAGCAAGTCAAAGGCAGCCGGATACGTCGGGGTCTCCGTGATCGCTACACCCGGTCCGAGGTCCAGTCCGGCCAGGGCGGCGTTCAGACCGGCTGCTGCGCCGACTGTAAGCGTCAACTGCTCCGGCTCGGTCGGGACACCCTCTGCGGTGAGACGCTCAGCCAGTGCGGTGCGGAGCTCCTGTGAGCCGCCCGGCGGTGGCCCGTCGCCTCCCATGGCCTGCGGCAGCCCGTCCTGGACGATCTGTGCCGCTGCTTCGGCCACGTCATGCGGCGCGGCCGTGGTGGCGAACCGCAAGTCCAGTACGGGCCTGTCCCCCGCTGTCACCGTCGACGCCGGCGCGACCGGGTCCAGCAGCCGGTCCAGCGGCCGTACAACTGTCCCGGAGCCGCGCTTGGTCTCCAGTACGCCGTCGCGGCGCAGGTTCTCCAGCGCGCGGACGACGGTCACTCGACTCACCTCGAGCCGCTCCGCCAGAACCCGCTCCGACGGCAACCGCGACCCGATCGACAGATCGCCGCGCTCGATCCGCCGCAGCACCAGTCCCTCGACCTGCTCGGTCTTGGTCCCGTCCGCCCCGTCCAGATCCCCGGCCCGCCACATAAGTCCAGTCTCCCACAACTGGCCTCATCGTCCGACTTTGAGCACCCGCCAACCAATCTCGCACGCCCGAAGTGGTCGGTGGAGGCTCAAGGTGCTGGCTGTGGAACTGTCGGTCGTGGGTGTGAGGATTCGGGGTGTGGATGAACGGTGGTTGATCGCTCCGGAGGAGGGCGGCGGGGCGATGCTCGTCGCGCTGCATCCGGACGGGCAGCCGGCTGGGGAGATCCTGCGTGAGCCGGATCTGGTCGCGTCCGTCGCCTCGCGGCCGCAGGTCACGCGGTGGGTGTGGCGTTCGTCGGCGGAGGTCTACCCGCGGCTGCTCGCCGCCGGTGTGCGGGTCGAGCGGTGCTACGACATCGAGAACTCGGAGGGTCTCCTGCTCGGCCACGAGGGGCGTCTCGGCGAGCCACGCTCCGCGGCCGCGGCCTGGGCGCGCCTCAGCGGTCGCCCGGTCCCGCCGGATCCGCCACTGCGCGCCGTCGTACCGGGTGAGCAGTCGTCGCTGTTCGAGATTGCCGTCGAGCCGGTGCCGTTCGAGGCGCTCCTGCGGGTGTACGCCGACCAGCTCCGGCGGCACGCCCTGGCCGAGCACCCCGACCGGATGCGGTTGCTCACGGCATCGGAGTCGTCGGCGATGCTGGTCGCCGCCGAGATGGATCTGGCCGGGCTGCCGTGGAGCGCGGACGCGCATCGGGAGGTGCTGAGCGAGCTGCTCGGCGAGCGGTTCGCCGGTTCGGGCGAGCCGCGTCGGCTGACCGAGCTCGCCGACGAGATCTCCGCGGCGTTCGGGCACCGGGTGCGGCCCGAACTGCCGGCCGACGTACTGAAGGCGTTCAAGCAGGCCGGGTACCAGGTGAAGTCGACGCGGAAGTGGGAGCTCGAGCACCTTGACCATCCGGCGGTCGCGCCGCTGCTGGAGTACAAGAAGCTCTACCGGATCTACACGGCGAACGGATGGACCTGGCTGAACGACTGGGTGCACGACGGGCGGTTCCGGCCCGGGTTCCTGCCCGGCGGCACGGTTTCGGGTCGTTGGGTGACCAACGGCGGCGGCGGGCTGCAGATCCCGAAGGTGATCCGCCGCGCGGTGGTCGCCGACCCCGGGTGGCGGCTCGTCGTGGCCGACGCGTCCCAGCTGGAGCCGCGGGTGCTCGCCGCCATCTCCCGCGACCGGGCCCTGATGGAGGTCGCCGCGGACCCCGGGGACCTTTACAAGGCCGTGTCGGACCAGGCGTTCTCCGGCGACCGCGCGCAGGCGAAGATCGCCGTGCTGGGCGCGATCTACGGGCAGACGTCGGGCGACGGCCTGAAGAATCTCGCCATGCTGCGCAAACGGTTCCCGCAGGCGGTGGCATACGTCGACGACGCGGCGCGCGCGGGTGAGGAGGGGCGGCTCGTACGGACGTACCTGGGGCGCACCTGCCCGCCGAGCGGTCATCCTCTCGACGAGGCCATGCTGGAAGGACCGTCCGCCGAGATTCCCACCACCGATCCACGGCACGCCCGCGCCCGCGGTCGCTTCACCCGAAACTTCGTAGTCCAAGGCAGCGCCGCCGACTGGGCCCTGCTGCTCCTCGCCGCCCTCCGTCAGTCGCTGGTGCCGCTGAAGGCCGAGCTCGTCTTCTTCCAGCACGACGAGGTCATCGTCCACTGCCCCGCCGAAGAAGCCGACCAGGTCACCACCGCCATCCAGAACGCCAGCGACCTCGCCGGCACCCTCACCTTCGGCCCCACCCCCACCAACTTCGCCTTCACCACCGCCACCGTCGAGACCTACGCCGACGCGAAGTAGTCGCTGTTGCGCGGCGGAACGAAGGCGCTGGGTCAAGGACGGCCGGCCCGAACCATGGCTGCCAATGCGAGCGCCGCCAGACGCATCACCTCAGGCCAACGAGGGTCCGCCACGAATACGTCTGCATGAACGTCGCCATGGTCGTCGAGCAATGCGTCCAGCACGTTCCCGAACCTCACCAGCCGAACCAGCTCGTCTCCCGGAAGAAGCACCGACCCCACCGACGCCGGCGGGTCAGGCAGCACGGCCGCATCGTCGTACAACACATGCACGTGGTAGTCGAAGTCGTCGTACTGGCCAACACGTCCCACCTCATCCGTGGGAACTCGACCTCGCTCACCGGACGGCGAACGGTTCGACGTCTGCCCACTCCCAGTGCAAGTTGCCGTCCGCCTCGCAGGCTTCCATGCAGTCGAGCAGGGCCGACGGCTCCACCCGCGGTGGGACATCGATCGCCACGTGCCGGTCGCCGCTCCATTCGGAGCGTAGGCCCGCCTCGGTGATGTGTCGCCGGAGTTCGGGAGCGGTCGTCGCCAGGGCCGGTTCGACGACCAGAGCGCGCAGCACGCGGCGGCCGGATCCGGCGAGCACCTCGGCGACCATGGAGTCGTGCGGTGTGAGACGTACGGTGTCGCCGAGCGCGACGCCGTACGCGCGAAAAGGAATGCAGCACAGGGCGGCTGTGTTGTCGGCTGTTCGCCGGAGCCACACCTGCTCGACCTGGTCCTCGAAGCCGAACGGTGCCAGTGCGATCCAGGCAATGTAGTTGCTGTCGGCACGTAGCGCCGGCTCGTCGTGGACGATGACCTTCATCGCAGTTTCTCCGGGAGGCCGAAGCGGGCGTGGTTCGTGGTTTCGAAGGCGGTGATTTCGGCGATTCGGGCGGATTCTATGCGGAAGACGTCCAGGGCGAAGAGGTGGTTCTCCAGGTAGGCGGCGAGGCTGGGTTGGTGGTTGATGGTGGTGGGGACGAAGCGCCAGTGGCCGCGGTACGCCGGAGTGAGGTTGGGGGTCAGGGAGCGGATCGCGTCGTCGATGCCTGAGAACCAGAACGGGTACGGCGGCATGGTGATGCGGATGTCCTCGTGCATCAGGGCGGCGAGCGCGGCAGGGTCGGCGTTGTCCCAGGCGGTCAGGTAACGCTGCAGGAGTTTGCGTTCATCCTCGGACGAGTCGTGGGCCGACCACTCCGAGCGGTGCGACGGGAGGTGTTCGCGCAGTACCGGGCGCGCGCGTTGGAGGGCTGAATTGACCGCTGCCACGGACAGCGAGACCGCGGCGGCGGTTTCGCGTGCGGTCCAGCCGAGGACGTCGCGGAAGATCAGTACGGCGCGCTGCCGCGCGGGCAGGTGCTGGATCGCGATCAGGAACGCCAGCTCGATCGTCTCCCGGCGGATCGCGACCGCGTCCGGCTCCTCGGACCGGTCGAGCAGTACGTCGGGGAACGGCTGCAGCCACGGCAGGTCGTCCCGCGCCGGCAACGCCGTCGCGGGGAACGAGGCCGGCTCCAACTGGTACGGCAACACCCGCCGCGGACGCCGTACGTCGATGCACGCGTTCGTCGCGATCCGGTACAGCCAGGCCCGCACCGACGACCGCCCCTCGAACTCCTCGCGCGCCCGCCACGCCCGCAAGAACGTCTCCTGCACCAGATCCTCGGCCTCGTCGTACGACCCGAGCATCCGGTAACAGTGCACCCGCAACTCGTGCCGGTAGCGCTCGAGGTCCTCTTCGAAGCTGCTCATCGCCCGTCCTCGAGTTCGATCGTGGTCGGCATCGGGGCGCGGCCCGCGAGCCGGAACCAGGTGACGAGGCGGCGGCGACGCAGTTCGCGGGCCGACACGACGACGTCGTTGTGGAAGCGGCGGGCCAGTTGGACGCGGCGCACGGCCAGCGCCAGCTCGCCCGCCCACGGTTCGACCTCGGTGCCGGTGGCATGGATCGCGCGGGTGAGGGCGGACTCGGCCTGTTCGCGGACCTCGAGTGACTCCAGCGAGGCGGCGCGGGCGCGGTGCGCGGCGTCGAGGAGGAGCAGCGCGGAGGCCGGGTCGAGGATGTCGCTGCCGGCCAGCTCCGCGACCAGGGCGGACCGTCGCGCCAGCTCGGTCTCCAGTGCGGCACGGGCCAGCTCCACCCGCCGGTGCAGCCGGTCGAGCCGCCCCGCGGTCCAGCTCGCGTAGGCACCCAACAACAACAGCACCACCCCCACCGCGAGCATCAGCCACGAGAACTCCACAAGCCCAGCCAACCCCACAGCCAGGCTCCTCACCAACCCACCCCGCCCCGCGAGCAACCAGGCGCGTGGCCACTTTGTGCACCGCATCCGCGCCGACGGCTCGCCGGAGTGCGGAACTGGTGCACAAAGTGGGGATTACGGGGTGCTGACGGTCGGGCTCGGTTGGGTAGCTGGGGCCGGTGGTGGCGTTAGCGTCGGCGGCATGGCTGATGTTGGTGTGATCGGTGGGTCGGGGTTCTACTCGTTCCTTTCGGGTGCGGAGACGGTCGAGATCGACACCCCGTACGGCGCTCCGAGCGAGCCGCCGGTGGTCGGCGACCTCGACGGGCGGGAGGTCGCGTTCATCCCGCGGCACGGAGCCGATCACCGGTTCCCGCCGCACCGCGTCAACTACCGCGCGAACCTGTGGGCGCTGCGCGAACTCGGCGTCCGCCAGGTCCTCGGCCCGTGCGCGGTCGGCTCGCTCAGACCTGAGCTGACGCCCGGCACGTTCGTGGTCCCCGACCAGTACGTCGACCGGACGTGGGGCCGGGAGCACACCGTGTTCGACGAGGCGCCGGTGGTGCACACCTCGGCCGCCGACCCGTACTGCCCGGTCGGCCGCGCCGCGGTCATTGCCGCTGGCAACGTCGTGCCCGACGGCACGATGGTCGTCATCAACGGGCCGCGGTTCTCGACCCGCGCCGAGTCGCGGTGGCACGCCGCACAGGGCTGGTCCGTCGTCGGCATGACGGGTGCCCCGGAGGCAGCGATCGCCCGCGAACTCGCCCTCTGCTACACCTCGATCGCCGTCGTCACCGACCACGACGCCGGCGTGGAGACCGGCACGGGCGTGACCCAGGCGGAGGTCTTCGAGGCGTTCAAGCTCAGCATCGAGCGCCTGCAGGCACTGCTCAGAGACGTGATCCGCGAACTCCCGAAGCCGGACGCGGACTGCGTCTGCCGCCACTCCCTCGACGGTACCGCGGCAGCACCGGCCGCCGACGAGGTGGGGCGATGAAGGTCCTCCTGACCGGCGGCGCCGGATTCATCGGGCAGCACGTCCACGACCAGCTTCTCGCCGAGGGCCACGAGGTCACCGTCCTCGACTCGTTCCGTCCGGATGTCCATGCCCATCGCCCGGAGCCGCGGCCCGGCCTGATCGTCGGCGACATCCGCGACGCGGACACCGTGGCCGAGGCAGTGCACGGCATCGACACCGTCATCCACCTGGCCGCGAAGGTCGGGCTCGGCGTACACCTCGACGACATCGACGACTACGTCTCCTCCAACAGCCTCGGTACGGCGGTACTGCTGAAGTCCCTCGGCACCGTCCGCAACTTCGTCTACGCGAGCTCGATGGTCGTGTACGGCGAGGGCCGCTACGACTGCGACGAGCACGGACAGGTCGCCCCGGGCCATCGGCGTACCGAAGACCTGGACGCCGGCCGCTTCGAACCGCCCTGCCCGCTGTGCGGAGCGCCGCTCCGCCCGGGGCTCGTCACCGAGGACGCCGTACCGGATCCGCGGAACGCCTACGCGGCCAGCAAGCTCAACGGCGAACATCTCGCCGCCACCTGGGCCCGCGAGACCGGCGGCCGGGTCACCGCACTGCGCTTCCACAACGTGTACGGACCCGGCATGCCGCGGAACACGCCGTACGCCGGGGTCGCCGCGATCTTCCGGTCGATGCTCGAACGGGGCGAGACGCCGCGCGTCTTCGAGGACGGCGGTCAGCGCCGCGACTTCGTCCACGTTCGCGACGTCGCGGCCGCGGTGACACGGTCGGCCGCCGCACTCCCCCAGCAGCCCGCGTTCCGCGCGTACAACGTCGGCACCGGCACCGTCACCACCATCGGTGAGGTCGCGACCGAGCTGGCGCGCGCGTACGGCGGGCCGGCGCCGATCGTCACCGGCGAGTACCGCCTCGGCGACGTCCGGCACATCACCGCCTCGTCCGACCGGCTGAAGGACGAGCTGGGCTGGAAGCCGGCGTACGACCTGCAGACCGGTCTGGAGGACCTACTCCGCTCGGCCGGTTAGCACCGGCACCGGCGGCAGGTCGATCCGGAACGCGCAGCCGCCGTCGACATTGCTGACGGCAATCTTTCCGTCGTGGGACTCGACCACGCCACGCGCGATCGCCAGTCCGAGTCCGCCGCCGCCCGACCGGCCGTCGACGGACTCGGGCGTGCGCTGCTCGTCGCCGCGCCAGCCGACGTCGAAGACCCGGTCCAGGTCGTCGTCCGGGATCCCGCCGCAGCCGTCGGTCACCGCGAGCCGGACCCGTCCATCGGTCTCCCGGTCCACCGTCAGCGTCACGGTCCCGCCCGGCGCGGTGTGCCGGATCGCGTTGCCGACCAGGTTGGTGACCGCGCGCGTCAACTCGTCGGGATCGCCTTGCACAGCGAGCCGATCGTCGTCGGCCGGCGTCGCCACCGTCAGCTGGACGCCTTCGGCCCGGGCATGCTCGTTGTTCTCGCCCGCGACATCCTCCGCCAGCTCCCGCAGGCTGACCGCGGACCGCCGGCGCGGCGGCGGAGCGGCCGACAACCGGGACAGCTCGAACAGGTCGTCCACCAGCCCGGTCATCCGGTCGACCGTCGCCCGCATCTGCCGCAGCGCCCCTGGTACGTCGTCGATGACGCCGTCCTCGAGACCTTCGGACACCGCCCGCAACCCGGCCAGCGGCGTTCGCAGATCGTGCGACATGAACGCGACCAGTTCCCGCCGGCTGGTCTCCAGCGCCCGCTCCCGCTGATGCGACGCCGCCAGCTTCTTCCTGGTCATCTCCAGCTCGTCGGTCAACGCGGACAGCTCGGCCGGCACCGCCCCGCCGGCGGCTTCGGTCGGCTCGTACGACGTACCGAGATGCCGCAACCGCCGCCCGACGTCCCGCGACCCGACGCTGATCCAGTGCCCGAGCAGCACCGACATCGCCAGCCCGAGCAGCGCCGCGAACGCGAGCGTCCACAACACCACCCACGAGTCGTGCTCGGAGATGAACATCGCGCGCACGCTCTGCAGCACCGCGGCCAGCGCGCCGGCCATCGGGGCCAGCGCCGCCACGATCATCGTGATCCGCAACGACCGCCGCCGGAAACGCCACAACACGGCCGCCCCGACCGCAGCCACCACCAGAGTCCACAAAGTGGTCAGCGCCAGGATGGTCGCCATGTCCCTGTTCACTCGGCATCCCCCGCGAAGAGGTAGCCGGTGCGCGGGACGGTGAGCACGAGCTTCGGGTCGGACGGGTCGGTCTCGATCTTCTCCCGCAACCGCCGGACGTGCACGGTGACGGTGGACGAGTCGCCGAAGTCCCACCCCCAGACGCGGCGCAGCAGCTCGGCCTTCGTGTACGCCTTGCCGGCATGAGACACGAGATACGCCAGCAGGTCGAACTCGCGATGCGTCAGCGACAGCTCGGTCCCGTCGAGATACGCCCTCCGCGCCGCGGTGTCGACGAGCACCGGCCCAGCGCTCAACTTCGTCGGCGTCAGATCGAGCCCGGCCAGCCGCTCCTCGCGCCGTACCATCGCCTGCACCCGCAGCGTGAGCTCCCGCGGGCTGAACGGCTTGACCACGTAGTCGTCGGCGCCGACCTCGAGCCCGACCAGCCGGTCCTCCTCCTCGCCGCGCGCGGACAGCATGATCACCGCCGCGCCGTCGTCGGCCGCGCGCATCCGGCGCAGCACGTCGAGCCCGGACAGCCCGGGAAGCATCACGTCCAGGACGACGACGGACGGCTTCCACTGCTGCCAGACCTCGACCGCGGACGCGCCGTCCGCGACCACGCGGGCGTCGTACCCGGCCTTCGTCAGATAGGCCGAGACGACGTTCGACACGGTCGGGTCGTCGTCCACCACAAGCACACGAGTAGCCACGCTCCGAGCGTAGATCCTCCGCTCGTCCAGCCGCCGCACCAGCACCGCAACGCAGTACGCCGTAAGCAACCCGTAGTCGTGTTCCGCCCCCGCGGGCGCCGATCCGTCCCTACCGTCGAAGCATGTCGGTCGATCTCGTCCTGCCGTGCCTCAACGAGGCGGCCGCGCTGCCCTGGGTCCTCGAGCGGCTCCCACCCGATGTCCGCGCGATCGTCGTCGACAACGGCTCCACGGACGACTCGGCCGCGATCGCCGCCGGATTGGGCGCGACCGTCGTGGAGTGCGAGCTCAAGGGCTACGGCGCCGCGTGTCACGCCGGCCTGGAGGCGGCCGACGCGGACGTCGTCGCCGTGATGGACGCCGACGCCTCACTCGATCCGCGGCAGCTGGTCCGGGTCGTCGCGCCGGTCGTCGCCGGCCGCGCGGACCTGATCGTCGGCCGACGACGCCCGGTGTCGCGGGAGGTCTGGCCGTGGCACCTCCGGCTGGCCAACGCGGAGCTCTCCCGGCGGATCCGGCGGCGTACGGGCGTGGCCTTGCACGACCTCGGCCCGATGCGCGCGGCCCGGCGTACGGCGCTGCTCGGTCTCGGGCTGACGGACCGGCGCTCCGGATACCCGCTGGAGACGGTCGTCCGCGCCGCCGACGCCGGGTGGCGGATCGCGGAGGTCGACGTCGACTATCTCCCGCGCTCGGGCCGCTCGAAGGTCACCGGTACGCCGCTGGGCGCCGCCCGAGCGGTCCGCGACATGTCCAAGGTGCTCGCCCGGTGAACACCCTGATCGTGATCGCGAAGGCACCCGTACCCGGGCGGGTGAAGACGCGGCTGCAGACCGAGTTCACCCCGCGGGAGGCCGCGGCGCTCGCGCGGGCGTCGCTCGTCGACACGCTGACCGCTGTCCAGGCCGCGCCCGCGACGCGGCGGGTGGTCGTACTCGAGGGTGATCCGGGGCCGTGGTTGCCGCCCGGGTTCGAGATCGTGGAGCAGCGCGGCGGCGGACTGGACGAGCGGCTCGCGGCGGCGTTCGAGGACGCGTACGACGGCACGCCGATGCTGCTTGTCGGGATGGACACGCCGCAGCTACGGCCCGAGCTCCTCGGATTCCATTGGTCCAGGTACGACGCGGTGCTCGGGCTGACCGAGGACGGCGGGTACTGGTGCCTCGGGCTCCGGCAGCCGGATCGGCGCGCGCTGGTCGGCGTACCGATGTCGACCGACCACACCGGACGGGACCAGCTCCGGCGGCTGCTGTCGCTGGGATTGCGGGTGCGGATGCTGCCGACGTTGCGGGACATGGACACGCCACGGGACGCGGCGTACCTCGCGGCCGAGTACCCGTCGCTGCGGGTGTCGCGCCTGCATCGGCGGCTGCAGCACGCAGCGCATCCAGGGCTGCTGTTCGACCAGGCACTCGGCGGTACGACGCAGGTCGTTGCCACCGGCCCCGACGGGCGGACCGTGCCGTCACTGTCCGAGCTGGACCGCTGGACGGCGCCGGCGGACGAGGTGGATCGACTGGCGCTGAGCCGCTGCGAAGGGCCGGTGCTGGACATCGGGTGCGGGCCGGGGCGGATCGTCACCGCGCTGGCGGAACGCGGGATCCCCGCACTCGGGGTCGACGTGTCGCCGCGCGCGGTGTCGCTCACCACGTCGCGCGGTGCGGCCGCGCTGCATCGCCCGGTGCAGGATCGGCTGCCCGGCGAGGGCCGCTGGGGCAGCGTGGTGCTGATGGACGGCAACATCGGGATCGGCGGCGATCCGGCGGACCTGCTGCGGCGCTGCGCCGAGCTCGTCCGGCCCGACGGTCTCGTGCTCGTCGAGGTCGACCCGGACGACGAGCTCGACGACACCACGCCGATCGTGCTGCGCAGCTCCACCGGACGCCGTTCCACCCCGCTGCCCTGGGCAAGAATCGGCACGCGCGCCCTGATCCGGCACGCCCGCGCCACCCGCCTGCACCCCACCGAGGACTGGCGCACCCCGCACCGAGCCTTCCTCACCCTCCGCCGGACCGCCTGATGCGCCCCTCGATCCCCCACTTTGTGCACGGGATCCGCACAAAATGGCCGCGGAAACACGGCAACCATGCACAAAGTCGGGTTTGGGGAGGGTTGGCCGGTGTGGTGGCGGTCGGGGTCGGGGTGGTGGCTGTGTGGGCCGCGGAGCGGCAGTGGTGGCCGAATGTGGTGCTGGCGGTCGGGAGCGGATTGGTCGGGCTGCTGGTGTGGCGGTTCGGGCGCGGGTTGACTGTCGGCGCGGTGGTGGTCGTGGCGGGGCTGTGCCAGGTGCCGGGGGTGCTGCACGCACCGATCACGAGCACGGACGCCTACCGGTACGTGTGGGACGGGCGTGTGCAGTTGTCGGGACATTCGCCGTACGGCTACGTGCCGCTGGACGATCGGTTGGCGCACCTGCGGGACCCGGTGCTGTTCCCGGGGTTGTCGCCGGATCAGCGGTCGGGCGTGACGAGCATCCCGAAGGACCCGGCGAGCCTGCCCGTGGACGACGCCCGGACGCGGATCAATCGACCGGGCGTGCCGACCATCTACCCGCCCGTCGCCGAGGCGTACTTCACCCTGGTCGCGCTCCTCACGCCGTGGTCCGTCGGCACCTCAGGCCTGCAGTTGGCAGCCGCTTTGCTCGCGATCGCACTCACCTGGCTACTCGCCGTACAGAACCCACGATGGGCGGCCTTGTGGGGTTGGTCACCGATCGTCGCCCTCGAAGCGAGCAACGCCGCCCACGTCGACGTCCTCGCCGCTCTCCTCGTCACGGCCGCCGTGGTCACGGCCGCCCGCCGGCCACGACTGGCCGCGATCCTCCTCGGCGCGGCCGGCAGCGTGAAGCTCCTGCCGCTGCTGCTGCTCCCCGCGTTCCGCCGCCGGAAGCCCCACGTTGCCCTGGGCACCTTCGTCGCGTCCTACGTCCCGCATGTCCTTGCCGTCGGCATCCTGGTGCTGGGTTTCCTGCCCGGCTACCTCCACCAGGAAGGCTTCGAGGACGGCAGCTCGCGGTCGGCGATTCTCGCGCTCCTGCTGCCTCCTGAGGCCCGGCAGGTCGCCGCGGCGGCCCTCGCCCTCGGCCTCGCGGTCCTCGCCTTCCGCCGTGCCCGACGCGACCCGCTCGCGCTCACCTGTTGCTGGCTGTACGGCGCGGCGCTGCTGGTCGCCACGCCGACGTACCCGTGGTACGGCCTCCCGCTGATCGCCCTCGCCGCGCTGGCCGGTCGTCCCGAGTGGATCGCCGTACCGGTCGCGTCGTACCTCGCCTACGGGAGCTTCGGACACGACACGCGGCAGGGCCTGATCCAGCTGGCCGCCGCCGTCATCGTTGTCATCGCACTCACGCTCCGTGGCCGGGTCGCTGCGGAATCAGGTTTGACCGCAGCGCCTCTCGCCGCCAACACTGGCGGGCGTGACGAAACGCATCGCCCTCGCGACTTCGGCCGACTACGCTGAGTTGCACCCGCACGAACGCCCGCTTCTGGACGCGCTCCGCGCCGCGGGCCTCGACCCGGTGGTCGAGGTCTGGACCGACCCGTCGGTCGACTGGTCCGCGTACGACGCGGTCCTGCTGCGCACGGTCTGGGACTACTTCCGGCTGTACGACGTGTTCACCGAGTGGCTAGCCCAGCTCGACAAGGCCGGCGTACCGGTGCTGAACTCCACGGACCAGGTCCGCTGGAACAGCGACAAGCAGTACCTGCTCGAACTACGCGAACGCGGCGTGGCGATCGTCCCGTCCCAGGTCGCGGCAGGCCCCTGCCTGCGCGAGGTCGTCGCCGGGCTGGCCGGTGAGCAGATCGTGATCAAGCCGACCGTGAGCGGCAACGCCCTGCACACCGTCCGCGGCATCGCGGGATCCCCCGAGCTCGAGCGGGCGCTCGACGAGCTGCCTGACGTGGTGTACCTCGTGCAGCCGTTCGTGCCGGAGATCCAGTCCGACGGTGAGTGGTCGCTGCTGTTCTTCGACGGCGAGTTCAGCCACGCGGTGGTCAAGCAGCCCGCGGCCGGCGACTACCGGGTCCAGGAGTCGCACGGCGGCCGGACGACGCCGGCCGATCCGCCCGCGGCGGTCCTCGAGGCCGCCCGCGCCGCGCTGGCAGCCTCCGGCCCGACGCCGACGTACGCCCGGGTCGACGGCGTCGTGGTCAACGACCGCTTCCTGCTGATGGAGATCGAGCTCATCGAGCCGTACCTGTTCCTCCCGCAGTCCCCGGACGCGGCCGGCAAACTCGCCGCCGCGGTCGCGGGCCGGATCTAGCTCGCAGCCGACTCCGGGTGGCCCCGGCGACGCCCGTACAGCAGGGTCTCGCCGGCGGCCGTCCCGGTTGACCGACCTGGTGGACTTTAGAGTCTGGGTATGCCGACGCTCGACGCCATCCGCCAGGCCGCCCGCGACCTCGACGGACGCATCCACCGCACACCGATGCTGACCTCGTCCGCACTGAACGACCACTTCGCCGCCGATCTGGTGCTGAAGGCGGAGCTGTTCCAGAAGACCGGCAGCTTCAAGGTCCGCGGCCTGCTGACCAAGCTGCTCCGGCTGAGTGCCGCCGAGCGGGAGCGTGGGGTGGTGACAGTCTCGGCCGGGAACGCCGCCGGAGCGCTCGCCTGGGCCGCCCGGGACGCCGGCGTCCCGGCGACCGTGGTGATGGCCACGACGGCCGTCCCGGCGAAGATCGCCGCGGCCCGCGGGTACGGCGCCACCGTCGAGCTCGTCGAGGGTGACCTGATGGCCGCTTACGAGCGGATCCGGGACGAGCGCGGACTGACCGGGGTGCACCCGTTCGACGACGAGGACGTGATCACCGGCCACGCCAGCCTCGGCCTCGAACTGCTGGCGGATCGCCCCGATCTCGCCGCGGTGCTGGTTCCGGTGGGCGGCGGCGGGCTGATCTCGGGAGTCGCCACCGCGGTCAAGCTGCTGAAGCCGGACATCCGCGTGATCGGGATCGAGCCGCAGCGAGCCGACGTGGTCAGCCGCAGCCTGGAAGCCGGCGAACCGCAGCGCCTCCCCACCGCCCGCTCGATCGCCGACGGTCTCGCCGCGCCCGTCTGCGGCACCCGCAACCTCCCGCTGATCCAGCAGTACGTCGACGCGGTCGTCCGGGTCGGCGAGGACGCACTCCTGGAGGCGACGCGCCTGGTCATGTCGCGCACGAAGCTCGCCCTCGAGCCCGCGGCGGCGGCTCCCTTCGCCGCGCTGCTCGAAGGCAGCGTGCAACCCACCGGTGTCACCGCCGCCGTGGTGAGCGGCGGCAACCTCGACGTGTCGAAGCTGGTGCTCTAGGTGCTCTAGGTGCTCTAGGCGGTCGCGAGCCGCGTCTGCCCGCGGGAGTGGACGCCGTCGGACGGGTCGTCCACCGCGTCGCCCCGGCGGACGGGATCGTTCTCCGGGAGCAGGATGTCGCGCGCGACCACCAGCATCAGCCACAGCGTGCCCGCCATCCGCAGGATCACCGACAACCAGTAGATCCGGTCCGGGATCTGCGGATCACCGGGCGCCAGGAACTGCGCCAGATGCATCCAGACCAGCATCCAGTAGAAGCATTCGCAGGCCTGCCAGATCAGCCAGTCGCGCAGCCGCGGGCGGGCCAGCGCCACCAGCGGCAGCAGCCACAGCACGTACTGCGGTGAGTAGACCTTGTTGATCAGCAGGAACGCGGCCACCACCAGGAACGCGAGCTGCGCGAACCGCGGCGGTCGGGGCGCCATCAGCCCGAGGATCGCGATCGACAGGCACAGCCCGGCGAAGATCACGATGTTCAGCTGGTTGACGTCCGCGACCTCGTGCTTGGCGAGCTTCAGGACGTACCAGATCGAGCCGTAGTCGCTCTCCCGCTCGTCGTTGAACTGCCAGAACGACAACCACTCGTTCTTCGCGAGCAGGTAGATCGGCGCGTTCACCAGGCCCCACGCGACCGCGGCCGCGATCGTCGCCTGGAACCACGGCCACAGCTTTCGCCCGCGGATGCAGACGATCAGCAACGGA
The DNA here is from genome assembly GCF_040610875.1 of Kribbella sp. NPDC003505. Lineage (NCBI taxonomy): Bacteria > Bacillati > Actinomycetota > Actinomycetes > Propionibacteriales > Kribbellaceae > Kribbella > Kribbella sp. NPDC003505. The sequence continues at coordinate 102,379 of NZ_JBEXNA010000003.1, read as the reverse complement.
CCGAGCAGCAGGAACGGGTAGAACTTCGCCGCTGTCCCGAGCCCGAGCAGTACGCCGAACCAGATGGGTTTCCCGCGTGACCACGCGAACATCGCCCCGGCCGTCAGCGCCACCGCGAACAGGTCCCAGTTGATCGTGGACGTCAGCGCGAGCACCGGCGCCGCGGCGACGTACAGGGCGTCCAGCGGCTGCCCGCGGGCCGCGCCGGGTCTGGACTCGACGCCCCGAGCCGTCGCCACGGTCAGGCCGACGATCAGCAGGGCGCAGAGGAACAGCAGCACGGTGTTCACCAGGAAGAACACGCCGGCGGTGTCGCGCTTCTGCTCGACGGTCAGGTCCTTCTTCGGGTCGCCGGTGATCAGCCAGGTGATCTGCGCCGCGACCTCCATGAAACCGCCGGTCAGCACCGGGTACTCGAGCACCGGGTAGTTGCCGGTGTCCAGGAACGGCCGGTTGCCCTCCGCGAAGCCGCGCTCCTGATACAGGAACCCGATGTCGGAGTAGCACAGCGCCTTGAACGGCCGCCAGCTCTGCCGGTCCCAGCCGGCCTCCATACAGGGCGCCTTCTGCAGGACGCCGAGCCCGAAGGTGATCGTGCAGACCGCGAGCGCGATCCGCAGCGGCGTCCACCACGACGAGCTGAGCCGGGCGAACCGCCCCGACGGCCCACCGAGCCCGACGGTCAGGCCGGCGAGCGCCGGATCAGCATCCGACGGCGTCTGCGCTGGCTCGCGCTCTGGTCCGGTCACGGTGGGCATCATCTCCTATCGGCCACCCGGCGACCAGGAGAGGTTACCCACCTGTGCCTTACGCGGGGCGCAGGTGGTTCCCGCGCGCCGCTATCCGGTCGGGTGCTCGAGACGCGCGAGCCAGGTGGTGAGCAGCTTCTCGAGCTGCTTCGTCTCGGCCGGCGAGAGGGCCTCGAGGAGACGTTTCTCATTCGCCATGTGGGCGGTGAAGGCCTTGTCGATCAGCCGCTGCCCGGCCGGCGTCAGGCGGACCACCCGGCCGCGCCCGTCCTCGTCGCTGCGGCGGCGATCGACCAGCCCGGCCTCCTCCAGGCGGTCGACCCGCTTGGTGACCGCGCCCGTGGTGACCATCGTGTGCAGCGCGATCTCCCCCGGTGCGCGCTCGTACGGCGATCCCGCGCGCCGCAGGGCCGCCAGGACGTCGAACTCCCCCTCGGTCAGCCCGTACTGCGCGTAGAGCAGCGTCAACTCACCGGTCAGCTGGTTCGCGATCCGGTGCAGCCGACCGATCACCCCTTGCGGAGCGGTGTCGACGTCCGGCCGCTCGGTCCGCCACTCCGCCTGGATCCTTGCCACGTGGTCCACGGCTTCCACTATATCTTCCCGGGAAGATATAGTATTTTCCATGGAAGACACTTTCCGCTGGACCCTGGTGACCGCGGTCGCCCCGATCGCGTGGGGCACGAACTACTTCGTCACCCACGAGTACCTGCCGGCCGGGCATCCTCTGTACGGCGCGGTGCTGCGCGCACTGCCCGCGGGGCTGCTCCTGCTCGCCCTGGCCCGCCGCCTCCCCCGCGGCGCCTGGTGGTGGCGATCGGTCGTGCTCGGGATCTGCAACATGGGTGCCTTCTTCGCGCTGATCTACCTCGCATCCCAACTGCTCCCCGTCAGCCTGGCCTCGACCATCATGTCCGCGGCGCCGTTCACCATGGCGCTGTTCGCCTGGGGCCTGCTCGCGGAACGGCCGACCGTCCAGGTCCTCACCGGCGCGACCGCCGGGCTCGCAGGCGTCGTCCTGCTCCTCGGCGCGGGATCGGCCGCCGTCGATCTCCGTGGCGTCGCGGCGTCGGCCGCCGCGCTGACGATGTCGTCGTGCGGCTACGTCCTGGCCAAGAAGTGGGGCCGCGCCGACGAGGGTCCGCTCGCCACGACCGCGTGGCAGTTGGTCGCGGGCGGCATCGTCCTGGTCCCGTTCGCCGTGGTCGTCGAAGGCAGTCCGCCACACCTCGACGGACCCGCGGTCGCCGGCTTCGGGTACGTCGGACTCGTCGCGACCGCGCTCGCGTTCACGGCCTGGTTCGCCGGGCTGCGCCGGCTGCCCGCCGCGACCGTCGGCCTCATCGGGCTGCTGAACCCGGTCACCGGCGTCCTCCTCGGCGTGCTCTGGTCCGGCGACGTCCTGACCGCTCGGCAACTCCTGGGCCTGGCGCTGGTGTTCGCCGGGATCACGCTGAGCCAAGTACGATCAATTGGCGTGTCGAAGCGCTTCGACTGGGGTAGAACTGGGGTGCCGACGGAAGAGGGGAAGCACCATGGTCACGATCGCGGACGTCGCCCGGCATGCCGGGGTGGCGACCAGCACGGTGTCCTATGTGCTCAGCGGCAAGCGGACGATCTCGCTTGACACCCGCGAGCGGGTGCAGCGCAGCGTCCGCGCGCTCGGCTACCGGCCGAACGCGAGCGCCCGGGCGCTGGCCAGCCAGCGGTCCAACGTGCTGGCGCTGGTGATCCCGCTGCGCACCGGCATGCACGTTCCGGTGATGATGCAGTTCGCGACCGCGGTCGTGACCACGGCCCGCCGGTTCGACCACGACGTCCTGTTGCTGACCGCGGACGAGGGTCCGGAGGGACTCGAGCGGGTTGCGCAGAGCTCGCTGGTCGACGCGCTGGTGGTGATGGACGTCGAGCTGCACGACGAGCGGGTCCCGATGCTGCGTGAGCTGCCGATGCCGTCGGTCCTGATCGGATACCCGGACGACGCCGCCGGGCTGACCTGTATCGACCTCGACTTCGTTGCCGCGGGCGCTCGATGCGTGGATCACCTGGCTGATCTCGGCCACCGCTCGCTCGCCCTGCTCGGTACGCCGTCGGCCGTGTACGAGCGGCAGACCGGGTTCGCGCAACACACGCTGACCGGGTTCGCCGAGGCTGCCGGGCGCCGCGGGGTGCTCGGTGTCGAAACGCCCTGTGAGCACACGTTCGACGCGATCCTGCACACGGTCGAGCAGTTGCTGGCCCAGCAGCCGGACATCACCGGACTGGTCGTGCAGAACGAGCCGATCATCGGGCCGCTCCTCGACGTCCTGCGCCGGCTCGGCCGCCGGGTGCCCGAGGACATGTCCCTGGTCGCGATCTGCGCGGACGACGTCGCCGAACGGCAGGTCCCGCAGCTGTCCTCGGTCACCATCCCCGCCGAACAGATCGGCGAGCAGGCCGTCGAGGCCCTGATCGCCAAGCTCGAGGGCGGCAGCGTTCCGGAGCTCACGCTGCTGCCGCCCACCCTCACGCCGCGCGGCAGCAGCGGACCTCACGCCTCGCGCACCACGGCGTAGCCGCCGGCGGGCACCACCAGCTCACCGTTCACAGCCACCCCGGCGACCAACTCGGTGCCCACGGCCGGTACGACGGCCTCGGTATCGCCGTGGTTGATCAAGAACACCCACGTCATCCCACCATCCCGCCGCCGCACCGTCTCCAACAGCCCACCCGCAGACCGGCCCGCGCCCACCAAGCGGGCGACGAGATCCGCGGCGGTGTCGTCGTCGAGTTCTGTCGAGACGTACCACGCCGTCCCGGCGCCGACCTGGCGGCGGGTGACGGCGGGCTTCCCGTCGAGCACTCCCCCGGCGTACCGGTCGACGACCTCGGCCGAGACCGCCTCCACGTCCTCGCTCCACACCCGCCCGCGCCCACCGGACGTCAAAGCGACCTCGTCCGAGAGGGGATGGAACTCCTCGACCCGCACCCCGAGCAGCTCCGCGAACGCACCGGGATAACCACCCAACCGCACCCGGGCATCCGGATCCACGATCCCGCTGAAGTACCCGACCAGCAGCTGTCCGCCGCTGTCGACATACGCGGCCAGGTTCGCGGTCGCCTCGTCGGAGACGAGATACAACGACGGCACGACCACAACCCGGTACGACGACAGGTCGGCGTCCGGAGCCGCGAAGTCCACAGGCACGTCCGCGTGCCAGAAATGCCGATGCGCGGAGCGTACGGCGGCGAGGTAGTCCAGCGTCGACGACGGCAGGTGCGTGCCCTGCATCGCCCACCAGCACTCGGCGTCCCACAGGATCGCGACCTCCGCGACCACGGTGCTCCCGGCCACCTCGGCCAGCCGCGGCAGCACGGCTCCGAGCTGCGTGATCTCCCGGAATCTCGCGCTGTCCGGACCCGCGTGCGGAACCATCGCCGAGTGGTACATCTCCGCACCTCCCCGGGACGCGCGCCATTGGAAGAACAGCGCACCGCGTGACCCGCGGGCGACATGCGACAGACTGTGCCGCGCCATCCGGCCGGGCTCCTTGGTATGCCACCGCCCGCCGGTGTTCAGACCGCCTGCCGCCTGTTCCATCAACAGCCACGGTTTCCCGCCGGCCCAGGTCCTGGCCAGGTCCGCGCCGAACGCGGTCTGCTCCTCCGCTCCGATGCCGGCCTGGTCCGGATAGTGGTCGATGGCAACGACATCGACCTCGGCCGCCCACCGCGCATGGTTCACCGGAACCCAACCGCCGAAGACGAAGTTGGTCGTGATCGGTGCCGCCGAGTGTTCCCGAAGCACCGCCTTCTGGTCCAGGTAGGCGGCCAGCAACTCGTCGGACCAGAACCGGCGGTGGTCCAGGTACTGCGTCGGATTCACCAGATACTGCGTCGCGCGCGGCGGCTCGATGTCTGCCCACTCGGCGTACCGCTGGCTCCAGAACGCGGTCGTCCACGCCTCGTTCAGCCGATCGAGCGATCCGTACCGGTCCCGCAGCCACCCGCGGAACCGCTCCGCCGCGAACGTGCAGTAGCAGGCGGTCCCGTATTCGTTGTGCACATGCCACATCGCGAGCGCCGGATGATCGTGGTACCTCTCGGCCAGCGCCCGAGCGATCCCGCGGGCCGCGTCACGGTACCCGGGCGCGCAGACGCAGTACGTGTCGCGACTGCCGTGCGTCAGCCGTACGCCGTCAGCGGTCACCGGCAACGCCTCGGGGTGCAGCCGGCTGAACCACGGCGGCGGTGAGGCGGTCGGCGTGGCCAGGTCGACCTGCACCCCGCCGTCGTGGAGAAGATCCAGCACCTGATCGAGCCACGCGAAGTCGTACTCACCGGGCGCGGGCTCCAGGCTCGACCACGAGAAGACACCCACTGTCACGAGGTTCACACCGGCCTGACGCATCAGGTCGACGTCCTCTTTCCAGACCGCGGGATCCCACTGCTCGGGGTTGTAGTCGCCGCCGTACCAAAGACTCATGGGCCTAGCCTTTCACCGCGCCGATGATGACACCCTTCTGGAAGTGCCGCTGGATGAACGGGTAGACCAGCAGAACCGGCACGATCGCAATCACCACGATCGCCATCTTGATCGCCAGCCCCGGCGCCGGCGCCAGGCCCAGCCCGACGTTCGCCACCCCGCCCGCGCCGGTCGGGAGCGGTGCCTGCTGCACGATGTAGGTCCGCAGCACCATTTGCAGCGGCCACTTGCTGTTGTCGTTGATGTAGAGCAGCGCGTTGAAGAACGCGTTCCAGTAGCCCACGGCGTAGAAGAGCCCGACGACCGCGACCACGGCCTTCGACAACGGCAGCACGATCCGGCGGAGGATGGCGAACTCCCCCGCACCGTCGATCCGGGCGCTGTCGATCAGCTCACTCGGGATCCCCATGAAGAACGACCGCATCACGATCAGGTTGAACGCCGAGATCGCGGCGGGCAGGATCAGCGAGGCGTAATGGTCGATCAGGCCGAGCGCGTTCACCACGAGATAACTCGGGATGATGCCGGGCCCGAACAGGAACGTCAGCAGCACGACGAACAGCAGCGGCCGGTGGAACAACGATCCCGGACGCGACAACCCGTACGCCGCGAGCACGGTGATCCCGAGGCTGAACGCCGTACCGATCGCGGTGATCGCCACGCTGATGACCAGCGCCTTCGTCACCACTCCGCCGGAGAGCAGCTGCACGTACGCCGCCACGGTCAGCTCGTGCGGTATGACGACCAGTCCACCGGCCCGCGTCACCGCCTCCGTCGACGACAAGCTCGTGACGAGCACGACATACAACGGGAACGCGACTGCCAACGCGATCAGCACCAGGACCACCGGCTTGCCGAGCCGATCGACGAGCGTCGGTTCTTCTTCCCAGACAGCTCTTTCACTCATGAGCGCGAATACACCCCCTGTTCGCCCACCATGTGCGCGAAGCGGTTGGCCACCAGGACGAGGACGAGACCGACAACGCCCTTGAACAGACCCGCGGCGGCGCCGTAGCCGAAGTCACCGACGAGAAGGCCCTGGTAGTAGACGTATGTGTCGAGCACCTCGGCAGCACCGCCACCGACCGCGCTCCGCTGCAGGATGAACTGCTCGAACCCGACCGTCAGCGCGTCGCCGAGGCGCAGGATCAGCAGCAGGACGATCACCGGACGCAGCCCGGGCAGTGTGATGTGCCAGAGCCGCCGCCAGCGGTTCGCGCCGTCGGCGGCGGCGGCCTCGTACAGCGCCGGGTTGATCGTCGACAGCGCGGCGAGGAACACGATCATCCCCCAGCCGGCGTCCTTCCAGACCGCCTGCGCGGTAACCAGCAGGATGAACGTGTCCGGCTTCGTCATCAGGTCGATCGCCTGGTGGCCGTTGTCGCGCAGCGTCTGGGCGAGCAGGCCGGCGCCGCCGATCATCTGCTGGAACAGCGAGACGACGAGCACCCACGAGAAGAAGTGCGGCAGGTACACGATGCCCTGGACGATGTTGCGGACCTTGGCCGACAGGACGCTGTTCAGCAGCAGTGCCAGGCCGATCGGGATCGGGAAGAAGAACGCGAGCTGGACGGCGGTGATCGACAGCGTGTTCGCCACGGCCCGCCAGAACGCGGGCTCGGCGAACATCCGCTGGAAGTTCGCGAACCCGATGAAGTCGCTGCCGCGGATCCCGGCGTACGGCGAGTAGTCCTGGAAGGCGATCACGTTGCCGAGCGTCGGGAAGTAGTGGAACACCCCCAGCAGCACCACGACCGGCAGCACCATCACCAGCAACGGCCAGTCCCGCCGCAACCGATGCCGGAACGTCATTCCGCCGGCCCGCGCCGCCCGCGCCCCGGGCGTCCGGACGCGGACCCTACCGACCGTTGTCACTGAGAACCTTGGCGTAGAAGTCGCGGCCTTCGTTGCCGCCGTTGTCCTGCCACTGCTTGACGGCGGTCTTCAGCTCGCTGAGCGGCTTGCGGCCGCGGAGGATGTCCTGCAGCGCGTCGTCGAACGGCTGGTTCAGCGCCGCCATCTTGGCCGGTTGCTCGACCCGGATCCCGTCGAACAGGTTCTTCTCCCGCACCTTGGCGGCCGCGTTCTGCCACGCGCTCATCGACTGGACGTACCCCGGGTACTCGCTCTGGGTGATGGCCACCGGCCGGCCACCCAGGAAGATGTAGGTCTGCGAGACCTCCTTCTGTCCCAGCGCGGTGAGCTTCGGCGCGCCGGAGGGCTGCTTGACGTAGTGCTTGCCCTCGACCCCGTAGTTGTAGAGCTGATACTCCTCGGTCCCGAACGGCGCCGCGGTGTAGTTCAGCACGCCGAGCAACTCCTTGACGCGCTCCTCGCCGACCCCCTTCTTGACGAAGGTGAAGATGCCGGCCGGGTCGCCGCCCCACGTGATCGGCGTACCGCCGTCGTGGGCGAACGGCAGCACCGGCTGCGGGTTGAACTTCGGGTTGCTCGACAACTGCCGCTGCAGCGACTCGTTCCAGCCACCCAACCCGTCCTGCCGGACCAGCATCTTGCCGCCCTCGAACAGCGCCTTCTCGTCCGCCGAGTTGCCGACCACCTCCGGATGCACGTAGCCCGCCTGGAACAGCCTGCGGACGAAGGCCACCGACTCCGCGTACTCCGGTGTCTCGATCTTGTGCACCAGCTTGCCGCTGGAGTCCTTGCGCCAACCCGCCGGCGCACCGAACGCCCGGGCCATCTCGTCGGCGACCGAGCCGAACGCCCAGCGACCGGCCTTGGCGTCGGTCAGTTGCTTGCCCAGCGCCAGCATGTCGTCGGCGGTCTTCGGCGGCTCCGCGCCGATCTGGTCGAAGAGGTCCTTGCGGTAGAACAGGGCCCACGGGAACCCGTCCGACGGGAACGGCACGGCCTTCAGCTGTGAGTTCCAGACGCCGTACGCCCATGCCCTGGTCGGCAGGTTGGCAAGCATCGGGTACGCCGACACCTTGTCGCCGGCCAGGTACGGCGTGAGGTCCTCGAACAGCTTGTCCGCGGCCTGGCCGAACCGCGTCAGGCTGGAGATGTTCCAGCCCGGGATGCAGAGCAGCTCCGGGATGTTGCCGGCCGCAAGGATCGGTCCGAGCTTGTCCCCGTAGTCGTTGCCGTTCAGGATGTTGAACTTGACCGGCGCGCCGATCCGCTCGTTGTTCGCCTCGAAATACGAATTGCCGGTGAGCGGCGGGATCGGGCTCCACAGCGGCGTCATCGCGGTGACTTCCCTGCCGCTCGGCACCATCTTGTCCGGCACCGCCCGCTTCAGCTCCCTCGGATAGTGCGAGAAGCCGGGCGAGGCGCCGTTCTCCCCCGGCAGGTCCGGCTTCACCGACTCGTACGCGATGTACTTCGGCAGCAGGCCGGACAGCTTGTCCTCGGTCTCGGCGCGGCCCGTCGTACTGGACCCCGAACCGCCGTCCGAACACCCGGTCAGCGTGGCCCCGCCCGCGGCCGCCGCCGCGCCGGCGCCGAGCAGGGAGATGAAGGTGCGGCGGCTGGTTCCGCCGATCTCTGGTCCGGTCACGTCGCATCCCCTAGACTTAGTTGGGCTAGTAGCCAAACAAATTAACGCAGAGCCCTCAGCGCGACAAGGTGTAGAACTGACCCAGAACTTCTTTTGGACGGGACGGACCTTGACCACACAGACCGCGGACCACACCGACATCCGCGCCACCAACCTGGCGGCGGTGCTCGGCCACCTGCGCCGCGAGGCCCCCTGCTCGCGGGCCGCGATCGCGGCCGGCACCGGGCTGAACAAGGCCACCGTGACGAGCATCGTCGGCGAGCTGCTGGAGCGCCGGCTGGTCCGCGAGACGCAGCAGACGCAGAACCACGTCGGCCGCCCGGCGACACTGCTCGTGCTCGACGGCTCGGCGTACGCGACGATCGGCCTCGAGGTGAGCGCGCGCGGGCTGACCGCCCTGGCCTGCGACACCGCCGGCGAACAGGTCCTGCGCTGGCACCGGGCCGGCCCCGGCGTCGACGCGGGGCCGGCGAAGACCGTCACCGCGCTCGCGACCCTGGCCCGCCGGGCGATCACGACCGTCCAGGCGTCCGGGCGCCAGGTGCTCGGCATCACGGTCGGCGTCCCTGGGCTGGTGAATCGTGACGGCGCGGTCGTCCTCGCCGCCGGCCTCGGGTGGACCGGCGTTCCGCTGCGCGCCGAGCTCACCGGAGCACTCGGCCGCCCCGACATCCCCGTGACGGTCGACAACGACGCGTCGCTGGGCGTGCTCGCCGAGCACCTCTACGGCGCGTACGCCGGCACACCGAACCTCATCCAGGTCACCGGGGACACCGGCGTCGGGGCGGGCATCATCGCCGACGGCCGTCCGCTCGCGGGGCATCTCGGGTACGTCGGGGAGATCGGGCACCTGCGCCTCGTTCCGGACGGACCGGTGTGCGGCTGCGGCCGCCGCGGGTGCCTCGAAGCGCTGGCCGGCCTGCCCGCGATCCTCGAACGGGTCGACGGCGCCGTCGACGACGATCCCCAACAGCAACTGGAATCGCTGATCCGCCGCGCCGACGCCCAGGAGGTCGCGGTGACGAAGGTGCTCGCCGAGGCCGGGACCCACCTCGGCGACGGCATCGCGGCCCTGGTCAACATCCTCAACCCCGAGGTCGTGCTGCTCGGCGGTGCGTACGCGCTGCTGGCCGACCACCTCGCGCCGGCCGTCGACAAGGCGCTCCGCGAGGCCACCATCGCCCCCGATGCCGGAGGCTGCACCGTCGCCGCCTCCACGTTCCCGCACACCGCCACTCCCCTGGGCGCCACCGCCCACGCCCTGACCCCACTCACCCGCGGCCGCCTCCCGAGCCGCTGACCTCCGCAGGAAAGCGCCTACCCGTTCCGCCCGCCCGAGGTCTTGACCCTGGGCGTGCGGGATGCAACCCTCTGTTCACGCCCGATCTGTCGAAGCGCTTCGATCAGTTCCTGCCACCGTGATCGAAGCGCTTCGACACCAGACCGTGGAGTCGATCGCCGATGAGTACTCCTCCCCCGTTCCGCGACCCCGCCCGGCCGGCCGGTGAGCGGATCGACGACCTGCTCGCCCGGCTCACCCTGGCCGAGAAGATCGCCTTCCTGCACCAGTACCAGCCGCCTGTCGCCCGGCTCGGGCTGCAGGCGTTCCGAACCGGCACCGAGGCCCTGCACGGTGTCGCCTGGCACGGTCCGGCGACCGTGTTCCCGCAGGCGATCGGCCTGGCCAGCAGCTGGAGCCCCGAGCTCGTGCGCGAGGTCGGAGCGGCCGTCGGCGACGAGGTCCGGGTGTTCCACCGGAAGGACCCGGCCGATGTCGGCCTCAACGTGTGGGCGCCGGTCGTCAATCCGCTGCGCGACCCGCGCTGGGGCCGCAACGAGGAAGGGTATGCCGAGGATCCGTGGCTGACCGGCGTGATCGCGACCGCGTACGGACACGGGCTGGCCGGCGACGACCCGACGTACCTGAAGACCGCTCCGACGCTGAAGCACTTCCTTGCCTACAACAACGAGACGGACCGCTGCACGACCTCGAGCAACCTGCCGCCACGGGTCCTGCACGACTACGAACTGCCGGCCTTCCGGGCGCCGATCGAAGCGGGCGCTGCCGTCGCGGTGATGCCGTCGTACAACCTGGTGAACGGACGGCCCGCCCATCTCAGCCCGCTGATCAACGACGTCCTCCGGACGTGGACGACCGACGAACTGCTGGTCGTGAGCGACGCCTACGCGCCCGGGAACCTGTCCGGCCTGCAGCAGTACCTGCCCGACGCCGTGTCCGCGTACGCCGCCGCGCTGACGGCCGGAGTGGACAGCTTCACCCAGGACGGCGCCGACACCGCCCCGACGATCGACCGGCTGACCACGGCCCTCGACCGTGGGCTCATCAGGACCGCCGACCTCGACACCGCGGTACGGCGGGTGCTCGCGATCCGCTTCCGGCTGGGCGAGTTCGACCCGCCCGAGCTCGACCCGTACCGCGCACTCGAACCCGAACTGGTCAACTGCCCGACCCACCGCCGGCTCGCCCAGGACGCGGCCCGTCAGGCGATCGTGCTGCTCAAGCACGAGTGCCAGGTCCTCCCGCTCGCGCCGGCGACGCGTGTCGCCGTCGTCGGGCCCCTGGCCGGCACACTCTCCGTGGACTGGTACGCCGGGACGCTGCCCTACCAGGTCACCGCGCTGGACGGCCTGATCGAGCGACTGGGCTCCGAGCGCGTCGAGTACTGCGAGGGCGTCGACCGGGTCACGCTGCGGATCGCCGGCTCGTCGTCGTACCTCACGGTCGGCGGTGACGCGGTGCTGCGGGCCGGCACGGATCCGGGCGAGTTCGATCTGTTCGACTGGGGTGGAGACGCCTGGGCGCTGCGCTCGATGCGGAACGGCCGGCACCTGACCGCCACCGACGAGGGCGAGCTGGTCGCGGACCAGCCGGGCCCGAACGGCTGGGAGGTCAAGCAGACCTTCCGCCTGGTGCCGTCGTCGAACGCGCTCCTGATCCAGCATCTGCACAGCGGCCGCTACCTCCAGGTCGACGCCCACGGTGCGGTCGACCTCGCAGACGCCGGTACGGCGTTCGAGCTCGACGTGGTGATCGACGGCGCGGCCGCGGCCGCCGAGCTGGCGGCCCGGGCCGACGTCACGATCGTGGTCGCCGGCAACCACCCGCTGGTGAACGGCCGCGAGACCGAGGACCGGACGACTCTGGAGCTCCCAGCGGCGCAGGACCGCCTGATCCGGCGGGTGCATGCCGCGAACCCGCGGACGGTCCTGGTTCTGAGCAGCAGCTACCCGTACGCGATCGGCTGGGCGCAGCAGCATCTCCCGGCGATCCTGTGGTCGGCCCACGGCGGTCAGGAGTACGGCCGCGCGCTGGCCGACGTTCTGTTCGGTGACCACGACCCGGCCGGCCGGCTGACGCAGACGTGGTACCACTCCGCAGCGGATCTGCCCGATCTGCTCGACTACGACATCATCGCGACGGACGCTACGTACCTGTACTTCCGCGGCGCACCGCTCTACCCGTTCGGCCACGGCCTGAGCTACACGACCTTCGCGTACGGCGACCTGCGGCTGAGCGCAGCGTCGACGCCGGCGGACGGCCACGTCCAGATCACGTTCAGCGTCACCAACACGGGCGATCGGGCCGGAACCGAGATCGCCCAGCTGTACACACGCCAGCAGCGCTCGCGGGTCAAGCAACCGCTGCGGCAACTGCGCGGCTTCCGGCGGGTGTCGCTGGAGCCGGGTGAGACCGCCGAGATCGAGCTGACCGTCGCCGCGGCCGACCTGGGCTTCTGGGATGTGACCCGGGACCGGCGCTGCGTCGAGACCGCGCGACACAGCATCATGGTCGGCCGGTCCAGCACCGACCTGCGCCTCAGCGCGACGCTCGACATTCACGGCGAGCGGATCCCGTCCCGCACCCTCACCCGCCTCGCCGCCACCAGCTTCGACGACTACAGCGCCACCGCCCTGACGACCGCGACCCGCGACCGCGGCGACGCCGTGATCGCGCTCGAAGCCCAAGCCTGGTTGGCGTTCGACGACATGCACCTCGATCCGACGAGCTATGTGGCCCGCGTCGCCAACCGCAGCAACGAGCCCGCCACCATCGACTTCCGCCTGGACGACCCCCTGCACGGGCACCTGCTCGGCACGCTCCACGTGCCCCCGACCGACAGCCTGATCTCGCTCGACGGCGAGCTGCAGCTCGACAGTACGTATAGGCCCACTGCCGGCGACGGCTCGCCGGCGCACGCCTCAGATCCGGCTCAGCCGATGGACAGTGGCCGTATACGTACTGTCGAGCCGCCGCACACGCTTTATGCCGTCTTCTCTGCCGCCGGGGTCGTGCTGGAGAGCTTGACCGTGTAGCGCTCGCAGGTGCCTGAGAGCACGCGGGACTCGACCTGGCCGGCCGTGAACGTCAGTTCGATTACGGCGTCGCCGTTCGGGGACGGCAGTGTGATCGTGCTGACCTGACCGTCCGACGGCTCGAACCAGCACAGCTCGACTCCGTCCGCCCAGTCGTACTCCGGCCGGTCGTCCACCGAGCCGATCGGGATGACGGCCCCCTCGCGCACGAACAGCGGCACCGTGTCGAAGCCGTGCGTCTGTTCCACCCACGCCGGGCCGGTCACGAGCTCGCCGGTCAGCAGTGACGTCCAGCGCCCGCGGGGCAGGTAGAACGAGACCTCGCCGTCGAAGCTCATCACCGGCGCGACCAGGAGGTCCGGGCCGAGCATGTACTGCCGGTCCAGGTACGCGACCGCCGGATCGCCGGGGAACTCGAGCGCCATCGGCCGCATCACCGGCACCCCGTCCCGATGGGCCTCCTCGGCCGCCGCGACGAGGTACGGCATCAGCGACAGCTTCAGCTTGGTGAACTTCCGCAGGACGTCGACCGCCTCCTCGTCGAACGCCCACGGCACCCGGTACGACGACGAGCCGTGCAGCCGCGAATGCGACGACAGCAGCCCGAACGCCACCCACCGCTTGAAGATTGCGGGGTCGGGCGTGCCCTCGAACCCGCCGATGTCGTGACTCCAGTAGCCGAAGCCCGACGCCGCCAGCGACAACCCGCCGCGCAGCGATTCGGCCATCGCCTCGAAGGTCGACTCGCAGTCGCCGCCCCAGTGCACCGGGAACTGCTGGCCACCGGCCGTCGCCGAGCGGGCGAACACGACGGCCTCGCCCGCCCCGCGATTCTCCTCCAGCAGCCCGAACACGGCCGCGTTGTAGAGCTGCGGATAATAGTTGTGCATCCGCTCCGGGTCGGAGCCGTCGAACCAGACGACGTCGGTCGGGATGCGCTCGCCGAAGTCGGTCTTGAAGCAGTCCACGCCGAGGTCGACCAGCGCCTGCAGCTTCGAGCGGAACCACGCCGTCGCGTCCGGGTTGGTGAAGTCGACGATCGCCATCCCGGCCTGCCACAGGTCCCACTGCCAGACCGAGCCGTCCGGGCGCTTCAGCAGGTACCCGAGCCGGTGCCCCTCCTCGAACAGCACCGAGCGCTGTGCGATGTACGGGTTGATCCACAGGCTGATCCGCAGCCCGCGGTCCTTCAACCGGCGCACCATCCCGGCCGGGTCCGGGAACGCGACCGGGTCCCAGACGAAGTCGCACCAGTGGAACTGCCGCATCCAGAAACAGTCGAAGTGCAGGACACTCAGCGGCAGGTCGCGCGCCGCCATCCCGTCGATGAACGCGGTCGTCGTCTCCTCGGTGTAGTCCGTGGTGAACGAGGTCGACAACCACAGTCCCATCGACCACGCGGGCACGCGCGCGGGCCGTCCGGTGAGGGCGGTGTAGCGACGCAGCACGTCTTTCGGCGCCGGGCCGGCGAACACGTAGTACGCCAGCTCCTGGCCTTCGACGCTGAACTGGTTGCGGGACGTCACCTCCGAGCCGACCTCGAACGACACGTGGGCAGGGCTGTCGACCAGGACGCCGTACCCCTTGCTGCTCAGGTAGAACGGGACGTTCTTGTACGCCTGCTCGCTCGACGTGCCGCCGTCGGCGTTCCAGCTGTCGACGACCTGCCCGTTCTTCACGAACGCGCCGAACCGCTCGCCGAGTCCGTAGACGGTCTCGCCGACGCCGAGCGCCAGCTGCTCGTGCAGGAAGTGCCTGCCGTCGGCATCGGTGACCAGGCCGACGCTGCGCGCGCCCGAGTTGGTCAGCGGCTTCCCGTCCTGCTCGAAGCGCACGTCCCACGGGCCGTCGAGCGCGATCACCACACTCAGCTCGCCGGACGTCAGCCGCGCCTCGGCGGCACCGACCTCGACCTTCACCGGATGCTCGTCGTCGGTGGTCAGCCGGTACGACGGGTGCGCGGGCAGTCCGCCGAGGTGGTGCGCGATCCGGACGCCGATCACCCCGCGGGCCGGCGACGAGAACGTCACGGTGAACATCGGCTGGTTGAGCGTGTCTCCGCGCCGCTCGATCCGCCGGGCGGGCGCGAACACGGTCAGCTCCCGCTCCCCCGCCTGCACGCTCTCGACCTCGGCCGGCCGCAACCGCGTCAGCCCCGCCCGCAGCTGCCAGTACCCGTCGGTGAACTTCATGCCGGCCAGCCTTCCGGTTCGGATTGTCGAAGCGCTTCGACAGCGTTCCGACAACCGTAGAGATCGCAACTTCACGACGTCAAGTTGCGGACCTCTCAGCGGATTCTCAGCGCCGAGCGGTGAGACTGGGGGGATGCGAGTGCTGATGGTCGAGGACGAACTGCGGCTGGCCGACACCGTGCACCGGGGGCTGACCGACGCCGGGTTCGTCGTGGAGCTGGTGCACGACGGCGAGAACGCGGTCTGGGCCGCGACCGAGCACAACTACGACGTGATCGTGCTGGACATCATGCTGCCGAAGCTGAACGGGTACCGCGTGCTCGAGCTGCTCCGGGCCCGCGGCGTCTGGACGCCGGTGCTGATGCTGACCGCCAAGGACGGCGAGTACGACCAGACCGACGCGTTCGACCTCGGCGCGGACGACTACCTGACCAAGCCGTTCAGCTTCCTGGTCCTGGTCGCCCGGCTGCGGGCGCTGATCCGGCGCGGCGGACCGGAGCGCCCGGTCGTGCTGACGGCCGGCGACCTGACGCTCGACGTCACCCGGCGGCGGGTCGAGCGCAACGGGCGCGAGATCACCCTGACGCCCCGCGAGTACGGGCTGCTCGAGTTCCTGATGCGGCACCGCGGCGACACGGTCAGCAAGAGCGAGATCCTGGCCGGGGTCTGGGACCCCGCCTTCGACGGCGACCCGAACGTCGTCGAGGTCTACGTCCGCTACCTGCGCAAGAAGATCGACACCCCGTTCGCCCGGCACGCGATCGAGACCATCCGCGGAATGGGCTACCGGCTGAACCCCGAAGGCGGCTAGCAAGCACCTGAGCCAGACTGGGGGCGTGAGCACGGTGGTGCGACGGCGCGTCGACGGGTGGTACCGGACCGCCGGCGGCCTGCGGCAGGCGAGTGTCCGGAGCCGGTCGACGGCGGCGGCGGTGATCGTGGTGGCGGTCGCGATGATGCTCGGCGCGGCCGCCCTGCTGCTGCTCCTGCAGCGGGCGCTGATCACCGAGGTCTCCGACGCGGCCGAGGCCCGGGTCGCGGAGGTGGCCCAACAGGTCGCCGCGGACGGTACGGCGGGGCTCACGCCTGCCCTGGCCGAGTCCACCCGCAGCGGTCAGCTGATCCAGGTGCTCGACCCGTCCGGCCGGGTCGTCGCCGCGTCGTCGACCCGGGTCGAGGCCACGCCGCTCACCGATCTGCGGCCGCCGGCGGGCGCGCTGCTGCGGGCCGAGGTCGGCGAGATGCCGCTCATCGACGACGATCACTCGTTCCTGATCGTCGCGCAGGGGGCGGCGTACGGCGGGACGACGTACACGGTCGTCGTCGCGTCCTCGGTGGAGACCCAGCGGCAGACGGTCACGACCGTGGCGAAGTACCTCGCGATCGGGTTCCCGGCGCTGCTGATCGTGGTCGGCGTGGCCGGCTGGCTGATGGTCGGCCAGGCGCTGCGGCCGGTGGAACGGATCCGGGCGCGGGTGCAGCGGATCGGGACGCGGGACCTGACCGAGCGGGTCCCGGTGCCGCAGACCCGGGACGAGATCGCGCGGCTCGCCGTGACGATGAACGAGATGCTCGACCGGCTGGAGACCGGGCACGCGACCCAGCGGGCGTTCGTGGCGGACGCGAGCCACGAGCTCCGGTCACCGCTGGCCACGCTGACCGCGGCGCTGGAGGTCATCGAGGCGGACAGCACGGGTCAGGCCTGGCACGACCTGCGACAGGTGATGGAGACCGAGACCGACCGGATGCGGCAACTGGTCGAGGACCTGTTGCTGCTCGCGAAGGCCGACGACACCGGGCTGCGGATGCGCCAGGTCGAGGTGGACCTCGACGACCTCGTGACGGCGGAGATCCAGCGGCTGCGGAGCTCGGCCCCCGAGCTGACCGTCACCGGCGACGTACATCCGGTCCGGGTCGTCGGTGATCCGGCGCGGCTGAGTCAGGTGCTGCGGAACCTCGTCGACAACGCGGCTCGCGCAGCCCACAGCACGGTCCACCTGACGACGGCGGACGTGAACGGGTCGGCGGTCATCACGGTGTCGGACGACGGGGACGGGATTCCCGAGCAGGACCGGCAGCGGGTCTTCGAACGGTTCGTCCGCCTGGACACCAGCCGGTCCCGCTCGAGCGGGGGCTCCGGCCTCGGGCTGTCGATCGCCCGCGAGATCACCCACGCGCACCACGGCACCATCACGTTGACGTCCTCGAGCACCGGCGGTACGACGGCGACCGTCACGCTCCCGAACTGACCACGGACCGGAAATCGCCGGGACCGGGCGGCGCCCGTGGGTCAGGATGGAACGCATGGACGTGTCGGTGGTGCTCGGGTTCCTGGTAGCGGTCTTCCTGGTCAGCGTCGTACCAGGACCGGACATGCTGTTCATCGTGGCGAACGCCGCGGCCGGCGGGCGCCGTACCGGCGTCGTCGCCGCGGCCGGGATGTCGACCGGCCTGGCGGTGCACAGCGTGGCGGCCGCGCTCGGCCTCGGTGCGTTGATCCAGGCAGCGCCGCAGGTTCTGAACGGCGTACGAGTAGCGGGGGCGGCGTTCCTGCTCTACCTCGCATACCTGACATGGCGCGCGAGTCGGCAGGAGCTCGGAACTCCCGAGGACGCCCCGCGGCTCCCTCGGCGGACGCTGCGCCGGACCTACCTGATGGCGACCCTGACCAACTTGGCGAATCCGAAGGTGATCCTGTTCTACTTGGCCTTCGTCCCGCAGTTCATCACGACCGGCAACGGCAGCTGGCCGGCGACCGTGCAGTTCCTGGTGCTCGGCGCGGTGTTCATCCTGATCGGCTTTCCGGTCGACGCCGGCGCGGCCCTGCTGGCCGGCACCCTCACCGAGCGTTTCTTCCGCACCGGCAGCAGGATCCGCCGGCGGCTCGAGCGGGTGACGGCGGCGATCTTCGCGGGGCTTGCCGCCCGGCTCGCCATCGACATCCGCTGAGGGGTGGACCAAGCTGGAAGGAGAAGGAGGTGGGTGTGGTGAAAGCTGCAGCAGGCGATCAGGTCGTGGTGGAGAGCAGCCACCTGATGGCGCACCGGCGGGAAGGTCAGATCGTCGAGGTGCACGATCCGGACGGCGCACCGCCGTACCTCGTGCACTGGAGCGACACCGACTCCGAGTCGCTGTTCTTCCCGGGTCCGGACGCGCACATCGTGCACGCCGAGCGATAGCTGGTCGGGGTCAGTTCCGGACGGCCTCGGTGGCGTGCCGGAGTTCGTCGAGGACTGTGCGGACCGCTTGCCTCGCGGCCCGTTCGGGACGGTACAGGGCGTCGATGTGGCGACGGGTGTGGACGTCGCGAAGCGGGCGGAGCGCCACCGCCGGATGACGCTGCGCGGTCCAGCGCGGCATCAGGGCGAGGCCGGCGCCAGCCGCCACCAGCTCGGCGACGACGGTGAATTCGTTGACGCGATGGACCAGCTCGAGGCGGTGGTTCGCGGCCGCTCCGATCGCCTCGATCGTCGCCATCAGCGGGAAGCCGTCGTGGACGGTGATCCACGGTTCGTGCGCGACGTCGCGCGGGGTCAGGGACCGCTTCGCCGCGAGCGGATGATCGACCGGCACGGCGACGTCGAGCGGCTCGTGCAGCAGCGGCGTGACCGCGACCGTCCGCGGCCACGGGGCCGCGTGGTCGAGACGGTGCGCCAGGACCACGTCGTACTCCCGGGTGAGCGCCGGGAACTCGTCCTGCGGCACGTCCTCGTCGTGCAGGCTGACCTTCGGGGCGACGCGCAGCAACCGCGGGAAGAACGCCGCGGCGGCACTGTGGAACGCCGCCACCGAGACCTCGCCGTCAGGCTGCTCCACGAAGTCGTCCACCACTTGGCGGGCCCGTGCGAGCGCCGACTCCACATCGGCCGCAGCTCCCGCCAACGCACGGCCGGCCGGGGTCAGCACGACCCGGCGGCCGTCGCGCTCGGTCAACGGCACCGGCATCGACCGCTGCAACAGGCGCAGCTGCTGGGAGATCGCCGACGGTGTCACCAGCAACGCCTCCGCCGCCGCGGTCACACTCCCCAGCTCACCGACTTCCCGAAGCACCCGGAGCTGCCGTTCGTCCATTCTCATAATGTAGCTGGGCTACATCGTCGCTGAAGACATTGGTACTTGGCTTCAACGTTCTGAGCCCGCACGGTTGATCTCGTGCCCGGAACCCGCCGTACCGATCTCGTCCTGCTGCTCGTCGCCGTGGTCTGGGGATCGAGCTACCTCGCAGCCAAGACCGCGACCGGCAGCGCGCCGGTGCTGACCGTGCTCTTCCTGCGGTACGGGATCTCTGCTCTCGCCCTCGTGCCGCTGGCCCGCGGCATCAACCGGCGGGAGCTGAAGGCCGGGTTCGTCCTCGGCCTGACGCAGGCAGCGGTCCTCGTGCTGGAGACGTACGGCGTCACGCACACCAGCGCGGCGAACGCCGGGCTGATCATCAGCCTCACGCTGGTCCTCACGCCGCTGCTCGATCGTCGCGGTCTACCGCCGCGCTTCTACCTCGCGGCCGGCCTCTGCGTCGTCGCTGTCGGCCTGCTGACGTCCGCCCACGGCCTGCACGCGCCCGGCGTCGGCGATCTGCTCATGCTCGCCGCCGCCGTCGTCCGCGCGGGCCACGTCGCGCTCGTCGGCCGCCTGTCCACCGGGCTGCGTCCGCTGCAATTGACGACGGTCCAAACCCTCGTCGGTACGGCCTTGTTCGCAATCCCCGCCGTACCGCACCTGCCCACGCACGCCGGTGCTAGTACCTGGCTGCAGATGATCTATCTCGCCTTGTTCTGCAGCGTGTTCGCCTTCCTGGCCCAGACCTGGGCGATCCAGCGCACCTCGGCCAGCCGCGCCAGTCTGCTGCTCGGCACCGAACCGATCTGGGCAGTTGCCATCGGCATCGGCCTGGGCGACGAACACCTCGCCGCCCCGGCCGTTCTCGGCGCCGTCCTGATGCTCACCGGCACCACCTGGGGCCAATCCATCGAACGGGCCCACCGCGAGTCGCGGCCCCAGCCGGTGCCGGTCACCCAGGGTTGATCAGCTGCGCGTCCATTTCTGATCGGCCGAACCGTTGCAGGGGGCAACGACAACGGCTGCTCCGTTGCCGGTGCCGTTGGCGGTCAGACAGCCGGTTGTCGACGTGACGGTCTGGTCGGCGTTCAGCTGCCAGACCTGGTTGTCGCCGCCGGTGCAGTTCTCGATGGTCACCGAGGCGGAGCCCGCGGTCATGCACTTGTCGGCGTACACCGTCAGCTGGTTCGAGGCGGTGAGGTTCCACGACTGGTTGCCGCCGTTGTTGCAGTCCCACAGGTCGAGCGCCGTACCGGGACTGGTCGAGAAGCCCGGCACGTCGACGCAGCGGTTGCTGGCGACACCGCGCAGCGGCTCACCAGGCGGGGCCGGCGGCTCGCTGTTCGTCGGCTCGCTCTTGAGCAGACCCCATCCCCACCACAGCTGGTCGCGTCCGCTGATGCTGTTGACCTGGAGGTCGGCCGGCCCGACCTGCGTGGTCATCGAGTACGAGTCGCCGGTGCGCAGACCGGGCCAGTACACGATGCCCATGTCGTTCTCACGCGCGACCTGCGTCAGCGCGGCGAGGTACGACGTGTACACGTTTCCCTCGTGGTTGCCGTAGTTCAGGCCGATCGTCATCGGCGAACCGGCCTCGTCGATGATCGTCCGCCGGCCGTACGAACCGATCCGCGGCCGCAGGTTCGCCAGCCACGCCGCCTCGGTCGTGTCGGAGGCCCAGAAGCCGTAGAAGTGCAGCGAGAGCAGCGTCCCGTCCAGCTCCGGCGCCGCGCCGACGCCGGTCACGTTGTCGTTGTAGCCGGTGCCGGAGATCACGATCCGCCCGCGCGGAACGTCGCTGTGCCGCGCGATCCAGGCCGACGTCAGCGACACCCACTCGGGCAGCGAGTACCCGAACGGCTCGTTCATCGGCTCGAAGTACACGCGCGGGTTCTTCCCGTACGCCTTCACCACCGTGTCCCACATCGCCGTGTAGGCCGCCGGGTCGTCGACCCGTCCGTCCTTGGCGTTGTCGGCCTCCCAGTAGCTCAGGATCACCTTGAACCCACTGGCCACCGACGCGTCGATCGCCCCGCGGTAGGCACGCCACCAGTCGGTGCCCACACTCGAGGGATTGATCGGCAGCCGGATCGTGTTCGCCTTCAGCTCCTTGCGGAACTCCCCCACGATCCCGAGCGCCTTGCGGTACGTCGCCGGGTAGTCGTCGGCCGTGCTCAGGCCGGACGGGACGACCTCGTCGTCGGCGTAGTTGTCGCGCGGATCGGCCCAGTTGACGCCGCGGAAGTCGTTCGTTCCCGGCGGGCTCGCGGCGACGGTTCCGGGAACCGCTGCGGCGAGCGCGAAACAGCACAGCAGGACGGCGAGGAGACTGCGGACGGTTGATCTCACGCCGCGATGTTTACGTAAACAGAGCGGGTCGTCAAGAGCTCGTCACGAGTTCGAGGCGCAGCCACGCGGCCAGGTCGCGGATCTCCCGGTGCACCGCGGCGGTCACCGTCTTCGAGAACGGCTCGTCCTCGTGGATCGCGTCCACGCGGAACACCCCGGCCTTCCGGTCGGACGCCGCGTCGAGCTTCCCGACCAGCCGGTCGTTGTGCAGGATCGGCAGCGCGAAGTACCCCCACCGGCGCTTCGCGACCGGCTTGTACATCTCCAGCTGGTAGTCGAAGTCGAAGATCTCCAGCAGCCGCTTCCGGTCGTACACCAGGCGGTCCAGCGGCGACAGGAGCGCTGTCCGCCCGCTGAACGGCCGGTCGAGCAGCTCCGGGTCGACCCGCCACTCGCCGCGGACGCCGTCCACCACGGCCGGCTCCCCCACCTGGCCGGCGTCGAGCGGCTCCCCCGGGCAGGCAGGTCCTTTCGAGCGCAGCAGTCCCATCGACCGCAGCCGCTGCTGATGCCGGATCGTGACCGCGTCGGCGAGCGGCACGACCGGATCGTCCGGGTAGACGCGGGAGGCGAGGTCCCACAGCCGGTCCCGGCCGTCCCGGCCCGCGATCGCCACCTCGCCGCGCTGCACCATGAACTCCAGCATCTGCGACACGTTGCGATTGTTGGTCCACCCACTCGATCGCCACGGCCGCACACAGGTGTCCGGCAGCTCACGCATGGTCAGTGGACCGTCCTGCCGGAGCCGCTCGAGGATGTCGACCCGGCAGCCTTCGTTCGCCCGGACCCAGTCCTGCCGGTACTGCTGCCAGTCGAGCGGCTCCCCGTCGCTCGGCCAGGCCGCCATCTCGGCCCGGAACAGCGCCATCGTCTCCGGCAACCGCGCGAACCCGCGGAACTGCACGAGCTCCAGCGACGCCAGCGCGTCGGCCAGCTCGGTCGGGTCGTACGACGAACCGAGGCGGCTCCAGGCCACGAGGTCGGCGTTCGGCGCGACATACGCGGTCTGGTCGAGTTGCACCACGGTCAGCCCGCGCACGACCTCGAACAGGTCGGCCGGCCGCTCCTTGGTGAGCAGCTGGGCACGCACGGCCAGCCGCCGTGCATCGCGCTTCGACAACTGGTGAACGACCACGAACTGAGGCTAAGGCACCGCACGGACAGTATGGTGGAAGGGAGATTCTGAGGAGTAGCCGAGCGGGTGGGGACCTGGTGCTCGGAGTTTTCAGGGGGTCATCGTGGCGTTACTGGAGCGGGCATTCCTGCCCTGTGCGGTGTCGTTTGTGTCGATCATGTCGTTGCTGCTCGTCGCCGGCTGCTCGTCCGACGGAGGGACGAGTGTGCCGCCCGAGATGTCGCCGAGCCCGTCGGTCGCCGTGCCGCGCACGCAGGCGGCGCTCAAGCCGGCGACCGACTGCACCCGGTCCACCGAGAAGCTTCCGACCGAGTCAGAGACCGACGGCGTGCAGCTGACGGTCCGCACCGATCCGAGCCGCACCTCGTTGCTGATGAAGAACACCGGCAGCCTGTCGGTCGTCGTCATCCCCGACCCGAACTTCACCACCCGCCTGGTCGCGGCGCCGCACGCGAACCCGAAGGACCCGGCCTCGCGGGCCGCCCTGATCGCGGTCAACAACAGCGGCGCGAAGGTGGCGGACATCCCGCCGTACGTGCCGCAGACGCAGGTCGTCACACTGCCGCCCAAGTGGGCGCTCTGTGCGCTCACCGACAACGTCAAGGAGTCCGCGTCCGTCCGCTACCTCCAGGACCGGCAGTCCAGCGCCGAGTACTTCGTCACGAAGGCACTCGCCGACCAACTGCTCACCACCAACAGTTCGGCCCGGACCCAGCCGACTCTGGTGCGGTGCGCGAAGAGCACCCTGGGCGTGCTCAAGACCCATCCGGAGATGTCCGATATCGAGCTGTACGTCGAGATCCTGAGCTCCCGCTCCGCCTGCCGGACCGGCTACAAGGCACTGCTGCGCGGTGACGCGAACGCGACCGAGCAACTCGAGGCCACGGTCATCGGACGGCTCGGCGGCGCTCCCCGGCTGCTCGCGAACAGCAGGCTGTACAGCGTCACGACGCGTCCCTGAACCGCCGAGCCCGGCCAGGGTCGGGTCCGGGTCCGGTCAGGGACAACTCCCCTGCCGCGGGGCGCCCCGCGGCAGCAGACTGGAGTCCTACCGTTCGACTCTCGGAGGACATCTGCCATGATCGGCTTCATCATCGCCGGACTCATCATCGGAGCGCTGGCCCGGCTGTTCACGCCCGGCAAGCAGAAGCTCGGCCTGCTCGCCACGCTGCTGCTCGGGCTGGCCGGTTCGGTGATCGGCGGGACCATCGCGAGCATTTTCGGCACCGGCGGCATCTTCGAGCTGAACGCGCTCGGTTTCATCGTCGCGGTGATCTCCTCGGTGCTGCTCGTCGGCACCGCCGAGACGCTGTCGGCCCGCCACCACAACCGCGCCATCAAGCACTGACCGACCCGGAGCGCCGGCTTCAGCTCTCCTCGTTGATCGCCATCGCCGGCCGCGGAGCGCGGCCCGGCGGCTGTGGCGGCCGGGGCAGCAACGGCCGGCGCTTCTCCAGGGTCCGGATCACCGGCTGCTTCGCGGTGACCGTGATCAGCTCACCGGCGTGCCGCAACGTCATCGACGCGTCCGGCCCGTCGTGCACCGAGTACTTCACCGAGAGCGGCTCGATCTCCACCCGCAGTCGCACCCCGCGCCAGCGGACGGCGAAACTCAATCCGGCCAGGCCGACCGGCAGCGCGGGATCGAAGCACAAGCAGCCGTCCCACTCGCGCAATCCACCGAACCCGGCGACCAGCGCACTCCAGGCACCGCCGAGTGACGCCATGTGCAGGCCGTCGCCGGTGTTGTGGTGCAGGTTGCGCATGTCGATCAGGGCAGCTTCGTACGCGTAGTCGTAGGCCAGGTCCAGGTGCCCGACCTCGGCGGCCATCACGGCCTGCACGCACGCCGACAACGACGAGTCCCGCACGGTGAGCCGCTCGTAGTAGTCGAAGTTCCGCGCCTTCTCCTCGGCGGTGAAGGCGTCGCCGCACCAGTACGTCGCGAGCATCAGATCGGCCTGTTTGACCACCTGGGTGCGGTACAGCTGGAAGTACGGCGCGTGCAGCAGCAGCGGATACCTGTCCTTGTAGGCCTCGAAGTCCCAGACGGCATATCCGGTGAAGCCTTCGGACTGAGGATGCACGCCGAGGTCCTCGTCGTACGGGACGTAGACGGCGGCCGCGGCGTCCCGCCAGGTCGCCTCCTCCTCGCTGTCGACCCCGAACTCACGCGCCCTGGCCGGCACCTTCGCGGCGATCTCGGCCGCGGAGCGCAGGTTGCGGGCCGCCATCAGGTTGGTGAAGACGTTGTCGTCGGCAACAGCGCTGTACTCGTCGGGGCCGGTCACTCCGGGCAGGTGCCAGCGCCCTTCGCGGTCGTGGTGGCCGAGCGACATCCACAACCGGGCGGTCTCGACCAGCAGCTCGAGCCCGACCTCGTCGAGGAAGTCGTCGTCGCCGGTGGCCCGGTAGTACCGCATGACGGCCTCGGCGATGTCGGCGTTGATATGGAACGCCGCCGTCCCCGCCGGCCAGTAGCCGGAGCATTCCTGGCCGCGGATCGTCCGCCACGGGAACGCGGCCCCGCGGAACCCGAGCTCCGCGGCGCGTTGCTTCGCCATCTCCAGCGTGGAATGGCGCCAGCGCAGCGCGTCCGCGGCGGCGTCCGGCATCGTGTAGGTCAGCACCGGCAGCACGAAGCCCTCGGTGTCCCAGAACGTGTGTCCGTCGTACCCGGCGCCGGTCAGTCCCTTCGACGGGATCGCCCGCCGCTCGGCGCGCGCGCCGGCCTGCAGTATGTGGAACAGCGCGAACCGGACCGCCTGCTGCAACTCCGGATGCCCTTGCACCTCCACGTCGGCGCCGTCCCAGAAGTCGTCCAGGAACTCGGCCTGCTGCCCGGTCAGGCCGTCCCAGCCGGAGAACCGGGCGCTCGCGAGCGCGGCCGCGACCTGGTCCCGGATGGCGGTCTCGGACCGCAGGCTGGACCAGCCGTACGCCAAGTACTTCACGACGCGCAGGCTCTCGCCCGGCTGCAGCTGGCAGATCACCGTGGTCCGCGCCCAGTCCTCGCGCACGTCCTGGTCCATCGCGTAGCGGACCGAGGTGTCCACCTCGTGCGCCATCGCCGCGGCCATCAGCTGCTGGCTGCGGGTCGTGCGGTGGATCAGGACGGTCCCGTGCTCGCCGCCGTCGTGGCTGACCGGCTTCAGCGGGTTGTCCAGGACGGCGGCCACCCGCGGATCGTCGGACAGCTTCGGCTGCGCCTCGTTCGCCACGAGCTCGGACTGGATCACGAACCGGGCCGGCTGGTCGACAGGCTCGACGACGTACTCGATCGCGGCCACCGCGCGCTGGGTGAGCGACACGAGCCGGCGGCTGCGGACCTTGATCCGCTTGCCGCCCGGTGACGTCCAGTCCACGTCCCGCTCGAGGATGCCGGTGCGGAAGTCCAGCGAGCGCTCGTGCTTGGACAGGTAGCCGTACCGGATGTCGAACGGCGAGTCGTCGACGAGCAGCCGGATCAGCTTGCCGTTGGTGACGTCCACGAGGGTCTGCCCGGACTCCGGGTACCCGTAGCCGGCCTCGGCGTACGGCAGCGGGCGCTGCTCGTAGAACGAGTTCAGGTACGTGCCGGGGATCGCATACGGCTCGCCCTCGTCGAGGTTGCCGCGCAGGCCGATGTGCCCGTTCGACAGGGCGAACAAGGACTCCGCCTGCGCCAGCTTGTCGAGCGCGAGTCGCGTCTCGCGCAGCCGCCACGGCTCGATCGGATGGTGGCCCCGGTCGATCATTCGCCCTCCACCTCCGGCCGCAGCAGGTCGGCCAGGTCGCGGACCACGACGTCGGCGCCGTGCGACTTCAGCTCGGCCGCCTGGCCGACGCGATCCACTCCGATCACCCGCCCGAAGTGGCCCGAACGGCCGGCGGACACACCCGCCAGCGCGTCCTCGAAGACCGCCGCCGCGGACGGGTCGAGGCCGAAGCCCTTGGCCGCGGCGAGGAACGTGTCGGGCGCCGGCTTGCCCTTCAGGCCCTCGGTCCGGATCGTCACACCGTCGACGATCTGCTCGACGAACCGCGCCAGGCCGGTGACCTCCAGCACCTGGCGGGTGTTCGCACTCGACGACACCACGGCGCGGCGGAGCCCGGCCTGCTCGACCGCCTCCAGATACTTCCGGGAGCCTTCGAACACGTGCACGCCGTCGGTGCGGATCCGTCGCTGCACCGCCTCGTTCTTCCGGTTGCCGAGGCCGTTGACGGTCATCGCGGACGGCGGATCCCCGGCCGTGCCTTCCGGCAAGGTGATGCCGCGCGAGGTCAGGAAGTCGCGGACGCCGTCGGGCCGCGGCTTGCCGTCGACATACGCGTCGTACTCCGCGCGGGCGTCGAAGGGCACGAAGGCGATCCCGTGCTGCGCCGCATAGTCGCGGAGGAACTCGTCGAACATCTCTTTCCACGCGGCAGCATGAACGGCGGCGGTGTCGGTGAGCACACCATCCAGGTCGAACAGGCAGGCCCGGATCCCCGCAGGTAGTCCCAGCATGCTCACCACATTAGCGGTCCGGGGACCACTGGTCGGGGAGGCCGAAGCCCGGGAAGCGGGACGCACCGAACGTGGTGATCTCCACGATCTTGCCGTGGTCGACCCATAGCACGTCGAGCTTGAAGGCCCGCCAGATCGAATCGCCCGGTCGCTTCAGGTACGTCGCCGCGGCGGGCAGCCGGTTCGCCGAGGTCGGCACGAGTCGCCAGTCGCCGTCGCGGTCCGGCCCGAAGGCCCGCTGGAACAGCGGCAGGCAGGCACGCAGCCCGGTGAACGACAGCCGGTCGGGCGGCATCGAGACCCGCAGGTCCTCGCCGGCGATCGCGATCGCCGCCTCGGCGTCACAGCGCTCGTGGGCGTCGATGAAGCGCGCCAGCACCGCTCGCTCCTCCGCGGTCGGCCGCGGCGCGGACCAGTCGGCGCGGTGCTCGGGCAGCCGCTGCTGCATCGTCGCCCGCGCCCGCTGCAACGCGCTGTTGGCCGCCGCCACGCTCGTCTCCAGCAATTTGGCCGTGTCGGCCGCCGACCAGCCGAGCACGTCGCGGGCGATCAGCGCGGCGCGTTGCCGGGCCGGCAGCGCCTGCAGCGCGATCAGGAAGGTGAGCTCGATCGTCTCCCGGTCCACCACGACGGCGTCCGGCTGATCGGCCGGCGGCGCGATCTCGTCGAGCAGCCGATCAGGATACGGCTGCAGCCAGACCAACTCTCCCGGCGAGTCCGTCGCTGCGGACAGCGGGCGCCGGCTGCGCTGACGGGTGAGGTCGAGACAGACGTTGGTGGCGATCCGGTACAGCCAGGCGCGGAAGAAGGTGCGCCCGTCGTACTGATCGCGGCCGCGCCAGGCCCGCAGCAACGTCTCCTGGACGGCGTCCTCGGCGTCGTCGAACGAGGCCAGCATCCGGTAACAGTGCACGTGCAGCTCGCGGCGATGCCGGCCCGCGAGGTCGGCGAACGCGGTCTCGTCACCCGCGAACGCCGCCTCCTCGAGAGTCGTCACGAGGCGGTCCTTCCCACCTCCTGGACCGTCCAGCCGTTGCCGTCCGGGTCCTCGAAAGACAGGAAGGTCTCGTAGTCACCGCGCGCCGGCGCGAGACCGGGACGCTTCCCCTCGGGGGTGAAGTGGAAAGGCTCGCTCACTTCGACCCCGCGGCCGGCCAGCTCGGCGTGCGCGGCCTCGATGTCGTTCACCACCAGGTGGGTGCCCTGGTAGCTGCCCGGCGGCGCGGTGGTCAGGCCGGTCCCGATCGTGATCGAGCACGCCGACCCGGGCGGTGTCAGCTGCACGACCCGGAACGAGTCGCCCGCCCGATGGTCGACGTCCTCGGCGAACCCCAACTGCTCGGTGTAGAACTTCTTCGCCCGGTCCACGTCCGTCACCGGCACGATCACGAGCTCGAGTTTCCAGTCCATCTGCGTCATCTCGGGGCCTCCGCGGTCAGGTCGGTCCCAGTCTGACCGACGTTAGATGACCGTGTAACGACGCCCCGACCGAAAACTCATCGGTCGATCGATGACTACTGTCCGGACGCCTCGAAGACCTTCGCGAACCAGTCCAGCTGCGCGAGCTGCTGGTACGTCTGGCCGCCCTCGTGCTCGTTGTAGTGGTACACCTCGATGTCCTTCTGCTCGCTGCCGGTGGCGCCGTAGTGGTTGAAGGCGGCGAACACCGTCGAGGGCGGGCAGATCGGGTCCATCAGCGCGACCGAGAACAGCGCCGGCGCCGTGGCGAGCCGGCCGAGGTTGACGCCGTCGAAGTAGCCGAGCGTGGTGAGCGCCGCGTCGACGTCCTGGCGGAACCCCTTCAGGTACCGCGTGATCTCGCCGTACGGGTCCTTGTCGGTGATCTGCAGCGCCCGCTGGAAGTGGCACAGGAACGGTACGTCGGGGGCACAGCCGAGCAGCTCGATCCCCGCGATCGGCGCCAGGCCGGCCGCCGCGATCGCGATGCCGCCGCCCTGGCTGCCGCCGGTGACGACCATCCGGTCCGGGTCCACCAGCGGCGACGTCCGGGCCGCGTCGAGCGCCCGCACCGCGTCGATGAAGACCCGGCGGTAGTAGTACGTCTCCGGATCCGTGATTCCCAGCGTCATGAACCCGGGCGTGTGGTTCAGACCGGCGTACGGCGTGGCGTCCGGCGTCCCGTCGACGCCGCCGGCGCTGTACCCCTGGCCGCGGGTGTCCATCACGAAGTGGGCGTAGCCGGCCTGCGCCCACAGCGTCGTGGCGTGTGGGAAGCCCCGGCCTCCGGAGTACCCGTGGTACTGCACGACGGTCGGCAACGGACCGGTCGCGCCGGCCGGGACATGCAGCCAGCCCTTCACCGGGGAGCCGTCGAAACCGGCATAGGTGACGTCGTAGGTGTCGATCACCGCGAGCTTGTTGTCGATCAGGGTGAACGTGGCGGACAGGTCTTCGGTGCGCGCCTTCTCGATCGAGCGGCGCCAGAAGTCGACCAGGTCGGCGGGCGCGGCCACCTCGGGCCGGTACTCGCGGAGCTTGTCGAGGGAAAGGTCGAACATGGCCATAACCGGCAAACCTACGCCCACCGGCGGTCCGGCGGTAAGCGATGTCCAAATCCGGCCGCGGGTGACCTAGGGTGAGGTGATGCCGACTCCGAACATCGTCTTCGTGATGTCCGACGACCACGCCGCGCACGCGATCTCGGCGTACGGCAACGACACGCGGAGCAAGATCAACAGCACGCCGCACCTGGACCGGCTGGCCCGCGACGGGGTGCGGATGGACGCGACGTACTGCACGAACTCGATCTGCTCCCCCTCGCGGGCCTCGATCCTGACCGGGACGTACAGCCACGTGAACGGCGTCGCCTCGATCTTCACCGAGATCGACTACCGGGTGCCGACGTTCGCCGAGGTGCTGCAGGGCGCCGGCTACCAGACGGCGCTGTTCGGCAAGTGGCACCTCGGCGAGCGGCCGGAATCCGCGCCGCGGCACTTCGACGACTGGCGCGTCTTCCCCGGTCAAGGCGACTACGTCGACCCGCTGATGATCGGGCCGGACGGCGCGGCGACCGTGCCCGGGTATGCGACGGACATCGTCACGGACCAGAGCATCGACTGGATCCGCCGGCGGGACCCGGACCGCCCGTTCCTGCTGCTCGTGCACCACAAGGCGCCGCACCGGCCGTGGGTGCCGGACGAGAGGCACAAGCACCTCTACCCGGCCGGTTCGATCCCGGAGCCGAGCACGCTGTTCGACGACCACCGCACCCGCAGCCAGGCGGTCCGCGGCGTCCGCATGTCCGTCGCGGACGACCTGGGCGCGGACGAGCTCGGCGAGGAGCTGCCGGACGAGCTGCGCGGCCCGGACAACCGGGAGGCGCGCATGCGGTGGAAGTACCAGCGCTACCTGCGCGACTACCTGCAGTGCGTCCAGTCCGTCGACGACAACGTCGGGCGGCTGCTCGACGTCCTCGACGAGGAGGGCGTCGGCGCCGACACGGTCGTCGTCTACACGTCCGACCAGGGGTTCTTCCTCGGCGACCACGGCTGGTTCGACAAGCGGCTGATGTTCGACGAGTCGCTGCAGATGCCGATGATGATCCGCTGGCCGTCCGTGATCCCGGCCGGTGGCACCTGCGACGCGATGGTCACCAACGTGGACTTCGCGGCGACCTTCCTCGAC
Organism: Kribbella sp. NPDC003505; assembly: GCF_040610875.1. Taxonomy (NCBI): domain Bacteria; kingdom Bacillati; phylum Actinomycetota; class Actinomycetes; order Propionibacteriales; family Kribbellaceae; genus Kribbella; species Kribbella sp. NPDC003505. The sequence continues at coordinate 71,444 of NZ_JBEXNA010000003.1, read as the reverse complement.
ATGGCAGGGCTGGACGCGGCGTCGGCCCTGCCCACGTCACAAGGCCGGAGCTTCCTGCCGGTCCTGCGTGGTGAGCAGGTCCCGGACTGGCCGACGGCGATCTACTACCGGTATTGGGAGCACGACGACCCGTACCACCACGCCCCCGCGCACTACGGGATCCGCACGAAGGACTTCAAACTCATCCACTACTACGGCGCCGGCCTCGGTGTACCGGGCTCGTCGGAGCGTCTGTTCGAGTCAGAGTGGGAGCTGTACGACCTGCAGAAGGACCCGGAGGAGCTGGTCAACGTCGCCGAGGACCCGGCCTACACCGAGACCCGCGCTGCGCTGACCGCCGAACTGGCGGAACTCCAAAGGCACTACGCCGACCTGCCGTACGACGGCCCGTCGACACCGGCACCGAGGTGGTCGTGGGCAGACGAGACATCACTGGAGCATGCAGCCGAGCACAGGCGACGCGTGGAACAGGACCCGGAGACCAACAGGTCCCACTGACTCGGGACCTTCGGCCCTCTACACCCCCGTTCTGGTCCAGGACGGTTGACCCAGGGGCAACCAGGGGGGTGGTGGAGGAACATGTCGAGAAAAGTGCAACTTCTCGGGGCGCTCGCCGCGGCGAGTCTGGCATTCGGAGCCGTGACAATCCAGCCGGCGTCGGCCACGGCATCGGCCGTCTGCTCGGTGGGAGTCGGTGCGGTCAGTGGTAGCGGCGAGTACGGCTGGTCCGTGTTCTCGACCGTGCCGCCGACCCGCTCGCTGGGACTGTGGATCAACAACCCGTATCCGGGGACTGCCCGGCTGAGCGGCCCGATAATGTCCTCGAAGAACGGTGAGGGCAACTACGACGTCGGCGGGCTCGTCGTCCTGGGCGACACGCTGTACAACAGCTATTCGATCGTCACCGCGGACGGCGAGATTCTGGCTCAGGCGCTGCCGCGGATCGGCGGCGGCTGGAGCAGCTTCATCTCGCTCAACCGTTCCACCTACTCATCGCCGCCGGTGCGACGGGGCGCCGTCTACGGGCTGCGTCGCGACGGCGTGCTGTTCCGGTGGAACGCCGCCAACTGGGGTCAGAAGACGTCGTACCCGGGATTCTCCGCGGTCAAGTCGATGGCACTGATCAGTGCGACCGCGACGTACGACACCTTCCTGGCCAACACCCGGGGCGGTGCGCTGTACACGATCCACATTCCGGTGACGTCGCCCATGAAGCCGGTCGTCAAGCTGGTCCGCCGGTCGGGCTGGCAAGGTTTCGAGGCGATGCTCGCGCAGAAGTGCGGCATCTACGGAACGCTCGTGATCGGGATCGACACCGACACCCACGCCGGATACCTGTACGCCGTCGGGCACGCCGGCGGAACGTCGACCGTCATCGAGCCGCGTGGCAAGGTCCCTGGATCGTTCGGCTCCGGCGTGTACTTCCGGTGGATCTCGCAGCCCGAACCACCGCCGTTCGGTGAATAGGGGGCCGAGATGAGAATCCGCGCCACTGCGCTGATGGCGGCGATCGGGCTGGCCGGCAGCCTGCTCGCCTGGCCGGCCGATGCGGCGCCGAACCGCGCGACGGTGACCTGTTCGGTCACGGCCGGCTCGGTCACGAGCAACGGTGACCACCGTGCCCAGGTCGTCACAAGCACTGTGCCGCCTACGCTGACGAGAGACTCGAAGGTCGCGCTGGAGGTCTTCGCGCCCGGTCTGGTCGGGCTCAGCAGCTCCCTGCGCGCCGAACCGGACCCAGGCGGTTCCCGGGTGTCCGGCTACGTCGTGATCGACTCAGGGCTGTACCTCACCCGATACCACGCCGGCTTGACCGCCGAGGTCCATCACGCGGAGCTGACCCGGATCGGCGGCGGCTGGCGGGACTTCGTCGCCGTCGAGCAGTCCGTGTCCTCCGAGGACGCTCCCTGGCGGATGAACACCTACGGGCTGCGCTCCGACGGTGTCCTGTTCCGGTGGACCGTCGACCCGAACGGCGTCTGGCGCGGCAAGACGTCGTACCCGGGCTTCGCGGCGGTGAAGGCGATGGCGCTGATCAGCAAGACGCGGACCTACGACACCTTCCTGGCCACCACTCGCGGCGGTGCGCTCTACACGATCCACATCCCGACCGGCACACCGATGAAACCGGTCGTGAAGCTCGTCCGGCGCGCGACCTGGCAGGGCTTCGAGTCACTGGTCGCGACCAACTGCGGCAGTTACGGCACACTGCTGCTCGGAATCGACAAGGCGACCGGCACGGGCTACCTGTACGCCGTTGGGCACGCCAATGGCCTGGCCACGATCATCCTGCCGCGCGGCAAGGTCCCGGCCACCTTCGGCGACCCGGTCGACTTCCGCTGGTTCCTCCCGATCGACCGCCTCTTCGGCGAATGAAGTCAGCCCGGGGAGTGCCCGGGCTGCGGGGGCGCGAGATGATGTCGGCGGTGACCTCTCGGTGGAGGAGCTGTCCGGATGAGTGAAGCGACTGTGGTGTCGGTGAACGTCGGTCTGCCGAAGGACGTCGAGTGGAACGGGAAGACCGTCTACACCGGCGTGTGGAAGCGGCCGGTCGACGGGCCGGTGATGGTCCGTCGGCTGAACCTGGACGGCGACGGCCAGGGCGACTTGGCCGGCCACGGTGGCGAGCAGCGCGCGGTGCTGGTGTACCAGCTGGAGTCCTACCGCTACTGGGCGCAGCACTTCGGACGCGACGATTTCGGCTACGGACAGTTCGGCGAGAACCTGACCGTCGACGGGCTGCCCGACGACGAGGTCTGTATCGGCGACCGGTACCGGATCGGCGGCGCCGAGCTGGAGGTCACCCAGCCGCGGGTGACCTGTTACCGGGTCGGGCTGCGGATGGGTGAGCCGGAGCTGCCGGCGTTGCTGGTCAGCCACCACCGGCCGGGGTTCTACTGCCGGGTGATCACCGAAGGCGAGATCGCGGCCGGTGATCCGATCGTCAAGACGGCTACCGGCCCGGGCGCCCTGAGCGTCTCCGACACGGATGCCCTGCTGTACCTGCCCGACCGCGACATCGAGAAGCTACGGATCGCCGTGCGCATCCCGGCGATGAGCCCGGGGTGGCAAGGCTCATTCCACGAGCTTCTGGACAAGGAGGACGCGCCAGGTCCTGCCTGGGACGGCTTCCGGCAGCTGCGCGTCACGGAGGTCGTTGCCGAGGCCAGGGACGTGTTCTCGATCAAGCTCGCTGCGCCCGACGGCGGTGAGCTGCCGGCGGCTCAGGCGGGTCAGTACCTGACGTTCCGGCTGCCGGCGGCTGTGCGCAGCTACTCGCTCTCCACCTCGCCCGGCTACCGCGTGAGCGTCAAGCAGGAGCCGCACGGGGTCGGCAGCGCCTACATGGCTCAGCTGTCGTCCGGCAGTCTGCTGGAAGTCGCGGCGGCACGCGGTGAGTTTCTGCTCGAAGACGGCACCGGACCGGTGCTACTGATCTCCGCGGGGATCGGAGTGACGCCTGTCCTCGCGATGCTCCACAGCCTGGCAGGGAGTACTCGCGAGGTGTGGTGGATCCATGCCGCGCGCGGACCGACGGAGCACGCGTTCGCCGCGGAGGCACACGACTTGCTCGCCCAGCTCCCGAACGCTCACGAGCACATCTACTACAGCTCCGTCGATGGCCGACTGACCAAGGACAAGCTGCTCGAGCTGGACCTGCCGCCAGATGCAACGGCGTACCTCTGCGGTCCTGAGAGCTTCATGGCGGATATGCAGGCAGCGCTGACCGCAGTAGGGGTAACTCGGGTCCGTACGGAGCTGTTCGGCGCGTTGGCATCGCTGAACCCCGGTGTCGTCGGCCAGACGCTCAGGCCGCCGCATCAGCCGGACGGTGCCGCCGGCAACGGGCCGCTGGTGACATTTGCCCGCAGCGGGATCTCGACAGCCATGCGCGACGGCACCCTGCTCGAGCTGGCCGAAGCCTGTGACGTGCCGGCGCGGTGGAGCTGCCGCACCGGCGTCTGCCACAACTGCATCACCCCGGTGCTGTCCGGCGACCTCACGTACTCCCCCACCCCACTCGAACCGCCTCCGAGCGGGCAGGCGCTTCTCTGCTGCTCCCGCCCGGCGACAGACCTCATCCTGGATATGTAGCGGACGCCGCGCTACGGCTGCTTGAGGCCGAAGCCGGGCTGGTCGGTGAGGGTGATGTGGCCGTTCTCCAGCGTGTAGAAGCCGGGGCCGGGGACGCCTTCGACGATCGGGATGTTGCCGAGGCCGGCGGCCAGGTGGGCGGCGTACAGGGTCTTGAGCGGCTGGCCCCAAGCGTGCGGTGAGGCTTCGGCGGACAGGTCGGGCATGGTGCGGCGCCAGGCGGTGAGGCCGTGGCCGGTGACGTCCATCAGGGCCACGTCCACGAGACCGTCGCGTGCCAACTGGAGGACGTGCTCCACGTTCGGGTCGTACTCGCCGTCGGCGACCTTGGGGCGGACCGGCAGCTGCTGCAGGTACTCGTGGAGCGCCTCCAGGTCGGGGCGGCGCTCTGCGAACGGCTCCTCGATCCAGTACAGGTCGCAGTCCGCGACACCGTCCAGGTACTCGAACAGGGTGTTCACGCTGAAGCCGTCGTTGCCGTCGACAAGGATCCCGGCGTCGGGGTACAGCTCGCGGGTCAGCCGGGTCACCTCGATGTCTCGCTGCAGACCGCCGTGGGAATCCATCCAGCGATGCCCGCGGCCGATCTTCAGCTTGAAGTCGCGGAACCCGAACTCGTGGTCCTGGGCGAGATTCGCCCGGATCGCATCCAGCCCGCCGTCGAGGTCGTCGAGGTAGATCCCGCCGCTGTAGCAGCGCACCCGGGGCGATCCGGCGCCGCCGAGCATCGCGTACACCGGCACGTCGAGGATCCGCGCCGCGAGATCGTGCAGCGGGTAGTCGAGGAACTCGGCCGCCGGGTCGATCACCCCGCGGTCCGGGTCGATCAGTTCTGCGAGGTTCCGTCCGACGAGCCGGCTGGGGTCTGCGTCGTGGAGCGGCAGCCCCCAGCCCGTCGCGCCGCGGTCGGTCTCTACGACGTACGCCGTGGTGCGGCCGCCGCTCCCGTGACTGCCGAGGAACGAGTTGCGGCCGATCGTGCGGAGGTAGTCGTAGCGGATCTCGGTGGTCGTGACCGAGTTGATGACGTGCCTGGCGAGGGTCATCGGTCAACGATAGACAGAGACCAGCCTCCGGAACGCCGCCGGATTGCCGAGCACGTCGGTGTTGTCCGCGAACTGGTCGATCGACCCGATCAGCCCGTGCCGCGCCACCGCTTCGTCGGTCACTGTCGCCAGACACGCCTGCGCGAACCGGTCCGCGCCGAGCACCATCGCGGGCCGGTCGAAGTACGGCCGCGGAGCCGGGTCGAGCTGGTCGGTGATCCCGAGCGCGTTGTGCCGCCGGGCGACCAGCTCGTACGCCGTGACAAGCGCCCGCTCGCGCTCGGCGTACGACGTCGCCGCGACCGCGTCGGTCAGCGCGACGTCGAGCCCGTCCGGCTGATCGAGCCGCGCGAACGCCGTACCGAGCCACTTGCTGTACGGCGCGTAGGTCCTGGCCTGCAACAGGGCCAGGCGCATCAGGTCCCGCACCAGCCGGGCAGCCACGACCCGCGACCCGAGCTCGTCACCAACCTCGTGCGTGCGCTGGACGAACGCCTCCTCCTGCGCGACACGGGACCACTGGCAGGCCAGGGTCCACCGCCAGATCTGGTCCGGGTACCAGGCCAGTGCCTCACGGATCCGGGCCAGCCGTCCGTCGTCCGCGTACACCCGGCCGGCCACCACACCGAGAAGCTGCTGCTGCGGAGTCACCAGCCAGTCGCCGATCCCGATGCCCTGTGACGCGTCGAAGCCGAGCTGTCCCCGCAACCAGTCCCCCAGCGTCGCGACGGTCACGTGATGCCGCGGCGCGTAGCTGTCCCAACCGAAGCGCACCGGATACCCGTCGTACTCGTCGGGCAGCCCGTGGTCGACCGCCTTCCGCACGCGCTCGACGTCGGCCGCGTCCACCAGTACGACGAGCCGCGGTCCCCAGCCGTGGTCCATCGACCGCTCGGTGTCGTACCCGAGAACGTCCGACCCCCACCCGAGCAGTCCGGCCGCATAGCCGACGTCCCCCACCAGCGGCGCGACCACCTCGGCGTGAAACCTGTCCGCGACCTCAGCCGCCGGCCTGAACTCAGCATTGGAACCCACTGGGCCGCCTTTCGGTTCGGTTTGGCCGTTTACAGTTGCTCGGTGCGACATGTGGTGTGGGACTGGAACGGGACGCTGCTCAATGACAATCACGCCGTCCTGGCTGCCGTCAACGAAGTTTGTGCCGGGTTCGGACGGGTGGAGCTGACCTGGGGCGAGTGGCAGGCGGCCTACGCGCGGCCGATGCGGCTGTCGTACGAGCAGATCCTGCGGCGCACCCTGGACGAGGCCGAGTGGGAGCAGGTCGACAAGCTCTACCACGACCGGTACGACGCGCTGCTGCACACCTGTGAGCTGGCCGCCGGGACGCACGAGGTGCTCCGGTCCTGCACGGCGAGCGGGCGGACGCAGTCGTTGCTGTCGATGTGGTTCCACTCGCGGCTCACGCCCACGGTCGAGCACTACGGGCTGACGACCTACTTCACCCGGATCGACGGGCTGCCCGGCGAGGTCGGCGGCGGCTCGAAGGCCGACAGCCTGGTCCGGCATCTGGAGGCGCAGCAGCTCGATCCGGCCGAGGTCGTCCTGATCGGCGACGTCGTCGACGACGCCGAGGCGGCCCAGGCGGCCGGCGCCCGCTGCGTGCTCGTCACCACCGGCGCGATGACCCCGCAAGCGCTGCACACGACGGGTGCCCCGGTCGCCGCTTCGATCACGGAGGCGCTCCAACTGCTCGACCCCTGAGACGAGATCCGCCCTGATCCCCAGGGGTACAGGCCCGTGGTTCTCCCTGGTGTGATGCACCTGCCTGTGACGAGACGGTGGTGTCACACCGAAGAGCATCCAGGGAGGCACCCCGATGAAGCAGTACTACGGCCCAGTGGTCGTCCTACTCGACACCCAGGACACGCTGGAGTGGGCTGCGGCCGAAGCCGCCGCCCGGAGCGCCGAGCTGCGCATCGTGCACGCGTTCCGCCGGCCCCACCTGCTCGACCCGCTCGGTGAGCTGACCGTCGACGAGCGGGACCTGGAGGCAGCCGAGGAGGTCGTCGACGAGGCGGCGGGCCACGTGCGGCAGATCTTCCCGAGCCTGCGGATCTCCACCACGGTCTTCCCCGGCCGCCCGGCCACCGCACTGCTGAACGAGACCCGTGAGAGCACCGGTGCGCTCGTGGTCATCGGGCACGGCCGCAGCTTCGAACGGAGCCTGGCCCGGCGGCTGGTCCGCCGTACGACGGGCTCCCTGGCAGTCGTCGGGCTGACCTCGGACCACGCGGCCGGACCGTCCACGGGGCGTGTGGTCGTCGCCGTCGACGGCCACGACCGATCCGATGCGCTGGGGTTCGCGTTCGGCGCGGCGTGGCGGCGGGGCACTGGTCTGACCATCCTGCAGACCGGTCCGGCCGACGTCACCGCGTGGCAGACGGCGTACCCGGAGGTCGACGTACGGCGGAGCGCGGTCACCGGCGCCGTCGCGAGCGCCGTGCTGGCCGAGTCCGCCGCCGCGGCCCTGACCGTCCTGACAGCGGACCGCACCTGGCTCCAGCAGACCGGCAACGCGACGGTCGCCCGACTTGCGCGCGGTCCAGTAGTACTGGTCTGACCAGTGAACCCGGGCCGGCCCGGCTACGCTGACCGGCGTGGGGATGGCAGATCGCGAGCATCGAGAGCTCAGGGGCCGGCAGCGGGAGACCGAAGTGCTGAGGGGGCTCGTCAGCGAGGCGAAGGCCGGCCGCAGCCAGGTGCTGCTGCTGACCGGCGAGGCCGGTGTCGGCAAATCGGCCTTGCTGGACGCCCTGGTCGCCGGCGCCGACGGCTGCCGGATCACCCGAACCGCCGGGATCGAGTCCGAGATGGAGCTCGCGTACGCGGGCCTGCACCAGCTCCTCCAGCCGTTCCTGGAACATCTCGAGCGACTGCCGGCACCGCAGCGCGAGGCGCTCGGTACGGCGTTCGGCCTGGTGAGCGGCCCGGCGCCGGACAAGTTCCTGATCGGTCTCGCGGTCCTGAACCTGCTCTCCGACGCCGCCGGCGACCGGCCCGTGCTGTGCGTGGTCGACGACGCGCAGTGGCTGGACCTGATGTCCGCGCGCATCCTCGCCTTCGTCTCCCGCAGGCTCGCGGCCGAATCCGTGGTGATGGTCTTCGCGGTCCGCGACGGCATCGACCACGCGTTCACCGGCCTGACCGAGCTGCCGATCCGCGGCCTCGACGAGACCGATGCGCGAGCGCTGCTCGAATCCGTCCTCCCCGGACCCATCGACCCGCGGGTCCGCGACCGGATCGTCGCCGAGACCCACGGCAACCCACTCGCCCTGCTCGAACTCCCGCGTGCCTGGACCGCCGCGGAGCTCGCCGGCGGTCCGACCGCGGGCAGCCTGGCCAGCCGGATCGAGGACAGCTTCGTCCGGCGCCTCGAAGTCCTCGAGCCTGACACCCGGCTGCTCCTGGTCACCGCGGCCGCGGAGCCGCTGGGCGACCCGACGCTGCTGTGGCAGGCGGCCGAGCGGCTCGGACTCGGCGCCGACCCGGCGGCCGGCGCGATCGAGTCCGGGCTGATCACCTTCGGCCGGCACATCCGGTTCCGGCATCCGCTCGTGCGCTCCGCGGCGTACCGGATGGCGACACCGCAGCAGCGGCTGGCCGTTCATCGGGCCCTCGCCGACGTCACCGATCCCGAGACCGACCCCGATCGCCGCGCGTGGCACCGGGCGCAGGCGACCATGACGCCCGACGAGGACGTCGCCGCCGAGCTCGAGCGGTCCGCGCAGCGCGCCCGGGCCCGCGGCGGGTTCTTCGCGGCCGGTACGTTCCTGGAGCGAGCCGCCGCGCTGACGATCGACCCGGACCGCCGGGCCGCCCGGGTGCTGGCCGCCGCGACCGCCCAGCGGAGCGCCGGCAGGCTCGACGCCGCGCTGGAGCTGCTCGGCGCGGCATCCGCCGGGCCCGCGGACGCCGTACGGGACGCGCAGATCACGCGGTTGCGCGGCGAGATCGCGTTCGACCGCGGGCACGCGACGGAGGCCGCGCAAACGCTGGTCGACGCGGCGCGGCGGCTCGAGCCGCTCGACCACGACCAGGCCCGGGTCGCGTACCTGGAGGCGATGTCGGCCGCGATCTGGGCGAGCGGCCCGGACGCACCCGGGATCCTCGGTGAGGCCGCGGCCGCCGCGCCGGCGCCCGCGCCGTCGGATCCGCCGGGAGACCTGCTCCTGCAGGCGCTCGCGCTCCGCTTCACCCGCGGGTACGCCGACGCCGCGGCCCAGCTGGTCAGAGCCGTCGACCACGCCCGGCAGAGCGCCGGCGAGGCCGAGGACGTCCGCGGCTGGCTGTGGCTCGCGGGCAGCCGGGCCAGCGGGATCGTCGCGATCGACGTCTGGGACCTCGACGCGGCGCTCGAGCTGGCCGCCCGCCACGAACGGATCGCCCGCGACAGCGGCGCCCTCGTCCAGCTCCAGTGGGCGCTGAACTTCCGCGCCAACGTGGTGTCGATGACCGGTGACCTCGCGGCCGCGACGGCGTACGTCGAGGAAGAGCAGCAGATCGGCGCCGCGACCGGGAACCGGGTGCTCGGGATCGGCCGGATGCAGCTCGCCGCACTGCGCGGGCACGAGGCCGAGGCGACCGGACTGATCGACGCGATGATCCGCGAGGCCCGCGCCCAGGGCCAGGGCCGGATGACCGCGATCGCGACGTACACGAGCGCGCTGCTGAACAACGGCCTCGGACGGTACGAGACCGCCCGCGATGCGGCACTGCAGGTCTTCGAGCAGGACGTGGTCGCGTACAGCGCGCTGGTGATCGGCGAACTGGCCGAGGCCGCCTCGCGGAGCGGTGACACCAAGCTCGTCGAGACAGCGCTGGCCTGGCTCCACGAGCGCGTCGCCGCCGCGCCGACGGACTGGGGCCGCGGGATGCAGACCCGCGCGCGAGCACTGCTGACCAACGACGAGGACGCGTACCGCGCGTCGATCGACCACCTGAGCCGGACCGGTCTGCGCATCGAATCGGCCCGCGCCGAGCTGCTGTACGGCGAATGGCTGCGCCGCGAAGGCCGCCGTCAGGACGCCCGCGAGCACCTGCGGACCGCCCACGAGCAGCTGGCCGCGATCGGCGCCGAGGCGTTCGCCGAACGCGCCCGCCACGAGCTGCTCGCCACCGGCGAGACCGTCCGCAAGCGCACGCCCGAAACCACGAACGACCTGACCGCGCAGGAGTCGCAGATCGCCGGCCTGGCCAGGGACGGCCTGACCAATCCGGAGATCGCCGCCCAGCTCTTCATCAGCCCGCGCACCGTCGAGTGGCACCTTCGCAAGACGTTCTCCAAGCTCGGCATCACCTCACGCCGCCAGCTCCGGACCGCCCTCGTCCACGCCTGACCCGGGTGTCTCACGGCCCGCGACCGAACTCGCCGGTCGCGGCGTCGCGATCAGTGTCCTTGCTGCGGGTCGCCGGATGCAGTTGGGTTGTCCGCAACCCGATGGTGAGGAGAACTTGTGACGAGCGAGGTCCTGGAAGGACGCACCGCCACCGGCCGCGGTGTACGGGTGCGGTTCTCGGCCGACGGCATCGAGGAGATCACCGACCAGCCGTCGGCGCCGGACCTGCTGCTGATCCCGGGTCTGGTCGACATCCAGCTGAACGGGTACGGCGGCCTGGACGTCAACGACCCGTCCCGCCCGGCGAGCGAGCTGTCCGACCTCGTCCGCGCCCTGTGGGGACAAGGCGTGACCACGGTCTACCCGACGATCATCTCCGCCGCAGACGCGACCACGACCACCCTCGTCAAGCGCGCCGCCGCCGCCCGCGCGGCCGACCCCGACGTCGCGTACGGCGTACCCGGCCTGCACCTGGAGGGGCCGTACATCTCGTCCGCCGAAGGTGCCCGCGGCGCGCACGACCCGGCGGTCATCCGCGACCCCGACGCCGCCGAGTTCGACCGCTGGCAGGCCGCGGCCGACGGCGCGATCGCGATCATGACACTGGCTCCCGAACGTAAGGGAGCCATCGACTTCACCCGCCGCCTCACCGCCAGGGCAGGCACGCGCGCGTCAGGGACGAGCCCTGTCCTCGCCTCGGTCGGGCATTCGCTCGCGACCGCAACCGACATCCACGCCTTCGCGGCGGCGGGCGGGCGGCTGTCCACCCATCTCGGCAACGGGCTCCCGGCCCAGATCGACCGCCACCACAACCCCATCTGGGCCCAACTCACCGAGGACGCCCTGACCGCCGGACTGATCGCCGACGGCCATCACCTGCCCGCCGACACCTTCGCCGCTCTCGTGCGCGCCAAAGGTCCGCAGCGATGCGTTCTCACCAGCGACGCGGCCGCCCTGGCCGGATGCGCACCGGGCGACTACCGGACCGCGGTCGGCGGTGCGGTCACCGTGGGGCATGACGGAAGCCTCCGCCTCCAGGGCACGCCGTACCTGGCCGGTAGCGGCGCCTCGCTCCTCGACTGCCTGCGGTGGGCGACCGGTCCCGGCGGACTCCCGCTCGACATCGCGGTGACGATGGCCACGCGGACACCGGCCGACCTGCTCGGCCTGCACGACCGCGGCCGCCTGGAGGTCGGTGCCCGTGCCGATCTGGTCCAGCTGACCAGCACCTCGGACGGCGCCGTCGGCGAGCCGGCGGCCGTCGTTGTCAACGGCCGATTGATTGCTTGTAGCAACAGTTAAGGATTGGATCTTGCCGCCCGCAATCACTTGGCGGGCGGCCCGATGCTTGCCGGTGAACCGCACCTTCCCGTATAAGCCTTACATGACGGCGATCCGGCTCGACGCGGTGTCCAAGGTGTTCGAGGGCGAACACCTGGCCGTCGACGAGCTGTCGCTGGACGTCGCCGACGGCGAGTTCATGGTGCTGCTCGGTCCCTCCGGCTGCGGGAAGACCACCCTGCTGCGGATGATCGCCGGTCTCGAGCGGGTGACAGCCGGCGAGGTGTGGTTCGGGCGCACCAACGGCACCCGGCTCGCGCCGCGCGAACGCGGCGTCGCGATGGTCTTCCAGACCGGCGCGCTGTACCCGAACCGGACGGTCCAGGAGAACATCATGTTCCCGCTGCAGGTCGCCGGGCAGAACGACGTCCAGGCCGGATCCACCGCGGTGGGCCTCGCACAGATCCTCAGCATCGAGTCGGTGCTCGACCGGATGCCGCGCACGTTGTCGGGCGGTCAGCGGCAACGGGTCGCGATCGGCCGCGCGCTGGTCCGCCGGCCGCAGGTGTTCCTGCTCGACGAACCGTTGTCGAACCTCGACGCCACGATGCGCACCGAGCTCCGGCAGGAGATCGGCGCGATGACCCGCGACCTGAACGTGACCACGCTCTACGTCACGCATGACCAGGTCGAGGCGCTGACCCTGGCCGACCGGATCGCGGTGATGCGCGACGGCCGGATCGAGGACGTCGGTACGCCGACGCAGGTGTACAACGATCCCGCGACCGCGTTCGTGGCCGGCTTCCTCGGCACGCCGCGGATCAACCTGCTGGCCGCCACCGTCCGGGTCACCGCGCACCACCGGGTCGCCCTCGACCTCGGCCACCAGTCGATCTCCCTCGACCCCACCGACCGCCGGTCGCTGATCCTGCGGCACCACGACGGCGCCGCCGTGATCGTCGGCGCCCGCTCGAACGCGTTCAGCCTGACCGACGACGCCCCGAATCAGCTGACCGGCACGATCCGCGCCTTCGAGTTCCACGGCCAGCAGTCGATCGCCTTCGTGCACTGCGGGATCGAGGTCGTCGACCCCGACCGCGTCGGCCGCACGGCTCCGGCCCACGCCGCTCCCGCGGCCGACCGTACGCCGTCGTTCCTGAGCAGACTCCGCTCGCGCGCCGGGCTGGCCGCACCCACCCCACCCGCACCCGAGCCGCACGGCGCCACGCACCGCCGCGCCGACGTGGTCGTCGAACTCCCCGTCGACACCGAGCTGGCCCGCGGCAGCCGCGTCCACCTCGCCCTCGACACCTCCCGCATCCACATCTTCGATCGGACCGGCCACCGCGTGGACCGCGTCACCCGCTGACCCGCCGCCGCGATGCTTGCCCTGAGCAACCAGCAGTGCGATCGCTGGTTCCAGCGGCTGACTCACTCCACAGCGTTCACGAACCAGCTGGTGATCGTGGCGGGGTGAGTGATCGCCGTGCCGACGACAACGGCCCAGGCGCCCGCCGCGATGGCCTGGGCGGCTTGGTCCGGGGTATGAATGCGGCCTTCGGCGACGACCGGAGTGCTGATCGCCGCGGCCAGCCGGGCCACAAGGTCGAGGTCGGGCCCGTCGGTCTTCGTGGTGTACGGCGTGTAGCCCGAAAGCGTCGTACCGACGACATCGGCACCGGCCTGCGCGGCAGCGACACCCTCCTCGAAGGTTGAGCAGTCGGCCATCACCAGCGTGCCGGCGCGGTCGTGGAGCGCCTCGATGGTCTCAGCGAGACTGCGACCATCCGGACGCGGGCGCTGCGTCCCGTCGAGTGCGACGACATCAGCCCCGGCCCCGGCGACCGCGAGCGCATGATCCAGGGTCGGGGTGATGAACACGTCGTCGCGGCCGTCCTTCCACAAACCGATCAGCGGCACCTCGACCGCCGTACGGATCGCGGCGATGTCCGCAATGCCCTGCACCCGCACACCGGCGGCCCCTCCCGCGACCACCGCCTCGGCCACGGCCCGCATGGTGGCCGGCGAGTTCATCGGTTCCCCCGGATATGCCTGACACGAGACGACCAGCCGCGCCCGGACAGCCTCCAGCACGTCGCTCATCCAGCACTCTCTCCTCTGCGACCCTGGCCGCCAGTCTAGAGAGCACCTCACTGCAGCGATCGCCCCTACCTCACAGAGCTTCTCTCGGTGAGCGCAAGGAGCGCACGGAGGAGCTCCTCGGGAGTCTCCAGTTGGGGCAGGTGACCAGTTGCGGGCAGGACTGTGTAGGTCGCCCCTGGGATCGCGGCAGCGTAGGCCTTGCCGTACTCCGGGTCGGCAATGCGGTCACTCTCGCCCCACAGGACGTGCACCGGCCCGTCGATGGCGCCGAGGCGATCGAGCAGCGTGGGGTCGGACATGGTCGGGCCGGTGTAGCCGATCAGTGCCTGCACGTCGGGGCTGGGACCGCCAGTTGCCGGGGGCACGGGCAGCTTGGCCGGATCGTGGAACGAGAGCGCCCGGAGCTCGGCCGGCGACAGGCCGCTGACGTCGGTCAGCGGATGTCCGTCGACCTCGATGCCGATCCCGTCCACGATCACGACATCGCTCACCCGAGGGCTCTGCTGCAGCGCGATCTCCGCGGCGAGCCAGCCGCCGAACGAGTTGCCGATCACGGTCACGTCGGTGAGATCCAGCTCGCCGAGCAGCTCGACGTACGCCGCGGCGAGAGCCTCGACCGTGGTGAGGCCGGCGCTCTTCAGCGTACCGCCGAAACCGGGATGGGTGGGGAGCAGGACCCGGGAGCGAGTGTGCTCGGCCAGTTGTTCGGCGAAGCCGTCCATGGTCCGCACCCCGCCTCCGCCGTGCAGGAGCAGGAACGAACGGGCGCGATCCCGGTCCTGGACGGTGATCCCGGCGCGGGTCGTGAGGGTGCGAGTACTCATGATCACTCCATCAGGTTGTCTACCTAAGGAACCTTAGATCAGCTTCCTGATATAAGCAACCTGATGTAGAGTCGACTCATGAAGCACCAGCCCGCGGATGTCGCCCTGGCCGTGAAGCGCCTGCAACACCGTCACCACCGCGCGCTGAGCCGCGCGCTCGCACCGCTCGGGCTCTCGCTCGTGCAGTGGGACACGCTGCGGCACCTGCAGCGCGAGCCGGACGCGTCACTGCACGACCTCGCGGTGCTGACGTTCCAGACCGACCAGTCCTTCGGTTCACTGGCCGCGCGGATGGCCGAGCGCGGCCTGATCGAGCGCCTCCCCGGGCCGGGCCGCGCCGTCAAACACCGCCTCACCGCGAAGGGCGAGCGACTCCGGGCCGAGGGCCAGGAGGCCGTGAACGACGTCTTCGCGACCTCGTTCCACACCCTCTCCGCCGCCCAACTCCAGCAGTTGGGCGATCTGCTGGACGCTGCCCTGGGCCCGGATCCGACCGCCTGAGGAGGACGATTCAGGCGGTGAGGACTGCGACGACCGCCTCGGCGGTCGAGGTGGCGGACTGCGGGTTCTGGCCGGTGACGAGGCGGCCGTCGGTGACGGTCTGCGGGGTGAAGTTCGCGGCCGGGTGATGGATCGCGCCGCGAGCGGTCAGGGCGTCGGCGAGCAGGAACGGGACGACCTCGGTCAGACCGACCGCGGCCTCCTCGGCGTTCGTGAACGCGGCGACGTTCTTGCCGTCGACCAGGTGACGGCCATCGGACAGAGTCAGGTTCACCAGCGCCGACGGGCCGTGGCAGACGGCCGCGACCACGCCGCCGTTCTCATAGATGCCTGCGGCAACCGACGCCAACGCCTCGTCGTTCGGGAAGTCCCAGACCGTCCCGTGCCCGCCGGCGAAGAAGATCGCGTCGTACGCCGAGGCGTCGAGGCCGGCCGCGGCCGGGGTGTGCTCCAGGTCCACGGTCGCGAGGAACTTCTGCTGGATCGGGTCGTCCTCGTCCAGCCCGTCGATCGGCGGACGGCCGCCGGCGACGGAGACCAGGTCGACGTCGAAGCCCGCCGCGGTGAAGACGGACCACGGCTCGGCCGCCTCGGAGGCGTAGAAGCCGGTGGTACGGCCGGTGTCGCCGAGCTGGGAGTGACTGGTGAGAGCGATCAGTACGCGTGTCATGGCTTCATGATGCGAGCGACGAGGCATCGCAGACGAATAGGAATCGACGCAGTATGACATAGGATTTCCGATATGAGTCCGTCCCTCGACCTGCTCCGGACGTTCCTGGCCGTGCATCGCGCCGGCTCGATCACCGCCGGCGCGGAACGGCTCGGGCTCTCCCAGCCGCTCGCCCGCCGGGTCGCCGATCCGATCGACGCCCTGCACGGCCTGCTGCTCGACGAACTCGACGCGCCCACCGCGGCCACTGTCCATCTCGGCGGCCCGTCCGACTTCCTCTGCACGATGGTCCTGCCGGCGCTCGCCGGCCGCCTTGCCGACGGACTCCAGGTCCGCGCGACGTTCGGCCTGCCGGAGGACCTGCTGGACCGGCTGGTCGACCGCAGCCTCGACCTGGTGATCAGCTCGACCCGGCCGCGGCGCGCCGGAGTCCGCGCGACCCCCTTCTACGACGAGACTTTCGCGCTCGTGGCAGCGCCGAAGTGGTCTGCCGGTACGCTGACCAGCTCACCGGAGCCGCTCCGGAAGATCCCCCTGATCGCGTACGCCGAGGAGGCGCCGATCATCCGCCGCTACTGGCGAACCGTCTTCTCCACCCGCCTGACCCGGACCGCCGACCTCGTCGTACCGGATCTGCGCGGAGTCCTCGCCGCGGTCCGCGCCGGTGCGGGCGCGAGCGTCTTGCCGACGTACCTGTGCGACGAGGCGCTGGCCGCCGCCGAACTGGTCCTGCTGTCCGATCCCGAACTGCCGCCGCTCAACACCCTCTACCTGGCAACGAGGTCCAGCACCGGGGCGAACAACTCGACGGCGATGGTGCGGGACCGGTTGGTGCGGACCTTCAGCTCCTGACCGGGCATCGCGGCGCTCGGCCGATCCGGGACTCCTGACTACCGGAGCATCAGGACCGCGGCGGTGACGCCGGCCACCACGATCAGGGCGCGGAGCAGGCCGCTCGGGAGCCGGCGCCCGATGTGCGCGCCGACGTACCCGCCGGCGACCGACCCGGCCGCGAGCAACACGATCGCGGTCGGGTTCAGGTCGGCGACGAACACGAAGATGATGCCGGCCACGAGGTTCGCGGCCAGCAGGGACAGGGTCTTGAGCGCGTTCGCGACCCGCAGCTCGAGGTCCAGGCCGAGGCCGAGCACCGCCATCATCATCACGCCCGCACCGGCGCCGAAGTACCCGCCGTACACCCCGGTCAGCGCGGCGAAGAACGTCGTCGCCGGCGTCATCGTCGCCCGCGTTCCCGGCGGAGTCTCGTGCCGCGACCGCAGCCGGCGGGAGATCCACGGCTGGACGCCGACGACCAGGCAGGTGAACAGGATCAGCCACGGCGCGGCCGCCGCGAAGACCCCGGGCGGCAGGGCCAGCAGCAGCGCCGCGCCGCCGATCGCGCCGATCGCGCACGTCAGTACGACGGCGATCGTCGTCGGCCGGGACACCTCGCGCAGCTCCCGCCGGTACCCGAACGAGCCGCTCAGCGCGCCGGGCAGCAGGCCGATCGTGTTCGAGGCGTTCGCCACCACCGGCGGGATCCCCAGCGCGATCAGGGCCGGGAAGCTGACCAATGACGCGACACCGACGGTGGACGTGAGCACGCCGGCGCCGAGACCGGCCGCGACGATGGCCAGATGCTCCGCACCGGTCACGTCCTGTCCCGCACCGCGACGCCGGCATCCAGCATGATCTCGGGCGACTCCATGGCTCCAGCTTATTGACGACCGGCAGCGGCCGGGCACACGGTCGGTCCGGGACGCTGTTTACGCAAACAGACCGACTCGGCCAGATCATCGGCCCACGACGGCACGGACGTCAAGAGGCCGGCACCTCCGCGCCGCGAGCAGACCTTTCGAGTCGCCCAAACACCAGCAAATCAGGGGCTTCGCGAACTGAACCGGATCAGTCTAAATTCCCGGACGCGGGCTCTTGACGCCGGATCGACAGGGGCGCTCTAATCATCGGCACCTTCTGTTCACGTAAACATTCTTGGCTCTCCGGAGGTAACGATGACCCCGCCCGCCAACGTCTCCCGCCGCGCCGTGCTCGGCGGAGCACTCGGTCTGGCCGCCGCAGGGGTGCTGGGCGCCTGCGGCTCCAACAAGGGAACTGGAGCTGCTGCCACTGGTGGTGGCGGCAGCAAGGTCTCGCTCAGCCAGTGGTACCACCAGTACGGCGAGAAAGGGACGCAGGAAGCAGCGAAGAAGTACGCCACCGAGTACACCGACGCGACCGTCCAGATCCAATGGATCCCCGGCGACTACCCGGCGAAGCTGTCCAGCGGCCTTTCGTCCGGCAACGGGCCCGATGCCTTCGAGGGACACCTCGAGCGCTCACTGGTCAGCTCCGGTCAGGTCGTGCCGCTCGACGACCTGATCGCCGACGTCAAGGACGACTACGCCGAGGGCGATCTGGCCGCCAACTCGATCGACGGGAAGCTGTACTCAATCCCGATGATCAACGACCCGCAGATGCTCTACTACCGCAAGAGCCTGTTCGAGGCGAAGGGCATCAAGCCGCCGCAGACTCTCGACGACCTGATCGCGGCCGCGAAGGAACTCACCGACAAGTCGGTCAAGGGCCTGTTCGCCGGGAACGACGCCAACAACACCGGCGGCGGCCTGACCACGGCGGCGATCTACTCGACCGGCGGCCGGTTCCTGACCGCCGACCACAAGATCGGCTTCGACCCCGCCAAGGTCGCCGAGGTGCTGCTGAAGCTCCGGAAGTTCGCCGCGGACAAGAGCCTGCTGCTCGGTGCGCCGACCGACTGGTGGGATCCGTCCGCGATCAACCAGAACCTGTGCGCGATGCAGTGGATCGGCATGTGGGCAGTGCCGGGTATGTCGACCGCGCTCGGCGCGGACGAGATCGGCGCGTTCCCGTTCCCGGCCGCGGCCGGCGGCAAGCCGGCGGTCGTCTCCGGCGGCTGGTCGGCGTTCGTCAGTGCGAAGTCCAAGAACATCGATGCCGCGAAGGCGTTCACCAAGTGGCTGTGGGTGGACAAGACCGACCTGCAGGAGGACTGGTCGCTCAGCTACGGCTTCCACATCCCGCCGCGGAAGAGCCTGGCTGCGAAGGCCTCGAAGCTCCAGTCCGGCCCCGCGGCCGAGTCGGTCAAGCTCAACACCGACTTCGGGGTCCAGGGTGACCCGAACTGGACACCCGCGATGAGCACCGCGCTCACCGACGCCGTCACGCGAGTGATCGGCAAGGGCGGTGACCCCGAGACCGAGCTGGCCGGCGCGGTGCAGAAGATCAACACCGAGCTCAGCAAGATCTTCGGCTGATGTCGCAGCAGACCACCGCTGCCGCACAGGTGCGCCCGGTCGGCGGGCGCACCTCGAGCGCACGGAGAACGCGGGCGATCCACGGGCAGCGGCGCGCGTTCTGGCTGTTCATCGCGCCGTTCCTGATCGGGCTCGCGGTCTTCGTCTACTTCCCGATCGCCTGGAGCGCGTTCCTCAGCTTCTTCGACGCCCAGGGCACCGTGACGCCGACCAAATTCGTTGGCCTGGGCAACTACACCGCGATGTTGGGCGACAAGGCGTTCGTCTCCTCACTGGTGACGTTCACCGCGTTCGCCGTCCTGATCGTTCCGACCACGTTCGCGCTGTCGCTGTTCCTGGCGGTGCTGGTGAACCGGGTCCGGGTGGCGCGGGCGTTCTTCCGGTCGGTGTTCTTCCTGCCGACCGCCTGCTCGTACGTCGTCGCGTCGCTGATCTGGAAGCTGTCGATCTTCAACGGCGTCCGGTTCGGGATGGCGAACACGTTGCTCGGCTGGATCGGCGTGGAACCGGTCAGCTGGCTGGCTTCGCTGGATCCGCCGTGGTACTGGCTGGTCATCGTGACCGCGCGGCTGTGGCTGCAGGCCGGCTTCTACATGATCCTGTTCCTGGCCGCGTTGCAGAACATCAACCCCGAGCTCTACGAGGCCGCCTTCGTGGACGGCGCCAAGCCCGGCTGGCAGGTGTTCCGGCACATCACCCTCCCGCTGCTGCGGCCGACCTCGATCTCGGTGCTGCTGCTGTGCCTGATCGCGGCGTACCAGGCCTTCGACGAGTTCTACAACCTGCTCGGCGCGGTCGAGTACGCGCGCCCACCGCTGGTGTACCTCTACCATCTCGCGCTCGGCAGTCAGCAGAACTTCGGCCTCGGCAGCGCGGGCTCGCTGATCCTGGCCGCGATCATCGCCGTCGTCACCGTGCTGCAGGGCAAGCTCCTCGGCTTCGGCAGACCCAGCGACTAGGAGATTCCCATGGATTCCCATCAGCCGCAGGCCGTCGGCTACCGGCGTACTCTCGCCGACCGGATCGCCAATGGCGCCGGGATGGCCGTGCTGCTCGTGATGACGTTGCTGTTCCTGATCCCGTTCTACCTGCTGATCAGGAACGGACTGGCCAGCACCAAGGACATCACCGCCCCGGGCTGGACGTTCTTCCCCAAGGACATCCAGTGGCACAACCTCGCGGACTTGTTCAGCGACCCCGAGATCCCGATGCTCAGCTCGCTGCGGAACTCCGCGGTCGTCGCCGTCCTCACCACGGCCGGCACCCTGCTGGTCAGCTCGCTGGCCGGATACGCGCTGGCCCGGATCAACCACCCGCACAGCAACAAGATCTTCTACGCCGTGCTCGCCACGCTGATGATCCCGGGCGCGGTGACGTTCGTGCCGAGCTTCGTGATCGTGTCGTGGCTCGGGTGGGTCTCGGACTACCGCGGCCTGATCATCCCGTCGCTGTTCAGCGGCTTCACCGTCTTCCTGTTCCGCCAGTACTTCCTCTCGTTCCCGAAGGAGCTCGAGGAGGCGGCCCGGATCGACGGCCTCGGGTACGGCGGGACGTTCTGGCGGATCGTCGTACCGAACTCCGGGAACTTCATCGCGGCGATCGCCGTGATCACGTTCATCGCGAGCTGGAACTCGTTCCTGTGGCCGCTCGTGGTGGCCCAGGACGAGAGCGCCTGGACCGTGCAGGTCACGCTCTCGACCTTCGTCACCGCGCAGACCATCAACATCCCGCAACTGTTCATGGCGGCAGCTGTCTCGATCCTGCCGCTCGTCCTGGTCTTCGTCTTCCTGCAGCGGTATCTCGTGCAGGGTGTGGCCCAGACAGGCCTGAAAGGTTGAGAACCCTGTGAAACGAAGAACTCTCTGGGCGGGTGTGCTGCCGGCGGCGGTCGGGCTCAGCCTCCTGGCGTCACCGGCCAACTCCGCCGAACCCACCGCGAACACCTCCTTCCGCCCCGGTCAGCCCTGGCTGGACACGAGCGGCAAGGTGATCCAGGCCCACGGCGGTCAGGTCGTGCCGGCGAAGGACGACGACGGCCGGCGCGTCTACTACTGGTACGGCGAGGACCGGAGCAACGGGTACTACGACAGCCCGGGTGTGCACCTGTACTCGTCGTACGACCTGTACAACTGGAAGGACCAGGGGCTCGCCCTCCGCGCGATGAACTCGCCCGACCAGTTCACGAACGATCCGTACTTCGCGAAGCTCTACAAGAAGTACACGCCTGCGCAGAAGGACGTCGTGTGGCGTGACTTGTCCACCAACAGCGTCCGCAGCGACGGCTGGGCCCGCCCGTCGATCCTCGAACGCCCGAAGGTGATCTACAACCAGGCGACCGGCAAGTGGGTCATGTGGGTGCACTCGGACGGTCCGTCGTCGCCGACCAGCACGTCGACGTACGCGCGCGCCGAGGCCGGGGTGGCGATCGCGGACTCGCCGAAGGGCCCGTTCCGCTGGATCGACTCGTACCGCCTCAACCGGGTGCCGAGCGACTCGGTGCCGTGGTGCGGCAGCGGGTCGGCGTTCGACCCGGCCGGCGGGATGGCGCGGGACATGAACCTGTTCGTGGACGACGACGGCACGGCGTACATCAGCTACTCGTCCGAGGAGAACCGGACGATGTACATCTCCAAGCTGAACAGGTCGTACACCTACCTGTCCGCGGCGCCGGAGAACGCCGTCCAGGGCAGGGACTTCGTCCGCACGCTGGCGTGCAACCAGCGCGAGGCGCCCGCGATGTTCAAGTCCGAAGGCACCTACTACCTGGTGACGTCAGGTGCCACCGGCTGGGATCCGAACCCGGCACGCTACGCGACCTCGCAGAACGTCCTGGGGCAGTTCACCGATCGCGGTGTCCCGATCAGCGGCGACGGCGCGGCGACCACGTACCACTCGCAGAGCACGAACGTGATCCCGCTCGACCAGAAGCAGAACAAGTTCGTGTTCATGGGTGACCGGTGGACACCGAACGACCTCGCCAACGCGCCGTACGTCTGGATGCCGATGAGGTTCGGCGAAGGCGGCGCGCTGAGCATCGGCCCGGACACCGAGTGGACGCTGCGCGACCTCACGCCGTACACGCGCTGGACCGTCACGAGCACGATCCCCGACCACGTCTGGCTCGGCGACACCAGCACGCTGCCCGCCGCCGTCACGGTGACGACGGCCTCGGGATCCCAGCAGGTCGCGGTCACCTGGGACGCGGCGAGCATCGCGCAACCGGGACCGGCGACGCTGCGCGGCACACTCGCGGACGGCAGGACGTTCACCCGATCGGTCGTGGTCGTGCCGCACGGTCTTCGGTACGCCGTGAATGCCGGCGGGACGGCGACACCCGATTGGACCCGCCTGACCCAGGTCGCGTCGACGGAGCAGCCACTGCTCAACTCGGCGCCGGAGCAGCCGCTCGGCACTGATCCCGTCACCGGCACACACTGGGGCTACACCGGCTCGAGCGCTCCGGCCGGCACCGGTGACCTCTATACCACCTTGCGATACGCGAAGAACCACGAGCCGCTGGTCTACACGTTCGGGAACCTCGAGCCCGGCACCTACGCCGTCCATGCGGGCTACTACGACCCGTGGCCGTGGGCCAACCGCGCCGCCGAGGTCTCCGTCAACGGTTCGGTCGTCGACCAGCAGCGCTTGTTCACCGGCACCGGTGTGGCGGCGACGTACGGCGGGATCACGGTCGGGACCGACGGAAAGCTCACGGTGACGATTACTCCGACCCGCTCCCCCGACATCCAGGTCAGCTGGCTGATGGTGGCTCGCGGTAACTGACGCCCGCCTATGCTGATGCCATGTCGAGCGAGGTCAAAGGCGCGCGCCGCGGCGCCAAGGGACACCCGAAGTCGGGACCGTCCATCGGCGACGTGGCGCGGCTGGCCGGGGTGTCGTCGCAGACCGTGTCCCGCGTCTCCACGGGCTCGGAGCCGGTCCGGGCCGAGACCCGGGAGCGGGTGCTCGACGCGATGAGGCAACTGGGCTACGCGCCGAACCTCGCCGCCCGGGCCCTGCGCCAGGGCAACTTCCGGTCGATCGGCCTGATCGCTCACCAGGTCATTCGCACGGGTGAGTCGAAGACGATCGAGGCCGTGATCGAGGCCGCTCGCCGGGAGGGCTACTCGGTGAGCCTCGTCGACGTCGAGACCCCGTCGTCGAGCGACGTCAGCGAGGCGGTCCAGCACCTCAGTCACCAGGCGATCGACGGTCTGATCATCATCCGCGCCGAGACCGCGACACCGGCCGCGCTGGCCCTGCCGCCGACGCTGCCGGTCGCGGTGTCCGACTCGCGGTTCGTCGGGCAGCACCCGGCCGTCGGCGCCGACCAGGCCGGCGGCAGCCGAGCCGCGGTCCAGCACCTGCTGGACCTCGGGCATCCGACCGTGCACCACATCGCGGGGCCGAGCGACTCCGGCCCCGCGAACCTGCGGGCGACCGCCTGGCGGCAGACCCTGAGCAGCGCCGGACGGGAGGTGCCGGAGGCGTTCGCCGGCGACTGGTCGGCGGACGCGGGCTACCGGATCGGCAGCAGCATCGCCCGGCGCGACGACGTGACGGCGGTCTTCGCGGCGAACGACGAGATGGCCGCCGGCCTGATCCACGCGCTGCACGAGGCCGGCCGCCGGGTGCCCGACGACGTGAGCGTGGTCGGGTTCGACGACATCGACCTCGCCGCCCACCTCTGGCCGCCGCTGACCACGGTCCGGCAGGAGTTCCACCAGATCGGCCACGACCTGGTCGAGGTGATCATGCGGCAACTCGGCGGCCGCGAGCAGCTGACCGGCTACCACGGCACCGTGCCGGCGCCGCTGATCGTCCGGCAGAGCACGGCCGCGCCGCGCCCGCGCCGACGGACCCGGCGCTGACCACGGTGCTGGTCCCGGTGCTGATCACTGTGCTGGTCCCGGTGCTGGTCCCGGTGGACATACGTGACGCCGACAAGTTACCGTCCTGACGACGATGTTTACGTAAACAACGTCACCAGCACGGCTCGACAAGAGATGAGAACCCATGCCTGACTTCGCCATCGGTGAGGCCGACTTCCTCCTGGACGGCCGGCCCTTCCAGATCATTTCCGGTGCGCTGCACTACTTCCGGATCCATCCGGACAGCTGGGCCGACCGGATCGAGAAGGCCCGGCTGATGGGACTCAACACCATCGAGACCTACGTCCCCTGGAACCTGCACAGCCCGCGGCCGGGCGTCTTCGACACCTCCGGACTGCTCGACCTCGGGCGCTTCCTCCGCGAAGTCGCGGCCGCCGGGCTGTACGCGATCGTGCGGCCGGGACCGTACATCTGCGCCGAGCTGGACAACGGCGGGCTCCCGGCATGGCTCTTCCGGGACAGTAGTGTCGGCGTCCGCCGGTACGAGCCGGGCTTCATGTCCGCGGTCACGCAGTACCTGCAGGACGTGCTGGAGATCGTCGGCCCGCTGCAGATCGACCGGGGCGGCCCGGTGCTGCTCGTCCAGGTGGAGAACGAGTACGGCGCCTTCGGCGACGACCAGACCTACTTGAAGGCCGTGGCCGAGGTCATCCGGGGCGCGGGCACGACCGTTCCGCTCGTCACCGTGGACCAGCCGACCGACGCGATGCTCGCCGCCGGCGGACTGGACGGCGTACTGCGGACCGCGTCGTTCGGGTCGCGGGTTCCGTCGCGGCTGCAGGCGCTGCGCAAGCACCAGCCGACCGGGCCGCTGATGTGCATGGAGTTCTGGGACGGCTGGTTCGACTACTGGGGCGGACGCCATCACACGACGTCGGCGGCCGAGGCTGCGGCGGAGCTGGATGCGCTGCTCGCGGCCGGGGCGTCGGTGAACATCTACATGTTCCACGGAGGCACGAACTTCGGGCTGACGAGCGGGGCCAACGACAAGGGCGTGTACCGCGCGACCGTGACGTCGTACGACTACGACGCACCGCTCGACGAGGCCGGGAACCCGACCGAGAAGTACCACGCGTTCCGCGAGGTGATCTCGCGGTACGCCCCGGTACCGGACGAGCTGCCGGCGATCCGGCCGCCGGCCCGCGAGTTCGGCGTCGCGCTGGCCGATCCGATCGGGCTCCTGCAGGGCTGCGGCGGCACCTGGTCCGAGCACGTCGCGCTGCCCACGCTCGACGACCTCGAGGCGCGGCTGGCGATCTTCCGCACCGAGCTCCGCGGCGGCGGGCCGGCGTTGCTGACGTTCGGCGAGGTCCGCGACCGTGTCCAGGTGTTCCTCGACGGTGCGCCGGTCGGCGTCCTGGAACGGGAACGGCACGAGCGGGCGATCATGCTCCCGCACACGCGCGGCCGGCTCGAGCTCGTCGTCGAGGACCAGGGCCGGGTCAACTACGGACCGCGGATCGGTGAGCCGAAGGGGCTGATCGGCCCGGTACGCCTGGGCGCCGACGAGCTCACCGGCTGGTCGGCGTGCGTGATCGACCTCGACAACCTTCCGCGGCTGTGGGACTCCGCCGGCCCGACACCGTCCGCGCTCGGCCTCGGGCCGACCGCGTGGCGCGCGACGTTCGAGACCGACGGCGAGTCCGACCTGTTCCTGCGAACCGATGCCTGGGGCAAGGGTCTCGCCTGGGTCAACGGCTTCTGCCTCGGCCGGTACTGGCGCCGCGGCCCCCAGGAGACGCTCTACGTACCGGCGCCGCTGCTGGCGCAGGGTACGAACACCCTCGTCGTCCTCGAGCTCGACGTCATGGACACGCCCACGGCGACCTTCACGGGCTCCGCGTCGCTCGGGTTCACCGACCTCTAGCCGGTCTTCCGGACGGTGAGCTCGAACGTCGTCAGCGCCGACGCGTCGATGGCCAGCCGGTGGACCTCCGGTCCCCACACGGCACTGAGCAGGTCGTCGCCGACAGGACACCGTATTAGGCGACACCCACGAGCTTGGCGTAGACGTCGAAGACACCGAACGCGAGCGGTACGAACGCGATCATCGCGGCCACCTCCACCGCGTCGAGCAGCTGGGAGGCCCGGGCCTGGACGTGCTGCGGCGACTCCGGGCGCATCCCGAAGGCGGCGACCATGCCGACCACGACCAGCAGCCCGACGGCGATCAGCGCGCCTCCGGTCTCCTTGCTGGACAGCTCGAAGGTGAGCACCAGCATGATGCCGAGCGCCGCCGCACACAGCACCGCGACCTCCGTCAGCAGCGGGTAGAGCCGCGCCAGGGACGCCAGCAGGAAAGCCAGCAGCACCGCGATGCTGATCGACCAGCCGTTCCAGGTGCGCAGCAAGAGCACCGCGACCGCCACCGACGAGATCGCGACCGGGACGGTCGCCAAGGCGATGCCGAGGTGCGCCGCGTTGATCGCCGCCTGGACGTCGGTGCGCTGCACCTCGCCACCCTGAGCGCGCCGGTCGTCGAGCCCGGTCAGGCCCGACATCGCCAGGCCGATCCGCGGCAGCAGCCCGAGCACCAGCACGGACAACCCACCGACGAGGACGGCGACCCGGTCCGCGTCGGCGCCGAGTTGCACACCGCCGATCCACAGCACCGCGAACGCGATCGTCACCAGGCCGCCGAGGACCCCGCCGCGAGACAGTCCTGCGCCGGCGAACAGCAAGGCGCCGATTCCCACGCCGACCGCGCCGGACGCCAGCGCCAAAGGCGTCGACCAGCCGGCCGCGAACGCCCATACCGCCAGGCCGATCGCCAGCGTGCCGGTGGCGATCGCCAACAGCGGGACGCCGACCACCGGTCGCTGGTAGCGCCCGAGCACCACGCCGACGAAGCCGGTCAGCGTGGTGACCACCAGGAGAAGAAACAGCGCCAGGTCGGATTCCGACCGGCTGACCAGGGCGATCGCGCCCGCCAGCACGCTGAGCACCAGCGCGGCACCGGCGAGCGCCCGGCGGTGCCGGGGCTGGAACGCGGTCCCTCGCCGTTCCAGGTCGTCGACCGCCTCCTCGGTGATGTCGTACACCGTCGGCGCCGGCGGCAACTCCCCCTCGGCGGCCAGCCTGAGCACCGCGCCGTCGTCGAGCCGAGCGCTCGCCAGGCTGTACTCCGGTGCGACCTGCTCACCGGTGACCGTGGTCAGGAACCTGCGCCTCGGCCACCGCTCCACCGGCTCGTCGAGCATCTGCATCAGGTCCGGCAGCAGCTTGCCGAGGGGCTCGTCGGCCGGCAGTACGGCGTCCATCCGCCGCCGCCGGCCGATCACGGTCACCCTGCTGTACGTCGTACCCATTGACCTCATCCTCTTCTGGTCGTGCCGGAGACGGCGTCGCGCAACAGGACGCCGAGTCGTTCCCAGTCCGGCACGCGGGTGCCGTCGCCGATCGGGTACCACGCGGCGGGGCGCGAGGCCGGACCGATCGGCACCGGCGTGACCGGCTGGTCGATCGGGGCTTCCTGTGGGCCGAGTGCGAGCCCGATCGGCCCGGGGAATCCGGTGAACCGCGGGTACGACGTGGTGTCGGGCGCGGCGCCCGCCGCCGTCACCAGCACCGCGACCAGCTCGACCTCCGCGGCCAGGCGTGCGATCGCGTCCCGGATCACCTGCGGATCGGGCGGTTCCAGGCCCGGCTGGGCCATCGCGAGCATGACGGTCTCCTCGACGCCCGCGGGCCGGCTGTTGATCACCGCCGAAGCGGTCGCGGGCCGGACTCCCTCGGCGTGCGCGCCGACCACGGTCAGCAAGGACGGCCGCGGCGACCGGCGATGGCAGTACGCGGTCAAGGCGGCGCGGGCGTCGGCGTTCCAGGGGCGATTCACCGGTTCCTCGGTCCCCCAGCCCGCCGGTGGCGCGCCGGTCAGTTCGGTGAACAGCAGCTCGGTGGCCCGGCCGACGAGGGTGCTGTCCAACGAGGGATAACGGACCCGGGCGAGGATCTGGAGGTTCGCCCGGACGTCCAGGTGGTCGAGGCCGGTGGTCCAGGCGTCCCCCACCTCACGACGTCCGAGCGGTGCGAACTTCCGCCCGTTCCACTCGAGCTTGAGACCCGTCAGGCCGTCGTACATCTCGTCGCCGCTGGGCGCCTTCACCACCCACAAGGCGTTGCGGGCCGAGAACAGCCGGGTCCGTGCCGGATAGCTAAGCCGGACGCCTGCCGGTGTCACCACCTGGATGCCGCGGCCCTCGCGCTGGGCGGCAGCCGCCGCGTCGAGCAGCCAGGCGGACAGGCCGACCACCGGCCGGTCCTGCATCATCACCGCCACGTCCTCGGTGATCAGGTCGACACCCGGGCTGTAGTCCAGTGCGTTAGGCATCAGCGGCTCCCATTCCGGCGGCTCCCTTTCCGGCAGCTCCCTTTCCGGCAGCCGGCGGCGGCGCCCAGATGCGGCCGCCGGCGCGATCGACCAGTTCCTCGGCGTACCGCCAGGCCAGCTGCGAGCAGCCGTCGCGCGTGGCGGCGCGGATCTCCACCCACCACATCGGCACCGGTACGTCGGCGTACGCGGATCCGAACAGCCGCAGCGGCTCACCCGGCGCCTGGATGTACATCGGGGCATCGATCGACACCAGCGGCATGTCGTCCTCGTCGCAGAGCTGGATCACCACACCGCCCGACACCGCCCGGACCCGGTGCTCGGTGCCGGTCGCCGCCAGCGCCGCCAGCGCGTCCTCGTCGGACGGCATCCGCTCCAGCAACGCCACCACGTCGTACGTCATGAAGTGCCTCCTTCTCCGCGGTGTCCCAGCGGGCCGGTACCGTCGGCGAGGGCGGTCTGGATCAGCACCGGACCATCACCGCGCCGGACGAACAGGCCCCGGCCGGCCGGGTAGCTGCCGGGCCGGGCGCCCGTGAAGATCTGTCCCTCACTCGGGTCCCCGGCCATCACCAGGCCGGCTGAACCGGACTCGAGCACCGACTGCAGGAACGGTTCGTACATCGACCGGGACGCCCCCGAGGCACGCCGGGCGACGACGAAGTGCAGGTCGAGATCGCGGCCGGACGCGACGTACGGCAGGAACGGTTCCAGCGGCGACTGTCCGCCGGTGGTGAGCAGGTCGTAGTCGTCGACCACCACGACGATCCGCGGCCCCGGCGCCGACGTACCGGATTCGTCCGGCAAGCGGCGTTCCAGCTCTGCCGCGATCGCGCTCGCCAGGCCGGCGGCCTGCCGGACGGTGGTTGCGTGACCGCCGATGTAGTCCTCGGGCAGCGACTTCACCACGTCGAGCAGCGACCGTCGCGGGTCCATCACCCCGAACACCAGCTCCGAGGACGCGGTGTACCGGTCGGCGAGCTGTTGCATCACCAGCCGGAGCAGATTCGTCTTGCCGCACTCGTTGTCGCCGAAGGCAACCAAGCTTCCGTCGTCGCCGGACAGGTCGAGCAGCACCGGCGCCAGACCGGCCTCGTCCAGCCCGATCGGCACCCGCTCCGGCTCGGTCACCGAGCTCGGCAGCGCGCGCCGACCCACCTGGAACGGCAGCACCCTGACCTGTGGCGCGAGCGCGCCGCTCCACGCGGACCTGATCGCGACCGACTGCGACTCCAGCACCTGGCTGAGGTGCGCGTCATCGGTGCGGCCGTCGACCCGCGGCAGGGCGACCTGCGCGAACAGCTTGCCCTGCGGGGTGAGCATCCGGCCCGGCCGCGCGCTCCGCAGCGTGCCCTGCAGCCGCGTGTCGATCATCGAGTCGGACGGATCGTTCAACCGCAGCTCGAGCACCGTGCCGAACAGCGACTGCAGCTGCATCCGTACGTCGTTCCAGCGCAGCATCGCCGCGACGACATGGACGCCGTACCCGCTGCCGCGCTGCAGGATGTCCGCGATCGGCTCGTCGATCTCGTCGAACTGGGTGCGGATCGCGCCGAAGTTGTCGACCAGCAGCACGACGTCCGCGCACGGCAGCTCCGGCACCTGGCCCGCGCCGTGGAGCTCGCGCAGCGTCTCCATGGTGTCGATCCCGCGATCGCGGAACACCCGCTCGCGGTGGTCGATCATCCCGCGGACCTCCTCCAGCGTGCGCCGCAGCCGGTTCCGGTCGGTGCGGATCGCGATCCCGCCGACGTGCGGCAGGTCGCGCAACGGCTGCAGACCGCCGCCGGCCAGGTCGAGACCGTAGATCGCGACCTCGGCCGGCGTATGGCTGTGCGCGAGCGCGGTGACGATGGTCCGGATCGTGGTGGTCTTGCCCGACTGCGGCCCGCCGATCAGCGCGCAGTGCCCGCCGGCCGCGGTCAGGTCGAGCCGGAACACCTCCTGCCGCTGCCGGCGCGGGTCGTCGAGCACCCCGATCGGCGGCGCCAGCTGCGGCGGCCCGACCGGGAACTGCAGGCCTCGCGGCCCCGGTCGCGGATCGCCCGCGAGCTGGTCGAGCGTGCAGACAGCGGGCAGTGGCGGCAGCCAGATCTGCGCGACTCGCTTGGCGACCGGCTTGATCTGGCTGACGAACATGTCCAGCACCGTCGGCCCTGCTGTGCGGTCGGTCGCCTTGTCTTCCTCAGCGGCCGGTGTGAGTGTCTTGAGGTCTTGCTGGTACGGCGTCAGCAGGTACGGGCGGACCACCTGGGCCGGTGTCTCCGGCTCGCGCGTGATCCGGCCGGCGTACGGGCCGGACACGTACGCCGCCTTGAACCGCTGGTACACCGATACGTCCACCTTGAGGTAGCCGAACCCCGGCAGCGGCGGCAGGTGGAAAGCGTCCGTGGTGTCCAGCACTGAACGGCTCTCGTCCTCGGAGAAGGTCCGCAGCCCCAGGCGGTACGACAGGTAGGTGTCCAGCCCGCGCAGCTGGCCGCTCTCGATCCGCTGACTGGACAACAGCAGATGGACGCCGATCGACCGCCCGATCCGGCCGATCGACAAGAAGAGGTCGATGAAGTCGGGCCGTACGGTGAGCAGTTCGCCGAACTCGTCGATGATCACGAACAGGTGCGGCAACGGCTCCAGTTCGGGCCGTTGCCGACGGAGCAGCCGGTAGTCGGTGATGTTCGCGACGTTCCCGGCATCCCGCAGTACCCGCTGGCGGCGCTGCACCTCACCGGCCAGGCTCGCGTACGCCCGCTCGGTCATGGTCGGGTCGTCGACGAGGTTGGTGATGATGCCCGCGATGTGCGGTACGCCGTCGAACGGGGCGAACGTCGCGCCGCCCTTGTAGTCGATCAGCACCATTGCCAGGTCGTCCGGGGTGTGCGTGGCGAGCAGCCCGAGGACGAGCGTGCGCAGCAGCTCGGACTTTCCCGAACCGGTCGCGCCGACACACAGACCGTGCGGGCCCATGCCGAGCTGGGCCGACTCCTTCAGGTCCAGCATCACCGCGCTGCCGGCCTGGTCCAGGCCGATCGGGACCCGCAGGAAGTTCCGCTCGCTCCGGCCCGACCACATCGTCGCCCGGTCGAGCGTGCCGGGGTCGTCGATGCCGAGCATGCCCATCACGTCGACGTCGGACGTGTACGCGTCTTCCTCCGCGGACTCCTTCGACAGCCGCAGCGGCGCCAGCATCCGGGCCACGCCCTCCGCCGTGGCGGTCGCCGTCCGGTCGGGCTGACCGGTAGCGACCAGCGGTTCGGGGCCGCGGAGGTCCTCGACCACTACTTCGTCGCCTTGCACGCAGATCCGCACCGATACGTTGCTGGGTTCCTGGGTCCGGTCGGCGACCAGATGCAGCACCGTCAGGCCGAGGATCTCCTGGGCGTCACCCGGCGCCTGGACCTCCGTGCTGACCTGCCCGTAGGTGTCGTGCAGGACCAGCAGGCGCTGGGTGAGCCGGCGGGTGTCCTGTTCCCCGATCGAACCGCGCCGTGCTTCGCTCGCCCACTTCGCCCGCTCGGCCAGATCGTCCGCGATCAAACCGGCGAGGGCTTGCGGCGAAGGAGCGATCCGGCGGAACGGGTGCGGGCCGTCCTGACGTTCCGGGTCGAGGACGTGCGGCAACCAGTTCAGCCAGTCCCAGTCCTTCATCGCCGCCGGCGGAAAGCATGCCGCGAGTTCGACGTCCTCCGGCGCGTGGAACACCGCGGACTGCAGCAGCAACGACCGTGCCACGGTCACCACGCCGTCGCGATCGCCGACCACGCTGACGTTGCCCGCCTGGTCCAGCGGCACCGTGAGCGGCATCTCCGGCATCAGCGCGAAGCGGCGTACGACGGCTTGTGCTTCCGCCATCATGAACGGATCGGGCGGATCCATCGCCGCGCCGGGGTGCTGCGTGACCGTGGCCGACCCGACCGGTATCCGGCCGGTCCCGCAACGCACCCGCAGGAAGTCCGAGTCGGTCCGCCGGCGTTCCCACAGCCGCGCCGGGTCGCGTGCGCAATCGACCAACGCGTCACTCGGCGGGTCCAGGACGCCGGCCTCCGACCGCACCGTCCGCTCGGTCTTCGCGAACTCCTCACGCAGCCGCTCCAGATAGTCCAGGTACCGCTCGCGCTGCTTGCGCCGGTCCCGGCCGGCGCGACCGCGCTGCGACATCGCCGAGCCGAGGACGCCGGCCAGCGTGGCGACCAGCATCGCCGCGCCCACCACCATGAACAGGGTGCTCCGCGTCACCGCCATCATGCCGACCGAGCCGAGGACGCCGGTGATCGGCAACAAGGCCTGCATCGGCCCGCCACCGCCGGCCTGGCCGAGCGTCGGCGGTGCCTCGATCACCTTCGGCGGCTGCTCGCCGAGATGCCGGGTGCTCCGCGCCGGGCGGTGCACTAACACGGGGATCTCCCTTCTGGTGTGAGGTGTGCGCGGTCAGCGCGATGTCGGGGTCTTGGTCGGCTTCGTGCTGTGATTCGTGGTCGGGGTTGTTGTTGGGCTTGTTGTTGGGCTTGTCGTCTGGGTGGGCTGGTTCTGTTGCTGTTTCTCCTTGGCCAGCTCGCGATCGATGAACGACCAGCCGACGCAGCCCGCGCAGATCACCGCCGCCAGCGCGACACTGGCGAACAACTTGCCGACGCCCTCGTCCAGACTGTGCCGGGCCCGCTCGGCGCCGAACAGCATCGCGTCCCGCAGCCGCTGTCGCCGTACGCTGACCGACTCGATGACCTGGTGGTTGTACTCCCGGGGCACGCCGCGTCATCCCGCCCCGCCGGCCGCGGCCAGCGCCTCGTCGACGGACCGGCGACTCGGGTGGAACTCGTACACCACGGCGTCGCGGACCAGGAACATCGTGTCGGTCAGCCCCGGCATCTCGAACAACCACCAGTCACCGATCTCGCGACAACGCCAGGTCGCCAGCTCGGCGACGGTCACCGGCCTCGCCAATTGCGTGGTCAGCCAGGCGGCCAGGGTTGCCGCGGGATCCGCTGCCTCCACCGACGTCGTGTGCTCGAGTCCGTGCTCGGCGGCGTACGCGGACAGCTGGTCGTCGTACGGCGTCGCGCTGTCGAGCATCCAGGTGTCGCGAGTCGACTTCACCACCACAATCGGGCCGCCACCGACCGGCGGCCGGCCCGCACCCGTCTCGAACCACTGCGCCGTCGACCACGCGAACACCCACGCCCAGCCGACGTCGGCCACGTGCTGGTCGTCGCCGGCCAGTCGGAGCGGTTCGCCGGTGTGCTCGATGCTGCGCAGGAACACAGCCGCCGCCGTCCTCGCCTCAGTCAGTTTCATGCCTGCTGTCCTTCGTTGCTTCCGTAGTTCGTCCGCAGGAGCTCGAGCCCGCCGCTGAACCGTTCCAGCCGGGCCCAGCCGCGCTGTTGCGGGTCGACGTAGTACACGCGGCCGTGCCGGTTGACGACCATGAAGACGTGTCCCGACGTCGGGATCCCGAGGAAGGAGCGATACCCGCAGACCAGCCCGCGGGCTCCGTCGCCGGCCGCGGCGATCTCCCGCGCGATCTCGCCGAAGTCACCGACCTCGCGGAACGTCGCGTACGGCAGACCGACCCGCTGCGCCATCCGCACCCGCTGGCTACCGTCCAGCTCCAACGGATCAACCAGCACCGCCGACGCCGGCTGCCCGCGCAAGGTCAGCTCGGCCGCGATCACCGACCCTTCACAGTTCATCCACGCCCGCCGCGGCGGCAACCCCGGCCGATCCGGATTCACCTCCAGCAGTTCCGGAAACACCTCCCCGAAGCCGACCCGCCGCCCGTTCCCCCGATGTACCACCGGCACCTCGGCACGAGTTGCCGGTGGCAACGGATTGTGGGGTGCCGGTTCGGATGTGTGGTGCGGGGCTGACTCGGTGGATGCGGTGTGCGGGTCGGGTAGTGGGGCGTGTGCCGGCGTACCGGTGGGCCCGAAGGTCTCCAGGCGGCCGTCGGGGTGACGCAGGACAGCACCGCCGGTGTGGTCGAAGACGCCGCGTCCGCCGTCCCAGAGCGTCCGGCCGGTCCGCGGGTCGACCACCTCGTACCGCACCGTGAGCTTGCCCGCTCCGTCGCCGGGCAGCGACGGCTGGAGCTCGGCCCGCACCTCGTGACCAGTCCCGATCCACCGGTCCCACTCGTCGCCCATCCGCTGCCAGGCGGACGCGTTCACGGTCGCGTCGCGCGGCACCAGGCGATCCACCGCGGGCCACGGCAGGTGCCGCCCGCGCACATCCGGCCCGACTGCCTCCCGAACCGTGACCCGCACCGCCGCACCTTCCGGCGTACTCCGGATCTCGTTGCGGCCCATCCGCTCGACGTTCCCGTCCGGCGAGCTTCCCGCCGTACCAGGATGCGGCGGCTCGGAAGGTTCGCCGGCCTGTCGGGTGGTTCCGGGGGTCGCCGGGCGCTCGGTCCGCGGGTACCGGTAGTCGATCAGGTGCGACTCGTCCGGCAGCTTGCCGAGTTCCCCCCAGCGCCCGTCCCGGCCGGGTGTCAGCCACCGCTCGCCGGGTCGCCGCATCGCCACCTCGAGCCAGCGGAGCGGCTGCGTCGACGGCGGCCACGTGCCGGTGACCGGCGCGTGCTCGTCGTACAGCCGCCGGTTGCCGTCCCACCAGCGCAGCCCTCCGCGTCGGTCGACGAACGCACCGAACGCGTGCCCACTGCCCCCGTGCCAGTCCACGCCGAGGTACACCACTGTCCCCGGCGGGCTACCGCGCAGCGACCGCTCCAGCTGGCTGTAGACCTGGGACGTGAACGCCTCCGGCGTGCCCAGCCGCGGATCGTGCCTGCGGTCCCCGGGCCGGCCGCCGAGCCACTCCCACATCTCCGCGCGCCCTTCACCGGTGCCGAACGCGTTGCCCGGGGCAACTCGCGGCTCCCCGCCCTGCAGGACCTCCGCAAACGCCCGGAACCGTTCAGCACAACCGGTCCGCGTCGCGAGCTCCTCGACCGATCCACCGTCCAGCTTGTCCGCCCAGTCGTCGACGCCCTCTATCCGGTCGTCCGGCAGCGAGTCCCGCAACCGCTGCAGCTTGCTCCCGTCCGGATCCGTGCTCTCCCACAACACCGGCCGAACCGCCGGCCGATACTCCCCAGGACCCCCCGTCCGCTGCCGATCCGACCGCACGGACTCGATCAGCTTCTCGTCCCCCGGCCGCCATTTGGCAGCCCGACTGATATCGGGATCTCCCCGACCGACCCCACCCCGCTGGTCACCGCCCCGGTCCTCCCGCCGATCACCACCCGGCGTCTCGGCACCCCGCCGACCAGGGTCGTCCTCCCCCAGCAGCCTCCGCCCGATCTCCCCCAGGTCCCCGCCGTCCTCACCACGCCCTGCACCGTCGCGATGCGCCGACCGCTCCCCCGCAAGCCCCGAACGCCCGCGCGCCTCCGGCCGCGCCGCACGCTCCGCGTTGCCCTGTGGAGCGCGGTCGGCCGAACCGCTCAGGTCACCTCCGCTCTCGTGCCGACCGCCATCGCTACCACTCGGCCCGTCACGGCCTGGCGTCTCGGCCGCACCCGCGTGGCCGGCCGCCGCGGCACCCGCGGCACTCGACTCGCCGGCGCGGTGGAGCGTGCCGTCGGGTTCGACCCTGTGTACGGGCGGGCGTTCGCCTTCGGGCAGATGGTGGAAGATCTCGGTTGTCGCATGGGACGGCAGGCCCGGGGCCGGCGTACGGCCGTGCTCGAGACCGAGTGACCGGTCGAACGTCGTCCGCGCGTCGCCCGTCAGCCGTCCGCGGATGTCGCGGCCGCTGCGGGATGCGTGCCGTACCAGCTCGCGCACGCCGGACTCGACCGAGCCGGGCGTCGGTGCCCCGCCGAGGCGGAGTTCTTCGATCTGTACGTGCGTTGGCGTGTCCCGGATCGACAGCACCGACGCCGGGCGACCGCGGCCGTCGTACGAGACGAACGACCGCCCCTTCGCCGGCACCGTGACGCCTTGGCCGTCCCCGAGGTCGACGTGCGTGTCGGCCCCGGTGTCGTTCTCGACGACCTCGACACGTCCGCCGTCTTCGCGGAATCTGTCGGCCTCCCGCACCAGCCTGCCCGCCGTGGCGCCCGGGTCGATCCCGGACGGCGAGCCTGCGACGCGCGCAGCGTGCAGATCCGCGAAGTCCCGGCGTACCAGGGCCGATGTGTTGTGGTCGAACAGCGACTCGGTCTGCTTGGCGATCTGCTGCACGTCGGGCGCCGACCACTCGGACAGACCGCTGCCGGGTAGTCGATCGGTACGGCGCCCGATGTTGTGGTGGAACTCAAGCGCGTCGTCGAGCGGCATCTCCGACGTCACGGGGAGACCGCCGTTCTCCGCGGCGTACCGCGCGATGAAGTGCTCGACCGCCGTCGCGGCGCCGGGTACACCGGCGGTGCTGCCGAGTTTGTTGAGTTGCAGCTCACCCCGGCGTACGTCGAGCGAGATCGCGGAGGCGATCCGGTCGCCCACACTGGCGACCACGGCGTACCGGTGCGAGCCGTCGAGCGCCTCCGCCAGATACTCGCGGCCCTTGCGCGCCCGGTTCTTCAGGTCAGGCGTGTTCAGCTCGGCGCGTGCCTGTCCGGCAAACATTCCGTACCGCTCGCTACCCCGATCAAGCAGCTCGATCCGGGCCCCCGGCTGCGAGTAGAACCGCCGAACCCGCGCCCCGATGAACCCAATCGCCTTCGCCGGCACACCATCACCGGTGTTCCGCTCGGGTACACCGTCACGCGAGCCGCTCTGTGCGGCGCGAGCCAGGTGGCCGGTGTCGGCGCCAGGCGCTGCATGGCCCGGTACGAACGGCGCGGGCTCCGGATACCGAGCAGCACCACGATCGTGCTCCCCGCTCGCACGCCCTCCATCCCGACCGCCCTTCGTACGGTCACGGTCCCCGCCGCCGTCTTTCGTACGGTCGCGCTCGCCGCCGTGGTCGTCCGTCGTACGGTCGCGGTCGTCGTTCGGATCGTGTTCGGGGTCGCGCGGGTTGGGGGGTTTGAGGCGGTCCGGCGTTCCGGCGTGGTCGGGGTCGGGTCGCTTGTTCGAGGGCCGCGTGCCATCGCCGGGGTGGGTGTTGGTGCCTCGGGGGTCGGGCGTGCCAGCGGGGACCTGAGTCGGGTTGACGATCGGTTCCGGGGTGCGGTCGCGACCGGCCTGCTCGCGTCCGCCGGGCATGTCCGGCTCACCTCGCCGCCGCGGTTCGTTGCGACCCTGCGGCTCATGCCTGTCCGCCGGCTCGCGCCGTTCCTGCGGGTCGCGCCGGTCTGCCGGATCATGCCGGTCCGCCGGCTCGCGTGGGTCTGCGGGGTCGCGCCGGCGCTGTGGTTCGCGCTTGCCTTGTTGTTCTTGGCGGCCTTGCTGTTCTTGGTGGCCGTCGGGTTCGTTGCGGGTGTGGTGAGAGTTGGGGGTAGTGACGGTCGGCTTGTCGGTGGAGCCGGCCTCGTGCTGGTGGCGGCCGCGGTCTGTGGTGTTCGGCTCAGGTACGCCGCTGCGGTCGTGGCCACGCCCGTCGCCGGGGTTGACGCCGCCCGGGTCCACCCGGCCCATCGAGCGGCCGGGATCGACCGGGTGGCCCGGGACGACTGTGCGGCCGGGGTCCACCGGCCGGCGTGGATCCACCGGGTGTCCGGGGTCTACCGGCTCGCCTGGAACGCTGGGACGACCGGGCACGACCGAGCGCCCGGGGTCCACGGGCCGGCGCGGATCGACCGGATGGCTCGGCACGGCCGGGCGGCCCGGGTCTACCGGCTCGCCGGGGACGGCCACGCGGCCTGGGTCTGCCGGTTTGCGGGGATCCGCCGGCTGGCCCGGGACGCCGGAGTGGGCGGGGGGTTCGTGAGGTTGGGTCGGGGTGTGGGGGTCGGGGAGTTCGGCTTCAGGGATTTCGGGGGTTTTGCCGAGGGGGACGCCGCGGTGGATGCGGACTGTTTCGCCGAGGATGGGGATGTGCGAGATGCCTTTCAGGACGTTGCCCAGGACCGGGAGTCTGGTGGCGCCGCGGATGACCGAGGCGCGGATCTCGGCCTTGAATCCCAGGTAGGCGCCGGCGGCGTCGGCGATCTTGCCGATGGTGGGGACCTTGCCGGCGAGGCCGGCGAAGCGGCCGGTCTTGGTGGCGATGGTGGCGAGTTTGCCGAGGCCGGGGACGAAGCCGAGCACGCCGGCGACCGCGCGGACCTGGTTGCCGGAGTCCCAGTCCTCGCGGATGTCGTCGATCTGCGCGTCGAAGCGGGCGTCCAGATCCTCGCCGAAGCCGTCCGGCGTGACCATGTCCATCGCGTCGCCGACACCGGGAATGGCGTGGATCAGCGCGACGAAGTCCGTCGCCGCCTCACCCCATGCGTCGAACGTCGTGTACATGTCGGCCGTTTCGTGACCGAACATCGACCTGACGTGGAACTTCTCCCGCAGCAACCACTGGAGGCCGCTCATCACGGTCAGCGAGTCCACGACGTCGACGGCGAAATCGCCGACGTCCATGATCCACGGCTTGTCCCACTCCTCGTACCCGCCCCACGGCGGGTACACCGGCTCGTCCGTCTTCGAGATCACCTTCGGGCTGGGCCGGTACGGCATCCCCGGCTGCCAGTTCCGGTCCATCGTCTCCGGGTTCCAGCCGGCGCCGCCGTAGATCGCCTCGATCTTGTTGGCCCAGCGGACCTGGCAGCCGAGGATCTCGAGGACGAGGTTGCTCATCGTCTCGGCGAGCCGGTTGTTGTCCGCGATGATGTTCTCGTGGTCGTTCCAGTCCTCGCCCTCGGACGTGACCTCCCGGTCGATGACCTCGAGGAATGTGTACGCCTCGCGCTTGGTGCGTTCGAGCCGCTCGTGCAGCGGACGGACCTCGCGGACATAGCACTGCAGCGCGTTGCCGGCGTCCTTGATCGCGTTCCCGACGCGGGCGCATTCGTTGTACGCCGGGTTGATCGTCGTCATCAGCTGGTACGCCTCGGGAGCGACGTACACACCCTGCAACCGCCAGAACGCTTGGCTGACCGCGGCGCCGGTGTCGGTGATGAACTGCCCGACGTCGGACAGGTTGCGGCCGTTGGACTCGACGTAGTCGAGGTTGCCGGGGATCAGGTCCGGCAGGCCGTCGGGGTTGACCAGCGGCATATCAGGCGGCTCCGCCCGGGGTCTTGCCGGAATCCACCGTCGACGTGGCCCCGGTGCCGGTATAGGGCTCGGCCGGGCCGACCTCCTCGCTGCCCGCCTTCTCGAACTTGCCCGTCCCCGGGCGGTCCGGCGAGCCGGGTTCACGCTGGCCTTCGCGCGCCTTCAACTGCTCCTCCGACTTGCGCTGCGCGACCTGGTGCTCGCGGTCGAACGCACCGTTGGCGCCGCGCTGTGCGTTCAGCGCCATCTCGTAATGCCCGTCCAGGTAGGCGATCGTGGCATCCTTGGCGCCGGTCATCGATGCGATGACCTGGGCCGCGATCGCGTTGAACGTCCCGTTGTAGCTGATCGCGAATCCGTTCAGCGCGTCGGCGATCAGCCCGCCCGCGTTGCTCGCCGCGCCCTGAAGGTACTGCCCGTAGTTCCCGGCGTACGTCTCGAGCTTGGTCGCCTCGTCGTACGTCGCCTGCAGCACCTGGCTGACCCCTTCCGGGTCGATGTCCCAGTCCGTCATGACGCCGACATCAGTGCGGGATCTGGTTGACGGCGGAGCGGGCCTTCTTCAGCGCGGCGTCCGCCGTACGGTCGTTGGCCTGCAGGGTGTCGGTGAGCAGCTTGATGATGGCGCGCACGTCCTCGGCGGCTTTGCTGAACGCCGACTCGATGCTGCGGTACTCCTCGGTGACGTCCGAGATGGACGCGTCCGACAGCAACACCTGGACCGATCGCTCGTGCTGGCCGATCAGCGAGTTGATCTGCCCGGAGAGCTGCTTGACCCGGGTCTGTACCTGCTCTGAGGCGGCGATGTCGTAGCTGTTGCGCTCGTTCATGTCCCGGTCCCCCTCAGCGTCCGCTGAATCGGCGGGCGGCGTCGGACTGACCTTCGGCCGCGCCCATGTTCTGCTTGGCCGTGGTCACCTGATCGTTCTGCGCGGCGTTCATCGCGGTCCCGACGCCGTGCTGGCCG
Organism: Kribbella sp. NPDC003505; assembly: GCF_040610875.1. NCBI lineage: Bacteria > Bacillati > Actinomycetota > Actinomycetes > Propionibacteriales > Kribbellaceae > Kribbella > Kribbella sp. NPDC003505. The sequence continues at coordinate 31,001 of NZ_JBEXNA010000003.1, read as the reverse complement.
ACGGCGAGATGCGCCATCCCCGCGTTCAGGCTCGCGGCGATGCTGTCCACGTTCTGCTTGAACGCGTCGAACTGCTTCTTGCCCTCACCGCCGAACTTCCCCTCCAGCGGCGCGGCGGCCTCGACCAACTGCTTGACCAGTCCGCCCAGGTCCTGAGCGCGCCCGGCGGTCCCCTTCGCCGCCTGGTCGAACGCGCCCTGACTCATGTCCCACCGCTGACCAGCCATCCCTCGTGCCTCCCGAGCCCACTCGACGTACACAGTCGACTCAGCGTGGCGGAGGCCGCTTTCAAAACGCTTTCATCGGACTCCTGGCGCTGCGGCCGGTGACGAGCGCGGCGACAGCAGCGACGTTCGCCGCGCCGCCGGCGATCACGATGAGGGCGAGGTAGGTGTCCCGCCGCTCCGAGCAGTCGCGCGCGATCCCGAGCCGTCCCGCGGTGCCGACGCTCCGGTCGCCGGTCACGTGGTCGCCCCACGAAGTAGAGCTCTCGTCGTCGAGGTACGAGTGGTCGCTCGGCCAGCCGACCGCGATCAGCGAGCCGCAACTGACGTGCACCGCTCCCTCACCGTCGTCGTCGATGTCGAAACTCGGCCCTTTGAACAGCAGGACCGCCACTGCGACGTACAACAGCCCGGCAACAACACCCAACACGCGCCGCATTCGGCTCCCCTTCCGTCCGGTCCTGCACAGTACGACGTGCGCGGGGTCCGTCGACCTCAGGCGGATCGGTGGTGGGTGGCTCGGTAGCTGGTGGGAGGAATGCCCTTCTGCTCCCGGAAGCGGCGGTTGAAGTTGGCGAGGTTGTGGTAGCCGCTGCGGGTGGCGATCTCGGTGATCGGGAGCGAGGTGGTGGTGAGCAGACGGCAGGCGGTCTCGATGCGCAACTGGTTGACGTAGTCGGTCAGCGTGCAGCCGAGCGCGCGGCGGAAGAAGCGGCTGAACGACGTCGGTGCCATGTGGACGAGCGCGGCGACCTCCTCGAGTACGACCGGTTCGGTGTGCGCCTGCTGGAGGTGCCGGCACACCACGTCGACCCGATCCCGTACGGCGGTGCTCGGCGCGGCGGCGTACCCGGCTCCGGTGATCGGTGTCGCTGTCGCTGTCGCACCGGCGAGACGCCGCAGTACGTCGAGAAGCCGCAGCGTCTGATCCGCCGGTGCCAGCCGCGGAAGCGCGGCGATCTCCGCGTGCAGCTCGTGGCGGCCGAAGTACAGACCGCGGGCCGAGCGGCTCAGCAGACCCTGGACGGCCGCGAACTGCGGGAGCTCGAAGAAGCCGGCACCGAGGAAGTCGTGCCGGAACTGTGTCACGGCAGCCTCGGACTGCTGATCCGACGCGTAGGTATGCGGCAGATCGGGCCCGAGCAGCACGAGATCGCCCGGCAGGTACCCCTCCACATCGGTACCCACGTACCTCGTCCCGGAGCCCGCGGTGATGAGCGTCAGCTCGTACTCCCGGTGGAAGTGCCAGGCGAAGCCGAACGACCGCTCGCGCCTGGTGAAGCACGTGAACGTCGTACCGCTCGGCACTCCCGGCCGCTCGTAGCGCGGGTTCATCGGCACAGTCTAGGAGGACAACTGAGTACCGGAACCGGTCATCAGCGGCGTAGCACCCAGAGCGCCGCGGTTGGAATCGTGGAGGCCATGACGACCACCGACCTCTCCGTCGACGAGCTCGACATGCCGTACGACGGTCTGCCGCCGACCGCCACCGCCGACTTCAACCGCGACGGGTTCGCCCACCTGTCCGGCGTCCTGAGCCCAGACACCATCGCGCGGTACGAGCCGACGATCACCTCCGAGGTGATCCGGCTCAACACCCAGCACCTGCCGCTCGCCGAGCGCGACACGTACGGCAAGGCGTTCCTGCAGGTGACGAACTTGTGGCAGCAGAACGAACTGGTGAAGGAGCTCGTGTTCTCCCGGCGTCTGGCCGGTATCGCGGCGCAACTGCTGGGCGTGCACGCCGTCCGGCTGTACCACGACCAGGCGCTCTACAAGGAGCCGAGCGGCGGCATCACCCCGTGGCATGCCGACCAGTACTACTGGCCGTTGTCCTCCGATCGGTGCGTGACGATCTGGCTGCCGCTGCAGGAAACCCCGCGGGAGATGGGGCCGCTCGCGTTCGCCCGCGGCAGCCACAACTTCGCCTTCGGCCGCGACCTCCCGATCTCCGACGAGTCCGAGGAACAGCTGAAGACCGCCGTGGCCGAGCAGAGCTTCGAGGACGTCGTCGAATCGTTCGCCCTCGGCGATGCGTCCTTCCACCGCGGCTGGACCTTCCACCACGCCGGCCCCAACCGCGGCACCGAGCCCCGGCGCGTGATGACCGTCATCTACATCGACGCCGACATCCGCGCCGCCGCTCCCACCAACGACAACCAGCACGCCGACCTCGCCAACTGGATGCCCGGCACCACCCCCGGCGAGATCCCCCGATCCCCCCTCAATCCGGTCCTGTACGACACCGCCGGTCGCCACTAGCCGGAGCGATGAGGACTCGCTGGTGTTTGCTGGTTGTGGGCCCACGAAAAGCCCACAAAATAAGGGGATTCCGGCTCGGAAACTGTCGGTGGCGCCATCTAGAGTCAATGCCATGGAGCTTCTGGGTGAGCGGCCGGTGTGGTCGATGAGTGGCAGCGAACTGCTGTCCACTCTCGACGAGGTGGAGGCCGAGCTGGCCCGCCGGGAGGCGTACCGGCTGAGCGTGATCGCCGCGATCGAGTCCACCGGGTACGCCGAAGAGCTCGGCGCCCGCGACACCGCCGAACTCCTGCGCTTCCGGTACCGCCTGGACGCCCCGGCCGCCCGCCGCACCCTCCGGCTGGCCCAGGCCGCCCCGCACTACCCGGCCGTGGCGGCCGCCCTCGAGCGGACGGCCTCCTCCGCAACCGCAACCGCCGACACCGCCAACGACAGCGGACCCGAAGAGGGCGGACCGAGAGACAGCGGATCGGACGGCGGGTGGTTGGTGCGTCCGGCGCAGGCGGCCGCGATCGTGTTCGGGCTGGACCGGGTCCGCTCCCGGGTGCCGGTGGAGCACCTGGATGCGGCCGCGGAGCAGCTGGTCGGGCTCGCTGGTCATTTGTCGCCCGGCGAGCTGCGCACGGCCGCGAAGGAGATCGCCGATCTGCTGGACTCCGACGGCCCCGAACCCGAAGAGCACAAGGCCTACGAACGGGAGTCGTTGACGCTGTCGGCCGCGGACAACGGGGTGAAGTTCAAGGGTTTCCTGGCCAACGAGAACGCCGAGCTGTTGCGGGCGGTCGTGCATGCCGGTGCCCGCCCGCACAAGACCGTCGACGGCGAACACGACCCGCGGCCGCGTGACAAGCGCCAGGCCGACGCGCTGTCCACCGCCCTGGGCATCGCCGCCGCCGTGTGGGACACCACCGGCCCCACAGCCGGCCGCACCACCGGCCCCACCACCGACCCCGCCGCGGGCACCGCGGGGACCGCGGGTACAGGTGGCGCCGCGCGCACCGCGGGTACAGGGGACATCGCAGCCGTGGCTTCGGCGGCTGAGAGCGCCGAGGACACAGCCGGTGCAGCCGGTGCCGCGGGGACCGGTGGTCGGGTGGCCGGGTATGGCGCGAAGGCGACCATCACGGTCACGATCGACTTCGACGACCTCAAGGCCGCGACCGCGGACGCGGTCGGGCGCACCGTCTACAGCGGCGGGCTATCGGCCGCCACGATCCGCCGGCTGGCCTGTGACGCGAACATCATCCCGCTGGTGCTCGGCTCGAACTCCGAGCCGCTCGACGTCGGCCGCCGGGTGCGCCTGGTCACCAAGGCGATGCGCCGCGCGCTGGAGGCCCGCGACCGTGGCTGCGTGGTCTGTGGGGCGCCGCCGGTCATGTGCGACGCCCATCACCTGATCTCCTGGATCGACGGCGGCGACACCAAGGTCTCGAACCTCGCCCTGCTCTGCCGTCGTCACCACACCGACCTACACAAGGGCCGCTGGCACATCACCATCACCAACGGCGAAGTCCACGTCACTCGGCCCACCTGGGCCGAACCCGCACCCACCACCGCGCGACGCACCGCACCGCCACACGCCCAGCCACGACGTACGGCGTCTCCAGATGCCCGGGCCCGACGTACGGCACCAGTGGACACCGACGCACCGCGTACAGCACCGCCCGACGCCCAACCCGGACGCGAGGCACCGCCCCACGCCCAACCCGGACGTACGGCATCGCCGGACGCCCAACCTGGACGCGCGGCACCGCCCCACGCCCAACCCGGACGCGCGGCACCGCTCGACGCACAACCTGGACGGGCGGCGCTGTACGACGCCCAAGCTGGGCGCGCGGCATCGCTGGATGCCGGGCCGCGGCGTGCGGAACTGCCGGGCGACGGTCGGGTTGGACTCGCGGTAGCGGCGGATGTCGAGGCAGCCGGCAGCGGGGAGAGCATCCCGGACCGCTCGCGCTGGAGGGCCGACGAGGCTGTTCTCCAGCAAGCGGCTGCCTTTGCAGCCACCGGGTAGCGGGCGGACAACACAACACCTCCTCACCGCGGCCCTGCGGGCAGGAGGCTGTTGTGCTGCTGCCGGTCGGAGAGAGCGAGGAGTCCTTCCAGCGCCTCCGGCAGCGTGCGATTGTCCTGCCACCCGGGCGAACCGGCACAACTGGATGGAGTACGACACCGCGGCCCGGGTCGTCGACCAAGTGACGCAGTCGTTCCTCGGGGACGGATCCGGCTGGCGCGTCAGCCCTCGCGCGGCCATACGCACCCCGCGATCTCGTCGAGTGGTCCGTAGCGGTAGCCGGGCGTGCCGCCGGTACATGCGTATTGCCACTCGGCCTCGGTCGGCAAGCGGCAGCCGGGCGACGACCGATTCCCACGCAACCTGGTCGCCATCGATCGCCTACGCGGGCGGCAACAGGGCGTCCGACGACATCTGGTTGCACAAGGCAACGGCGTCGTACCAGCTGACCCGCTGCGCGGCGCGCCGCCCCGTGCAACCGGGTACGGGCCGAGCCGGACTGTGTCGTGGGGGCGTTGGTTCTGTACCGCTCCTGGCGAACTCGGAACCGGCCCACCAAAAGGGGGGACTCAGCTGCTTGAAGGCGCTGTGTTTTGTACGGGACGGTGGCGGCGTACCAGGTATGCCGTCGAGCACGGGTTCCCAACCGCGTTCGGTGGTCGCGTGGCGATCGGATCCGCAAACGGCGACAGGTGTAACAAGGCAGGCAGGGTGCCGTCGACCAGTGCCTCGCGGTTGACGAACACGCTGCGACTCGGGTTCGTACAAGCAGGGGACCTGGTCGGCCAGCGGCATGGTCGGCCGGCTGACGCCGTGCAGGACCCCAACGCTCGGCGGTCGGCCCCGGCGTCCGCGGTCGGCCCTTTGAGGATCCGACCATACCGCTCACCAGTTCGGGGCGTTCTGACACGCTGACGGAACACAGACGACCTCCAGCCGGCCACTGAAGCGAGCCACCGCTCTGAGCTCGGCCGCCCTTCTCCCCTTTGATCTTCGGCGTCAGTCCAGGAGGTTGTCGACGATGGTGGTCATCCGGTCGACCGGGATGGCGAAGCCGATGCCGATGTTGCCGGAGCGGGTGGCGCCGAGGGTGGCGATGGCGGTGTTGACGCCGACGACCTGACCGGCGGCGTTGACGAGCGGGCCGCCGGAGTTGCCGGGGTTGATGGCGGCGTCGGTCTGGATCGCGGTCTGGCGGGTGCTGTTGTCGCCGAAGCGGGCCTGGCGGTCGACGGCGCTGACGATGCCGGCGGTCACGGTTCCTTCCAGGCCGAGTGGGGATCCGACGGCCAGCACCGGGTCGCCGACCTGGAGTTGTGCGGACCGGCCGAGCGGGAGCGCGCGCAGGGCCGCGGCGTCGGCGGGCGCGACCTGGAGTACGGCGAGGTCGTTGTCCTCGTCGGCGCCGACGACTCGCGCGTCGACGGTACGGCCGGTCGACAGGACCAGTGAGACATCACTCGCTCCTTCTACGACATGTGCGTTCGTGACCACATGACCTTGCTGGTCGACCGCGAAGCCGGAGCCGGTCGCTCGTCCTGCCCGGACCGAGACGACGCCCGGCAGGACGCTCGCGGCGGCCGCGGTGATGGAACCCTGGGCGGCCGCGGGAGGTGCTGACGACTGCTGGAGATCCGTCGCGGGCCCACGGCCGCCGGTGACGGCGCCGGCGAGTCCGCCGGCCGTGATGGAGAGGGCGAGCGTGCCGATGACCAGCCCTGCGCGCCGCCGCCCCGCGCCGGACCGAACGCCCGGCTGAGCAACCGGCTGAGCAACCGGGGGCGCTACCGGCGGGATGAGTGGCTGGGCCGTCACCCCGGCCTGAGGTGCCGCCGCCGGAGAGGGGGATGCCGGAGCGGGGGCCGGGGTGACGGAGCTGGGGGGCGGACCGGGGACGTAGTCCGGTCCGCGGAACGGGTGGCCCAGATGTGGAGGCATAGGTGGCTCCTGATCAAGGAAGGCGGGAGAACCAGAGCAGCGAGGCCAGCGCGGCCAGCAACGCCGCCGCCAGTGCGATCCCGGCAACGAGGTTGGTGATCTCGCGCGGCTCGGTGGTCCAGCCGATGGAGGACTGGAGGTCGGAGTAGACGTCACGCAACTGCTCGTCGCTCTCGGCCTCGTAGAAGGACCCGTCGGTCGCGTCGGCGAGACCTTGCAGTGCCTCGGTGTCCGCGGGAACCGGGATCTCGCGTCCTTCCAGGTTCACGGTTCCGTCGGGCGTGCCGTAGGCGATCGTCGACACCGGTACGCCGGCCTGCGCGGCCGCCTCGGCCGCCTGGTCGACCGGGCTGCCCGCGGTGTTGCCGCCGTCGGACAGCAGCACGATCCGGCTGGGCGGCGGATCGTCGGGGTCGATCGTCCGCACCGCCTGCAGGCTGGTGAGGACGGCGTCCCCGATCGCTGTCGAGTCGCTCAACTGCAGGCTGTTGATCGCGTCGACGGTCGCCTGGTGGTTCGTACTCGGCGCCGACACCACGGTCGCGGTGCGCGCGAACGACACCAGCCCGACGTTGAACTTCTCCGGCAGGTCCCGCACGAACTGGACCGCGGCCTGTTTCGCGACCTCGAATCGGTTCGGGGCGACGTCGGTCGCCGCCATCGAGTTCGAGATGTCCATCGCGACCAGGACGGTGGCGCGCTCGCGCGGGACCCGGAGGTCCGCGACCGGCCGGGCGATCGCGATCGTCAGCACGGTCAGCGCGGCGAGGAAGGCCGCGGCCGGCGCGTGCCGGCGCCAGCCGGGCCGCTTCGGGGCGACCTTCTCCAGCATCGGGAGGGTCGCGAACCGGACGGCGTACTTCGTCCGGCGGCGCTGGGCGATCAGGTACGCCGCCACGAGCGCGGCGACCAGCACCAGCAGCCAGAGCCACAGCGGTTGCTCGAATCTCATCTGGTCCTCACAGCAGTCGGGTTCCGCCGGACGCCGGCCCGGCGGCGCGCGGTGGTGAAGGCGGCGACGTCCCGGACCCAGTCGGTGTCGGTGCGCAGCACGAGGTGCGCCGCACCGGCGGCCCGGATCGCCTGGGTGGTTTGTTCGCGGTGCACCGCCATCGCGTCGGCGTACCGGCGGCGGAGTCTGCGGCTGGACGTCTGGACCTCGCGGCGTCGTCCGGTCTCCGGGTCGACGAGGGTGAGCAGGCCGACCTCGGGGAGTTCGAGCTCGCGGGGGTCCAGGACTTCCACCGCGATCACTTCGTGCCTGGCCGCCAATCTCCGCAGCGGATCCGCCCAGCCGGATTCATGGAAGTCCGACACGATCAGGCGCAGGCCCGGCCGCGGGTGGTCGCGGTTGAGGCGACTGATCGCCAGACCCAGATCTGTCGCCGGAACAGCGCCTGGCTCGGGTCGGGGCAGCGACAAAAGGGTGCGCAGGGTTCGCCGGAGTTGAACGGCACCGGAGGCGGCGGAGAGGCGACGGAGGTCGTTGCCTTGGGCAATGCGGACGCCCAGGCGGTTGCCGGGGCCGTCGGAGAGCAGGCCGACCGCCCCGACGATCGCGACGGCCAGGTCGCGTTTCTCGCTGAGCACGGTGCCGAAGTCCATGCTCGCGGACGCGTCCAGCAAGGCCCACGTCTCCAGCTCGCGCTCCGCCAGCGGCGCCCGGACATGGGGTTCCAGCGAGCGAGCCGTCACGTTCCAGTCCATCCGCCGTACGTCGTCCTGACCGGGCTGGTACGGGCGCGCCTCGTTGGGTTCGCTGCCGGGACCGCTGCGCAGGCCGGTGATCTCGCCGTGCAGGAAGCCTTCCAGCTTCCGCTTCACCGTCAGCTCGAGCGCGCGCAGGGCCCGCTCCCGCCCGATCAGCAGGTCGGTCATGCCGCCGAGCCCTGGGCGTCGTCGGAGGGCACCACGTGCGGCTGCTCGATGGTGTGCAGGATCCGCGTGACAACCGACCGCGGATCGACCCCGTCGGCGAGCGCGTCGAACGTGAGCACCAACCGGTGCGCCATCACGTCCAGCGCGACGTCGTACACGTCGGCCGGCAACACGTAGTCTCGTCCACGCAGCGACGCCAGCGCCCGCCCGGCCGCGACCAGTCCCAGCGTCGCCCGCGGGCTGACGCCGAACTCCAGCACACCGGCCAGATCGTGAATCCCGTACTGCGACGGCACGCGGGTCGCGTGCACGAGGCGTACGACGTACTCCGCGACCGCGTTGTGGACGAACACGTCGTCCGTTGCCTCCTGCAACTGTACGACCTGCTCCGGGGTGAGGACGGCGTTCGCGTGCGGCCGGTGCGCGCTCATCCGCTGCAGGATCGTCAGCTCCTCCATCGGCGTCGGGTAGTCCACTGTGATCTTCAGCAGGAACCGGTCCCGCTGCGCCTCCGGCAGCGCGTACACGCCGTCGGACTCGATCGGGTTCTGGGTCGCGAGCACCAGGAACGGCTCCGGCAGCCGGTACGACGTACCGCCGATGCTGACCTGGTGCTCGGCCATCGCCTCGAGCAGCGCGGACTGCACCTTGGCCGGCGCCCGGTTGATCTCGTCGGCGAGGACGAGGTTCGCGAACACCGGGCCGAGCTCGGTGTCGAACCCCTCGGTGGACGGCCGCCAGATCCGGGTCCCCATGATGTCGCCGGGCACCAGGTCCGGGGTGAACTGCAGCCGGGCGAACCGGCCGCCGATCACCTCGGCCAGGGTGCGCACGGCGAGCGTCTTGGCGACGCCCGGCACGCCTTCCAGCAGGCAGTGGCCGCGGGCAAGCAACCCGACGAGCATCCGCTCGACGAGCTGGTCCTGCCCGACGACAACCCGCTTCACCTCGAACAGCGCGTGCTCGAGCGTTGCCGCGGTCATGCGTTTCCAGCAGGGTTCTGCTCGGACGGCTGGGACGGCTGCTCGCCCTGCCCCTGGCCGCCCTGGCCGCCCTTGTCCGGACAGTCCTTCGAGGGCGCTGGTGACGGCGTGGTGTCGCCGTCCTCCACCGTCACGTACCCCTGCTCCGGCGCGGGGTCGTTTCCGGCGGCGTACGCGATCCCGCCCGCACCGAGCGCCGCCACCGCCACCGCACTGCCGAGGACCAGCCGTTTGACCGGGAGTTTCATCAGGATCTCCTTCGATTCGCCTGGCCACAGCTCATCAAGCAGGCGCGAAAACGACCGGAAAGCCGACCGAAAGCCCGCCGAAAGCACAGGCCGGACCGGCGCGGGTTCCCGGCTACCTTGGGTGCGTGCGACTACTTGTGGTGGAGGACGAGGAAGGCCTGGTCAGCGCGCTGCGCTCGGGACTCGGCCGGGCCGGGTACGCCGTCGACGCGGCCACCACCGGCGCCGAGGCGATGGACAAACTCGCGAGCACGCCGTACGACCTGGCGATCCTGGACATCACGCTGCCGGACACCAGCGGCCTCGACCTGTGCCGCGCGGTCCGCCGCGGCGAGATCGAGGTGGCGTCGGGACGGGAGCTGCGGGTGCTGATGCTGACCGCGCGCGCCTCGCTGGCCGACCGCGTCCGCGGCCTCGACGAAGGCGCCGACGACTACCTGACCAAGCCGTTCGCGCTGGTCGAGCTGCTCGCCCGGATCCGCGCGCTGCTCCGCCGCGACGTCACCAACGGCACCACCCAGCTGCACGTCGGCGACCTGGTCCTGGACTCTTCGCGGCACCTGGCCACCCGGGCCGGGCGCGAGCTCCCGCTGACGCTGAAGGAATTCGGCATCCTGCGGTACCTGATGTCGCGCCCCGGGCACGTGATCTCGGCCGAGGAACTGCTCGAACACGTCTGGGACGAGAACGCAGATCCTTTCACCCAGACCGTCCGGGTGACCGTCGGCACCCTGCGCCGCAAACTCGCGCGCGAGGGCGAGGAACCGATCCTCGAGACCGTGATCGGCCGCGGCTACCGCCTCCGAGGTGACACATGAAGCTCCCGCTCTGGGCGCAGACGATCCGGTTCCGCCTGACGCTCACCTATTCCGCTGTCCTGATCGCGCTGTCCGCCCTGCTGCTCGGCGGCGTGTACGTCGCGCTGTCCCAGATCCTCGAGCCCAAGCCGCTGGACCAGATCGAGGTCAAGAAGTACTACAAGGATGCGCAGGGCAATCTCCATCTCAAGCCGGGGCAGGTGATCCAGGCCGCGGAGCTCACGAGTGTGCAGTCCGCGGTCAACTACCAGACGCTCCAAACGTTGCGGAACTACTCGGCGGCCGGCATGGGCGCGCTGTTCCTGGTCAGTCTCGGCACCGGCTGGTGGCTGTCGGGCCGGGTCCTGCGTCCGGTACGGCGGATCACTGCCACCGCGCAGGAGATCTCCGCGACCGACCTGTCCCGCCGGATCGCCCTGCAGGGACCGCACGACGAGCTGCGCAACCTGGCCGACACGGTCGACGGCATGCTCGGCCGGCTCGAGACTGCGTTCTTGTCCCAGCGTCAGCTCGTCGACGACGCCTCGCACGAGTTGCGCAACCCGCTCGCCGTGATCCAGGCGAACGTCGACGCCGTCCTGGCGCACGACGACACGACACCGGACGACCGCGCGCAGGCGACCGCGATCGTCGGTCGCGCGATCCAGCGGATGACGCGGCTCGTCGAGGACCTGCTCGCCTCCGCGCGCCGGTCGTCACCGGCGTTCGTCGACGCCGACGTGGAGCTCGCCACCATCGCGGGCGAGGCCGCCGAGGAGTACGAGCTGCTCGCCGCCGACCGCGAGCTCCGCGTCGTACGGCGGCTCGCGCCCGGCCCGGTCGCCGCCGGGGACGCGTCGGCGCTGCGCCGGGCGGTCGACAACCTGCTCTCGAACGCGGTCCGGCTGGCCCGCGGCGGCAGCGAACTGGTGCTCGCGGTCGGAAGCCGCAACGGCTGGGCGTGGATCGCGGTCCGCGACGAGGGCCCGGGGATCGCAGCCGACGACGCCGATCGCGTGTTCGACCGGTTCTACCGGGCCGGCCAGCAGCAGTCGCCCGCGACGGTGCCGTCGACCGGCCAGCGGCGGGCCGGTCTCGGGCTCGCGATCGTCCGCCAGATCGCCGAGTCCCACGGCGGCACCGTCACGCTGCACTCCGAGCTCGGCGTCGGCAGCACCTTCGTCATCTGGCTCCCCGAACGGTCCCTCACCAACACCACCCGCCGCTCCCCCACGCCTCCGGCCGACGACCCGCTCGGCCCCCGCCGCTGACCCTCGGCGCCCCAAGTCCGCCCCCGACGTGATCCGGGAGCGTCCGCACTGAGGCTCGGCCGCCGGACCGTCGCCTAGCGGGGGTGGCGGGAGTCGGGTTCGGGCAGTGGCAGGAACGGGTTGTGGGGTGGGAGTTGGTACCAGTACGCCGTGGTGGCGATGTCGTCCTGACGTTCGAAGAGGCCGTGGTCCCAGGCGCCGATCTGCTGGACGGTGACCTTGAGGCGTTCGGCGAAGTGGATCGGGTCCGGCAGGTGCCAGCGGTACAGGCCGTGCATCGGCAGGGCCTCGGTCGAGAACGGCGACGCCTTCGTCCGGTCGCGCGCCGAGTGGAACGGATACCCGCAGTACGGCGCGCTGAAGGTGACGATCTCCGGCTCCGGGTCGGTGCGCAGCGCGTCCTGGAAGGCCCACGCGCCGCCCGCGTAGTCCTCCAGGCCGGTGCTGCACAACGTCGGGAACTCGTCGTCGCCGTCGACGAAGAACTTGACCTCGCCCTCGCCCCACCAGTACCGATGCAGGGAGGTCAGCGCGAGATACGTGCCGACGTACGTGCCGCGGCCCTCGACCCCATCGAGGATCACGTGGTCGGTGCCCAACGCCGCCGTACCGTCGCAGTGCCGCCATTGCGCGTGGAAGTACGGCGTACCGGGGCTGATGTCGTCGCCGAGCGTGTAGTCGATCTGGAAGTACACCCCGGGCAGCTCGCCGGCGTGCTGGTTCTCGAGCGTGAGGCGAGCGCCCGTCCGGAACGGCATCGGGAAGTAGCAGTTCATCCCACCCGTCGGCGCGACGACGATCGGGGCGGAGGTGACCAGTGCGCGGGTGCCGAAGCCGTTGCAGAAGAAGTCGCCGAGCGGCACCTCGACCGACGGCAGGTCCGCCCCGTCCCAGTACGCCCGCAGGACGAGGTCCCGGAGGACGAACGGACCGCGCTCGGTGCGGTCGGGAACCGTCAGCCAGATGTGCCGGATCACGCCCGGGCCGTCGATTTCGGCCAGGACAGCCGTCTCCCCCGCGGGCAGCACGAGAGCGGGCGAACCTTTTCGGGACGGACCGAGCGCCGACGCGGCCCGCGCAGCCGCACCGGGCGCGCCGGTCCGGTTCTCGGCGTTGATCGACCGGCTGACCACACCGTCGGGCAGGACAGGAACAGTGAACGTGGGGAACACGAGATTCCTCTCAGGACAGCTGCTTGACGGCACCCGCCCGGTGGCCGGATCACGGCAGGAACGACTCGGTGACCTGGGGTTTCGGGAGGTTGCCGTGGAGTGCGCGATAGAACGGGTGGGCCGGGGTGAGATCGGTCCGGTGGATCGGCCCGCCGGTGATCGACGACGCGTAGAGGGCCGTGACGAACTCCATCGTCGGCCGCGTGCTCGCCAGCGTGGTCTCGTGGGTGCGGCCACTCAGCAGGTCGTCGACCAGCCGGGTGATCTGGGCGTCGTGATTGCTCGGCACGTCCTCGCCGGCCGACGCGGCCCAGGGGTCGGCCGCAGCCCCGGACTCCGCCGTGCCGACGAGCAGGCCGTCTGCTTGCCGGACACCGGGATCGAGGCCGAGCGTGGCTGCCTTGGCCGCGTCCGGTGCCGGATGGAACGTCCAGTCCCGGTCCGAGTAGCCGTAGACGTGGTTCACCTCGAGCGTTCCACCGGACGTGTCGATCCGGATCCGGCTCAGCTCCCGGGGCGACAGCAGGCTGTTCACCACGGTCGCGACCGCGCCGCTCTCGAAGGTCACCGAGGCCGTCGAGACGTCCTCGAACTCGACCGGACGCTCCAGCCGGACCGCGGACGCGGTGATCGTCCGCCACGGTCCGAGCAGATGCAGCAGCAGGTCGATCTGGTGGATGCCGTGCCCGAGGGTCGGTCCGCCGCCCTCACCGACCCAGGTGCCGCGCCACTCCGGATCGAAGTAGCTGCGCGGCCGGAACCACAGCGTCTCGCAGACCGCGACCAACGGACGGCCGAGCGCGCCGCGGCCGAGCAGGTCCGCGGCACGGATGGCCCCGGAACCATGCCGGTGCTGGAACACCACCCAGACCGATCCCTCACTCGTCTCCTCGGCCCGCGCGACCTCGTCCAGCTCGGCGAGGCTCAGCACCGGCGGCTTCTCCAGGAGCACCGACTTGCCGGCCGCCAGGACCTCGATCGCGATCTCGGCGTGGCTGCCGGGCGGCGTCGTCACCGAGACCAGATCGGGGTCCTCTGCCGCCAGCAGCTCCGCCACGCTCGCGTACGGCGTCGCGCCGTACTTCTCCGCCGCCGCCCGCGCCTTGGTCTCGACGATGTCGGCGACCCCGACCAGATCGGCCCGGCCCGTCTTCGCGTACGCCTCGGCGTGCCGGTGGCTGATGTTGCCGCAGCCGACGATCGCGACCTTCATCGGGCCGCTCCGCGGACGGTCGCATTCTGCTGCGCCGTCAGGGCCAGCCGCATCGTCTCGAACGTGTGCTCCTGCGGCGCGGCCGTCGTGGTCCGGTCCCGTACGTCGCGCAGCAGATCCGGGAAGTAGGTCAGCTCGACGTCCGAGCAGTCGATGTAGTGCGTGCCCTTGTTGTCCACCAGGAACAGGTGGTTGCCGCCCGGGCGGCCTTCCAGGTCGACGTACTTGCGCATCTCGATGTAGCCCTCGGTGCCGAGCACCGTCAGCCGGCCGTCGCCCCAGGTCGGCAGGCCGTCCGGGGTGTACCAGTCGACGCGGATGTAGCCCTGGGCGTTGTCGCTGCGCAGCAGGATCTCGCCGAAGTCCTGCAGCCCCGGCTCGTCGGGGTTGGCGAAGTTCCCGACCGAGCTGGTCACCACCTCACCGGTCCGCGCACCGGTGAACCAGAGGAACTGATCGATCTGGTGCGAAGCGATATCGGTCAGGATGCCGCCGTAGCGGGCCTTGTCGTAGAACCAGTCCGGGCGGCCGCCGCCACCGGCCAGATGACCGCGGTCGCCGATCCGGTGCGGCCCGACGCCGAGTGTCTGCACCACGGTGCCGATCCGGCCCTCGCGGACCAGCTCGCCGGCCTTGACGACGCACGCGACCTCGAACCGCTCGGAGAACGTCACCGACCAGAACCGGCCGCTCTGGTCGACCGCCTTCTCGATCTCCTCGAGCTGCTCGAGGGTGACGCACCCGGGCTTGTCCGCGACCACGTCCTTGCCGGCCCGCAACGCCGCGACCGCGATCGGCCCGCGCCGGTCCGGTACGGCGGCGGTCACGATCAGGTCGATCCCGTCGGCGGCGATCAGCTCGTCCGGGTCGTCGACGAACGGTACGTCGGGGTACCGCTCGCGGACCGAGACCGCGACCGCCGCCGACGGGTCGTCGGTGGCCATCCCGGCGAACGTCGCACCGGCCTTCAGCAGGCCGGCGACCTGGCCGAAGATGTGCGCGTGGTCAAGTCCGACGGCGGCGAAGCGGATGGGCTGGCTGGAGTTCAAGGGTGTTCCTTCCGATGTCGGCCGACGACGCCCGGGTCGGCTTCGAGAGTGATGGAGTCGAGGTTGCCGTCCCCGGCGTCGGTCGCGAGCCGGGCGTGCGCCGTCACCTCGGCGACCGGCAGGCGGTACAGCGTCAGGCGGACGTCCTGAAGGGCCGGCAGACGGCCGGCCATGTGGCCTTCGCGGAGTTCTGCGTCCGCTGTGAGGATCCCTCGCTGCAGCAACTGCATCGCCTCCGAGGTTACCTCGCCGGCCTTCCGCAGGTCGCGGACAGTCTCAACCAGTGAGTGCGTTCTCATGGCAGCTCAGCGCGAGGCCTTCAGGGCCTGGGCGAGTTCCTCGGCGATCTTGTCGCCGCCGTCGCTCTTCCACTTCTTGACTGCCGTGGCCCACGCCGACACCGGCTTGCGGCCTTGCACGATGTCGTCGGTGACCTGGTTGATCGCGTCGTTGAGCTGCTTGTTCTTGCGGTTGCTGGTTTCGGAGTACACGCCGGCCGCCGGGTTGGCGAGCGCCGTCGGGCACACCGACTTCATCGCGTTGAACTGGTTCTCGGCACTGCCTTCCTTGCCGGGCAGGAAGATCGTCCAGGGCGCGTCCGCCTGGTACATCAGGCCGAGCTGGGTCTCGCTGAAGCCCTTCGCGTTCAGCACAGGGCTGCCGTTCACCATCGTGTGGTGCACCCCGGCCAGACCGAACTTGCGGAACAGGTACTCCTGCGTGCCGAACGGCGCCGCCAGGAAGTTCAGGTAGGCCAGCAGTGTTTCGACCCGGCCCTCGGCCTTCTTGCTGATCGCGGTGACACCGATCGCCGGCGCGCCCAGCCAGGTCTTGCCCTGCCCGGAGCCGTCGTGCTTCGGCGGCGCGATGATCGCGATCTCGGCCTTCGGATCGGTCATCATCTGCAGGTACGTCGGCCAGCCGCTGAACGTGTCCTGGACGAGCGGGCTGGAGCCGTTCGAGAACCGGGTCTTCAGGTCCTGGTTCTGCCCGGCGTACGCGTCCGGATGGATGTAGCCCGACTTCCAGAGCTTCTGCAGGATGCCGAACACCTCCTCGTGCGCAGGGTGCTCGAGGTTGCTGACCAGCTTGTCGCCGTCCTTGCTCCAGGTGTTCGGGATCTCGAACATGTTCCGGACGAACTGCGTCGGCGCGGAGGCCAGCGCGAAACGGTTCAGCTTCTTGTTCGTCAGGCCCTTGCAGAGCTCGACGAACTCGTCGGCGCTCTTGACCCCGGCCTGCAGTCCCTCGGCGGCCAGGATGTCGCCGCGGCTGTACATCACCTGCGAGCTGATCGCGCCGCGCGGGATCGGGACGCCGTAGATCTTGCCGTCGAAGATGCCCGAGTTCCAGGCCACCTCGGGCAGGTTCGCCAGGAACGGGTACTTCTTGATGGTGTCGCCGGACAGATGCGGCGTCAGGTCGACGGCCTTCGCGGCCAGCATCTGCGGCGTCTGCGCGATCGCGCCGACCACGAACAGGTCGCCCAGCTGATCGCCGGCCACCGCGGTGGCGAACTTCTTGTCGTAGTCCACCGACGGTGTCAGGTTCACCTGCACCGGCGACCCGACCCGCTTGTTGAACTCCTGCCAGAACGTGTTCTGCTCGAGCTTCGGCGGGATCGGCGTGTTCGTGTACGTCGTCACGGTGATCGGCTTGCCGTCGCCGGGCGCGGCGTCGATCACCCGCACCGGATCGGCCGGGTACTTGTCGAACGCGTCCGGGATGTTGTACTCGGCGCCGGCCAGGTCCGGCTTGACCCCCGTGTACCGTTCGTACGCCGGCCGGACCTTGGACCGCGCCGCCTCGTCGTTCCCCGCGCCCGACGCCCCGCGGCCGTCGTTCGAGCAGCCGACCGCACCGGCCAGGCCCAGCGCCGCCCCGCCGGCGAGGACCGCCCGGCGCCCCAGCGGCCGTGCATCGTAGACACTCATGGGTGTTACCTACTTTCCAGGTCTTGTGGTCAGCCCTTGACGGCGCCGGTGAGGACGCCCTTGGCGAAGTGCCGCTGGATGAACGGATAGACGCAGAGGATCGGGACGATCGAGATCATCAGGATCGCCATCTGGATCGAGGTCTGCGGCGGAACCGCCTCGCCTGCCAGCCCGAGGTCCTGACCGCCGAGCTCGACGCCGTTCACGACGTACGTCCGCAGCACCAGTTGCAGCGGCCACTTGCTGCTGTCGTTGAGGTAGAGCAACGCGTTGAAGAAGCTGTTCCAGTAGCCGACGCCGTAGAACAGCCCGACGACGGCGACGACCGCCTTCGACAGCGGCAGGCCGATGTGCCGGAACAGTTTCCATTCGGAGGCGCCATCGATCCGGGCCGCGTCGATGATCTCCACGGGCAGCCCGACGAAGAACGCCCGGACGACGATGACGTTGAACGCGCTGACGCTGACCGGCACGATCACGGCCCACAGGCTGTCGAGCAGTCCGAACTGCTGGACGACGAGGTAGGACGGGATCAGCCCCGGGTTGAACAGCAGGCTGATCAGCACGAGCAGCAGCAGCGGCCTGTTGCCGATCGTGCCGCGTCGGCTCAGCGCCCATCCGAGCGTGCAGGTCAGCACCAGCGCGAGCGCCGTACCGACCGCTGTGACGAAGCCGCTGATCAGCAGCGCCTGGGTGACCGTCCCGCCCGACAGAATCGAGCGGTACGCCGTGAAGTCCAGCCCGTGCGTCGGGAACAGGACGAATCCGCCGGCCTTGGTCACCTCCTCGGCGGGCGCGAGGCTGGTCGAGATCACGCCGATGAACGGGAACACGACGACCCCGCAGATGACCGTGAGGAAGACCGCCTTGACGATCCGCTCGGTCGGCCCTGGCATCGGCATCCCGCCGACCATCGTCGGAGCTGGTTTGGCCTTCATCCGCGGTAGACCCCTTCCTCGCCGAAGCGATGGGCGATCTTGTTGGCGGACAGCACCAGAGCGAGGGCGACGGCGCTCTTCACCAGGCCGACCGCGGCCGCCACTCCCCAGTTCCCGCCGAGAATGCCGTTGTTGTAGACGTAGGTGTCGAGCACTTCACTGGCGTCGACGCCGACGGCCTGCTGCTGCAGGACGATCTGCTCGAAACCGACCGTCAGCGAGTCGCCGAGCTTGAGGATCAGCAGCAGGATGATGATCGGCTTCAGCCCGGGCAGCGTGACGTGCCAGGTCTGCCGCCAGCGTCCGGCGCCGTCCACCGCCGAGGCCTCGTAGAGCGCGCGGTCGATCTGGGACAGCACGGCGAGGAACAGGATCGTCGCCCAGCCGGTGTCCTTCCACAGCACCTGCGAGGTCAGCAGCGCCCGGAACGCCTCGACGTTCCCGATCACGTGGATCGGGTCGTACCCGTGGCCGCGCAGCCAGTTGTTGATCATCCCGGTCCCGCCCAGCACCTGCTGGAACACCGCGACCACGATCACCCAGGACATGAAGTGCGGCAGGTAGATGATCGTCTGCACGACCTGGCGGAGCTTGTTCGACAGCAGGCTGTGCAGCACGAGCGCCACCACGATTGGCGCCGGAAATACGATCACGGTCTGGATAGCGGTCAGAACCAAGGTGTTGCGGACCGCATTGAGGAATTCCGGATCACCATTGAAAATGACGGAGAAATTCTCGAATCCGGACCACAGACTCTTCGCCGTTCCCAAAAACGGCTGATAGTCCTGGAAGGCGATGACGTTGCCCCAGAGCGGGTAGTACTGGAACGCCAGCAGCACGAGCAGGCCCGGTATCGCCAGCAAAAGCACGGGATAATCGCGTCTCAGCCGGGACAGCAGGGATCGCTTGCGCTCCTGGCTGCGAACCCCGGAATCCGCGTCCACGCGCACTGGATCACGCACCCGAGAAGCAGTGTCAGCTTCAGCCACAGGCACTCCTTCGATACTCGGATAAAAAGTGATCGATCCACTTCTGAGCCGGTAGCTAACCGCAGCCCACTTTTGGTGTCAAGACCTCGCCGCGCTATTCGGACGGGCGCTGGTGATAAGCTGCCCGGCCTGAGACGGCCTGGCACGAGGAGGGGAACGTGGCGGACACGGCAGCCAACCGGCCGGCGACCATCCACCAGGTGGCCAGCCTGGCCGGGGTGTCGCACACGACGGTGTCGCGGTACCTCCAGGACAAGGACAGCCTGAAGCCGAAGACCAGGATCAAGGTCGAGTACGCGGTCAAGGCGCTCGACTACCGCCCCAACCTGGTCGCCCGGTCGATGCGGACCCGGCACACCAACCGGCTCGCGATCGTGCTCGCGTCGGGCGCCCACTTTCCCGGCCGGCTGCTCGCCGCGGCCTCGCGGACGGCGCACGAGGCGGGATACCAGGTCGAGATCGTCAGCGTCGAGGGCGGATCACAGGAACGGTCGGCCCGCATCGACGAGCTGGCGCGCTCCGGCCAGGTGGAGGGCATCCTCGCCCTGTCCCCGATCAGCCTCAAGGGCAAGAGGTCGAACCGGGTGCCGATCGTGGTCAGCGGCTCGTACGACGACAAGCTGCACGGGCTGGCCGAGCTCGCCGACGCCACCGAGATCCGCGACATCGTCGAGTACCTGGTCTCGCTCGGGCACCGGACCTTCCTGCACGTCGCCGGCGCCCAGAACTTCGCCTCGGCCCGCAACCGCAAGAGCGTCTACCTGGAGACGATCGAGGAGCTCGGGCTGCGCTCGGTCGGCGCCGTCGACGGCGACTGGTCGGCACAGTCCGGCTTCGACGCGATCACCAGCCTGCCCGACGACTGCGGAGTGACCGCCGTCGTGGCCGCCAACGACGTCGTCGCGATGGGCGTGATCCGCGGCGCCCTCTCGCGCGGCTGGAGCGTGCCGGGCGACCTCAGCGTCTTCGGCTGGGACGACGAGGAGATCGGCCGGTTCGCCACGCCGTCGCTGTCGACCGTGGCCGTCGATCGCGAGGCGCAGGGCCGCGCGGCGATCCACCGGCTGGTCGCCGAGATCCGCGGCGAGCCGATCCCGGAGCCCGCCATCCGGACCATCAACCGCCTCATCTTTCGCGAGTCGACGGCCCCACCGCCAGCAGGGGCGCCATCGTGAGGGCAAGATGCAGGACCAGCCGATCTTCACCATGGCGCAGGTCGAAGCCGGTCACGGCTTCGATACGCCGCAACCGGTAGTACGCCGTCTGACGGTGGATCGCCAGCTCAGCAGCCAGCTCCTGCACGTTCCCGGCCTTGTCGAGAAACACCTGAGCCGTACGCACCAGCTCGCCGCCCTCCGCGATGAGCCGTCGCGCCCGCGGATCCAGTACGGCGTCCACCAGCGCGTCATGCGGACCGCACGAAACCAGCCGCCGCACACCGAGCTCCGACCAGCGCGCCACCACACCTGACCCCGGAACCGCGGCCAGGACCTGCGCGGCACGGCGTGCCTGTTCATGGCTGGTCCGCACCTGGGCGAGCCCGCGCTGCGGATCCCCGACACCTACCAGCAACCGGCTCGCGGCCTGCTCTCCCAGCCGCTGGGCATACAGCTGCCGGAGCCGGTCGATCGCCTGGTCGATCCGCGACGACCGGTCGACGCCGAGGTCGAGCAGCAACGTCGTGAATCCCTCGCCGGACAGGGCGATCACGTGCCGCGGCAGCGACCAGAGATTCAGCGGGATCACCTCCCGCGATTCGCCCGGCGGCTGCTCCGCGTGCACGACCACGACCGTCGCCGTACGCCGAACCAGCCCGCGGCCGTCGAGCTCGTCCGCTGCCCGCTGCGACACCTCGTCGTCGGGCGCCAGCAGGTTCGTCAGCAGCAACGAGGCGTCGCGACCGCCACGGGCCCGCTGAGCGAGCACGGCACCCGCTTCCCGCGCGACCGCCGCAGCCGCCTCGAGCTGCTCCGCCGTACCGAGTCCGGCCTCGGGGTCGAGGAGCCAGAAGTACCCGTAGGTCACACCGTTCCACCGCACCGGCAGGCACAGCCGGGGCAGGATTCCGAGGCTCGGCTCGGCCGGCGTCCGGACCGGGCCGGTCGCGCCGGCGATGCCGAACTGCTCGAACCAGCTCCGGACCTCGGCGGTCGACCGGCGCCGCAGGATCGACCCGGCCCGGACCGCGTCGATCTCGTTGGGCTGCGTGTTGTACGCGACCAGGTTGAAGTCGCGATCCTCGAGGACCGCCGGGGTCCCGAACACGTCAGAGATCGCACCGACCAGCTCGTCGAGGTCCATGACGACAGTTTAGACAAATGTATGAAGATTCACTCCAGCTTCCTGCCAACTGGATGAGGCTTCGGGCAGACCGGGCTCCTTACAGTGCCGTCATCTGACCTCGAAGGAGCCACCCATGCTCGGTACCGCTCTGCTCGCCGCCTCCCGGAGCCGCCGCGTCCGCGCGATGGTCACCAAGTCGCGTGTCACCCGCCGGGTCGTGACCCGCTTCATCGCCGGCGACGACGCCGACGCGGCCGTCGAGGCCACCCGCCGGCTGACCACGGGCGGTTTCACCGTCACCCTCGACCGCCTGGGCGAGGACACCCTCGACCGCGCGCAGGCCGAGGCCGCCCGCGACGGTTACCTCCAGCTCATCGCGCTGCTCGCGGATCACGGCCTCGCGGCCGGTTCCGAGGCGTCGCTCAAGCTGTCGGCCATGGGCCAGGCGCTGCCCGGCGGCGGCGAGAAGCTGGCCGCCGACAACGCCCACGCGATCTGCGCGGCCGCGGCCGGCGCCGGCATGACGGTGACCCTCGACATGGAGGACCACACCACGGTCGACTCGACCCTCGGCATCCTCGGCGACCTGCGCAAGGACCACCCGTGGGTCGGTGTCGCGCTGCAGGCCATGCTGTACCGCACCGAGGCCGACTGCCGCGACCTGGCCGGCGCGGGGTCGCGGATCCGGCTGGTCAAGGGCGCGTACGCCGAGCCGAAGTCCGTCGCCCACGCCGCGAAGAGCGATGTCGACGCCGCGTACGAACGCTGCCTCGGCATCCTGATGGGCGGACTCGGCTACCCGATGGTCGCCAGCCACGACCCGCGGATGATCGCCGCCGCCCAGCGCCTGGCGGACCGGCACGGCAAGGGATCGGACGACTTCGAGTTCCAGATGCTCTACGGCATCCGGACGAGCACCCAGGAGCAGTTGCGCTCCCAGGGCTCGCGGATGCGGATCTACGTCCCGTACGGCGACGACTGGTACGGCTACTTCATGCGCCGGCTCGCGGAACGACCCGCCAACGTCGGGTTCCTCCTCCGTTCACTGGTGACCAAGTAGCCACTGGATCAGGACCCTCCGTTCGTCGTACCGCCGTTGCCGGTAGCCGGTGTGGTGAACGAGATGTTCGGATCCGGACCCACTGGTCGGTGCTCGGCGGAAGGTTGCTGATCGTTCCGGTCCAGGTCGGGTAGGCGGTCGGCGACAGCTTCACCGCACTCGCCACCGACCAGGCGCCGAGCTGCGGCGCGCTGCCGACGACGTACACCGACTGGCCGGACGTCGTCATGCCGTTCGCGCAGCTGAACGTCTTCGAGACGACCGCCTGTCCGAGTGTGAACGCGAAGGTCTTCGCCGAACCGAGAGAGAGCGACGCCGACTTGGCGACGACCAGGTTGCCGCCGGCGTTGTACCAGCCGCTGGTCGCGGCGTCGAACGCCGCCTTGTTCGCGTACTGGGTCAGGGCGCTGCCGTTCAGCGTCACCGCGGACGCCTGGGTGTCGGCGACCAGTTCGACGACGTTCGACCGGGCGGACGGCGCTCCCGGACAGGTACCGGAGGACGCCGCGATCCCGACGGTGGCGGTGCTGCCCGACAGCTGGGGGTCAGGTCGGTCGTCCGCTTGGATCCGGCCTGGTACCCGACCGTCGTCCCGTCGTCCTCGGCCAGCGTGAACGACGACGCCGTACTGTCCGCATAGACCCGCGCGACCAGCTCGTTGCGCGTGGTCCCGTCGGCGCGTTTGCCCACGGCGTTCATCGTCTGGTCGTCGACGGCCATCTTCGGGATGATCGCGCCGACCCGCAGGTACACGTCGCGCTGCCGTTGGTTGGCGCCGGCAACGACCCCGACCAGCAAGTCCTTGCCGATCAGCTTCTCGTGGCCGATCTCCCGCACGTTCGGGCCGTTCTGGTACTGGTAGACCAGCGGCGGCATCAGCTCGTACCGCTGCCGCAGGTTCGCCAGGTTGCTCGGCACGTCGCCGATCGAGTCCGATGAGGTCTCGGCGCAGTTGCAGAGGTTCTCGGTGTGCGGGCGGATCGGTAGGTCGAACCACGCCGAGTTCGCGAGCCACTGCGTGTAGAGCTCGTTCAGGTCGGAGTTGAGCACCTCCCTCCGGAACCCGCCGATGTCGGAGCCGAAGCAAGTGCCCCGGCACGTATCCCCCACGATCACGGGCGGTCAAGGCCCCGAGCCCTTGACAGTTCTGACCAGGACTGCTTAGTTTCTGACTAAATTTAGTCCCAAAGGAAGTAGGCGAGTGTGACCGGTCAGAGTCCCCGCGGCGACCTGGTGCCGTCCGGCATCGTGGCGATGCTCGGCACCCGCGGGCCCACGTCGCGGACCGCGATCGCGCGCAACCTGGGGCTCAGCCCGGCCACCGTGACCCAGGTGACCAAGGACCTGATCGCCCGCGGCGTCGTCGAGGAGCTCGAGTCGGTGCCGTCGAACGGCGGCCGGCCGGCGCGGCTGCTCGGGCTGGTCAGCCGGACCGGCGTCGCGCTCGGCGCGAAGGTCACCGCCGACCACGTCGCCGTGGTCACGGTCGAGCTCGACGGGAGCGTGCGGTCGTCCGGATCGCACGACTTCGACCCGCGGGCCGCCGACGCCATCGACCGGCTCGGCCGGATCCTGACCGAGGAGGTCGCCGGCCTCGACGACCAGCTGTTCGGTGTCGGTGTCGGGGTCCCCGGATCGGTCGACTCGCAGGCGTCCGGGATCGTCGACGCGCCGACACTCGGCTGGCGGGCCGCGCAGGTCGGGCCAATCCTGCGGCAGGCGGTCGGTACGCCGGTGCTCGTGGACAACGACGTGAACACGCTCGCCGCGGCCGAGCGGCTGTACGGCATCGGCCGCGAGCACTCGTCGTACCTGGTCGTCACGATCGGGCGCGGTATCGGGTGCGGGATGGTCGTCGACGGCGGGATCTACCGCGGCGCCAACGGCGGCGCCGGCGAGATCGGGCACATCCCGGTCTGGGACTCCGCGACCGAGCAGCCGCCGTGCACCTGCGGCTCGACCGGCTGCCTGGAGGCCTACATCGGCGCGGACGGACTCGTCCGGACGGCGCGCAGCCGCGGCGTCCTGGGCCCGCGCGGCACGCTCGCCGGTCTGTTGCGTGCCGCCGCCTCCGGGGACGAATCCGCGCAGGCGGTGTACGCCGAAGCCGGCGACCTGCTCGGCCGCGCACTGGCCGGCGTGATCCACACCGTCGACCCGGAGGTCGTCGTCCTGCTGGGTGAAGGAGTGGACGGATGGGAGTTCTGGCAGCCCGGCTTTGAACCGTCGTTCCGGCGATCGTTGCTGCCGGCCCGCAAGGGCGTACCCGTGCTGGTCGAGCCGTGGACGGAGGACCAGTGGGCGCGCGGCGCGGCCTCGCTCGTGCTGGCCTCGCCGTTCGACTCGGCGGACAACGGCGGCGAGCAGAGCCGTCTGGTGCGCGCACGGCTGGGAGCGTCATGAGTACGCCGACACTCACCGAGCGCCGGCGGGACCGGAAGACGCACACACCGCCCCGACCCGCGCCGGCCAGGCGTGGCGGCGGCTGGAAGAAGCTCGGCTGGGTGCTGTTCTTCCTGCTGCCGAGCGCGATCCCGCTGCTGGCGTTCACGCTCGTGCCGATGGTGTCGAGCCTCTGGGTCAGCCTGCACCAGTGGAACCTGATCTCGCCGATGCAGTGGGTCGGGCTGGACAACTACGCGAACCTGCTGACCGACCCGATGACGCGCCGCGTCTTCCTGCACACGCTGATCTACGTCGCCGGCTACCTGCCGCTGGTGTACGCCGGCGGGCTCGGCCTGGCGCTCGTCCTGAACCAGCGGCTGAAGGGCCGCGCGTTCCTGCGGGCGACGTACTTCCTGCCCGTGGTGACGAGCTGGGTCGTGGTCGCGCTGGTGTGGAAGTGGCTGCTCAACCCGGCGAACGGCCTCGTCAACGAGGTGCTCGGCTTCTTCGGCGTACCGGGCCCGGGCTGGTGGACCGATCCGCAGTGGGCGCTGCCCGCGGTGATCCTGTCGTCGGCCTGGAAGGACCTCGGGTTCGTGATGGTGATCCTGCTGGCCGGCCTGCAGGCGATCCCGTCCGACGTCTACGAGGCCGCGCTGGTGGACGGCGCGAGCGGATGGCAGCGGTTCTGGCGGATCACGCTGCCGCTGCTGTCCCCGTCGACGTTCTTCGTCGTGGTCATCTCGCTGATCAACGGCTTCCAGGTGTTCGACCAGGTGTACGTGATGACCGGCGGCGGGCCGTCCGGCAGCAGCCAGGTCGTGGTCGGGCACATCTACGACCTCACGTTCCGGTACGGACGCGCCGGTGAGGCGTCCGCACTGTCCTGGATCCTGTTCGCGGTGATCCTGGTGATCACAGTGGTCCAGATCCGCGGCCAGCGGAAGTGGGTGCACTATGCGTAGGTTCTGGCTGTACGCCGCGGTCGTGGCGGGCGCGGCGATCATGCTCTTCCCGTTCCTGTGGACCGTGATCACGTCGATCACCCCGGAAGGCTCGCTCGCCGAGGGGCCGAAGCTGATCGTCCACAACCCGACCCTGGACGCGTACCGCACGCTGCTCGACGCGATGCCGATCTGGCGGATCCTGGTGAACTCGCTGCTGATCGCGATCGCCTCGACGGTGCTCCAGCTGATCACCGGCTCGATGGCGGCCTACGGGTTCGCGCGCCTGCACTTCCCGCTGAAGAACGTGATCTTCGGCTGCTACCTGGCCACGCTGATGGTCCCGTTGCAGGTGCTCGTCGTACCGCTGTTCATCGAGATGAAGACGCTGAACCTGCAGGACACGTACTTCGCCCTGCTGGCGCCGACGATCGCGTCCGCGTTCGGCGTGTTCCTGCTCCGGCAGGCGGTCACCGCCGTACCGGCCGAACTCGACGAGGCGGCCACCATCGACGGCGCCGGGCACCTGCGGATCTTCACCACGATCGTGCTGCCGCTGATCCGGCCCGCACTCGCGACGGTCGCCGTGTTCGCCTTCATGGGCAGCTGGAACAGCTTTCTCTGGCCGCTGGTGGTGATCCGGTCGCCCGAGTTCATGACCCTGCCGCTCGGCCTGTCCACGCTGCAGGGCCAGTTCACCACCCAGTGGGACGTCGTGATGGCGGGATCCGTCGTCTCGATCGTGCCGATCGCCATCGTCTACCTGCTCGCGCAGCGCCACATCATCGCCGGTGTCGCACACACCGGTATCAAGTGAGAGGAAACACCCCATGCGCCTCCTGAAGTTCGCGGCCGTCTCTGCTTTGAGCCTGACCGCCGCGCTCGCGCTGACCGCCTGCGGGCAGGGATCCGCGACCAAGCAGGCCGATGCGCCGGCCGGCAAGTCGGTCGTGCGCTACATGAACTTCTCGTCGAACGACGGTCACGAGAAGGACCTGACCGCGATCGTCAACGCCTTCCAGGCCGCCAACCCGGACATCACCGTCCAGGTCGAGACCGTGCCGTACGCGGACTACTTCACGAAGCTGCAGACCGCGGTCGCTGGTGGCACCGCGGCGGATGCCTTCGAGCTGAACTACGAGAACTTCGTGACGTACGCGACGAACGGCTCGCTGGCCGAACTGAAGGACGTCGACTCGTCGGTCTACAAGAAGACCCTGTACGACGCGTTCAACAACGGCGGCAAGCAGTACGGCGTCCCCGAGTCGTTCTCGAACGTCGTGCTGTTCTACAACAAGACGCTGTTCAAGCAGGCCGGCGTCGCCGAGCCCACCGCCGACTGGACCTGGAAGGACGAGCAGGCCGCGGCCGCCAAGCTGACGAACAAGGCGACCAAGACCTGGGGCGACTACCAGCCGGTGTCGTACAACGAGTTCTACAAGGTGCTCGCGCAGAACGGCGGCGAATTCCTGAACGCCGACCGGACCGAGGCGACGTTCAACTCGCCGCAGGGTGTCGAGGCGGCCAAGTTCCTGGTCGGCAAGGTGGGCAAGACGATGCCGACCGAGGCCGACGGCGCCGGTACGCCGGACTTCGATTCGAAGCTGTTCAAGTCCGGCAAGCTCGCGATGTGGCACACCGGGATCTGGATGTTCTCCGCGCTCAGCGACGCGAAGTTCGACTGGGACGTCGCGGTCGAGCCCGGCAACACCAAGAAGGCGTCGGCGATGTTCGCGAACGGCCTGGTGGTGAACGCCGCCTCGAAGAACGCGGCCGCCGCGCAGAAGTGGATCACCTACCTGTCCTCGTCGGACGAGACCACGAAGATCCGGCTCGCGTCGTCCTGGGAGCTGCCGCCGGTCGCCGACGAGAACAAGCTCAAGACCTATCTCGACCAGCCGAAGCCGGCCAACCGGGAGGCCGTCTTCACCGCGCTCGAGGAGCCGGTGCTGCCGCCGGTCGTCGAGCGCCAGCAGGAGATGCAGGACGCGGTCACCCAGGAACTGAGCTCCGCGGCCGCCGGCCGGAAGACGGTCGAGAAGGCACTGGCCGACGCCCAGTCCAAGGTGAACGGTCTGCTGAAGAAGTGATCGCGTCGGAGGTTGATCTGACCAGACTGCGTGCGCTGGCCGAGTCCAGCCACGCAGTCATCACCAAGCACCAGGACGACGGTGGTGCGTATCCGGCGGCGCCCACCTTCTCGGCGTACCAGGGCTACGCCTGGTTGCGGGACGGATCGTTCACCGCGGAAGGGATCTCGCGGTACGGCGACGTCGCGTCGGCCGATCGGTTCCACGACTGGGTGGATCGCGTTCTGCGGAGCCGTCGCGCGCAGGTGGACGACCTGCGCGCGGCGACCGCCCGCGGCGACACTCCCCCGGATTCGGCGATGCTGCCGACCCGCTTCACCCTCGACGGCGCGGACGGGTCGGACCCGTGGTGGGACTTCCAGACCGACGGCTACGGGACGTGGCTGTGGTCCGTCGTCACGCACGCGGCCCGGCACGGACTGGACCTCGATCGGTGGCGTGGCGGGATCGACGTCGCCGTCGACTACCTGGTCGCGTTCTGGGACCGGCCCTGTTACGACTGGTGGGAGGAGCACGTCGAGCAGCGGCACGTGTCGACGCTCGGCGCGATCCACGGCGGGCTGGTCGCGATCGCGCCGTACACCCAGGTCGCCGTCCTCGACGTCGCCGAGCGCATCCGGTCCCTGGTCGTTGCCGAGGGCATGCACGACGGGCATCTGACCAAGTGGCTGGGGACCGCGGCCGTCGACGGCTCGCTGCCCGCCTGCGTCGTACCGTTCGGGCTCGTGTCGGGTGACGCCGGGACGGCGACGCTAGCGGCGGTCGCGCGCGACCTCGACGCCGACGGCGGCGTCCACCGGTTCACCGCCGATGTGTTCTACGGCGGCGGGCAATGGATCCTGCTGTCCGCGTTGCTCGGCTGGAACCTCGCGGTCGCCGGCGACACCGCCGGGGCGTGGCGGCTGCTGCGCTGGATCGCCGACCAGGCGACACCCGACGGCGACCTTCCCGAGCAGGTCGCGCACCACCTGCTGCACCCCGGGTCGCGGGACGAGTGGATCGCCCGCTGGGGCACCGTCGCCACGCCGCTGCTGTGGTCGCACGGCATGTACCTGATCCTCGCCGACGAGCTCGGCATCCTCTCCGAGAAGGCCTGACATGATCACCCATCGCCCGCACGGCATCGAGCATCCGTACGCGAGCTCCCCGGACCAGCGCGTCCCGGTCCTCCCGCTGGCCGGCGAACAGGTACGCCTCGGCGTCGTCGCCTCCCCCGACGTCACGTCGGTCGTCTGCGAGTGGGGCACGACAACCCTCGAACTCACGCCGGCACAGGCGACGGCAGCCGACGCGGCGGCGTTGGCGGGCGGCGAAGGCCACCTCAGCGCGGCCCAGGCGAAGTCGCTCGGCTCCGACGACAGCTGGTCGGTCGTCACCCCGCCGATCACCGAACCGGTCCGTTACCGCTTCCACGCGGGAACCGAGACGAGCGAATGGTTCGACGTGGCGCCGGCTGCGTGGGTGGCTGAAGGTGGACAGGTACGCGGTGGGGGTGATCGGGTCCGTGACGTGGAGTGGCTGGTGTCGGCCGAAGGCGTCCATCGCGCGCGGTTCAGGCTGCCTTTGCAGCCGACCGATCACCTGGTCGGTTTCGGTGAGCGTTACGACCACCTGGACCAGCGCGGGCAGCAGCTCGACGCGGTCGTGTTCGAGCAGTACAAGGCGCAGGGCGTACACGGCCGCACCTACCTGCCGATGCCGTTCGCGCACGTGGTCGACGGCGGCTGGGGCTTCCACGTCCGCACGTCGCGCCGGACCTGGTTCTCCTCCGACGACACCGGCGTCACCGTGGAGGTCGCCCTCGGCGACGATCCGGTCGTCGACCTCGGCATCTACGAGGGCGACCCGACCGAGGTGCTGTCGGCGTTCCTGGACGAGGCCGGCCGGGCCGAAGAGCTGCCCGACTGGGTCTTCCGGTTGTGGGCCTCCGGCAACGAATGGAACACCCAGGAGCTGGTGATGGCCCGGATGGACGCGCACCGCGACCTGGACATCCCGGTCGGGACCGTGGTGATCGAGGCGTGGAGCGACGAGGAAGGCATCACGATCTGGCGCGACGCGCAGTACGAGGTGACGCCGGACGGCAGCGCGCACAAGGCCGCGGACTTCAGCTACCCGGCCGACGGCGCGTGGCCGGATCCGCGGGCGATGATCGACGAGCTGCACCGCCGCGACATCAAGGTCGTCCTGTGGCAGATCCCGTTGCAGAAGAGCGAGTTCGACAGCGGTCAGGTCGCCGCGGACGCCGCCGCCATGGTGCGTGAAGGTCACGCGGTGCTGGAGGCGGACGGTACGGCGTACCACAACCGCGGCTGGTGGTTCCCGAAGGCGCTGATGCCCGACCTGTCCGTGCAGCGCACCCGGGACTGGTGGACCGAGAAGCGCCGGTACCTGGTCGAGGACTTCGACGTCGACGGCTTCAAGACCGACGGCGGCGAGCACGCGTGGGGTCACGACCTGCGGTACGCCGACGGGCGGCGCGGGGACGAGGGCAACAACCTGTTCCCGGTGCACTACGCCCGCGCGTTCGGCGACCTGCTCCGGTCGGCCGGCAAGGCGCCGGTGACGTTCTCCCGCGCAGGGTTCACCGGGTCGCAGGCGCACGGCATCTTCTGGGCCGGCGACGAGGACTCGACCTGGGAGGCGTTCCGGTCGTCGATCACCGCGGGCCTGACCGCGGCGTCGTGCGGCATCGTCTACTGGGGCTGGGACCTGGCCGGCTTCTCCGGACCGGTGCCGGACGCCGAGCTGTACCTGCGCGCCACTGCCGCGTCGACGTTCCTGCCGATCATGCAGTACCACTCGGAGTTCAACCACCACCAGCTCCCGCTGCGGGACCGGACACCGTGGTTCGTCGCCGAGACCACGGGCGACGACCGCGTCGTCCCGGTCTTCCGTGCGTACGCCGTACTCCGGGAAAAGCTCGTCCCGTACCTGGCGGCGCAGGCCGCGCGAGCCGTCGCCACCGACCGCCCGCTGCTCCGGCCGCTGTTCTTCGACCACGCCGGCGACCCGGAGATCTGGAACCACCCGTACCAGTACCAGCTCGGTGACGACCTGCTGGTCAACCCAATCCTCGAGCCCGGCGTCACCACCTGGACGACGTATCTGCCCGAGGGCACCTGGTACGACGCCTGGACCGACGAGCCCGTCGGGAGCGGACTGATCACCCGCGACGTGCCGATCGACGTCATCCCGGTCTACAGCCGCAGGCCCGGCGTACTGCGCTGATCGCCCCGGCGTCCGGCGTCCGGCGGCCGATGCCCAGGCCGCCGGACGCGGGGGTCCGCACGGGGTGTTGGCGACCCCCGCGGCGGCCGCGGCGGCTG
>NZ_JBEXNA010000002.1:504461-954285 GCF_040610875.1 Kribbella sp. NPDC003505 | reverse complement strand
TCCTCGGAGTAGTTCTTGCGGGCCATAGTTCTCAATCATCTCGCTTCCCCAGCACATGCTGGATTCAGCGTGTCCAAGAACCAGGGTCAGGGCCCCCAACCCCGCAGGAGGTCGTCGACCGGGCCTTCGCCTACCGCGCGATCGAACTATGGGTGATTCTTCGGTGTGCAGGCAGCAGGATTGCGGGCGAGCGCAAATCGGCATGACCGTGCCAAGGCGGAATTGCTTCTGCACCTGGAGACGTGGAGCGATCAGGACGAGCCATTGGTCGAGGCCATCGGCGACACGCTCGCACGGTGGCAGCGCGCGGACTCCCAGGAGCAGGCACGGCGAGTCGTCAGCACCTTGATCGATGTCTTCGAGCGTGATTTGTAGGTCGTCGGCGGAGGACCGCATTGCGGCATGAGAGTGCGACTGAGGTCTCGGGACCCGCCCACTACTTGACCGCCTTGACGGCGCGAGAGCCACGCAACGGAGGCCATCACCATGGCGCATCGGTAGGGTACACAGGTGACCGACCGTGTGATCGTTGACGAGGACGGCGTCTGGCTGACCGATTCCGGTACGACGTTTGGCTACCCCTGGTCGGAGCTGACGGGGGCGGGCATCTCCGTGTTGCTGCTGCCGCCGGACGACGAACGCCTCATCACGTTGGACGTTGACCATGTCAGCGGTGATTTCCTGTCGATCACCGATAGGGTCGCGGGATTCAAGGAATCGGTTGACGCGCTCGTGGCGCGGAGCGGAGGCGAGCCGCCAAACCTGGCGACACTCTCCCCGGAGGACACCATCAACATCGCGTTGGTTGGCGAATCTCCCTCAGCGTAGGTGTATCGCCACCTTGACGGCGCACGAGCATCGCGACTGGCGACATCCTCACATCGGCATGTGCGTGCGTTCGGGCCTCAGCCTGGAGGAACAGCGGGCGTTCGATTCCGCGGAGGTGACCAGTTCAGCTGAGCGCGACGCGGCGGCCCGCGCCTACCTCTTCGCTCGTGTCGTCGGTGACCACGGCGACGGCACCGGACGGGACGCCGGGTAGTGCGGCGACGTTGGCGGCGACGCTCAGCAGGATGTCTTCGGGGGCGCCGGCAACAAAGAAGACATAGGCTCCGTCGATCTCCTCGCCGTCGTCGTAGATGTCGAAGCTGCCATCGCTCGACTCGTCATCGAGAAAGTCCTCGATGACGTCGATCCAGCCGAATTCATACCCGGGGTCGCCGGGCGCAATGCCGCCGGCACCGTTCAACGGAACGTGGATCTCGACGACGAGCGGCCCCATGATGGGCTTCTGCGAGGCGACGGCGGGAAGTGATGTCGACCGCGTCATCTCTGGGCGCAGTACCGATCGCACCGTCGGCGTGCTGAGCTGCCTGTCGCCTCGATCGGGGAACGCGTCCTGCGATAAGGGAGCATTCGTCTCGCCGCGGAGTTCGCGCAGACGTGTGCGGCGCAGCGTCCCGGCGGCGAGCGGGGCGGGCCGCAGGCTGTCCGGGATCGCTGGGTGCTCACCGGACAGGTTCAGGGCCCGTTGTACGCGCGCTACGCCCTCCAGAACCGCCGGCAGCGCAAGCAGTCTGCGTTCGTCGGGCTCCAGCGCCTCGAGTTTGCGGAAGTCGATGCGCATGGCCACGAGATGCCGCTTCCGGCCGCGAACTACACGCTCCTCAACCGCCCCGTTGTACGCCGCTCTGAGCACGATCATGTGGATCTCCAGCACCGGCGCGTTGCTGGTCCTTCGCCACCAGGCCAGCCACGACTCGTCCGTACCAAGCAGGTAAACGATCCGGTCGACCTCCTGCCGAAAGCCGTTCTCGACGCCCATCGTCTGGGCGTCGACGCCACCCTCCAGCCAGTAGTCCTCAGGGTCGTTCAGATCACCCATGACCCGACTGTAACCACCCGGCCGCCGAGCCAGCTCCACGGCCGCCGGCCCGATCCCAGGCGTCCTTGAAATCGGACAGGTCTGCCGCTTTCACTGACGGCGGCAGATCCGGATGCCGGAAGCAACGCACGGGCCCTGTGGAAGACTGCCACCGATGGGATTCCTTAGGCGTAACGGTGGTCCGGACAGCAGAGCCTCGGAGCCTGAACACGTAGACCTGGGCACGCTGCTACTGCAGGGAGAGGACATGATCGGCCAGCTCGCTCAGGCGCACATGTCCTGGGGGCTGGGCACGGCGGACCGTTGGGGTCTCGACCAGCGCACCGGCATCATCACCTGGACTTTCCCGGACAAGACCGCTACGGCCCCGGCACAGATCATCGGCAGCTATAACCCTTCGGCGGCCTCCTGGCTCTGGGCGTGGGCCAACGAATCCATCCTTCCCGAGGTGAGCCGGGACTCGCGCGCCATTCGCGATTGGGCCGCGGCGCACGGCCAACACGGTCTCACCCAGCCGAAGGTCGAGGCCGATGACGACATGGCCGCCACCCTTGCTGCCCTCGCCGTGAGAATCACTCGGGCAACAGGCTTCTACCGAGGCACAGGAACCGTCTCGATTCCGATCATCACCTTCGGAGTAGTCACGCTGACCACCAAGGAGGGAGAGGCGTCAACCTTCAAGATAAACGTCGGCTAGCGGTCGACTCGCTCCGTCCGGGCGATCGTAGGCACTCGACATCGCCCCAAGATCGCGTGCACTGTTCTCGGCAGATCCGTGCTTCACCGACAGCGGGTATGAGCGGACGCGTCCTCGGTCCGGTGGGTGGGAACCCCGACACCTCCCGCTGAGGAGTGAGTTCCCCGGACCCGGCCCGGCTCGAACGGGCAGCCACCCTCACCGAACAGCGGGCAGGGCGCAACCTTACCGGGTAGATGCGCCTTGGGTGGGCTCGTGAGCAGTCTAGTTCGCTCCGCCGCTCATCGGCTGCTTGTGTCATTGCTGTTGGGATCGATCCTGGCGCCGCCTTGCGATCCTCCAAGGCGCCGGCATTGCAGACGGTAGCGCGCAGCGGGTCGGTTCGGGGATCATCAACCCCGTGCACAGATACCTCGCTGATCCACCCAGGTGGCTGTTCGCGGTCTGGTATGGCGTGGTCGGCGGCGTGGCGGTTGGGCTCTGGGTCAAGGTGGTCACCGAGGCTAGCTGGGCAAGATCCGGGATTGTGGCCATCATCGGCACGATTGTCGCTACGGGGACCGTTTGGTGGTTGGAGCCCGGCTGGCGGCGTAGCCGCGACGAACTCGAGGGCGGTCTATCCGCTGACAATGCGGCGCTCGCGCGGCGCACGGCTGTGCGTGGACCGGTACCGGACGATCCCGAGGTCCGGGCCGCGGCCCTCCGGATCGCCTCCAAGGGCCTGATCAGGTCCCGCTGGCAGCCAGGACCCAGGCTCACCACGGCTCTCGGCGGAATGATGGCGATCGGTTCCGTAGGAGCGGCGCTGTCGGGCTCACTCTTGGCTGTGCTGTATGCGCTCACTGCGGCCGGAATGTTGTACTCGGGTCTGTACCTTCCCAAGCAACTCCGCCGACGCATCGAACTGCTCTCGCAGCAGTAGATATCCCGCCTATTGTTGGCGTCCCGCACCGCCCCAGGGGCAACGTTGCCTGGCGGAGGGTCTCGTGGGACAACCCAGGCTGAAGGCCGATCATCAGTATGTCGGCTGCGCTCTCATCGGCAGTTCCGTGCTTCCCCGACAGCGGCATGAGAGTGCGTTTGGGCGATGATGTCGTCGTGACTCCAGATGACCTCAAGCGCGCGCTGACCGACGCGCACGGACAGGCCGTCGAGACATGCCTGGCGGTCTTCGACGAGCCAGAAGCGAGCGTTCATGCCGACTGGGCGGACTGGGATCCGGTGCCGACCTCGAACCTCTTGACGATCTACCGCCGCCGCGCCGGCCACGTTGAAGACATTGGGTTGCCGACATTGGGAGTCCGGGAGACCGTGCAACGTCTAGAGGCGACGCCTCACACGTCCCTACGCCTCGTGGGCGTAGACGGCGCTACGGGCTACCCGGCCTGCACCGTATTCCTCGCGCCGAACGAGGCCGTCGTCGTCGCCGCCCTCGCCGTGCTTGGACCTCTGCCACCGACCTGATCCTGGTTACCGCTCATCAGATTCGTGCTTCACAGCGGCAGATGCGGAAGCCTGCGGTCAGGCACGAACCACCGAAGCGATGTCCCTAGCCGCCTGGCTGAGCTGTTCACCAGCGTCGAGCGCGACGACGGTCTCCACAGTCCATCCGTCAGGATCGGCAGACTGCCAGAGTCGAACCCGCAGCCGAACGTGACCATCGTGAGTTGCGACTATTCGGAGGTCGTGCTCGATGGACTCGTAGACACGCTCACCAGTCCATCCGCGCCAAGACGCTGCCAGGTCGTCGAAGAAGCGTGCAAGTAGTTCGAATCCGTCCGAGTAGCCCTCATAGACTGACTTTCCAGCCTGCAGGTCCTTGTCTCGGACGGTCACGTCGAGAAGCTCGACGGCTCCACCGGGCTGACGATGAGCGCACTCGAAAGTGATGCTGACTCCGACATTTCCGATCTCGGCGACACGGTTCATGGTCCTATCCTGCCCAGCTTTGCCGACGGGCGTGCGGTGCATCCTCGCATCGGCAGTTCCGTGCTTCACGGACAGCGGCAGATCCGTGCGAATCGACTGGGCGGCTCGTGCAGTCAGCTGAGCGCCGCAGCCGTACGCCCTGTGAAGTGGCAAGTTGGGCGCTGGAAGGTGCCGAAAAGGTCCAGCAGTTGGCTGGCAACCCGCA
Source organism: Kribbella sp. NPDC003505 (assembly GCF_040610875.1). Classification (NCBI taxonomy): domain Bacteria; kingdom Bacillati; phylum Actinomycetota; class Actinomycetes; order Propionibacteriales; family Kribbellaceae; genus Kribbella; species Kribbella sp. NPDC003505. The sequence continues at coordinate 949,569 of NZ_JBEXNA010000002.1, read as the reverse complement.
CTCGCTGGTGGGTGGTTGCCAGTTTGTGGACACGCGCCTCGCTGCCTGTGAGCTGGCCTGGGTCGGATGGCGCAACCGTCGTGTGTCCCACAGAAGCGTCGTCGAACGACTTGACGTGCGCCGGCGTGGTTTCGAGGCTCATGAGGAGTTGCTCGTCACAGCTGGGGCAGGCGAACTCCAGCTCCTGATTCGGTAGGGCGTACAGGCGCGTCGCCCACACCGAATCGCTCTCAGTCGCCAAGACGGCTTGTGCTCGGTAGATGAAGTCGGTGTCGTCGGCGGCGAGCGACACAAGTCCCTCGGCCATGTCATGCAGCGCCCGGATCGTGTCGGCATGCCGGGCCCGAACGGTCGCTGGCTCCTCTGGGCCGTCAGTTGATGCCACGATGCAAGTGGCCAGAAACAGGGGCTCGACGCAGCCGGACGGATCCTGGCGGGCCGCCAACTCTGCGAGCCGGGGCAGTGCGGCGTAGCTGGCGGTCTGAACCGTGCCTTGGTGGCAAAGCCGCGACCATAGTTCGTCCCAGACCGCGCGATCGTCTGTGTCGGCACGCTCAAGGAGCGCTCCGACGGGCCCAGCCGCGCCGTAGGCATCTCGAAGCGAGGTCCAGTTCGTCATGGGGATCATCCTGGCAGCGAGTCGCCTAGCCTGGCATCGGCCGGCAAGGATACGTCCTCAATTCGGATCCAGATCCGGAAAGACATGCCTTGCGCGCCGGGCCGAAGAAGTGTCACCACCAAGTGCCCCGGAAGCGTCACCCATGTCTTGAGACATGACAGTGGGGACCCGGGTGAGCTGAGACTGCATGGGAACATTTGTTCGATAATCATGTAGACTCGGGGTATGGCGGGGCGGAGTGTGGTGGGGCCGACGGCTCTGCGGATGATGTTGGGTGGTCATCTGCGGGAGCTGCGTGAGCGCGCCGGCGTCTCCCGCACCGATGCCGGCTGGGCGATCCGGGCCTCGGAGTCGAAGATCAGCCGGCTCGAGCTCGGGCGGGTCGGGTTCAAGGAGCGCGACGTCGCCGACCTCCTGACCCTGTACGGCGTGCAGGACGCGCGTGAGCGGGATCGCCTGCTGGCACTCGCGCGCGAGGCCAACGACCCGGGGTGGTGGCATCGGTACGGCGACGTGACGCCGGAGTGGTTCGACGCGTATCTGGGGCTCGAGGCCACCGCCGAGCTGATCCGCACCTACGAGATCCAGTTCGTCCCGGGCCTGCTGCAGACCGCGGAGTATGCGCGCGCCGTCGCGCGGCTCTCTCCCGGCGGCCAGCGCACCGACAGTGAGATCGAGCGGCTCGTCGCCCTGCGCAGACGACGGCAACGGGTGCTCGACCGCGAGCCGCCGCTCAAGCTCTGGGCCGTCATCGAAGAGGCCGTCCTGCATCGTCCGATCGGCGGCACCGAGGTGCTGCGCGACCAGCTCGACGCCCTGCGCCAAGCCATCACCCGGCCGAACGTGACGATCCAGATCATCCCGCTGGAGAGTTCAGGTCACGCCGCCACCGGAGGTGCGTTCAGCCTGCTTCGCTTCCCGCAGCGCGACCTGCCCGACATCGTCTATCTGGAACACCTCACCAGCGCGCTCTACCTGGACAAGCGCGACGACGTCGAGGCCTACACCCAGGCCCTGGACCTGCTGGCGTCCACCAGCCCGTCGCCGCAGCGGACCGAGCAGGAGTTGACCCGCCTCCTCGAGCGCTTGCCGGCCTGACTATTGCTCGGTCTCGTCCTCGGTCTCGCCCTTCAGATGTTCGACCCGCCCCTGGTCCTCTCCCGCGTCCAGCAGCTTGCCTCCAGGCGTCGGGTTGTGTGCGTACTCGGCGAGCGCCAGTGATGGATGGTGGAGGTCGAAGGCTGGGGACTCCGAGCGGATCCGGGGCAGTCTGACGAAGTTGTGCCGCGGCGGCGGGCAACTGGTGGCCCATTCGAGCGACCGGCCCCAGCCCCACGGGTCGTCGACCTCGACGCGAGGCGAGCGGCGGGACTTGTAGATGTTGTAGAAGAACGGCAACGTCGAGATCCCGAGGATGATCGCGCCGACCGTCGACACCTGGTGCAGCACCGTGAAGCCCTCGTTCGCCCGATAGTCGGCGTACCGCCGCGGCATTCCCTCGACGCCCAGCCAATGTTGCACCAGGAACGTGGTGTGGAAGCCGATGAACAGCAGCCAGAAGTGCAGCTTGCCCCACTTCTCGTCCAGCATCCGCCCGGTCAGCTTCGGCCACCAGAAATAGAACCCGGCGAACATCGCGAACACCACCGTGCCGAACACGACGTAGTGGAAATGCGCGACCACGAAGTACGTGTCGTTCAGCTGGTAGTCCAGCGCCGGCGACGCGAGGATGATGCCGGTCAGACCGCCGAACAGGAACGTGACGAGGAAGCCGACCGCCCAGAGCATCGGCGTGTCCAGCGACACCGACCCGCCCCAGATCGTGCCGATCCAGTTGAAGAACTTCACCCCGGTCGGGACCGCGATCAGGAACGTCATGAACGAGAAGAACGGCAGGTTCACGCCGCCGGTGACGAACATGTGGTGCGCCCAGACCGCGATCGACAGCGCCCCGATCGCGAGGGTCGCCGCGACCAGGCCGTAGTACCCGAAGATCGGCTTGCGGCTGAACACCGGCAGGATCTCGGTGATGATGCCGAAGAAGGGCAGCGCGATGATGTAGACCTCGGGGTGCCCGAAGAACCAGAACAGGTGCTGCCACAGCAGCGGTCCGCCGTTCGCGGCGTCGAACACATGCGCGCCGAGTGCACGATCCGCCTCCAGCACGAGCAGCGCCGCCGCCAGGATCGGGAACGCGATCAGCACGAGGATCGACGTGACCAGCACGTTCCAGGTGAAGATCGGCATCCGGAACATCGTCATACCCGGTGCGCGCATCGTGATGATCGTGGTGATGAAGTTGACGCCGCCGAGGATCGTGCCGAGGCCGGCCATCCACAGACCCATCACCCATAGGTCACCGCCGACGCTCGGCGAGCGCTCCCCGCCCGACAGCGGCGCGTACGCCGTCCAGCCGAAGTCGGCCCCGCCGCCCGGCGTGCCGAACGCGCTCAGCGTGATCAGGCCGCCGAACAGGAACAGCCAGTAGCTGAACATGTTCAGCCGCGGGAACGCCACATCCGGCGACCCGATCTGCACCGGCATGATCACGTTGGCGAAGCCGACGAACAGCGGCGTCGCGAACAGCAGCAGCATGATCGTGCCGTGCATCGTGAAGAGCTGGTTGTAGACCTCTTCGTTCACGATCTGCAGACCCGGTTCGGCCAGCTCGGCGCGGATCACCAGCGCCATCACGCCGCCGATCAGGAAGAACGCGAACGACGTGACCAGGTACAACTGGCCGATCACCTTGTGGTCGGTCGTCGACAACAGCCGGCCGATCACCTTTCCCAGCGGCCGCCTGCTCTCCTGGACCGCGGCGGTTCCGGTGCGCTCGGTGACCCCGGCATGCCCGCTGACACTGGCCATGCACCCTCCCGAACTACAGCATCCCTTCGATTAGACACCTATGCTCCGAGGAGCAACACCCCGGTCAGCCGAGTGCGCTCAGTAGCGATTTGCTGAAGGCCGGCAGATCGTCGGGCTTGCGGCTGGTGATCAGGTTGCCGTCCGTGACGACGGACTCGTCCACCCAGTCGGCGCCCGCGTTGCGCAGATCCGTCCGCAGACTCGGCCAGGACGTCATCCGCCGCCCGCGCACGACGTCCGCCTCGACCAGCGTCCACGGCGCGTGACAGATCGCCGCGACCGGCTTGCCCGAGGCCATGAAGTCCTTGACGAATCCGACCGCCTTCTCGTCGGTCCGCAGCGCATCCGGGTTCGCCACTCCCCCGGGCAGCACGAGCGCGACGAAGTCGTCGACCGACGCATCGCCGACAGCCTGATCGACCGGCACCGTCTCCGCGGCGGTCAAATGATTGAAAGTCTGAACCTGACCGGTCTCGGGGCTGAGCAGGACGGGCTCGTAGCCGGCATCCTTCACGGCCTTCCAGGGCTCGGTGAGCTCCACCCGCTCGATCCCCTCGGCAGCGACCAGGAACGCGATCTTCGGCATCGTGAACTCCTCTCGGGTAGCAGGGACGTCATCCGGTACCCGAGGAGCCGTCCAGCACACGCGCTATTTCGGCGGACCCGCGGTGATCAGTGCGCGGACGTCGGCGAGCTGCAACGTCACCGGGTCGACGTCCATCAGGCACCAGGTCGCGCCCGCATCGGCGTACGGACGCGGATCGACGTCCGGCTCCAGCGCGACCGCGATGTCGTAGTCGTCCAGGTCGCCGCGCAGATCACGCAGTACGGCGGCCGGTGCCGCCACCTGCTCCGGCGAGGTGAGGTTGACCGGGAAGAAGCCGTCGTACCGTGCCGCGCGCCGGACCGGCTTCGCGTTGCCCGGGAAACCCGCGAGCCACACCGGTACCCGGCCGGCGACCGGGCGCGGCAGGAACTGCACGTCGTCGACCAGGAGGTGCTTGCCGTGGTGCCGCACCGGCTCCCCGGTCCACCCGGCGGTGAGGATCTCGAGCGTCTCGTCCATCCGCTCGGCGCGGATCCGGTCGTCGATCTCCTCGCCGGTCCTGGAGTACTCCTGCGCGAACCGGTCGCTGCCCAGCCCGACCCCGAGGATCAGCCGTCCGCCCGAGAGCCGGTCCAAGGTCGTTGTCTCGCGCAACAGCTTGGCCGGCCGCCGGCGGGCGATCGGCGAGACCATCGGACCGATCCGCAGCTGTTCCGTGGCGGTCGCCATCGCGCTCATCGTGATCCACGGATCCGAGACCTCCCGCACCGGCGGCCGCCACCACAGCTGATCCCAGAGGAAGAACCCGTCCCACCCGGCCTCCTCCGTCGCCGCCGCCAGTTGCGCGACCAGCAGCGGGTCGGACAACTCGTCGAACAGCGGCAACCAGATCGCGTACTTCATCGCGTCACCTCGTCCACGAACGTCTTCCAGTACGGCGCCGACAATCCGTGACCCATGCCGCGCAGGACAACGAGCCGGGCCCCGGGCACCGCGTCACGGATCGACTCACCGTGCGGCAGCGGCAGCAGCGGGTCGGCGTCCCCGTGCAGGACGAGCACCGGCACTGCCAGGTCGCCGAAGCCCCCGTGACGCGGGGCATCGAAGTCCATTGCGAAGTGGTTCGTCAGCGCGGCCTCGTAGTCCTTCGTGCGAGCCATGTCCGCGCGGACCAACGCCCGCGCGGCCGGCTCGTCGAAGTGGCCTGCTGCTTCGGCCTCGATCGAGCGTACGACGTACTCCTCGACAGCCGCCGCATCACCGAAGTCCGGCGTGCCCAGCCGCGGCATGTCCGCCGACGGCGGCGGCAGGCCCTCGTCACCGCTGCTGCTGGACACGAACGTCAGCGACGCCACGCGCGACGGGTAGTCGAGGCCGAGCATCAGCGCGGTACCGCCGGACATCGACTGCGCCACCACGTGCGCCTGCGCGACGCCGAGCGCATCGAGCAGCCCGACGGCGTCCGCGGCCAGGTCGCTCATCGCGTACCCGGGCGCGCCGACCGGGAACGACGTCGAGCGACCGGTGTCGCGCTGGTCGTAGCGGATGACGAAGCGGCCGCGGCTCGCAAGCTCGGCGCACAGCTCGGCATCCCACCACAGCATGGACGCCCCGGCGCCGTGGATCAGCAGGATCGCGGGATCGGCCGGGTCGCCGTAGGTCTCCGCGCAGAGCTCGATGTCATGGACTCGGTAAGTGGTCATGACACGACCGTAGGATCCGGTGCATCATCGTGAAAAGCGATTGATTCTTATCAAAGCGATCGCCATTGACGATAGAATTCGGCCCATGTACGAGTTGCGTCATCTGGCGACGCTGGCCGCCGTCGCCGACGAGGGGTCGTTCGGACGGGCCGCGAACCGGCTCGGGTACACCCAGTCGAGCGTCAGCCAGCAGATCGCCGTCCTCGAGAAGACCGCCGGCGGTCCGCTGTTCGACCGGCCGGGTGGTCCGAAACCGGTCCGGATCACTCCGCTCGGCGCCGTTGTGTTGCGGCACGGCCGGGAGTTGTTGCGCCGCGCGGACGACATGCGCGACGGGATCGAGCGGTTCCGGGCGGGCGACAGCCGGATCGACATCGGCACCTTCCAGACCGTCTCGAACACGTTGCTGCCGCGGGTGATCCGGGACCTGCGCGACGCGCATCCGGGCTGCGACATCCGGCTGTTCGAGGAGGAGACCGACGATCCCGATCTGACCGGGCTCGACCTGATGTTCTTCGACGGGCGGACCGCAGACAGCATCGAGGACCTGAAGTTGCTCGACGACCCGTACGTGCTCGTGGCGCGCCCCGGCGATTTCCCGGCCGGACCGATCCCACTCGACAAGCTCGACGGGCTTCCGCTCGTCGCACACCCCGCGATCTGCCACCAGGCCGTCGTCGAGGGTTTCCTGAACGCCCGCGGCATCCACCCGCAGTTCGTGTTCCGCACCGAGGGCAACGAGGCGCTGCTGGCGATGGTCCGGGCCGGTCTCGGTGCGGCTCTGGCGCCGCGTCTCGCCGTACTCCGGGACGACGAGAGCCTGGCATTGCATGAACTCACGCCAGAGCTCCCGCCGCGGGAGATCTTCTTGCTGTGGCTGGCCGGCCGCACCCACTCACCGCTGGCGGCGCACGCGATCGAACTCGCGCGACGTGCGGCGGCCGACCTCGCCGGTTAGGGCTTAGCCGACCGTCAGCACCTTCGACGCCGTCTGCGTGCCCTGGTGGTCCGCGTCGGCCAGCCACACCACGCGGTAGGTGTACGTGCCACGCGCGGTCGGCTTGAGGCTGAACGCGTACTTGCCGTTCGTCGTCAGCGTCCCGGTCGTCACGGCCACCCACGACGTCCCCGAACGACGCTGCAGGTACGCCGTCGTACCGGCGTGTGCCGGGTTCAGGTAGCCGTACAGCAGGCTCGAGCCGCCGAGCGTGATCGCGCCCGGAACGAGGTACGCCGACATCGCCGGGTGGACCTGCACCAGTGCCGCGGCGCTCCGCGTCCCGAGCAGGCCGGCGCCACCGTTGTAGCCCCACATGTAGTAGGTCGACACAGCCGGCTTCTGCGACGTCGAGACGACCCCGTTGGCGTCGGTCGTGAAGGACCCGACTGTCGACCACTTGGTCGCGTTCTTGGCCTTCGAGTACAGCACCACCGGCACGCCGGCCATCTTCGCCGCACCGTCCAGCCGCGAGACGCCCATCGACAGCGTCACTGCACCGGTGTACATGATCGACGCCGAACTCGCACCGAACGTCGCCTTCGTCCCGACCAGCCGGACATCGACGCCTGGGCTGATCTTGCCGGCGCTGTTCTTCACCCACACCCGATATGCGTAGCTGGCCGAGTTCGCGAGCCCGGTGTGCGTGAAGACGCTCGCCGTGCCGTTGTAGATCGGCGTACCCGCGGTCGGCAGCTGCGGCGGGGTCGAGCCCGACGCGGCGCGGACCATGATCTGCCCGAGCGTGACGTTGGCAGGCTGCGTCCAGCGCAACGTGGCGGCCGCGACGCCACCCGTCACGGTGAAGCTGGTGACCGGCGGCGGCGGAGCCGTCAGGTTCAGGTAGTCCTTGTCGATGTTCAGCGTCACGCCGCCGTTGGTCTCGGTGACGTTGTCGTACTGATGGACGCGCTGGTGGTTGCTCCAGTACGTCGCCGGGATCGACATCGTGCCCGGCGTGCGGTTCCACTGCGCGACCCAGATGTTGTCGGGACGCGTGTACGCCGTGTTCGCGTACGCGCCGACCAGCGCCTTCGCGCCGGAGGTGGCGCCGACGTACGCACCGCCGACGTACCCGCGGGCGTTGAGCTCCTGCGTCCACCCGCTCAGGTAGGACAGCACCGCGGCGTCACAAGCGGCCGTCGACGTGTACGCCTCGATGTCGCTGTAGATCGCGCTCCGCTGAGCGAACCCCAGCGCCTGCGCCGCCGCGACCGCGTTGATCGCCGCATTCTTGCCCTGGATCAGCGCGGTCGACGCGACCGAGGACATCCGGCTGTTGTACGTCGTGCACGGCGCCTGCAGACCGACGTCGATCAGCAGGAACTGCCAGCCCTTGCTCGCGTTCGTCGCGACCCAGCTGGACGTCAGGTTCGGCTGCGCGCACGCGCGCAAGCCGCCGCTGATGTAGATGCCGACCCCCTGGTACTTCGGGCGCCAGGCATCCATGGTGCTCTGCGGCGGCGCCGTGCAGGCGTCGAATCCGTCGCCCGCGTAGTTGCCCGTCGCAACAATCGTCGGCGTCACCGCGGCCTCCTGGGCGACCCGCGCCGAGGATGTCTTCGTCACCACCCGGCCGGTGGCGAGGAGGTCGCTCGCCGTCTGCTCGGCGCCCGGCGCGTAGTACGCCGTCGCCAGGACGCCGGCGTCCGCGACCGCGCGGCGGAGCAGGCCGTCGGTGGACGGCTGCGCCGTGGTCAGCGGCTCCAGGATGAGGCCGGTGCTGCGGCCGACGCGGTGCGCCGGGCAGTGGGCCTGCTCGGTGCTGTGGCCGAGGTACACGGCCGGCTGGTCGAGCCGGACGCACGCGGACGGAGTCGCGGCCAGGTCGACGACCGGCCAACTGGCCGGCACAGTCACCTGATAGCCGCGGTAGGAGACGGTCTTCGTGTCTTCAGCGGTGGCCGGGGCGCTCGCGGCGACTCCGGCGACCAGGCCGAGGGCAAGTGCCAGCACCCCAGGTCTGAACAACCTCACAATGCTCCTCAGTTCATCGATGGACGGTACCCCCAAGTGAAGGCGAGCGCCGCCGCACTGTCGAAGAGCTTCCGGCACTCGCCTCGATGCGCAGATGCTATCGGCGGGGGCGGACCTTCCGACGGGCAGGATGTTTTGGATCGATCAGTCCATAACGTGCTATGCTCGGCGGCATGCCGAGACCGAGGACGTTCGACGAGGACCGCGCCGTGGATGCCGCGATGCGAGTGTTCTGGACATCGGGCTACGAGGCCACCTCGACCCAGGACCTCTGCGCGGCGACGGGCCTCGGCCGGAGCAGCATCTACAACACCTTCACCAGCAAGCGCGACCTGTTCGACCGCGCCCTGCGGCGGTACGCCGATCGCTTCACCGCCGCCCAGCTCGAGGTCATCCAGGACGCGACGCTGCCGATCCGCGAGCGGGTGCGGCAAATCCTGTGGACGGCGGTGGAGCCGGATCCCGACGACCCGGCGGGCTGTTTCGTGATCAACACGATCGTCGAGCTCGGCCCCAAGGACGCCGGGATCGTCGAGCTCCTCGACCGCGACCACAACGTCAAGCTCGCCGCGTTGACCACGGCCATCCGGGCGGCACAGGCCACCGGAGAGGTGGATCCGGAGCAGGACGCCGCTGGTCTGGCGACGTACGTCTTCACCGTTCTCGGCGGTCTGCGCGTCGCCGCCCGCCGTGGCGCGACCGCCGACAGCCAGCGGGTCGTCGTCGAGGCGACACTGCGCAGCTTCTGAACCGCACCTCCTCCGGGCAGCTGTCCGCCCGCTTTTTGCACCGCTCATTCCAATTCCGAGAGGACTCCCATGCCTCGCGCTGTCTATCTGCTCGGGCTCGCCATCTTCGCCCAGGGCACGTCCGAGTTGATGCTCGCCGGTCTGCTGCCCGAGATCGCGACCGACCTGGACGTCTCGATCCCGGCCGCCGGTCTGCTGATCTCCGCGTTCGCGGTGGGCATGCTCGTCGGCGCCCCGATCCTCGCCGTCAGCACGCTGCGCTGGTCCCGGCGCGCCGCGATGCTCGCCTTCCTGACCGTCTTCGCGCTCACTCACGTGGCCGGCGCGCTCACGTCGTCGTACGGCGTGCTGCTCGCGACCCGCGTGGCCGGGGCGTTCGTGTACGCCGGGTTCTGGGCGGTCGCGTCCGTGACCGCGATCGAACTCGCGGGACCGGCGGCGCGGGCCAAGGCGATGAGCATCCTGGCCGGCGGCCTGACCGTGGCAACGATCGTCGGACTGCCTGCCGGCACGCTGCTCGGTCAGCACCTCGGCTGGCGATCGGCGTTCTGGGCGGTCGCCGTACTGTCGGCCGTCGCGATCGCCGGCGTCGTCGCGACCATCCCCGGCGGACGCGCGAAGGAGGCGCCGCGGTTGCGTCTCGAGCTGCGGAGCATGGCGAACCCGCAACTGTGGCTCGCGTACGCGACGACGGCGTTGTCGACCGGCGCGATCCTGGTGATCTTCAGCTACCTCGCTCCGCTGCTCACCGGGACGACCGGCCTGTCCGCGACCTGGGTGCCGGTGATCCTGGCGCTGTACGGCGTCGGCGCGCTGGCCGGGATCACGATCAGCGGACGGACCGCGGACCGGCGCCCGTTCCGCACGCTCGTGATCAGCCTGACCGGGGTGATCACCGCCGCGGTCGTCGTCGCAGTCGCGACCGCCACGCCGTCGCTCGCCGTACCGGCGATCATCGGCGTCGGCACCTTCGGCTTCGCCACCAACCCGGCGGTGAACTCGCGGGTGTTCAGCGTCGCCGGCTCCGCGCCCACGCTCGCGGCCGCGTTCAACATCTCGGCGTTCAACGTCGGCATCACGGTCGGCCCCTGGCTCGGCGGCCTGGCCCTCGACGCCGGCGCGGGCTACTCCGCCGTCGGCTGGATCGGCGCCGCACTCGGGGTCCTTGCCCTCGGCACCGTCCCGCTCGCCGCCCGGGCCGCGGGCAGGGCGCGGGCAACCGGTCAGCCGGCGTACGAGACGGCGAGCTCGATCACCGGCGCATAGCTCGCGCGCCGGCTGTCCGTCCACGCCGCGGCGCCACCGGCGAGTTCGTCCGTGGTCATCCGATAGATCAGCGCTCGCACGAGCATCTGGCCCCACTCCGGCAGATGTGCCCACCGTGCGGCGAGTTCGGGCGCGGCGCCGTACCAGCACAAGGCGTCGGCGACCGCGACGGCCGCCGCCCAGGACGGCGGCCGCCAGTACACCGACCAGTCGATGATCGCCGGCGGGAGCCCGTCGGCGAACATCACGTTCCCCGGCAGATCCCCGTGCACGACCTGCGATCTCAGCTCAACGGGCCGCCACGCCGCGACGAGCGGCCCGACGAGCTCGGCGTACGCCGGGCTGCCGCCGATCGACTCCTCGCGCCACGCGATCCGATCGCCGTCCGCCCAGGGATCGTGCCGTGTGTCCAGGAACTCGGGGCGCGGCACCTCGTCCACGGCCTCGTGGAACGCAGCGGCCGCGGTGAGGATTTCGTCCTGCCGCCGCACGTCGGTGGCACCGGCCAGCAGCTCACTGGCTTCCCACCCCGACGCGACCCACCTGCCGTCGCGAGCCCGCACCGGCCGAGCCACCCGGAACTCCTTGGACTCGGGCAACGCGCTCAGCACTTCGGCCCGCCAGGCCGTCTCCGCGCCCGCGGGTTTGAGCACGACGGCGCCGGACCTCCAGGTCTCTTCCTGACCGCCCGGCAACCGAACCGCGGGCTCAACCAGCCCGAAAGCATCCAGCACCTGATCCGACAGTTCGTCCATGCCCCGCAGCCTCGCACGTGCTTCACCCCGCCACCCACTTCTTTTCCGAGGCGGGTCGGAGCGCGGTTCCCGGACCTCGGCGCTCTAGGATTTCGCGGTGACTGATCTCGACCTGTTCGGCGACCTGGACACCGGCGCGCTCCCGGAGCGGCAGCAACGCATCCTGGTGGTGATCCGGGACTGGGTGACGCGGCACGGATACCCACCCAGCAGCCGGCAGATCGGCGACGCGGTCGGGCTGCGCTCCTCGTCATCGGTGTCGAAGCACCTGGCCAGTCTGGAGGAGAAAGGGTTCCTCCGTCGCAGCCCGTCGGTCTCCCGGCCGATCGACGTGCGGATGTTCCTGCAGGAGCCGGCCGCGCGCGCCACGGGCGACGACAACGTGCCGGTGCCGGTGGTAGGCGACATCGCGGCCGGTACGCCGATCTCCGCGGTCGAGCACGTCGACGACGTCCTCCAGCTCCCCCGCGGACTGACCGGCCGCGGCAACGTGTTCGGCCTGCGCGTCCGCGGTGAGTCGATGATCGACGCCGCCATCTGCGACGGCGACATCGTCGTGGTGCGCCAGCAGTCCGAGGCCCACTCCGGCCAGATCGTCGCCGCGATGATCGACGAGGAGGCGACCGTGAAGGTCTACCGCCGTCGCAACGGCCACGTCTACCTCGAGCCGCGCAACCCGGCGTACGAGGTCATCGACGGCGACAACGCCACCATCCTCGGCATCGTCGTCTCCGTGCTCCGGAGCGTGTAGACAAAGGCCTGGACCGCCAACTCGACGGCACCGGGGTTGACCCCTCAGCTTGCGGGTTGACCCCCCAGAATGCGAGGGGCCAACCCACCAACTCGGGGGTCAACCCCCAAGCGTCCACGACTGACCTCACGGCATCGGACTTAGGTCCGCTTGACTCCGAAGAGCTGGGAGACGACCGGGAGGGACGAGAGCAGCCAGGCGAGCAGCGCGGAGAGGGCGAAGGCGGTGGGCAGGAGTACGGCGTACTTCGGCCCGATGCCCGCGTCCCAGGTGACGACGACGTATGCGATCGCGAGGATCACCGGCTGGTGGACGATGAAGTACGGCATCGCGGCCCGCGCGAGCGTGGGCGGTAGCGGACGCTGGAGTGCTGGCGCGCGGAGACCGAGGCCGAGGACCGCGACGAGCCAGCCCCACACGGCGAGCGTGATGAGCGGCGAGTACCACAGGTACGCCCACGAGTAGCCCGGGGCCGGCCACCAGCCGTCGAGGAAGTCGATGATGCCGGTCACGACGCCGAGCACGAAAGCACCGGCGCCGAGCAGCAGCCCCGGTACGGCGTCTCGTCGTACCGCTGCCAGCAGGCGCTCGTCCGACATCACCAGGTAGCCGACGACAAAGAAGTCGAAGAAGAACACGAACTCGCCCCAACCGTGCTCCGGACCGGGCGCGGCGAGCAGCAGCAGATGGATCGGCACGAGCGGTACGGCGAGCAGCAGGATCGATCCGCGCCGCCGGCAGCGCCGCGCGATCCAGTCGGTCTGGCCGCGCAGGAGCAGGAAGAGCGGTAGCCCGAGCACGGCGAACTGGATCAGGTAGACGAGGAACCACAGGTGGTACGTGTCGCGCAGCCACAGCGGTGCATCACCGCCGAGATCGCCGAAGAACGTCCGCACGTCGTCGAGGAACGCGGCCGTCGAGCGCCCTTTGTGGTGTTCTTCGATGAAGTACTGCAACGGCGAGAGCAGCACGTACGCGACGACGAACGGGACCAGCAACCGCAGCGACCGTTCGCGGAGGAACTGCGGCGCGGTCCGCCACCGCAGGGCCAGCCACGCGGCGCAGCCGGAGATCATGAAGAAGAACGCCAGCCCCCACAGTCCCAGGAACGTGATCCCGATCGAGATGCCTTCGCTGGTCTCCGCGTTCTTCACATGCCAGTCGCCGTCGTCGAACGGCCGCAGCGTGTGGAACGCGAACACCCCGAGCACCGCCAGCACCCGCAGCCAGTCGAGGAACCACAGCCGTTCCCCGCGCCCCTCCGCACCCATGGAGCAAGGATGCTCGGTCAGCGGGCCAGCCGCGCGTTGAGCAGCCCCAACTGTGCTGGGTTGGTGGTCAGCTCCGCCGCGCGACCGTCGGCGACCCGGGCCTCGCTGTCGCGGCCGAGATCGCGCAGCAGCTGGGCCCGGGTCGCGTGGAACAGCGGGTAGTGCTCGAGATCGCCCGCCAGCCCGTCGAGCTCAGCGAGAGCGTCCGCAGGCCCACGGACGTACGACAGCGCGATGGCCCGGTGCAGTCCGGCGACGGGTGTCGGCTGCAACGTGAGCAGCATGTCGTACAGGACGAGGATCTGCGGCCAGTCCGTCTCGGACCAGGTACGGGCCTCGCTGTGACAGGCCGCGATGGCGGCCTGCAGCTGGTACGGGCCGGGTGCGTGATGACGGCGTGCGGTGCGGGTCAGGAGTGCGGTCGCTTCGGTGATCGCGGCGTGATCCCACAAGGTGCGGTCCTGGTTCTCGAGCAGCACGATGTCGCCGTCCGGCGTGAAGCGCGCCGCCGTCCGGGCCCGGTGCAGGCGGATCAGGCAGAGCAGGCCGCCCACCTCGGGTTCGTTGGGCAGCAGGCCGTGCAGCAGTGCGGTCAGCCATTCGGCGTCGTCGACGAGATCCCGCGAGTGCGCACGGTCCGCCGTACTCGACAGGTAGCCCTCGTTGAAGAGCAGGTAGATCACCGTCAGCACTTCGTCGAGACGTTCGGGCAGGTCGTCGGCACGCGGGATGCGGTACGGGATGCCCGCGTCGGTGATCTTCCGCTTCGCTCGGGTGATCCGTTGCGCGACCGCAGACTCCGATGCCAGGAACGCGGCCGAGATCTGGGCGGTCGTCAGGCCGCACACCACGCGGAGCGTCAGCGCGACCTGCGCCTCCCGCGCGAGCGCCGGGTGGCAGCAGGTGAAGATCAGCCGCAACCTGTCGTCCGGCGGCGGCTGCACCGGCGGCTCGAGCGCGGCCAGCTTGGCGCGGTAGTTCTGCTGCCGGCGCAGCACGTCGAGACCGCGCCGCTTCGCGACCGTGAACAGCCAGGCGTCCGGCCGCTCCGGGATGCCTTCGACAGGCCAGCGCTTGAGCGCGATCTCGACCGCGTCCTGGACCAGGTCCTCCGCGGCGGCGAAGTCGCCGAGCAGCGCCACGAGCGCACCGGCGAGCCGGCCTGCGTGGTCCCGGACCACGCGGGCCAGCTCGTCCTCGGGCGTCGTCACATCTGCTCGACCGGCCGGATCTCGACCACCGGGCAGGCCGGCCAGGTGCGCACCATCCGCAATGCCTCGTCGAGGTCCTCGACCTCGATCTCGGTGAACCCGGACACGACTTCCTTGCCCTCGATGAACGGCCCGTCGGTGGTCATCACGCGTCCGCCGTCGAGCCGGACCGTGGTCGCGGTCTCCGGGCCCTGCAGCTTGGAGCCGCGGTCGGTGATCTTGTCCTTGTGATCCTCGAACCACTGGTACACCCGCCGGTACGCCTCCTCACGCTCGCCCGGTCCCAGCGCCGCGAACTCCTTCGCGAACTCCTCGGTCTCGATGAACATCAGCACGTACTTCACCCACGCACCTCCTTTCCGGACAGTCTGGCTCACGAAGCGGGCAGGGCGGCGTAGAGATCGACACCGTTCCCGGACGGATCCGCGACGGTCGCGTAACGCATCCCCCACGGCGCGTCGAACGGTTCCTGCAGGCTCGGTACGCCGGCCCCGACCAGGTCGGCGTACGCCGTGTCGACCTCCGCCGGGCTGCCGTACTCGAAGGTCAGGAAGATCCGGCCGGTCGCCGGCGGTGTCCAGCCGGCGGTGATCTTGCCGCGTGCCTCGTCGGTGTCGAGCATCAGATGCAGACCGTTCGGCAGGTCGCAGCCGGCGTGGTCGTCCGGCATGTACTGATCGCGCTCGAACTCGAGCCCGAAGCGGCGGTAGAACTCGATCGCGGCGCCGAGGTCGGACACGACGACGTCGACGATCTTCACGGTGCCTGGCACGGTCGTAGGCATGGTTCTTCTCCTCATGGTGACGAACAGCGGTCACTCTGGAGACGATCGGCGGCTGCCGCGATCCGACACTCTGAGAGGGTGGAGAGCATGAAACATCCGCTCTTCGCCCGGATCTACACCAAGGCCCGGCCGGCCCTCGACCAGCAGGGCGCCGCCGAGCACCGTCGCCGTCTGCTGACGGGCGCGGCGGGCCGGGTGATCGAGGTCGGCGCCGGGGACGGCGGCAACTTCACGCACTACCCGCCCGAGGTGACCGGCGTGCTGGCCGTCGAGCCCGAACCCTACCTGCGCACCCAGGCCGAGCGGCAGGCCGAGTCCGCGCCGGTCGACGTCGACGTCGTCCAAGGTACGGCGGACCGCCTGCCGGCCGCTGACGCGTCAGCCGATGTCGTCGTGGTCTCGCTCGTCCTCTGCTCGGTGCCGGACCAGCAGGTGGCCCTCGCCGAGGCCCGGCGGGTGCTGCGCCCCGGCGGCGAACTCCGGTTCTACGAACATGTCGCAGCCAAGCCGGGTACCCGCCTCGCGACCGTGCAGAGGCTCGCCGACGCGACCCTGTGGCCGCTGTTCGTCGGCGGCTGCCATACCCACCGCGACACCGCGGCCGCGATCACGGCCGCGGGCTTCGAGATCGAGGACCTGGACGAGTTCCGCTTCCCACCCGACCGCGTCACGCCCGCCAGCCCCCACATCGTCGGCCGGGCTCGCCTCAGGGCATGAGGTCCATCGCCGCTGTTCCGGTCTCGAAGTTGGTCGGGACGGAGACCTGGTCGTGGACGATCAGCCACTGGCCGTCGATCTTCTGCCACGCGGCGGTCCAGCGCAGCCAGTAGTCGATCTTGCCGCCTGGCTTCAGCGCGGCGTTCATGTGGTTGAGGGAGTAGACGACGGCCAGGTCGCCGTCGACGAGGACGGTGAGGTCGCGGACCTCGTACTCCAGCGGGGTCTCGAAGACGGTGAAGACGCGCTCCCAGTTCGCCCACTTCTTCTCCGCGCCGAGGTGCCGCAGCGGCGGCTCGATGTCGAAGGAGACCAGGCCGGGCGCGAAGATGGTCTTGACGGCGTCCAGATCGCCGGTCCGGACCGCGTCGAGCAGGACCTCGACGCGCTCGCGGATCTCGACCTCGGAAACAGCGTTGTGTGACGTGGTGTGTGTGGTCATGCTCCCTACGACGAGACGCCGCCGCGAACTGTCAGACCTCACACTTCGCGGGCCTGTTGCGTCGTACGGGGTATGGACGAGAGGACCGAGATGAGTGAGCCCGGGCTGAGCGCGATCATGAGCGAGCGGCGGCAGCTGATCAACCTGGCCTACCGGCTGCTCGGCTCGCTGGCCGACGCCGAGGACGTGGTCCAGGAGACCTACGCGCGCTGGTACGCGATGACGCCGGACGAGCAGCGGGCGATCGAGAACCCGGCGGCGTGGCTGACCAAGGTCGCGAGCCGGATCTGCCTGGACCAGCTGCGGTCCGCGCGCGCCCGCCGCGAGCGGTACGTCGGTGAGTGGATCCCGGAGCCGCTGCCGGAGACCGCCGAGTGGCAGGCCGGCCAGACCGGCAGCACCGATCCGGCCGACCGCGTCACGCTGGACGAGTCGGTGAACATGGCGTTCCTGGTTGTCCTCGATGCGATGACGCCCGCCGAACGGGTGGCGTTCATCCTGCACGACGTGTTCCGCTACCCGTTCCCGGAGGTCGCCGAGATCGTCGGCCGGACACCGGCGGCCTGCCGGCAGCTGGCCTCGTCGGCCCGCCGGCGGATCCGGGACGCCGGGCACCCGGCGGCGCCGTCCGCGCGCCGGGCGGAGTTGGTCCGCGAGTTCAAGGCGGCCTGGGAGGCGACCGACATCGCCGCGCTCGTCACGCTGCTCGACCCCGAGGTCACCGCGGTCGCCGACGGCGGCGGCATCGTGGCCGCCTCACTCGCGCCGGTCCACGGCGGCGCCGACGTCGCGCAGTACTTCGCGGACCTCCCGGTGTTCCGGCTCGGCAGGACGCTCCTCGAGCGCACGGTCAACGGGCAACCGGGCCTCGTGATCCAGTTCGACGGCGTCATCGAGACCGTGATCGCCTTCGACGTGGCCGACGACCGCATCACCAACATCTGGGCGATCAGGAACCCGGAGAAGCTCAGCCCCTGGCAGAGCTGACCAGCGTCCGCACGGTCTCCTGGGCGCAGGCCTTGTTGACCCCGATCCCGCCGCGCGCGCCGCGTTTGATCCAGCCCGCCACGTAGTGACCGGGCCGGTCGACGACGGCGCCGCGGACGTTCGGGACGATGCCGCGGTCCGCGTCGAACGGCAGACCGTCGATCGGCCGGCCCTCGAAGCCGATCGCGGTGAACAGACGGCTCGCCGCGATCGTCTCACCGGTGTCGAGGACCAGGCCGTCACCGGTCCAGGCGGCCGGCCTGGCGTGGTACCGGAACTCGACGCGGTCGCCGACCGCCGCCTGCAGCTCCTGCAGGGCGGACAGCGTGTACGCCGCCTCGTCCGGCCCGCGTCGGCCCACCAGCACGACCTTCTTCACACCGCTCGCAGCCAGCGCCGCGCGCACGTCTGACGGAACCTTCATGGAGCGCAACCGCTGCTCGCCGCTCAGCAGGATCCGGGCCACGTCGAGTGCGACGTTCCCGTTGCCGACGATCACCGCACGCGGGCCGACCAGGTCCGCGGGAGCCGCCGCGCCGGGGCGTCCGTTGTACCAGGCAACGAAATCCTCGGCCGCGACGGCGGCCTCCTCACCTGCGATGCCGAGCTGCCGGCTCCGCCGGGCGCCGACCGCGTGAACTACAGCGTCATAGCCCGCAGGCAACGCGCCGTCGTACCCGTGCAGCGCTGCCGCGTCCGTCCCGGGCCGCCACCGCACCCGGCGGTGTGCCGCGATCCGCTCGAAGGTGTCGATGATCTGCTTGGTCTGCGGATGGTCCGGCGCCACCCCGTACCGCACCAGGCCGCCGACGTGCCGCAGCCGGTCGACGAGCGTGACCTCGGCCGTTGTCCGCAGCAACAGTTCGCGGGTCGCGTAGATACCGGCCGGTCCGGCGCCGACCACCAGGACGCGCCGCGGCCCGCCGCCGCGCACCTCGTACGACGGCGGCTCCCAGCTGTCCAGATCCATGGCCTCCAGCGGCTCGCGCTCCGCGAAGTACGCCGCGTTGCGCTGCACGTCCTCGGGCGCCGACCGATCGGCCGGCTTCGCGGCGTCGACGGGGCAGATGTCGGCGCACGCGCCGCAGTCGATACACGTGCGCGGGTCGATGAACAGGCCGGCGCCGGTGCCGAACCCCGGCTCCCCCGGCGCCGGGTGGATGCTGTTCATCGGGCAGACCGCGACGCAGCTCGCGTCCGAGCAGCACTCCCCCGAGATCGCGTAACTCACAGCAGACCGGTCCGCCGGTACACCCGAGCCGCTGCCGGCGTGAGCAGCCCGACCGAGCCGAGGAAGTCCATCAGGTTCGCGCAACTGGTCCGCAACAACGACCGGTGGTACTCATTGTGCCGCGCCTCCCGGACGGCGCGGTCGACGTCCAGTCCGACGTTCGCGTAGACGTCCCTGCCGACCATGCTCGACACGATCATGTCGGCGGCGATCGCGATCACCAGCGCGCTCACCCAGCGCCGTCCGCGTCCCGCACCGGCCAGCCGCTCGCGGGTCTCCTCGCGCGCGAACACCATGTGCCGCGACTCCTCCACGACGTGGATGTGGTTCACCGTGCGCACCAGCGGCTCGACCCGGCGGTCCCGCATCCAGTCGCGCTGCATGACGTCCAGCACTTCCTCCGCCACCAGGATCGCGGCGTACGCCGATTCGCCGGTGGCCACTGTCTTGAACATCCGGCCGAGCTCGCGCGCCGGCAGCCGCGGCCGGTACGACGGCTCGACCATCCGCTCGGTCGCGCGGGCGAACATGATCGAGTGCCGGCACTCGTCGGCGATCTCGGTCAGCGCCCACTGGAACTCGGCGCTCCGGGCCGGCTTGTCGTACACGTCGCGGAGGATCAGCTGCTGCAGGATCAGCTCGAACCAGATCCCGGTCGTCGCCACCGACGCTGCCTCGTGCCGGGTCAGCTCCCGCCGCTGCGCCTCGGTCAGCTCGTCCCAGTACGGCGTCGCAAACAGCGTGCTCCACTCCGGCGACATCCCGTACCCGTCGCCGATCGGCGCGTCCCAGTCGATCTCCGTCTCCGGGTCCCGCGACAACCGGCCCGCCGACCCCAGCAACCGCTCAGCGGTCTCGTTCATCGAGCACACCTCCGAAGCGATATGACATCGTTTATGTAACATAACTGATGTCTCAAGCGGTGTCGAGGTTCCCAGGCGTTGTAACAGCCGCTACATTTACTGCTGTGACGGATCGGTGGCTGGTGCTTGTGGTGCGGATCCCCGCGGAGCCCTCTCGGCATCGCGTGGCAGTGTGGCGGGAGCTGCGGAAGGCGGGGGCGCTGTCGCTCGGGCAAGGCGTCTGGGCGGTGCCCCAGCTTCCCGTGTTCGAGGCCTCGATGCAGCGGACGGCCGAGCTGGTGGCCCGTGCGGACGGCGAGGTCACGGTGCTCGACGCGACCGGCCGGAGCGCTGACGACGCAGCCCGGCTGCGCCGGCTGTACGACGAGGCGCGGCGCGCGGACTGGACCGAGTTCCTGGCGGACTGCACGAAGTTCGAGGAGGAGCTCGCCAAGGAGATCCGGATCGAGAAGTTCACCCTCGCCGAGCTCGAGGAGGAGGAACAGAGCCTCGAGCGTCTCCGCCGCTGGCATCGCGATCTGACCGGCCGCGACGTCTTCGGTACGCCGGAGTCCGCGCAGGCGACCGCCCGACTCAAGGACTGCGTCGCGCGCTGCGAGGACTACGCGGAACTCGTGTTCCGCGCGCTGCATCAGCTTCCGGGGCACGCGTGAGGACGATGTGGCCGCTGTATGCGGCCGGTTTCACGACCGCCTTCGGCGCCCACGCGGTCGCGGCGAACCTCGGCGGCTCGTCCGCCGATGCCGTCACCTCGCTGCTCACGCTCGGTCTCCTGCTCGCGCTGTACGACGGGGCCGAGGTGCTCCTGAAGCCGGTGTTCGGCACGATCGCCGACCGGATCGGCGCGCGCCCGATGCTGTTGTTCGGGCTGGTCGGCTTCGCCGTTGCCTCAGGCACCTATGTGCTCGTGGACCGACCGGGCTGGTTGTGGGTCGCGCGCCTCGGCCAGGGTGCCGCGGCCTCGGCCTTCTCCCCCGCGGCTTCAGCACTCGTGGCGCGTCTGAATCCTTCGGCGAAGCACGGACGCGCCTTCGGGAGCTACGGGTTCTACAAGAGCATCGGCTACACGGCCGGCCCGCTGCTCGGTGGTGGGCTGGTGTGGCTCGGCGGCTTCCGGTTGCTGTTCGCGGTGATGACAGTGCTCGCCGCAGGCGTCGCCGTCTGGGCGCTGATCGCCGTACCGGTTGTGCCCCCGTTGCCGCGGACGCGGCAGACCGTGCTGGACCTCGCGCGCCGGATCACCGATCCGCAGTTCCTTCGTCCGACGACGGCACTCGCTGCCGCGACGGCCGCGTTGTCCGTCGGCGTCGGGTTCCTGCCGGTGACCGGCGCCGCGGACGGGCTCGGCACCGTCGCGACCGGAGCGGCGGTGTCGCTGCTCGCCGCGACCGCGGCCGTCGTACAGCCACGCAGCGGTCGTGCGCTCGACGCCGGCCGGCTGACGACCCGCGCCGGCATCGCACTCGGATTGATCCTCGCGGCGGCCGGCTTTGTGTGCGCAGCCCTGCCCGGTGTGCCGTTCCTCCTGCTCGCGGCGGCGTTGATCGGCGCGGGAACCGGCGTGATCACGCCGCTCGGCTTCGCGGCGCTCGCGGCGAGTACGCCGCCGGAGCGGCTCGGTCAGACCATGGGGACGGCCGAGCTCGGCCGCGAGCTCGGCGACGCGGGCGGTCCGCTGCTCGTCGCCGCGATCGCGACGGTCGCCGTACTCGACGCCGGGTACCTCGCGCTCGCCGTACTGCTGCTGCTCGGGCTGCTCATGCTCCGGCCGGGACGAAGCTGAACAGGCTCTCTCCCGTCACCAGCGGCTCCGGTACGCCGGTGAAGCGGTGCACGCCGACCCCGAAACCGGCGTCCCGGTCGGAAAGCCAGACCTGCTCGAAGCCGCGCGCCTCGAACCAGTCGCAGATCGTCGGCACCAGGTCCGGGTCCTCGCGGTGGCGGGTCCAGATCACCGTGCCGCCGGTCCGGCAGAACTGCGGCATCGCTTCGACGGTCCGCTTGATGTCCGCGTCGGACACGTTGCCGAAGATCCCGCACAGCAGCACCAACTCGGCCGGGACCATGCCGTCGTACTGATCGGTCAGCGACGCGTCACCCGTGACCACTTCGACCTGGTCCGGTGCCCGCTCCCGGGCCGTGGCTGCGAGTTCAGGGTCCAGCTCGACGAGCCGCGCGCGGACGTCCGCCCCGCGCGGATGGTCCTCGATCACCTCGAGGAGATCCCGGCCTTGTCCTGCGCACAGGCTGACCACAGGCACCGGCCCGGCGGGAGCACGGTCGAGCGCCGCCCGTACCTGTTCCTGCACCGCCGCCAGCCGCCGCGACAGCTCCGATCCCGGGACGTCGTACTTCGCATGCCACGCTCGCCAGTCCATAGAGCGCAACACTAGAGAGGACCTGAGGTCAGGCGCCGACCTGCCGATCTGTAACCTCACGGTGACGGAGAGGCAGGAACTTCCGGGCCTGATGGATAGTTGATCTTCAGGAGCACGGCACGATCAGAGGAGAGTCATGGCACGGCGCGTCGAACAGAAGGCTGCGGCCCGCGAGCGGATCGCGGCGCAGCTGGCCGCCCAGCAGCAGGCGGAGCGACGACGACGCCTCCTGTTCGCGGTCGGCGCGGTCGTCCTGGTCCTGGTGATTGTCGGCGGCCTGGTGACGATCCGCCTGGTCGGCGGCGGCAAGAAGACCGCGACCGGTCCGTCCGGTGCGGCCGACTCCGGGCTGGTCACGGCGCTCTCCTCGATTCCGGACTCGACGTTCGCCGCCGTCGGGAGCGCGGACGTGAAGGCCGCGCCGTCGGCGATCACCGCTCCGGCGCTGACCGCGGGCGGCAAGCCGAAGGTGCTGTACATCGGCGCCGAGTTCTGCCCGTACTGCGCCGCGGAGCGCTGGCCGGTCACGGTCGCGCTGTCCCGCTTCGGGACGTTCAGCAACCTCGGCACCACCCACTCGGCGTCCGAGGACGTCTTCCCGAACACGGCGACGCTGTCGTTCCACGGCTCGACGTACACGAGTCAGTACCTGGCGTTCACCGGCGTCGAGACGACCACGAACGAGATGGTCGGGAACGGGTACAAGCCGCTCGACACCCCGACCGCCGAGGACCAGAAGACGTTCGACACCTACAACAAGCCGCCGTACGTCGAGAGCGACGGGTCGATCCCGTTCATCGACCTCGGCGGCAAGTTCGTCAACTCCGGGGCGACGTACAGCCCGGAGGTGCTCGCCGGGAAGACGCAGGCGCAGATCGCGGACGCGCTGAAGGATCCGTCGAGCCCGATCGCGAAGGCGGTTCTCTCGTCGGCCAACGTCTACACCGCGGCGATCTGCAAGCTGACGAACAACCAGCCGGAGAAGGTCTGCTCGACCGACACGGTGACCGCCGCGGCGGCGAAGCTCGGCAGCGCGAAGGGCTGAGGCGTGGCCAGCACTGCGCAGCAGTCCGCCCGGACGTCGCTCGGCGTGATTCCGTGGGCCACGCTGGCCGTCTCGGTCGCCGGGCTCGCGGTGGCGGCGTACCTCACGTACGAGCACTTCACCGCCGGTTCGACGCTCGCCTGCCCGGACACCGGGGTGGTGAACTGCGCGAAGGTGACCAGCAGCCAGTACTCGACGCTGTTCGGGATCCCGGTCGCGCTGCTCGGCCTCGCCTTCTTCGTCGGCATGACCGCGCTGTCGCTGCCGCCGATGTGGCGTACGTCGTCCCCGTGGCCGGGGCGCCTGCGGCTGGCCGGCGTACTGACCGGTGTCGTGTTCGTCTGCTACCTGATCTGGGCCGAGCTGTTCCGGATCAACGCGATCTGCCTGTGGTGCACGGTCGTCCACGCGCTGACGCTCGTCCTGTTCGCCCTCGTCATCGTCCGCCTGGCGTTGGTGCCGCCGGCGTCATGAATCAGGCTGGGTGACCGTGTAGTCGACGAGCGACACGGTCGTCACGACCCGGCCGTCGGTCCGGCTCTCCTGCTGGATCGGCATCCCGGGCAGGCTGGTGGCGAACCAGAACACCTCGTCGGTCGCGCCGTCACGCACGGTGTACCGCAAGCAGTCGAGATCACCGATCGCGGTCCGGATCCGCTCCGGCTCGATCGTCGTGTCCGCGGCCGGGAACGAGGCGTGACGCTGCAGGTCCAGCCAGGTCGTCGTGAACACCTGCGGGTCGCCGAGCGGGGTGCCGTCGAGCGTCAGCCGCGAGCGCTCCAGCGTGGCGCCGTCCGCGTCGCACTCGAGGTACGTGCTGATCAGCAGGAACGGGTCGGCATCCTCCGAGTCGACACGGCGCGTGATCGACTTCCCCGCCGTCGTCGCGTCCCGGATCTGGGCGGCCGTGAACGGCGTCGGCGCCCGGCCAGGGCCGAGCACGTGCGCGTCCCGCGCGTCAGCTGCCATCCGATGCCTCCCTGGCGACGAATGGAGCCACTGTAGACGTCGTGCGCCGCGTCATGAAACGAGGCGGCACGGGGTACCGGAGCGGCATGCGATGGCTACGACTGCGGGCATTGCTGCTGGCCAACCTGGTGCTGTTCCTCGGGTTCCTGGTCGGACTGGCTTTCGTGGGTCACGCCCAGCAGAACGCCGAGCTCGCCGATCACGGCCGGGCGGCGGAGAGCTTCGGGCAGTACATCGGCTCCTCCTCGTTCGGCGAGGCGGTGTTCGAGAACTGGGAGTCCGAGTTCCTGCAGATGTTCATGTACGTGCTGCTCACGGCGTACCTGGTACAGAAGGGCTCAGCGGAGTCCCGGCCGCTCGACGGACCGGCGCCGCAGGACGAGGACCCGCGCGAGCACCGCACCGACCGGAACGCGCCCTGGGCGGTACGGCACGGCTCCGAGCTGATCCTGAGGCTGTACGAGAACTCGCTGGCGATCGCGTTCGGGGTGGTGTTCCTGCTGTCACTGTGGTTGCACGCGGCAACCGGTGCCGCGGCGTACAGCGAGGAACAGGAATTGCACGGCGGCGCCGCGGTCACGACCTGGTCCTATCTCGGCACGAGTCAGTTCTGGTACGAGTCGCTGCAGAACTGGCAGAGTGAGTTCCTGGCCGTCGCGGCGATCATCGGCGGTTCCATCTACCTGCGGCAGCGGCGCTCGGCGCAGTCCAAGCCCGTCCACGCGCCACACTCGGAGACAGGTGGCTGATGACCAAGTACCCGGGAGCGCAGGAATGGGTCCCGCACGACGGCGGGATGCGGAAGGTCCGTGCCGCGCTCGGCGACTGCCGGGGCTGCGACCTCTGGGAGGACGCCGAGCAGGCGGTGCCCGGCGAGGGGCCGGTGCGGGCCCGGATGATGCTCGTCGGCGAGACACCCGGTGACCACGAGGACAAGGAAGGGCACGTCTTCGTCGGGCCCGCGGGCCACCTGCTCGACAAGGCGCTCGTGGAGGCCGGGATCGACCGGTCGACGGTGTACCTGACGAACGCGGTGAAGCATTTCCGGTTCGAGCGGCAGGGAAAACGGCGGATCCACAAGACGCCGGCCGCCAGTCAGATCACCGCGTGCCATCCGTGGCTGCGGCGCGAGCTGGAGATCGTGAAGCCGTCGCTGGTGGTCGTGATGGGATCGGTGGCCGCGAAGGCCCTGCTCGGCTCGACGTTCCGGGTCACCCAGGAGCGGGGTAGGCGGTTGGAGCTTCCGGGCGGCGGCCTCGCGGTGGCGACCGTGCATCCGTCCGCGGTCGTGCGGTCGGAGGAGTTCCGGCGGGACTTCGGTCGGTTCGTCGACGATCTGCGGGTCGCGGTCGGCCTACTGGACTGACCACCGCCAGCCCCGCACCTCCGGCAGGTCCTCGCCGTACCGGGTGACATAGGCATGATGCCGCGTGCGCTGGTCGATGAAGTACTGCCGCGCAGCCACCGCACGCGACCGCAGCGACGGCACCCGGTCGATCACGTCCATCGCCAGGTGGTACCGGTCGAGGTTGTTGCGGACCACCATGTCGAACGGCGTGGTCGTCGTCCCCTCCTCGAGGTACCCGCGGACGTGCAGGTTGGCGTGGCCGTGCCGCCGGTAGGTGAGGCGGTGGATCAGCCACGGGTAGCCGTGGTAGGCGAAGATCACCGGCTTGTCCGTGGTGAACAGCGCGTCGAAGTCGGCGTCAGGCAGCCCGTGCGGATGCTCGGCGGCGTCCTGCAGGCGCATCAGGTCGACGACGTTCACGACCCGGATCCGCAGGTCCGGGACGTGCTCGCGGAGCAGGTCGACCGCCGCCAGCGTCTCCATCGTCGGCACGTCGCCCGCGCACGCCATCACCACGTCCGGGTCGCCGTCGTCGTTGCTGGCGAAATCCCAGACGCCGACACCCCGGGCGCAGTGCACCGCGGCCTCGTCCCAGGCCAGCCAGTTCGGCTGCGGCTGCTTGCCCGCCACAACGACGTTGATGTAGTTCCGGGTCCGCAGGCAGTGGTCCATCGTGGACAGCAGCGTGTTGGTGTCCGGCGGCAGGTAGACGCGGACGACCTCGGCCTTCTTGTTCACGACATGGTCGATGAAGCCCGGATCCTGGTGCGAGAACCCGTTGTGGTCCTGCCGCCAGACGTGCGACGTGAGCAGGTAGTTCAGCGACGGGATCGGCCGCCGCCACTCGAGCTGGTTGATGGTCTTCAGCCACTTCGCGTGCTGGTTGACCATCGAGTCGACGATGTGGACGAACGCCTCGTACGACGAGAACAGGCCGTGCCGCCCGGTGAGCAGGTACCCCTCCAACCAGCCCTGACAGGTGTGTTCGCTGAGGATCTCCAGCACCCGGCCGTCCGGTCCGAGGTTGCGGTCGGTGTCGCGCCGCTCGGCGAGCCACAGCTTGTCCGTCTCCTCGTAGACCGCGCCCAGCCGGTTCGACTCGGTCTCGTCCGGCCCGAACAATCGCAGGATGCCCGGGTTCCGCCGGAAGGCGTCCCGCAGGAACGTGCCGAAGACCTTCGTCGGCTCCCCGTCCTCGGCGCCCGGCGCTTTCACCGGTACGGCGTACTCCTCGACCGGCGGCAGCTCGAGGTCGCGGCTCAGGAGGCCGCCGTTGGCGTGCGGGTTGGACCCCATCCGCAGCCGCTCCCCCGGCGCGAGCTCGACCAGCTCCGGGACCGGACGCCCGTCGTCGTCGAACAGCTCCTCGGGCCGGTAGCTGCGGAGCCAGTCCTCCAGTTGCCGGAGGTGGTCCTCGTTCGTCCGTACACCGGACAGCGGCACCTGATGCGACCGCCAGGTGTCCTCGACCTGCTCGCCGTCCACGGTCTGCGGACCGGTCCATCCCTTCGGTGTCTTCAGCACGATCATCGGCCAGGCGGGCCGCGGCCGCGCGTCGTCCGCCGAGCGTGCCTCGCGCTGGATCTCGTCGATCCGGTCCAGGCAGGCGTCCAGGGTCGCCGCCAGCGCCTGGTGGACCGCGGCCGGCTCGGACCCTTCGACCAGGTACGGCTCGTACCCGTAGCCCCGCATCAGGGCGGTCAGCTCCTCCTCGCCGATCCGGGCGAGCACCGTCGGATTCGCGATCTTGTATCCGTTCAGGTGCAGGATCGGCAGGACGGCGCCGTCGCGCGCCGGGTTCAGGAACTTGTTCGAGTGCCAGGACGCCGCCAGCGGACCGGTCTCCGCCTCGCCGTCGCCGACGACGCAGGTCACGACGAGGTCCGGGTTGTCCGCGGCCGCGCCGTACGCGTGACTCAGCGAGTAGCCCAGCTCGCCGCCCTCGTTGATCGACCCCGGCACGTCGGCCGCCACGTGACTCGGGACACCTCCCGGGAACGAGAACTGCTTGAACAGCCGCCCCATCCCGGCCTCGTCCAGCGTGGTGTTCGGGTACGCCGCCGTCCAGCTCCCCTCCAGCCAGGTGTTGGCCACCAGCGCCGGGCCGCCGTGGCCCGGGCCGGTCACGAACAGCATCTCCCGGTCCCGCTGCCGGATCACCCGGTTCAGGTGCGCGTAGATCAGGTTCAGCCCGGGCGTCGTGCCCCAGTGGCCGAGCAGCCGCGGCTTGATGTGCTCGGGTCGCAACGGCTCCCGGAGCAGCGGATTGGCGAGCAGATAGATCTGCCCGACGGACAGATAGTTGGCCGCGCGCCAATACGCGTCGATGCCCTCGAGTTCGTCGTCACTCAGTGCCTTGGCCTCGATCCGGTCCACGGTCGCCTCTCGGGATTCGCCGACGATCTTCGTGCGCCAGCACTGGTACCCGGTGCCGGTCTCCAACAATCGGGAGAGTGCGGGTAGCATGGTTTCTCGATCGCGCACACAGGAGCGGTGCATTCTGAGCCGCGTTCCTGGAGGACCCTCTGAACGGCCCTCTGGACGACACCGGGTGGCATCTCGTCGGCGGGTCGGTCCTCGCGTGGTCCGGTATTCCGTCACGGCTCCGCCGTGGCACGACACAGGAGGAAATGTTGGCCCGACGAGGTCAGCGCCAGCCCGGCGCTACCCGTTCCGCTCCCCGTCGCCGGCGCCGTGTCCGCGACGGCGAGTCCGACGGTCTGATCCAGGTCCTCGCGCAGGCCGTACGCGAGGTCGAGGGAGCTGTCACCCGCGGTGCGATCAAGCCCTCGATCCGGACGAAGTTCCAGGTCGTCGCCCTGCTGGTCCGCGAGGAGCGGGCCCGGGTGAACGGCGACGGATCCGCCACCGAGGCGTACCGCACCGAGCAGCTGCGGCGGCTCGACGGGATCGCGACGATCCTGGCCAAGACCGCCGCCCTGGAGCCCTCGCTGCTCGGCCTGCTGGCCGAGGACGCGGTGATCTCCGAGGCCGCGGCCGCGCTCCGGCGGCAGATGCTCGAGGACGCCGGCATGGAGGCGCCGGAGGAGCCGGAGCCGGAGCAGCCCGTCGCTGCCCCGGAGACCCAGACCCGGCGGGTCGTGCCGCAGGCGGTCGTCTCCCGGCAGCTCGCCAACCCGTTCCTCGCCCCGGACTTCTCCAACGTCTCGTCCCGGCCGGCCCGGCCGAGCCGCCTGGGCGGATGGGAGCTGATCGGTCCGTTGCTGCGCTCGTTCGAGCACGCTTCGGCGTCGGCGAGCATGAGCCTGCCCGACCCGACCTCGCTCCGGCTGTCCGGCGGGATCGACAGCCTGCGCCTGCGCGGCCTGGAGCTGATGCCGCACCAGGCCCGGCTGATCGCGGCCGCCGCGGCCGGTCACCGGACGTTCCTGCTCGCCGACGAGCCCGGCCTGGGCAAGACCGCCCAGGCGCTGCTCGCCGCCCAGGCCGCCGACGCCTACCCGCTGCTGGCCGTCGTGCCGAACGTCGTGAAGACGAACTGGGCGCGCGAGGCCGGTCTCTGGACGCCACGCAAGACCCCGACCGTGATCCACGGCGACGGTGACACGATCGACGGCTTCGCAGACATCGTGGTGGTGAACTACGAGGTGCTCGACCGGCACGTCGGCTGGCTCGGCGACCTCGGGTTCCGCGGCATGGTGGTGGACGAGGCGCACTTCATCAAGAACAAGAAGTCCCAACGGTCGCGGAACGTGCTCGAGCTGTCGGACCGGATCCGGTCCCGGACCGCGCGGCCGCTGCTGATGGCGCTCACCGGTACACCGCTGATCAACTCGATCGAGGACTTCACCGCGATCTGGGAGTTCCTCGGCTGGATCGACGAGAAGGCGCCGCGCGCCGAGCTGATGGACAAGCTCGACGACACCGACCTGACGCCGGCCGATCCCGGCTTCGCCGCGGCCGCCCGGGCCAGCGTGATCGACATGGGCATCGTCCGCCGCCGCAAGGTAGATGTCGCCGCCGACATCCCGGCGCGCCGGATCGCCGACCTGCCGGTCGAGCTGGACGGCGCCGTCGGCCGCTCGATCCGGGACGCCGAGCGGGAGCTGGCCGACCGGCTCGTCGCGCGCTACCGGACCGCGCTCGAGACGCGCCGGCTGGGTATCGTCGTGGACGGTATCGACCACGACCTGGTGCGCCAGGTGGCCGGCTGGGAGCGGGCCGAGATGGCGACCAAGAAGACCGGCGACAACGTGTTCAGCCTGTTCCGCCGGATCGGCCAGGCCAAGGCCGGCCTGGCCGCCGACTACGCGGCACAGCTCGCCCAGAACGTCGGCAAGGTGGTGTTCTTCGCCCGTCACATCGAGGTGATGGACACCGCCGAGGAGCTCTTCGCCGAGCGCGGCATCCGGTACTCGTCGATCCGCGGCGACCAGACCGCGCGCACCCGGCAGAAGAACATCGACGCGTTCGTCAACGATCCGGACGTGGCGATCGCGGTCTGCTCGCTGCTCACCGCCGGCGTCGGCCTGAACCTGCAGGTCTCGTCGAACGTCGTCCTCGCCGAGCTGTCCTGGACGAACGCCGAGCAGACCCAGGCGATCGACCGGGTGCACCGGATCGGCCAGGACGAGCCGGTCACCGCGTGGCGGATCATCGCCGCGCAGACCATCGACACCCGGGTCGCGGACCTGATCGACGCCAAGGCCGGCCTGGCCGCGATGGCGCTCGACGGCTCCGACGAAGAGGTCGGCTCCTCGGCCGACTTCCAGCTCGAGGCGCTGGTCGCCCTGCTGACCCGGGCACTGGAGGCCGCGGCCTGATTCAGCCTGCCAGCTCCCCCACCGGCAACTCGACACCCAGCGTGTTGGTTGCCGGTGCGAGGGGGCAGGTCCAGTCCGGGCTGTAGGCGCACGACGGGTTGTAGGCGAAGTTCAGGTCGACCACGAACCGGCCGGTGCCGAGGTCACCGCCCAGGTCGGCGCCCTTGACCGTGTCGATCAGGTAGCGGCCGCCGCCGTACGTCGCGCTGTTCGGGTCCTTGACCGGGACGAACAGGCCGCCGCCGTACGACTCCAGCCACCACACGTCGAGGTCGCCGATCGGAAGGTGCAGGACGCCGACGCGGGAGAACGGGATGACGCCGTCGGTCGCCGAGACGAACTCCCAGTTGTGCGGTTTCACGTCGGTGTCGACGGCCGCTTCGAAGCGGTACTGCGGGTCGTACGGCGCGACGGGCGCGCCGGAATACCCGGCGCGCTGTTCGACCGGGACCGGTGAGGCGGGGTGATTTCTCAGCAGTTCGTCGCGGGTGGCCTGCCACCGGGGGTGCGCCGCGGCGGGGTCGGTCTCGGCGCGGACGGCTCGGTACAGCGCGAAGACCTGTTGGCGCCAGTCGGCGACGGCCAGGGTGGGTGCTGCGAAGGTCACAGGGGCTCCTGTCAGCTCTCGAGGGCTTCGGCGGACTTCGCCCAGTTGCCGTGCAGGCGGTCGAGGTACGACTGCGCCTGCGCACCGGCTTTGCGGCCGCGGGCGAAGATCCGCATGTTGCCGCCGCCCGCGTTGTAGCCGAGGGCAAGCAACTCGTCCGTGGTGTAGAGGTCCGCGCGGTCGGCAGGCAGCCGTCGCGCGAGATCGTGCAGGTGCCAGGCCGCGGCCTGGATCGCCAGCGCGGGGTTGTCGGGCAGCTCCTCCCACTTCCGCTTCGCGAACGGACGGCCGCGTTTGGTCTCGTCGAACGCGGGCTTGTGCATGTTCGCGATCCCGAACGCCGGGTCCGAGTCGACCTCGGCCCACTGCCGCTCGAACGTCGGGTCGTGCGGCTTGTACGACTCGTTGTACAAGATTGCCATCAGCAACTGTGGGTTGATCCCGGCCTGTCTGGCGTAGCGCCGGACGTCGGCGGCGAAGTGCGCCGGGTCGTAGTCGTCGTACCAGGGTTTCGAGGTCGTGGCCGTCGGCTCGGCGGGAACCGTCTTGCTGACGGTGGGTACCGGTGCGGTCACCGGCTTGGTGGTGCCGCCGTCGTCCGAGCAGGCCGCCCACACCCCCGCCACGAAGACCCCGACCGCGACCCACGTCCACCGCTTCGCCACCTGCACCCCTCAAACCTAGCCGTACGGCGAACACCGGCCTGTCCACAGAACGCAAATTGTGCGGGAAACGGGACAGACCGCAGCGAAACCGGTCATAGCAGCCGCATGATGTGACCACGGCAGCCCGACGGCGGCCAGCCCCCGCCGGACCGCCAGGAGACGATGAACTGATGGCCATGATCGACCCGATGAGCGACACGACTGCCTCGGACTTCGCGCGCCTCGCCCTCGAGCTCCACGACGCCGCGAGCGTCGAGGAGACCGTCGACGCCGTGGTGCAGTTCGCCCTCCAGGCCCTGAACTGCACCTACGCCGGAGTCGCGTTCGCGACCCGCGGCGCGCGTGCGCAGGTCGCCGCCGTCACCGACCCGGTCGTCGCCGAGATCTTCGAGCTCCAGATCGGCAGCCAGAACGGTCCCCTGGTCGAGTCTTTGCAGAGTCACGCGCCGGTCCTGATCCGGGACACCGGCGCCGACGACCGCTGGCCGGTGTGGGCCGAGAAGGTCGCGGCGCTCGGGGTCCGCAGCGTCCTCGACGTACCGATGGTGACGGGCGCGGCGTCCCGCCGCGCGGTCGGTGTGCTCGGGCTGTACAGCCTGGACCCCGACGCGTTCGGGCCTGACGACGAAGCGGTCGCGCACATCCTGGCCCGGCACGCGTCCGTCGCGCTGGCGTCGGCGCGGCACGAGGAGTCACTCGCCCAGGCGATCGACGCCCGCAAACTCGTCGGGCAGGCGATGGGCATCCTGATGGAGCGCTTCGACATGGACGCCGACCGCGCCTTCGCCGTCCTCAAGCGCTACTCGCAGGACACCAACACCAAGCTCCGGGACGTCGCCCAGCAGCTCATCGACACCCGGAAGCTTCCCTAACGCGCCAGGGTCGTGCTCGGCAGTTCGCCGTACTGCTCGCGGTACGCGGCGGTCATCCGGCCGTGGTGGTGGAAGCCCCACCGAGCAGCCACTGCCACAACCGTCTGCTGCGACGGGTCGGCGGCCACGAGCTCCGCACGCACCTGCTCCAGCCGCAGCTGACGTAGGTAGGCCAGCGGTGTCGTCCCGAGGTGCCGCTGGAAGGCCGTCTGGAGCGCACGCACGGTGACGCCGGCCGCCGCCGCGATATCGGCGATCGCGAGCGCCTGGTCGAGGTTCGACTCCATGAACGTGAGCGCCCGGCGGACCGTCGTCGGCCGCGCGTCCCGGCTGTCGGCGCCGACCTGCTGAGGGTCGGCGTCGGCCGTGTTCGGGAACGCGGCGAGGACGGTCGAGGCGAGCAGCTGCGAGACGGACGCGAGCACGAGCGGCGAGTTCTGGGCGGCCGCGTTGGGCAGCGTGTCGGCGAGGTAGGCGATCGTCTGCGACAGTTGGCGGGCAGCCTGGCGGGACCGCGGCCGGTGGGCGAGCAGCCGCACCGGCCCGTTGATCTTCCGGCCGACACCGGCCACCCGGGTCAGCAGCGCCGGGTCGAACATCGTGATGCTGTACGAGGACGTGTGGATCTTCCCGGCGTACGGCCGGTCCGGCGGCGCGAACGACACCAGGTCCCCCGGCTGGAACGCGTCCTCCCAGCCGTCGGTCGCGTGGTCCGTGATGCGGCCGGTGTACACCTCGCACAGGCAGATCTTGCCGAGCGGGTCGGCGTCGTAGCTCATCTCGAACCCGATGTCGATCCGGTCGACGGTGATCGACTCGGCGGCCGCCCGCGCGATCCGCGTCCGCACGCCGGCCGGGCCGCCGCCGATCTGCATCTTCGTGTACGCCCGGTTCAGGAATTCCTCGGTCCGACCGAGGTCCCGGCTCTCGAACACCAGTGACTCCATGGCCCCATCCTGCACGCCACCGCCACTCGTTGGCGATCGTCACGTTTGGAAAGCGCTTGCTACTGTTGTGCGGTGATCTATGAGCTGAACCATGTCGGCGGTCGGGTGCGGGATCTCGAGGCGAGTCTGGCGTTCTACGGCGGGCTCGGGGCGGAGGTGGTCGACCGGTTGTTCATGGAGGGCCCAGGCGTGCACCGGGTGCACATCCAGCTGGCGACCGGCCTGGTCGAGCTGCTGCACCACGAGGAGCCCGACGCGCAGGCGTCGTACGGGCTGAACCACATCGGCTTCATGACCGACGACCTCGACGGCGACTACGCGCGGCTGACGGCGCTCGGGTACGCCGAGATCTCGTCGCCGCGGGTGGCCGGCAGCGGACAAGGGCGGCTGGCGTTCCTGTCCGACCCGAACGGCGTTCGCGTCGAGCTTCTGCAGCGCTCGGAGGAGTTCCGTGTCGCGCCGATCACGGCCGGCCCGCTCCAGGCGTTCAAGCACATTGCCGTCGCGGCCCCCGACCTGGAGGCGGCGGCCGAGTTCTACGGCACGCATCTCGGCATGGAGCACGTCGGCGAGAACACCTTCCGCCTCGGCGCCGACACACTCGAGCTCGCACCCCCGCCGGCCGCCTCGATCGCCCACCTGGCCTTCGCAACGACCGCCCCAGGGCCTGACACCCAGGACCCCGACGGGAACTCGATTCGGTTCGTCCCTGCCTGATCTAGCCTTGGCGGCGTGTTCGACTACGACGCCGAGATGCGGTTCCTGCAGGGACGGTTCAGAGCCGCCTGCGGCGTGCGGGGCGGGGATCGAGTGCTGGACGTCGGGTGTGGGGGCGGGCAGACGACCCGTGAGGCAGCCGCGGATGCCGCACCCGGGCACGTGGTGGGTGTGGACGTGTCCGAGCGGATGCTCGAGCACGCCCGGCAGCACACCTCGGACGAGCACGTCAGCTATCTGCTCGCGGACGCCGCCACGTACGACTTCGGGGCGGCCACCTTCGACGTGTGCATCAGCCGGTTCGGGGTGATGTTCTTCGCGGATCCGGTGGGCGCCTTCCGGAACCTGCGGCGGGCCCTGCGGCCGGGCGGGCGGCTCGTGGTCATGGTCTGGCAGCCGCGGGCTGCCAACGAGTGGGCGCGGGTGATTCCGGAAACCATCGGCGGCGACTTCCGCGACGAGTCGCCGTTCACGCTCGGCGACCCGGCTGTCGTGCGGGAGGTGCTCACGTCCGCGGGCTTCTCTGAACCGACCTTCACCGCAGTCAACGAGCAGCTGTACTACGGAGCCGACGTCGAGTCGGCGTACCAGAACGTCCTCCGGCTCCGCGAGCCGCAGGCCCTGCTCGCGGAGCTCGCCCCTGGCGAGGCCGACCACGCCCGGGCCGCGTTGCGTGCGATGCTCTCCGCGCACGACAGCGGTGACGGGGTCCTCTTCGACTCCGCGGCCTGGATCGTCAGCACGATGTGACCGGCGTCACATTTCGCGGGTGTCGAGTGCTTCGGCACCCGCACGACGCACAGGCACAAGCACCACACACCACTGATCCAAGGAGCTTCAGATGCGTTCCCTCATCACCACCGCGTTCATCTCCCTCGACGGCGTCGTGGAGGGCCCCGGCGGCGAGCCCGGCTACCGCAACTCCGGCTGGACCTTCAAGGACATCGCGTTCGAGGAGGCGGCGTACGCGCTCAAGGGCGAGGAGCAGACCGAGGCCACCGCGCTCCTGCTCGGCCGGGTCAGCTACCAGGCGTTCTCACCGGTCTGGCCGGGGATGACGCAGGAGTTCGCCGGCTACAACGCGATGCCGAAGTACGTCGTGTCGACCACGCTGCAGGACAGCGACCTCGTGACGAACTGGGGCCAGACCACCATCCTCCGGTCCCTCGACGACGTCGCGGCGCTGAAGGAGACCGACGGCGGGCCGATCATCGTCAACGGCAGCGCGACGCTCAACCGCAACCTGTCCGACGCGGGCCTGATCGACCAGTACAACCTGCTCGTGTTCCCGGTCCTGCTCGGCGCCGGCAAGCGCCTGTTCAGCGACGCCGACCGCGACAAGACCAACCTCGAACTCGTCTCCAGCGAGTCCTACAAGAACGGCATCCAGAAGCTGGTCTACTCCGTCCAGCACTGATCGCTGTACTACGGTTCGGGGCATGGGTGTCGACGTCGTAGCACTCGCCCGCGAGCGGCTGGGGTTCGAGTCCCTGCGGGCCGGCCAGGAGGACGCCGTACGGTCTGTGCTGGACGGGCGGGATGTGCTTGCCGTCCTGGCCACGGGCACCGGGAAGACCGCGATCTACCAGTTGGCCGGCCTGGCGCTCGGCGGAGTGACTGTGGTGGTCAGCCCGCTGGTGGCGTTGCAGCGGGACCAGCTAAGGGCGTTGCGGCCGGCCGGTGTCGAGGTCGCGGAACTGAACGCGATCGATCGCGCCGGCCGGCACGCCGCCCACGAGCTGCTGACGAGCAACCGGCCGGGGTTCGTGCTGCTCTCCCCCGAGCAGCTGACGCATCCCGACGTACTGGAGTTGCTCGCCGCGTCCCGGCCGACGCTGGTGGCCGTCGACGAGGCACATCTGGTCAGCGAGTGGGGTGCGGACTTCCGGCCGGACTACCTGCGGCTCGCGGCCGCGATCCGCGCGATGGGACGTCCGCCGGTGCTCGCGCTCACGGCGACCGCCGCGCCGCCGGTCCGCAAGGAGATCGTGCATCGCCTGGAGCTGAACGAACCCGCCGTCGTGGTCGGCGGGTTCGACCGCCCCAACCTCAACCTCGCCGTGTTCGCCTTCGCCGACGACGACACGAAGAACCGCCGGCTGCTCAGCCACGTCCGCTCGTCGCGCGGGCCGGGCATCGTGTACGTCGGCACGCATC
This sequence comes from Kribbella sp. NPDC003505, assembly GCF_040610875.1. Taxonomy (NCBI): domain Bacteria; kingdom Bacillati; phylum Actinomycetota; class Actinomycetes; order Propionibacteriales; family Kribbellaceae; genus Kribbella; species Kribbella sp. NPDC003505. The sequence continues at coordinate 913,342 of NZ_JBEXNA010000002.1, read as the reverse complement.
GGCATGCCGAGGAGCTCGCGCACGAGCTCGGCACAGCCGGCGTCGCCGCGCAGGCGTACCACGCCGGGCTGCCGGCCAAGCAGCGCCGCGAGGTGCAGGACACCTTTCTCGCCGGCGGCTGCCGGGTCGTGGTCGCCACGATCGCGTTCGGGATGGGGATCGACAAACCGGACATCCGCTGGGTCAGCCACGCCGAGGCGCCGGCGTCGGTCGACGCGTACTACCAGGAGATCGGCCGCGCCGGGCGGGACGGCGAACCGGCCGACATCGAGCTGTTCTTCCGGCACGCCGACCTCGGCCTGAACCGTTTCTTCGCCTCCGGCGGCGTCACCGACGAGGACCTGCTCGCGGTCGCCACCGCGATCCACGACCACCGGCCGCAGGACGTCGCCGCGCTGGCCCAGGCCACCGGACTGAGCACGGCCCGGGTCGAGCGTGCCCTCGGCCGGCTGACCGACGCCCGCGTCGTCGCCGTCGGCCATCAGTTCCGTCTGACCGGCCCGGTGGACGCTGCTGTCGCCGCGGCCTCGGCGGTCGAGCACGACCGTCGCGAGGTGGCCCGCTCCCGCGTGGAGATGATGGCCGGCTACGCGGAGTACGGCGGGTGCCGTCGCGAATGGCTGCTCAGCTACTTCGGCGAGCGGTACGACGGCCCGTGCGGCAACTGTGACAACGACCTCGCGGGCCGGACCGCGGCGCCGCCCGAGGACCAGCCGTTTCCGGTCGGCAGCCGAGTCGTGCATCGCGCGTTCGGGGCCGGGCTGGTCGAGCACTACGACGGCACGGCGATGACGGTCCTGTTCGACCGGGTCGGCTACAAGGAGCTGCGGACGGCGTTCATGATCCACAACCAGCTTCTGCAGGCCGAGGTGGCGCCATGAGTATCGGCGTACGGCCGGCCAGTGTCTTCGAGGACGTGCGGGCGGTGATCGGGCCGAAGTCGCCGACGGCCAACGTCTGCTTCTGCCTCAGCTACCGCATCCCGTCCAAGCTCAACAACGCGCTGCGCGGCCCGGAACGCGCCGAGTACGTCGCGGGCCTGTGCGCGGCGACGCCGGCACCCGGCGTGCTCGCGTACGACGGTGACACGCCGGTCGGCTGGGCCGCGATCGCACCGCGCGCGGAAACGACCTTCGCCCGCAACCGGAAGATCCCGCACGTGGACGACCTGCCGGTGTGGTCGTTGTGGTGTGTCCGGGTCCGGCCGGGTCATCGCGGTCAGGGGATCTCGCACGCGCTGATCGCCGGCGCCGTCGACTTCGCCCGCGCGAACGGAGCGCCGGCCGTCGAGGCCTATCCGCTCGACAACGGTGGCAGCAAGGTCGATCTGACGATGGCGTACGCCGGTATCCGCAAGAACTTCGAGCGCGCCGGGTTCACCAAGGCCGCAGACACTACGTCGACACTGGCCGGGCATCCACGCATCCTGATGCGCCTCGACCTCAGCTGATATCGAAGCGCAGCACGGTGATGCTGTGCGGCGGGAAGTCGTAGCCGCCGTCCACCAGCTCGGTGGTTCCCAGGTCCCGCAGGCTGACGGCGTCGGGTGTGGTGAGCGTGTTGGTCGCGAGCACGTCGTCCGCGCTCAACTGCGTCACCGCTGCTCGGGCCGGAAGCCGGCCGCCGCCGAGCGTCAGGGCGGCGCGGATCGCCGTGTCGCGGTGGCGGTTGATGACGGCGACTCGGAGCGAGCGGCCGTCGGTCGTCTGCGTCGCGGAGACGTCGAGGTCCGGGACGGTCGCCGGGTAGCTGCGGAACTCGCCCCGGCGATCGCGCTCGTCCCCCTGCCGTACGGCGGTCAGTCTGCCGGGCGACCGGACGTCGGCGGACAGCGCGACCGGGCCGAGGTGGTTCTGGTACAGGTCCCAGACGTGGTAGGTCGCCGCGCGCACCGCGCCGGCGGGCCGCGCGACGATGACGCCGTTCGCGTTGAGCAGGTTCACCGTGTTCGCCATCGCGACCGGGACCTCACGGCCGCCGGCGCGGTGCAGGGCGTGGAAGACACCGGCGTAGAAGAGCGCATCGGCGAGCGTTCTCGGGCTCCACCGGTTCACCCGGTGCGCCGGCGCGGTCGGCAGGCCGTCGACGTCGCGCGCGACCGTGCCGCCGTCGTCCGACGGCTGCGGGTCCGGCCAGGCGGCAGGCTCGACGTGCCGGATGTTCCACTCGTCGAGCGACAACGCGAGCGGGCGGTCCCCGGCGAAACGCTCGACCAGGTCGGAGTACTCGACGATCTGCTGCTCGAAATAGAGCGACTGGGCAACGATCGCTTCGTATTCCGCGGCGCCGTCGACCAGCTGCGTCGTCGCGCCGTACAGGTGGAACGACAGGTAGTCGATCTGGTCGCCGACAGCCCCTAGTACGGTCTCGGTCCAGCCGTCCCGGTCGTCGGTCTTCCCGACCGCGACGAACTTCAGCGACGGGTCGACGGCTCGCATGAAGCGGGCGTGCTCGGCCGCGTCGGCGGCGTACGCGGCGGCGGTGCGGTGCCCCATCTGCCAGTCGCCGTACACCTCGTTGCCGAGGCCCCAGTACTTCACGCCGTACGGCGCCGGGTGCCCGTTGCGGGCGCGCTGCCGGGTGTACTCGGTGTCGCCGCCGTAGTTGGTGTACTCGACCCAGCGGACCGCGTCGTCGACGTCCCGGCAGCTGTGGGCGAGATACGGCTCGGTCCCGACCTCGGCGCACCAGGCGAGGAACTCGTCCGTGCCGAACCGGTTGGTCTCCTCCGAGCCCCAGGCCGGCTCGAGCCGCCGCGGGCGGGACTCACGCGGGCCGACGCCGTCCTCCCAGTGGTACGGCGAGGTGAAGTTGCCGCCCGGCCAGCGGACCACCGGGAGCCCGAGTTCGCGGCAGAGCCCGATCACGTCGCTGCGCAGGCCGTTGCGCGCGCCGTCTCCGCCGTACGCCAGCGGCGAGCCCTCGTCGAACACGCCGCCCTCGATGTTGCCGAAGAACGCGGACTCCAGGAAGTGCCCGTAGATCATCGGGTCGATGGTGTGGCGCCGGTCGCGGTGGATGTCGATCGTGGCGGCAGCTGTCACGGGCGGGAGGCCTCCTGCGGTGTTGTCGTGAGGACGAGGGCGATGCCGCCGCGGGCCGCGGCGTCGGGACCGAGCGCCGCGCGGGTGATTCGCGCGGTCCGGCGGACCTGACTGTGGGTGTACCGGCCGAACGCCGCTCGCAACGGGGCGAACAGGTGGTCGCCGGTGTCGGCCAGCTCCCCGCCGACCACGACGACCTCTGGGTTGACCGTGTTGCAGGCGGCTGCCAGCACTTCGCCGATCCGCGCGCCGGCTTCGGCCAAGACCTCATGAGCCCCGGCATCGCGCGCTTCGAGAACGTCTGTGCATCGCTCTTGCAGGGTCGTCAACGAGACGTACCGTTCGAGGCAGCCCCGGCCGCCGCACTGACATGCCGGTCCGTCGCGATCCACGCTGATGTGCCCGAGCTCCCCCGCCGCGCCGCCTGCGCCCGCGAACAGCCGTCCGCCGAGCACCAGCCCGCCGCCGACGCCGTACGACAGCCGCAGATACAACGCGCTGCTCACACCGGCGCCGGCGCCCCAGACCGCCTCGGCCAGCGCAGCCAGACGGGTGTTGTTGTCGACGAACACCGGTACGTCGAAACGCGCGCCGAGAGTGTCGCGCACCAAGTCCGCACCCGGCTCCGGCCGGCTCGCATCGCCCGTCACCGGCCCGACGATGCCGACCCCGACTCCGGCCAGCGCGGCCAGAGAGATCTCGTGCCTGCTGGTCAGGTCGTCGACCAGGTCGAGCGCAAGCTCCAGGCGGCGCGCCGACGGCGTCCGTTCCGCACAGGCGACCGCGTCCGAGGCGACCACCTCGTGCGCGACGTTCGCGATCGTCACCTGGACGCCGCGGTGGCCGAGGTCCATACCGAGCGCGAGCCCGCCGGCCGGGTTCAGCGTGAGCATCGAGACGGGCCGTCCACGCCCCCGACCGGTGGTCGCCTCCTCGCTCGTCTCCGTCAGGGCCTGCCGGCCCAGCAACGTCTGGACGATCGACGAGAGCGTCGCGCGCGACAGGTTCGTCTGCTCGACGAGTTGGGCGCGGGTCAGCGCGCCCCGGGTGCGGAGTGCGCTGAGCACTCGTTCCTCGTGTGTCTCCCGGAGCAGCCGCAGCGGCCCGGACGGTTCCGTCCCCACGGCACCCGACTCTGTCCGGCACGCCCTCTTTTTGTCAATGCTCCAGATTTAATAGACTGGTCCGCATGCCGCCTAACGTCCTGCTTCTCTGCACCGACCAGCAGCGGTTCTCCGCGCTGGGTGCCGCCGGCAACGACGAGATCGACACGCCGAACCTCGACCGGCTCGCGAGCCAGGGCGCGCTGTTCGGCAACTGCTATGTGCAGAACCCGGTCTGCGCTCCCTCCCGCGCCAGCCTGATGACCGGCCGTTACGTGCACCAGCACGGCCTGTGGGCCAACGGCGTCGGCCTGCCCGACGAGGCGCGGCTGTTCAGCAAGGACCTCGCCGACGCGGGCTACGACTGCGGCCTGGTCGGCAAGTTCCACCTCAACGCGTGCTTCGGCGGCCGTTCCGAGAAGCGGCACGACGACGGCTTCCGCGTCTTCCGCTGGGCCCACGATCCGTACCCCGGCTCCTCCGAGAACGAGTACCACCGCTGGCTCCGCACGCTGCGCCCCGACCTCGCGGGCGCGGACATCGACTACGACACATTGCCGACCGACCTGCACTACAGCCACTGGATCGGCGAGCAGACGATCGACTTCCTCACCCACTCCCGCGAGCGCGGCAAGCCGTTCCTGTTCGTCGCGAACTTCTTCGATCCGCATCACGGCTTCGGCGCCCCGGAGGAGTACGTCCGCCGCTACCGCGAGCGGGAGCTCAGCCGCCCGCTGCCCGACGACCTGACCGGCAAGCCGCCGATCCAGACCGAGGCGTCGCAGGCGTCGTACGCCGGTCACGCGCGCGGCTTCACGTCGTACAGCCCGGAGGAGTTGCAGGAGGTCAAGGCGGCGTACTACGCAATGGTGACGCTCGTCGACGACGAGGTCGGCCGGATCCTCGACGCGCTCGACGCCGAAGGCCTCACCCAGGACACCTTGGTGATCTTCACCAGCGATCACGGCGAGATGCTCGGCGACCACCGGCTGATGCTGAAGGGCCCGATGCTGTACGAGCAGGCCGTGCGGGTTCCACTCGTCGTGCGCTGGCCCGCGGCCGTCCCGGCCGGCACCCGCTGCGACGACCTCGTCCAGTGGATCGACCTGTCCGCCACGATCCTCACCGCCGCCGGGCTGCCCGTCCGCGGTGAAGGGCAGGACCTGCTGCCGTTGGTCACCGAGCGCGGCGCGGGCCGCGGTTGGGCGCTGAGCGAGTACCGCAACAGCGGGCATCCGTACACACCACCGGTGCACCTCACGATGCTCCGGCGCGATCGCTGGAAGCTCGTCGTCCAGCACGGCTCCCCCGCGACCTCCAGGGAGCGGACCGGCGAGCTGTACGACCTCGCCACGGACCCGGACGAGTTGCAGAACCTGTGGGACGACCCGCTGCATCGAGACATCCGCACCGACCTCCAGGAGTTCCTCCTCGACGTCCTGGTCGCCACCGAGGACCGCAGCCAGGAGCGCGTCGCGGACTGGTGAGGCTCAGGCGGTCGTGAAGCGCTGTTCGACGGTGTCCAGGAAGCCTTCGACCTGGCGGTACGTCTCGGAACTGTAGGCCCCGATGCTGCGTTCGTTCCCGAGCGCCTCCCGCATCGCGTCGAGGTAGCGGCGCTGCAGGATCTCCATCTGTTCCCGGGTGTCCGCCTTGGTCTCGCGCAGCTGCCGGCTCCCGGAGACCAGGCGCGGCACGATCCGGTCCTTCAGCGTGCTGACCACGACCGGGTCGAGCGGTTCGCCGTCGACGGTCTGCTCCTCGAGCGGGCCGACGGCGTCGATCGCCGACTCACCGATCCGCCGCATCAGCGCCTGCACCGAGTCGCGCTTGTCCTCGGCGCTCTCCGGCCGGAACCGCATCCGCGCGATCACCGCGGGCAGCGACAGCCCGAACAGCACCAGCGTGATCAGCGCGACGATGAACGCGGCGAGCACGACGGTCGCGCGGTGCGGCGTACCGGCGGGAATCGTCTGCGCGGCGGCGACCGTCACGACGCCCCGCATCCCGGCCCAGGCGAGGACCAGCAGACCACGACCGGTGATCGGCTCCCGCTCCTCGAAGTCGACGTCCGCACGGCCCCGCGCCAGCCGCTTGCGGGCCCAGGCGAGCCGGTTCTCCTCGCGCGCGCCGGACGGCTCCATCGAGTCCAGATGCTCCTCGAACTGGTCCAGCTGCGCGCGGACCTGCTCGGTGCGGTCGTTCCGCCCGAACCGGCCCTGCAGCGCCGGCCACGCCAGGCCGAGGAACCGCAACACGACCAGCAGGCCGACCACCAGCAGGACGAGCGCGGTGATCTCGCCGAGCGTCGTCTCCGCGCGGGCGTCGTCGACGAGCTCCGGCAACTGGTACCCCATCGCGAGGAAGACGCCGCTCTCCAGGATGAAGCTGATCGTCGTCCAGGTGGTCGCCTGCGTCTGCCGGTCACGCGCGCTGAACTTGCGGCTGCCGAGCGCTCCGGTCAGCAGCCCGGCGACGACCACCGCGAGTACGCCGGACGCGTGTGCCTCCTCGGCCGGGAAGTACGCGAGGAACGGCACCGCGAACGAGATCGTCGTGTTCAGCACCGGGTCGTCGAGTCGCTGCCGCAGGACCACGGTGAGCAGCCCGACGGCCGCCCCGATCAGGATCGCGCCGACGACCGCCCAGGCGAAGTCCAGGACGGTGTGGCCGAGGCTGAAGTGGGCGGTGACGGCGAGCGCGGCGACCGCCGTCCGCAGAACGACCAGCGCCGAGGCGTCGTTGACGAGACTCTCGCCTTCGAGCACGGTCATCAGGCGGGGCGGGAGTCCGACCCGGTGGCCGATCGCGGTCGCCGCCACCGCGTCCGTCGGGCTCACGACCGCGCCCAGCGCCGTGGCGAGCGCGAACGAGATGCTCGGGAACAGCGCGTGCACCAGCGCGCCGATCACCAGCGCCGACACGATCACCATCACGATCGACAGCCACGCGATCAGCCCGAAGTTCCGCCGTACGTCGAGCACCGGGAGCTGGACCGCCGACGCGTAGAGCAGCGGCGGGAGGACCCCGGCGAGGATGATCTCCGGCTCGAGGTGGATGGCCGGCGTACTCGGCAGGTAACTCGCCCCGATCCCCAGCGCGACCAGCAGCAGCGGCGCCGCGACGCCGGTCCGCCGCGCGAACACCGAGGCCGCGATCATGATCGCGAGTCCCGCTCCGGCAATCAGAACGATCTGGTGGTCCACGCGACAGCACTCTAGGGCGGGGCACCGGGGTGCCCTGGTAATGACCAGGGATTCTCACTGGTGTCACGGGGGCCCCGGAGCGGCAGATTGGTGGTCAGCGAAAACGTTCATCCCAGGAGGAAGTCATGAGCAGCACCGACCTGAAGCTCGAAGCCGTCGTCGTCCCGGTCGCCGACACGGATCGCGCCAAGGAGTTCTACACCGGCCTCGGCTGGCGGCTGGACGCGGACTTCGCGTTCGACAACGGGTTCCGGGTCGTCCAGTTCACCCCGCCGGGCTCCCCCGCCTCGGTTCAGTTCGGCACCAACATCACGACAGCCGCACCGGGCACCGCGCAGGGCCTCTACCTGGTCGTCTCGGACGTCGAGGCGGCGCGGGCCGAGCTGCTCGCGCACGGCGCCAAGGTCAGCGAGGTCTTCCACCCGGCCGCGCCGGGCGCCCAGTTCGAGCCCGGCGACAGCGGCGCACGGGTGACCGGTCCGGCCGACGAGCGGTCCAGCTACGGCTCGTTCGCGACGTTCAGCGACCCCGACGGCAACACCTGGCTGCTCCAGGAGGTCACCAAGCGGCTGCCCGGGCGCGTCGAGGACGCGACGTACGGCTCGGTCGACGACCTCGAGGCCGCCCTCAAGCGCGCCGCCGCCGCTCACGGCGAGCACGAGGCCCGCACCGGCAAGGCCGACGAGAACTGGCCGGCCTGGTACGCCGCCTACATGGTCGCCGAGCGCACCGGCTCCGAGCTTCCGCAGTAGATCCGGAGTAAACCTGTCCGTGGCGGCCCCTAGCCTGCGGGTATGAACCGGATCGATCGGCTGTACGCGCTCGCGGAGGAACTGCGCGCGGCCGGGCCACGAGGGCGGACGGCGCGGCAACTGGCGGCGCGGTTCGAGGTGAGCGTGCGGACCATCGAGCGCGATCTCAGCGCGCTCGGGCAGGCCGGCGTTCCGCTGGCGACCAAGCAGGGCCGCACCGGAGGGTATTCGGTGGACCGGTCGATGAGTCTCCCGCCGCTCAACTTCAGCGCGCGGGAGGCGATGGCGGTCGCGGTCGCGCTGAGCCGCGGCGACCACGTGCTGTTCGCGCGGGACGCGCGGACCGCGCTGCAGAAGATCGTGGCCGCGATGCCGCAGCGCGATCTCGACGAGGCGCGGGCGGCGGCGGCCAAGGTCCGGCTGCTGGTGCGGCCGGTCCCGGATCCGGACGGCGAGATCGCCGAGCAGGTCTGGCGGGCGGTGCGCGACAACCGCGTCCTGCGGATCCAGTACACGAACGGCGACGGCGTCGAGACGCTCCGGGAGATCGAGCCGCAGCACGTCGTCGTCGGGCCCAACGGGTCGTACCTGACCGGTTGGTGTCAGCTGCGTCAGGAGGAGCGGGTGTTCCGGATGGACCGGATCACCAAGGCCGAGCCGTCGGCGACGCTGCCGCAGCGGCCGCCGGCGTCGGGCCGCCTGCAGGTGGACGGGTACGAGACCAAACTCCCGGCCGCCGCGCTGCGTCCCGAGGATCTTTTTCCAACACCGACATAGGGCTGTCGCGAACCGCTGGGAGCGTGGTTCTCGTTGACACGTTCTACGTCGAAGGAGAGATCCATGAGTACTCCCACCCCTGGCACGCTGGCCTGGTTCGAGGTCGCGAGCGACGACCCGGAGACCGCCGAGAAGTTCTACGGCGGGTTGTTCAACTGGTCGTTCGAGTCGTCCGGGAGCCTGACGTCCGGCGGCCTCGACTACCGCAACATCACGGCGCAGGGCGCCCAGCAGCCGATGGGCGGCCTGTTCGCCACCAACGGCGAACTGCCCAACCACGCCGTCTTCTACATCCTGGTCGCGGACGTCGAGACGACCTGCGCGGAGGCCGAGCAGCTCGGCGGCACCGTGGTGAACAAGCGCATCGGCACCGGCGGCGGCACCCCCGACTTCGCCTATCTCCGCGACCCGTCCGGCAGCCAGTTCGCGGTCTTCACCCCCCGCCCCGAGTGACGCAGACCCCCGCCGGCAGGACCGGCGGGGGAATCCGTCGTCGACGGTCAGACCGCCAGGCGGCCGCCGTCCACGGGGAGGGTCGCGCCGTGGATCAGGGATGCCGCGTCGGAGGCGAGGAAGACGATGCCCTCGGCCACCTCGTCCGGGGTCCCGACCCGCTGCAGCGGTGTGGTGCCGGCGAGGTGGTCGAGGTTCTCGCCCATCACAGCAGTGCCCTCGGTCCGGGTGGGTCCAGGGCTGACCGCGTTCACCCGGACGCCGGCCGGGCCGAACTCGGCCGCCCAGGCCCGCGTCAGCAGCTCCACCGCCGCCTTGCTCGAGCCGTACGCCGCCATCCCGGCCATGCCGATGGACGCGACCATCGTGGTCACGTTGACGATCGCGCCCGCTCCGCGCGCCGCCATCAGCGGGGCCAGCTCGGCGACCAGGTAGAACGGCGCCCGCACGTTCACGGCGTACACCGCGTCGAAGTCGCTGTCCGGCACCTCTGCCGTCGGCCCGAACGGGAAGATCCCCGCGTTGTTGACCAGCACGTCGACGTGCCCGCCGCCGAGCTCGATCGCCTGCTTGGCCAGCGACCGCACGCTCGCCAGGTCGGTCAGGTCCGCCGGCACGAAGTCCGCCGTCCCGCCGTCGGCCCGGATCTCCTCGACCGCCCTGCTCCCCCGGGCGATGTCCCGCCCGCTGAGCACCACGTGCGCACCACGCCGGGCGAGCTGCCCCGCCACGGCCCGGCCGATGCCACTGTTGCCGCCGGTCACGAGCGCAGTCCGGCCGGCGAAGTCCTGCGTCATATCGGTTCCATCCTCTGGTTCGGAGTTGCCGGTACCGATGGTTCTCCGATCAAATTGGAGTATCAACTCCAAAATCCGTACGGTGGGTGGCATGACCGAGACCGCCCGGCGACTGACCAGGAAGGGCCAGGCGACCCACGACCGGATCGTCGCGGCCGCGGCGCGGCTGATGCTCGAGCAGGGCGTCGCCCGCACCACGATCGAGGACATCCAGGCCGCCGCGGGGGTCAGCCCCTCGCAGCTGTACCACTACTTCCCCGGCAAGGACGCCCTGGTGACGGCGGTGATCGAGCACCAGACGACGCAGGTGCTCGACGTCCATCAGGACTGCCTGCAACGCCTGGACACGATCGACTCGCTCGGCCGGTGGCGGGACGTGATGGTCAGCATCCTGACCGAGATGCAGTGCGTCGGCGGCTGCCCGCTCGGGTCGCTGGCCAGCGATCTGTCCGACAGCGATCCGGTCGCGCGGACCCAACTGGCCGCCGCCTTCGCCCGCTGGCAGGAGCTGATCCGGGAGGGGCTGGCCGACCTGCAGGCGCGCGGTGAGCTCGCCTCGCAGGCGGACCCCGCCGCACTGGCGGTCGCGATGCTCGCGGCCGTCCAGGGCGGGCTGCTGCTGAGCCAGGTGAGCCGCGACCCGGCGCCGCTGCGGATCGCGGTCGACACCATGGTCGACCACCTGCACGCGTTGACGCGACCCGCGGTTCCGTAGGGTTCGCGGTATGGGTAGCAGTGTTTACGTTGCTTCGGTGGAGGGGACGACCGGCAAATCGACGGTCGCGCTCGGCGTGCTCCATCAACTGTCCCGCCGGGTCGGGCGGGTGGCCGTGTTCCGGCCGATCGTGCGGGCGGACGCCGCCACCCACGGCGGCCGCGACTACGTCCTCGACCTGCTGATCGCGCAGGACGCGGTCGAGCAGTCGTACGAGGACGGCGCCGGCGTCACGTACGAGGAGGTGCACGCGGACCCCGAGGCCGCGCTGGACACGATCGTGCAGCGGTACCACGCGGTCGCCGAGCAGGCGGACGCGGTGCTCGTCGTCGGCAGCGACTACACCGACGTCGGCACGCCGACCGAGTTCTCGTTCAACGCCAAGATCGCGGCCAACCTCGGCGCGCCGGTGCTGCTCGTGGTCAACGGCTTCGGCCGGACGCCGTACGAGGTCCGGGCGATCGCCGACATGGCCGCGGCCGAGCTGACCGCGAACCACGGCTCGCTGTTCGCAGTGATCGCCAATCGCGTGGACGGCGAGAGCACTCCGGTGGTCGCGGCACTCGACGGCATCGGCGCACCGGCGTTCGCGATTCCCGAGCAGCCGGTGCTGAACCAGCCGCTGGTCGCCGACCTGCTCGCGCCGATCGACGGCTCGCTGGTCAGCGGCGATCCGCAACTGCTGACCCGCGAGGTCACCGGGCTGATGATCGCCGGGATGACGATGCCGAACGTGCTGGACCGGCTCTTCGACGGCGCCGCGGTGGTCACCGCCGGCGACCGCCCGGAGGTCGTGCTCGGCGTCCTGATGGCCCACGCCTCGCGGACCTTCCCGCAGATCTCGGCCATCGTGCTGAACGGCGGCTTCGAGCTGCCCGGCCAGGTGCAACGGCTGATCGAGGGCCTCGGCGTCACGCTCCCGATCATCGAGACCGGCCTCGGCACGCAGGCCACGTCCGCCAGGCTCACCGCCGTCCGCGGCCGGCTGACGAAGGACTCGCCGCGCAAGGTCGACACCGCCCTGACGCTCTTCGACCAGTACGTCGACGGCCCGGCGCTGCTCGACCAGCTCGCACTCGCCCGCAGCAGCGCGGTGACACCGCTGATGTTCGAGCACCGGCTGGTCGACCGCGCCGTGTCCGACCGCCGGCACATCGTGCTGCCGGAGGGCGACGAGGAGCGGATCCTGCGCGCCGCCGACGTGCTGCTCCGGCGCGGCGTCGCCGACCTCACCCTGCTCGGCGACCCGACCGTGATCAGCGCGAAGGCCGCGAGCCTCGGCGTCGACGTGACCGCGGCACAGGTCGTCCATCCGGAGCACAGCGACCTGACCGAGCGGTTCGCCGCCGAGTACCACCGGCTGCGGCAGCACCGCGGCGTCGACCTCGACCGGGCTCGCGAACTGGTCCGGGACGTGTCGTACTTCGGCACGATGATGGTCCAGCTCGGCCTCGCGGACGGGATGGTGTCGGGCGCCGTGCACACGACCGCGCACACGATCCGGCCCGCGCTGGAAGTGGTGAAGACGGTCCCAGACGTCTCGGTGGTCTCGTCGGTGTTCTTCATGTGCCTGCAGGACCAGGTCCTGGTGTACGGCGACTGCGCGGTGAACCCGGACCCGACGGCCGAACAGCTCGCGGACATCGCGATCTCGTCGGCCGCGACGGCGACCGCGTTCGGGGTGCAGCCGCGGGTCGCGATGCTGTCGTACTCGACGGGCTCGTCCGGCACCGGCACCGACGTGGAGAAGGTGTCCAAGGCAACGAACATCGTCCGGGAGCGGGCCCCGCGGCTGCCGGTCGAGGGCCCGATCCAGTACGACGCCGCGATCGACGCCGCCGTGGCGCGGACGAAACTGCCGGACTCTCCCGTCGCCGGGCGCGCCACCGTGTTCGTGTTCCCGGACCTGAACACCGGCAACAACACGTACAAGGCCGTGCAGCGTTCGGCCAACGCGGTCGCGGTCGGTCCGGTGCTGCAGGGTCTCCGCAAGCCGGTCAACGACCTCTCCCGCGGCGCCACCGTCCGGGACATCATCAACACGGTCGCGATCACCGCGATCCAGGCCCAGCAGGAGGCGGCCCGATGAGTGAGCACGTGCTGGTGATCAACGCCGGGTCCTCGTCGCTGAAGTACAGCCTGGTCGACGCGAAGTCGGGCGAGGCCGCGGCGACCGGGCTGGTCGAGCGGATCGGCGAGGGCCAGAGCCACCACGTGCACCACGGGCCGCACGGTGACGCCGACGACGACCATCCGGTCGCCGATCACGAGGCCGCGCTCGAGGCTGCCGTCCGGGCGTTCGAGACGCACGGCCCCGCGCTCGGTGACGTCGACATCGTGGCCGTCGGGCACCGGGTGGTGCACGGCGGCGACCAGTTCGCGGCCCCGGCGCTGGTGGACGACGACCTGATCGCGGCCGTGACCGACCTGGTTCCGCTGGCTCCGCTGCACAACCCGGCGAACCTGGAAGGCATCAAGGTGGCGCGCCGGCTGCTCCCGGACCTCCCTCATGTCGCGGTGTTCGACACCGCGTTCCACCAGACGCTGCCGCCGTACGCCTACACCTACGCGGTGCCCAGCGCCTGGCTGGAGGAGTACGGCATCCGGCGGTACGGGTTCCACGGCACGTCGCACTCGTTCGTGGCCGGTCAGGCCGCGCGGCTGCTCGGCCGCGACGTGCAGGACGTGAACCTGATCGTGCTGCACCTCGGCAACGGGTGCTCCGCGACCGCCGTCCGCGGCGGCACGTCGGTGGACACCTCGATGGGTCTGACGCCGCTGGAGGGTCTCGTCATGGGGACCCGGTCGGGCGACCTCGACCCCGCGATCCACGGACACCTCGCCCGGGTCGCCGGCCGCTCCGCGGAGGAGACGGACCGCGCGCTCAACAAGGAGTCGGGGCTGAAGGGCCTCAGCGGCGCGAACGACTTCCGCGAGGTGTCGCGCCGGCGGGCCGCCGGCGACGAGCGGGCCCAGCTCGCGTTCGACGTGTACTGCTACCGGCTGAAGAAGTACGTCGGCGCGTACTACGCCGTCCTCGGACGGGTCGACGCGATCGTCTTCACCGCCGGTGTCGGACAGCATGCGGCCGAGGTCCGAGCCGCCGCACTGCAGGGCCTGGAGGGCCTGGGCATCCACCTCGACCCGGTGCGGAACGCCGACCCCGACGACGGCTTCGCCTCCACCGGGGACAGCCCGGTCGCCGTGCTGGTCGTCCCCACCAACGAGGAATGGGAGATCGCCCGCCAGGCGGTCGAGGTACTAGCCGCCCGGTGACTCCTTTTTGAAGGCTTCGACGGCGGTCGGAAGGGTGTAGAAGACGCGGCCCGGGCCGAGGCGTTCGAGGAAGCCGGCGGCCTCGAGATCGTCGCGAAGGTCCTGCTTGACCCGGGCCAGCGCGAGCACGATGCCGCGCGCCGCAAGGTCCTCGCGCAGTGCGTCGAGCGCGTCGATCGCGGTGATGTCGATCTCGACGTTCGCCTCGGTGTTCAGCAGCAACCAGCGCACCGGGGTGGGCGAGTCGTCGGCAGCGGCGAGCGCACGGCGGTGGAAGTCCTCGGCGTTCGCGAAGAACAGCGGCGAGTCGTACCGGTAGACGACCAGGCCGGGCACCGGCCGCGCGTCCGGGTAGTCGTCGATGTCGTGCATCCCGGCGATCCCGGGCACGTAGCCGAGGATCCCGTCGTGCGGCCGGGCCACCCGCCGCAGCAGGTCGATGACGGACAGCCCGACGGCGACGAGGACGCCGTACAGGACACCGAGCGCGACCACGCCGATGGTCGTTGCCACCGCCAACAGCAGCTCGCTGCGCCGGAACGACGCGATCCGGCGGAACTCGGACAGTTCGATCAGGCGCAGCGCGGCGTAGACGACGAGGGCGCCGAGCGCGGGGATCGGGAACGTCTCGAGCAGCGGCCCGGCGAAGACCAGCGTCGCAACGATCGTCAGCGCGGCCACCAGCGAGTAAACCTGGCTCTTGGCGCTGGAAGCCTCTGCCAGGGCGGTGCGGCTGCCGCTGCTGCTCACCGGGAAGCCCCGCAGCAGGCCCGCGGACACGTTGGCGAGTCCGAGGACGAGCAGTTCACGACCGGGATCGATCTGCCCGCCGCCGCGGCTGGCGAAGGCACGGGCGGTGAGCACCGTGTCGGTGTAGCCGACGAGTGCGACGCCGAGGGCGGGCAGCGCCAGCATCGCGACGTCCTGCGGGTCGATCGAGGGCACCTGCGGGACCGGCAGGCCGCTGGGCACCGAACCGACCAGAGCCACGCCCTTGTCGCCGAGTCCGGCTATCCAGGTCACCAGCGCTGCCCCTGCCACGACGATCAGCGGGCCGGGCAGACGCGGCGTCCACCGCGCCAGGGCGAGCAGCGACGCCAGCGCCGTCACCGAGAGCAGCACCGGGGCGAGCTCCCACTCCGGGATCAGGCGGATCGCCGACACCACCTCGGCCCCCGGTGAGTCACCCTCGACCGGTGCCCCGGTCAGCCGGCCGAGCTGGCCAGTGATCATGAGGACCGCGATGCCGGCCAGGTAGCCGATCAGCACCGGTTTGGACAGCAGGTCCGCGAGGAACCCCAGTCGCGCGGCCCATCCGGCGACGCAGATCGCGCCGACCATCAGCGCCAGTACGGCGGCCAGCCCGGCGTACCGCGCCGGATCCCCGGCCGCGAGCGGGCCGATCGCGGCGGCGGTCAGCAGCGCGGTCGTCGACTCCGGTCCGATCGACAGCAGCCGCGACGTACCGAGCAGGAAGTACAGCACGAGCGGACCGAGCGAGGCCCACAACCCGGCCACCGCGGGCAGACCGGCGAGTTGGGCGTAGGCCATCACCTGCGGCACGAAGTACGCCGCCACCGTCAGCCCGGCGAGCACGTCCGACCGCAACCAGCCCCGCTGGTATCCGCGCAGTGTCTCGAGTCCCGTAATCGTCACCCCCGCCCCCTTTCGCAGAACTGCCGCACTTCAGTGTCCGCCACACGGAGGACCTTCGGCCCTACTGCCACGCCCGTGGCGGCGGCAAGCTGCTCAGCATGGCTGGCACCGGCGGCGACAGGACCGCAGTACGTTCCCCGTGGTTGATGCTCGCCGTCGCCACGATCGGGTTCGCGCTCAACTTCTGGGCCTGGGCGCTGCTTAGCCCGCTCGGCCCGCTCTTCCGGACCCAGGGCACGCTCGGCACGCTGACCGAGTCCGATGTGGCGCTGCTGGTCGCCGTGCCGGTGCTCGTCGGCTCGCTCGGGCGGATCCCGATCGGCGCGCTCACCGACCGGTACGGCGGCCGGGTGATGTTCCCGCTGGTGTCCGCGGCGACGATCGTGCCGATCCTGTTCATCGAGTTCTTCGCGCTGGACTCCTACGCCGCACTGCTGGTCGGCGGGTTCTTCCTCGGCATCGGCGGCACCGCGTTCGCGGTCGGCGTGCCGTTCGTGAACGCGTGGTTCCCGCCGGAGCGTCGCGGCCTGGCGATCGGCATCTTCGGCGCCGGCATGGGCGGTACGGCGATCAGCGCGCTCACCACGGTCAAGCTCTACAGCAACGCCGGGCACCAGATCCCGTTCCTGCTCACCGCGATCAGCCTCGCGGCGTACGCCGTCATCGCCTGGTTCGTACTCCGGGACGCGCCGAACCGCCGCCCGGCGCAGGGCGGGTTCGCGCAGCGGCTGATCGCGAACGCGAAGCTCCCGATCAGCTGGCAGGCCTGCATCCTGTACGCGGTCGCGTTCGGCGGGTACGTCGCGTTCTCGGTATACCTCCCGTCGTACCTGAAGACCGCCTACGACCTGAGCGCCGCGGACGCGGCCAACCGGATGGCCGGTTTCGTCGTCGTCGCCGTCGTGATGCGCCCGGTCGGCGGCTGGCTGTCGGACAAGTTCGGCCCGATCCCGGTGCTGGCGTGCTGCTACGGCGTCGTGGTCGTCGGCGCCGCGGTGGCGGCCACGACACCGTTGCTCCAGCCTGTCGGGACGATTGCCTTCCTGGGGATGGCTGCCGCGCTCGGCGCCGGCAGCGGCGCCACGTTCGCGCTGGTCGCCAGGGTGACGGACCCGGCCCGGGTCGGCGGCGTCACCGGACTCGTCGGCGCCGCGGGCGGCCTGGGCGGCTTCGTGCCGCCGCTGATCATGGGCTACGTCTACGGCCGCACGCAGTCGTACGGGATCGGCCTGACGCTGCTGTCGATCACGGCGGCCTTGACGCTGCTGCTGACGCTGACCATTGTGAGGAGGACCGCTCAACCGAGTCCCCAGGAGTCGCGCGCCACACCGATCGAGGGAGCCGCATGAGTCTGGACGGCGAGCTGACCGAAGCTCTGATCCGTACCCGTCGCTACTTCACCAAAGGCACCGTTTCCGACGACCTGCGCACCCTCACCAAACGCGGTGGCCGCGGCGCGGACGACTTCTACCGCGACCGCTGGAGCCACGACAAGGTGGTCCGGTCGACGCACGGCGTCAACTGCACCGGTTCGTGCTCGTGGAAGGTGTACGTCAAGGACGGCATCATCACCTGGGAGACCCAGCAGACCGACTATCCGTCGGTCGGCCCGGACAAGCCGGAGTACGAGCCCCGCGGCTGCCCGCGGGGCGCCGCGTTCTCCTGGTACACCTACTCCCCCACGCGCATCCGCTACCCGTACGTCCGCGGCGTCCTGCTCGACCTGTACCGGCAGGCGAAGGCGCAGTACGGCGACCCCGTGGCGGCGTGGGCGCACATCGTCGACAACCCGGAGCTCGCGCAGCGGTACAAGTCCGCGCGCGGCAAGGGCGGGCTGGTCCGCTCGACCTGGGACGAGGCGACCGAGCTCGTCGCGGCGGCGTACGTGCACACGCTGCAGAAGTGGGGGCCGGACCGGATCGCCGGGTTCTCCCCGATCCCGGCGATGTCGATGGTGTCGCACGCGTCCGGCGCGCGGTTCACGTCGCTGATCGGCGGGACGATGCTGTCGTTCTACGACTGGTACGCCGATCTGCCGGTCGCGTCGCCGCAGGTGTTCGGCGACCAGACCGACGTACCGGAGTCCGGCGACTGGTGGGACGCCGGCTACCTGATCATGTGGGGCTCGAACCTGCCGGTCACGCGGACGCCGGACGCGCACTGGATGGCGGAGGCGCGGTACCGCGGGCAGAAGGTGGTCGCGGTCGCGCCGGACTATGCCGACAACGTGAAGTTCGCCGACGAATGGTTGCCGGCAGCACCCGGTACGGACGGCGCGCTGGCGATGGCGATGGGGCACGTGATCCTGCAGGAGTTCTTCGTCGACCGCGAGACCCCGTACTTCACGCAGTACGCGAAGACCTACACCGATCTGCCGTACCTGATCCGCCTCGACGAGACCGACGGCAGCTACCGCCCCGGCAAGTTCCTCACCGCGGCCGACCTCGGCAGCACGGAGGAGAACGCCGCGTTCAAGCCTGTGGTCCTCGACACCACGACAGGCCGGCCGGTAGTTCCGAACGGCTCCCTCGGCCACCGCTTCGGCGAAGCAGGACAAGGCCGGTGGAACCTGGACCTGGGCTCCACGGATCCCCTCCTGACGCTGCAGGGACGTGAGAGCGTTCCTGTGACGCTGCCGAGATTCGACGCCGACGGCCAGCTGCTACGAGGCGTTCCGACCCGGCGCATCGGCGATCACCTGGTCACGACGGTGTACGACCTGATGCTCGCGCAGTACGGCGTCGCGCGCCCCGGGCTCCCCGGCCACTGGCCGGCATCGTACGACGACCTCGCGCCGTACACCCCCGCCTGGCAGGAGACCATCACCGGCGTACCGGCCGCCGCGGCAGCCCGGATCGCCCGCGAGTTCGCGCAGAACGCCGAGGACTCCAAAGGACGGTCGATGATCGTGATGGGGGCCGGAACCAACCACTGGTTCCACTCCGACACGATCTATCGGGCGTTCCTCGCGCTCACCACGCTCACCGGCTGCCAGGGCGTGAACGGCGGCGGTTGGGCGCACTATGTCGGCCAGGAGAAGTGCCGCCCGATCACGGGCTGGGCGCAGCTCGCGTTCGGGCTGGACTGGGTGCGGCCGCCGCGTCAGATGATCCAGACCGCCTACTGGTACCTGCACACGGACCAGTTCCGCTACGACTCGTTCGGTGCGGACGCCTTCTCGGACCTGCCCGGCAGTATGACCGGCAAGACCACCGCGGACCTGATCGCGATGAGCGCGCGGCTCGGCTGGATGCCGTCGTACCCGACCTTCAACCGCAACCCGCACGACCTCGCCGACGAGGCCGCCGCCGCGGGCCGGCCGGTCGCCGAGCACATCGTCGAGCACCTGAAGTCCGGGGACCTCCGGTTCGCCTGCGAGGATCCGGACGCGCCGGAGAACTTCCCGCGCATCCTCTCGATCTGGCGCGCCAACCTGCTCGGCTCGTCGGCCAAGGGCAACGAGTATTTCCTGGAGCATCTGCTCGGCGCCGGGTCCTCGTTGCGCGCGAGCGAAGGCGTGCATCCGCGGGACGTCGAATGGCACGACGAGGCTCCGCGCGGCAAGCTCGACCTGCTGCTGACGCTGGACTTCCGCCAGACCAGCACGACGCTGTTCTCCGACGTCGTCCTGCCCGCCGCGACGTGGTACGAGAAGCACGACCTGAACACCACCGACATGCACCCGTTCGTGCACTCGTTCAATCCGGCGATCGCGCCGCCGTGGCAGACCCGGACCGACTGGGACGCGTGGCAGACGATCGCCGAGAAGTTCAGCGCGCTCGCGGCCACCCGGCTCGGCACCCGCCGCGACGTGGTCGCCGTACCGCTGCTGCACGACACGCCGGACGCGCTCGCCACCCCGCACGGCACGGTCCGCGACTGGAAGGCCGGCGAGTGCGAACCGGTGCCGGGCGTCACGATGCCGAAGCTGATCGAGGTCGAGCGCGACTACGCGGCCGTCGCGGCGAAGATGTCCGCGCTCGGTCCGCTGATGGAGCAGCTGGGCGCGACCACGAAGGGCGTCACGTACGACGAGACCGCCTCGGTGGAGTACCTGCGCGCCAAGAACGGCGCCGTCCGCGGCGGCCCGGCCGACGGTCGTCCGTCGCTGAAGCGTGACGTGCACGCCTGCGAAGCGATCCTGGCGCTGTCCGGTACGACGAACGGACGGCTCGCCACCGAGGGCTTCAAGACGCTCGAGCGCCGCGTCGGCAAGCCGCTGCACGACCTCGCGGCCGAGCACGAGGGCAAGCAGATCACGTTCGCCGACACGCAGGCGGCGCCGGTCCCGGTCATCACCTCGCCGGAGTGGTCCGGCTCGGAATCGGGCGGCCGCCGGTACTCGCCGTTCACGATCAACGTCAAGCGCCTCAAGCCTTGGCACACGCTGACCGGCCGGCAGCACTTCTACCTCGACCACGACTGGATGACCGAGCTCGGCGAGAACCTGCCCGTGTACCGCGGGCCGCTGGACATGGGTGCGATGTTCGCCGAGCCCGAGATCGGGTCGGTCGGCGAACTCGGCGTGACAGTTCGCTATCTGACACCGCACAACAAGTGGTCGATCCATTCGGAGTACCAGGACAACTTGTTCATGCTGTCGCTCAGCCGCGGCGGGCAGACGATCTGGATGAGCGACCAGGACGCCGCGAAGGTGGGGATCGTGGACAACGACTGGATCGAGGCGGTGAACCGCAACGGCGTGGTGGTCGCGCGGGCGATCGTCTCGCACCGGATGCCCGAGGGCACGGTCTACATGCACCACGCGCAGGACCGGCTGATCGACGTACCGCTGGCCGAGACGTCCGGGAAACGCGGCGGGATCCACAACTCGCTGACCCGGCTGCTGATCAAGCCCTCGCACCTGATCGGCGGGTACGCGCAACTGTCCTTCGCCTTCAACTACCTCGGGCCGACCGGGAACCAGCGCGACGAGGTCACCGTGATCCGCAAGCGCTCGCAGGAGGTGACGTACGGATGCGGGTGATGGCGCAGATGGCGATGGTCATGAACCTCGACAAGTGCATCGGATGCCACACCTGCTCGGTGACCTGCAAACAGGCGTGGACGAACCGCACCGGCACCGAGTACGTCTGGTTCAACAACGTCGAGACGCGGCCCGGGCAGGGGTATCCGCGCACGTACGAGGACCAGGAGACGTGGAAGGGCGGCTGGGCCCTCACCAAACGCGGGCGGCTGACGCTCAAGTCCGGCGGCCGGTTGAAGAAGCTGCTGACGATCTTCTCGAACCCGAAGCTGCCCTCGATCCACGACTACTACGAGCCCTGGACGTACGACTACGCGAACCTCACCGACGCGCCGGCCCAGCAGCACACGCCGGTCGCGCGGCCGAAGTCGCTGCTGTCCGGCGACGACCTGAAGATCACCTGGTCGGCGAACTGGGACGACGACCTCGGCGGGTCCGCCGCGACGGCCGAGCGGGACCCGATCCTCAAGAAGGTCGGTGACAAGGTCCGGTTCGAGTTCGAGCAGACCTTCATGTTCTACCTGCCGCGGATCTGCGAGCACTGCCTGAACCCGTCCTGCGCGGCATCCTGCCCGAGCGGCGCGATCTACAAGCGCACCGAGGACGGCATCGTGCTGGTCGACCAGGACCGGTGCCGGGGCTGGCGGATGTGCGTGTCGGGCTGCCCGTACAAGAAGGTCTACTTCAACCACCGCACCGGCAAGGCCGAGAAGTGCACGTTCTGCTTCCCGCGTGTCGAGGTCGGTCTCCCGACGGTCTGCTCGGAGACCTGCGTCGGCCGGCTGCGCTACATCGGTCTCGTGCTGTACGACGCCGACAAGGTGCTCGCCGCCGCGTCGGTGCCGGACGAGCAGGACCTGTACGAGGCGCAGCGGGACGTGTTCCTCGACCCCTTCGATCCCGCCGTCCAGCGGGAGGCCGAGCGGGCCGGGATCCCGGCGGACTGGATCGACGCGGCCCGACGCTCGCCGGTGTACGCGCTGATCAACCGCTTCCGCGTGGCGCTGCCGCTGCATCCGGAGTACCGGACGCTGCCGATGGTCTGGTACATCCCGCCGCTGTCACCGGTCGTCGACGTGGTCCGCGAGACCGGTGAGGACGCGGAGCGCAAGGACAACCTGTTCGCGGCCATCGATGCGCTGCGGATCCCGGTCGAGTACCTCGCCGAACTGTTCACCGCGGGCGACGTCGCACCGGTCGACCAGGTGCTGCGCAAGCTCGCCGCGATGCGCTCGTACATGCGTGACATCAACCTCGGCCGCGATCCGGACGGCAGCATCCCGGCGGCGGTCGGGATGAGCGAGGAGGACGTGTACGACATGTACCGGCTGCTCGCTCTCGCGAAGTACGACGAGCGCTACGTGATCCCGGCCGCGCACGCCGAGCAGGCGCACGATCTTGAGGAGCTGGCCTGCTCGCTCGACTACGAGGGCGGACCGGGGATGGGCGGGTCGGGGCCGTTCGGCGAGGGCTCCGGCGTACCGACGCCGATCGCCGTCGAGAACTTCCAGATGCTCAAGGACCGCCAGACCTCGGAGGGGATCGCCTCGCCGGAGGACAAGCAGGCGCGGGTCAACCTGCTCAACTGGGACGGCAAAGGCAAGCCCGACGGCCTGTTCCCGCCGCGGCCGGACGACGAGGAGCACGCCGGATGAAGCATCCCGCCCCGGCCCTGCCGGCCGGACAGCTGACGATCGCCTGGCAGTCCGCGTCCTTGCTGCTCGACTACCCCGACGAGGTTCTGGTCGAGCGTCTGCCGCTGGTCCGGCGTGCCCTCGACCGGCTCCCGAGCAGCCTCGCCGAACCGCTCACGGCCACGCTCGAACAGCTTGCTGTTGGCAACCTTCCGGACCTGCAGGCGCGGTACGTCGAGACATTCGACAGCCGGCGCCGGCACAACCTCTACCTCACGTACTTCGCCCACGGCGACACCCGCCGCCGCGGCGTCGCGCTGTTGCGGTTCAAGCAGACCTACCTGCGATCCGGTTTCGTCCTCGACGACTCCGAGCTGCCCGATCACCTCTGCGTCGTCCTGGAGTACGCCGCGACGGTCGACCAGAAGCTCGGCCACCGGCTGCTGCTCGACCACCGCGCGGGGCTCGAACTGCTCCGGATCGCCCTCGCCGACGGCGACTCGCCCTGGTACGGCGCGGTGCTCGCGGTCACCGCGACGCTGCCGCCGCTGCAGGGCGACGAACGGGAGGCGATCGCCCGGCTCGCCGCCGAGGGCCCGCCGCAGGAGGAGGTCGGGCTCACGCCGTACGCGACCCCGGCCTTCGATCCGGCCGTCCTCCCGATGCCGACGTTTCCCGGAGCGCGCTGATGGACGAGATCCTGTGGGTGGTCTTCCCGTATGTCTGCCTGACCGTGTTCGTCGTCGGGCACATCTGGCGGTACCGGTACGACAAGTTCGGCTGGACCACGCGGTCGTCGCAGCTGTACGAGGACCGGCTGCTGCGCTGGGGCAGCCCGCTGTTCCACTTCGGCATCCTCGCGGTGTTCCTCGGGCACGTGATGGGACTCGGCATCCCGAAGTCCTGGACCGACGCCGTCGGCGTCTCCGAGGGGCTGTACCACTTCTTCGCGGTGTCGATCGGCGCGATCGCCGGGTTCTGCACGCTTGTCGGCCTCACGATCCTCATCTATCGCCGTCGTACGGTCGGTCCGGTCTTCTCCGCCACGACGCGGATGGACAAGCTGATGTACGTCGTGCTGGCGACGGTGATCCTGCTCGGTCTGGCCAACACGGTGGTCGCGAACCTGGTCGGGGACTACGACTACCGCGAAGGCGTGTCGATCTGGTTCCGCGGCATCTTCCGCTTCGATCTGCACCCGGATCTGATGGCTGAGGCTCCATTGACCTTCCAGCTCCACGGTCTCGTCGCGATCGCGCTCTTCGCGCTCTGGCCGTTCACCCGCCTGGTCCACGTCTTCAGCGCGCCCCTCGGCTACCTCACCCGTCCGTACATCGTCTACCGCAGCCGCGACGCCCGGCCGACGACGCACTCGCCCCGGCGCGGCTGGGACGCCCGCTGACTCATCGCGTGCTGGTCTGCGCCGCCTCGGCCAGCTCGGCGAGGCGGTGTGCGCGGGCCGACTCGGCGGGCGTGAACGGCTCGCCCGGACGGCTGAACACGAACAGGCCCGTCCACGGCGAGGGCACCTTGAGCACCGTCGCGTCGCCGGGAAGCTGACCGGCGAGCGTCACCCGGTCGGTGACCAGCCGCGCGCCGAGCAGCTCCGCGACCGCGTGCGGCAACTCCGCCGGGTCCGCGACCACACGCGCCGACAGGCTGAGCGCCTTCGTCTGCCCGTCCACCAGCGCCAGCGCGGTCGTCGGCCAGACGTGCGTCTCCCGCCCGCCGCCCGACTCCACGGCGATCTCCAGGTCGGCCGCCGTCACGTCGTCCGGGGTCGAAACCACCAACTCGTCGCGGACACCGTCGTCGATCGGATGGACGTGCAGCCCCAGGATGTTCGCATCGAGCACCGCGAGCCGCCGGGTGAGACTCTCCAGCGCTCCCGCCCGGTCGTCGAGCGTGACACGGATCCGCCACAAGGTTCCGATCCCGTGCCGTGGACGGACCCTCGGGGCGTGCAGCCAGGACCGCAGCAGCCGCATCGTCGACGGCTCCACCACCCAGATCACCAGCGCCGTCGTCGCGGTCGCGAGCACGGCCACCGAGATCAGGTACGGCGGGTGCGCCGCCAGCACGACGGCGTGCAGGGCGAGCTCCACGGGTGCGACCGCCACGAGTTTCGCCAACGTCAGGCGGAGGCGCCGCGGGTGGGGCAACCGTCCACACACCTCACAGGCCGTTCCACCGGTGAGTGTCGTCCGTAACGAATCCATGCCTGACAGCGTCCCGGGCCCAGATTGCCCGGCTGTTGCGCCGGTGTGAAATCACGGCTCGATCAGGCCGGTCACGCGCGGGACGCCGTTCGGTCAGGCTCGGTCGGCGGAGAGTTCTTCGGCGATTCGGTCGCCGATGACCAGGCAGGCGGTTGCGGCCGGTGAAGGCGCGTTGAGGACGTGCAGCGCGCGACCGTCGCGGAGGAACAGGAAGTCGTCGACGAGCTTGCCGTCCCGGGTCACGGCCTGCGCGCGAACCCCCGCACCGGACCGCCGTACGTCGGCGACCTGAAGCTCGGGAAGCATCCGCCGCGCCTCGCGGACCAGCGCACGGCCGGTGAGTGAGCGGACGATCTCCTTCGCGCCGGTCCGGGCGTACCTGCGAGCGAGTTTCCAGGACCCGCGGTACGTCGCGGACTCCCAGACGTCCCGGACGACGATCCGCGACCACGAGTACCCCTCGCGGGACAGCGCAGGCACGGCGTTCGGCCCCACATGGACGCTGCCGTCGATACCCCGCGTCAGATGCACGCCGAGGAACGGCAGGTCGGGATCGGGCACCGGGTAGACGAGCCCTTTCACCAGATGCTCCCGCCCGGGCACGAGCTCGCTGAACTCGCCGCGGAACGGAAGGATGCGCACGCCGGGCTCGAGGCCGGACGCGCGCGCCAGCCGATCGCTGTGCAGCCCGGCGCACACCGCGACCCGATCGGCCTCGACCGCGTCGTCCGCCGTCCGAACCCGCACCACCGAGCCCGCGTTCTCGACAGTCGTCACGGACACGCCGGTCCGGATCTCGCCGCCGGCCGCCCGCACGTCCTCGGCGAGCGCGGCCGCCACGAGCTTGAAGTCCACCCGGCCCGTGGAGTCGACCGCCAGGGCGCCCTTCACCCGCAGATGCGGCTCCCGCTCGGCGACCTCGTCCAGGCTCAGGCGGCGTACGGGCACCCCGTTCTCGCGGCCGATCCCGAACAACCGGTCGAGCTGCGGCAGCTCGCTGTCGGTGGTCGCGACGACCAGCTTCCCCGGGACGTCGAGCGGGATGCCCTTCTCCGCGCAGTACTCGCGCAGCGCCGCACCACCGGCCACCGCGAACCGCGCCTTCAGCGACCCCGGCCGGTAATAGAGCCCCGAGTGCACCACGCCCGAGTTGTGCCCGGTCTGGTGCGCTCCGACCGCCGGCTCCTTCTCCAGCACGATCACCGGCGTACCGGGGTCGAGCCGCTGGAGGCTTCGCGCCACAGCCAGCCCCACGATCCCGCCGCCGACCACCACCGCAGATCTCGTCACCTGTGAAAAGAGCCGCGAAACCGGTCAGAAATACAGCCAGTCCCGCAGCTCGGTCGCCAGCGCGACCGGCGCGTCGTACTGCACCAGGTGGCCCGCGTCCGGCACCTCGGCGTACGACGCTCCGGGGATCAGCTCCGCCAGCCGCCGGCCGGTCGCCGGTGGGATCCAGGCGTCGTCGCGGCCCCACAGCACCTTCACGGGGATCGCCAGATCGCCCAGCTCGCGCTCGTTCTCGGCCAGGAACTCCTCGTCGTACTGCGCGATCTGCCGGTAGAACGCGGGCTGTCCGGCATCCGTGCACCACGGTGCGACGAGCTCGGCCAGCTCGTGGTCCCGCAGACCGCGATGACTCGCGGCACTCACATAAGCCCGGAGGATCGCTTCGTGGATGTACGGCGGCAGCTCGTCGAGCGTCGTCGGGTACCGCTTCACGAACTGGAAGAACGGCGAACCGCTCGGCGGGATCGCCACCACGTCGACGAGCATCAACGACGCGTACGCCGCCTTCTCGGCCAGCGTGGCGCGCAGCGAGACCGCGCCGCCGAAGTCGTGCGCGACTACGTGCGGCCTGTCCAGTCCCCAGTGCTCCAGCAACGCCGCGAACGCCTTGGCCTGTGCTCCGAAGTCCACCGCATGATCCGGGTGCATGGACGATTCGCCGTACCCTGGCATGTCCCACAGGTGCACCGTGAAATCGGCACTCAGCGCGTCGGCGTACCGCGACCAGACACGCGAGGAGAATGGTGTCCCGTGACAGAACACCACCGGCGAACCACTGCCGGCACGGCCCCACGCGATCGATCGGCCTTCCCACTCGAACCGCTCGTCGACGTCCATATCCCACCCTAACCATTGAGGTGGTTCACAACGGTTAGCCAGTGCGGGCGATCTGCTCCTGGATCCGGAACTCGAGACCGTCGGCGACCGCCAGGTACACGTCCTGATCGACCAGATTGCCGTCGAGGCGCAGCAGACCGCGGGGGCTGTCGTAGAAATGGCCGCTCGGCAGGGCGGCCGACATCGCGATCGTGCCGCTGACCTCGCCGAGGCGGGCGAGGAACCGGATCGCCTCGTAGCAGGACTCGCCGACCGCGTTCAGCGCCGGCGCGAAGGGCCCGAAGCGGGCGTAGTAGTCCCGCGCGAACTCGCTGCTCTCGACCGTCGTCAGCTTGTCAAAGTACGCCGCGGCCGCGTAGACGCCGTGGTTCGCCGCCGGGCCGGCGCCGAGCAGGGTGTTCTCCTCGATCGCCGGGCTGAGGCGGAGCAGTCGCTCGCTCAGTCCGCCGGCCGCGACCTGGCGGTTGAAATGCACCGCGTCCTGCCCCATCAGGAGCATGATCACGCCGTCGGCGCCGGTCGCCCCGAGCCCGTCGATCACCTGCCGGAAGTCCGACGTACCGAGCGGGACGTACTCGGCGTGCACGATCTCGGATCCGCCGTCCTGCAAGGCCTCCTGCGCCACCGAGCCGGTCACCCGGGGATAGACGTAGTCGTTGCCGACGACAACCCAGCGCCGGGCACCGTGGTGTTCGCGCAGCCAGTGCGCCGCCGGGAGCAGCTGGTTGACCGGGCGCTCGCCGAGCATGAACACGCCGGGCGTGTCGTCGCCGCCCTCGTGCATCGCCGCGAACGCGTACACGACCCGCCCACCGATCCGCCGGGTGAGCGCGACCCGGACGGCCGAGATGTGCCAGCCCGCCACGGCCTCGACCCGGCCCGCGTCGACCAGCCGGCCCACGTCCTCGGCGACCACCTCGGGCGACCGGCCGGCATCGACGTGCACGAGCTCGACCGGTCGGCCGGCGATCCCGTTCCGCGCGTTCAATTGCTCGACGGCGAGCTGCCCGCAGGCGTGGCAGGACGGCCCGTAGATCCCGGTAGGCCCCTGCATCGGCACCACAAAGGCGATCGGCAGCACCTCGCTACGCCGCACAGTCACCTCCTCCGGTCCGGGCCAAGTCTGTCCGACAATGCGGCGGAACCGCGAGCCGCCGGTTATATTTCCCACCACCCGAACCGAGGAGGAGGTGCGGCATGCTGCTGTTGCTGAAGCGGATGGAGCGCCAGTTCGAGTTGGGCCTGCAGCCACTGCTCGCCGAGTTCGGGCTGACCATGGAGCAGTGGCGGATCATGGCCGCGCTCCACGAGGAGCCCGGACAGGCGATGTCCGTGCTCGCCCAGTCCGCCGTACTGCCGGCCGCCAGCCTCACCCGCCACGTCGACAAGCTGGTCGAGCGCGGCCTGGTGCTGCGCCGCGTCCATGCCAGTGACAAGCGGCGGGTCGTCACCGCACTCTCCCCCGTCGGCACGACGGTCGCCGATCGTCTCGCCGAGGCCCAGCGCGGTCTCGAGGTGATGCTTTCAAAGTATTTCCAGATGGAAATACAGGAACGTAGCAGCTCGGCAACACGCAGGTAACACGGCGTTCCTAGGTTCCTTCCATTCGGGTGCATCCCCGCCGGCAGCGTCGCCGGTCCGCCGGAGCACCGCTCGCCCGAAGGTGCCGCAGGAGTTCCGCCCATGACTGTTGAACCCTCGCTCGACCGCCGCACCACCGATCTGCGACCGGGACAGACCGCAGCCACCCGGGAAACGCTCGAGGACTACACGCTGCGGTTCGCGCCGCGCAGCTACCGGAAATGGTCGACCGGCGTGGTCGCCGTCTCGGCCCTCGGCGGGATCGCCTACCTCGCCGACTTCGCGATCGGCGCGAACATCGGGATCTCGTACGGAACCACCAACGCCCTGTGGGGTATCGCGATCTTCGCGGTGGTGATCTTCGCGACCGGCCTGCCGCTCGCGTACTACGCCGCGCGCTACAACATCGACCTCGACCTGATCACCCGCGGCAGCGGCTTCGGGTACTACGGCTCGGTCGTCACCAACGTGATCTTCGCGTCGTTCACGTTCATCTTCTTCGCGCTCGAAGGCTCAATCATGGCGCAAGGCCTTCAACTGGGGCTGCATGTGCCGCTCTGGCTCGGGTACGCCGTCTCGACGCTGGTGATCTTCCCGCTGGTCATCTACGGCATGAAAGTGCTGTCCACGCTGCAGGTGTGGACGACACCGCTCTGGCTGATCCTGATGGTGCTGCCGTTCGGCTACCTGCTCGTGTCGCACCCGTCGTCGGTCGGGACGTTCTTCGACTACGGCCCGGACGCGGACTTCGGCTCGATGCTGCTGGCCGCCGGGGTGTGCCTGTCGCTGATCGCGCAGATCGCTGAGCAGATCGACTACCTGCGCTTCATGCCGCCGAAGACCCCGGAGAACTCGCGCCGGTGGTGGACCGCGATGCTGCTGGCCGGACCGGGCTGGGTGATCTTCGGGGCGCTGAAGCAGGTGATCGGCCTGTTCCTGGCCGTCTACCTGATCGCGAACGTCGCCGACTCGTCCGCGATCGCGAACCAGCCCGTGCACCAGTTCCTGGAGATCTACCGCGGGTTCCTGCCCGGGTGGCTGGCGATGACGCTGGCCGTCGTCCTGGTCGTCATCAGCCAGGTCAAGATCAACGTGACGAACGCGTACTCCGGGTCGCTCGCGTGGACGAACTCGTACACCCGGCTGACCAGGCACTACCCCGGCCGGCTGGTGTTCCTCGGGTTCAACCTGGTGATCGCGCTGGTGCTGATGGAGGCGAACATGTTCGACTTCCTCAACACAATCCTCGGGTTCTACGCGAACTGCGGGATGGCGTGGATCGTGGTCGTTGCCTCCGACATCGTCTTCAACAAGTACCTGCTGGGCCTGTCTCCGAAGGCTCCCGAGTTCCGGCGCGGGATGCTGTACGCGGTGAACCCGGTCGGCTTCGTGTCGATGGCACTGGCCGCCGGCGTGTCGATTCTGGTGTTCTTCGGCGGGCTCGGCGCGGGCATCAAGCCTTACTCGCCGCTGGTCGCGATCGGTTTGGCTCTCGTCCTGCCGCCGCTGCTGGCCGCGATCACGCGCGGCAAGTACTACCTGCGGCGGACCGACGACGGGCTGGACCTGCCGATGTATGACGAGCACGGCAATCCGTCCGGCGAGGTGCTGACGTGCCACGTGTGCCGGCAGCAATACGAACGCCCGGACATGACCGCGTGTGCGACCCACGACGCAGCTGTCTGCTCGCTGTGCCTGAGCACCGACAAGGTCGCCGACCACGTCCTACCAGCCCACTAGCCCGTGGAACTCTGCAGCTCGACAGGAGGTATTCGTCCGCCGCCCGCGGCCACACGCCTGACCGGCGGCTGGTTCACCGGCGAGCAGACGTATACGTACTGTCGAGCTGCCGATCAGCCCCAATCCTGAAGGGAGCCAGCGGCGGTTGCGCCATCGCGTCAGCGAGGGCGCAACCCTTGCGACCACACCGATGAACTTCAGTCCCGCCGACGTCGACAAGCTGCTGCTCTCCGTGGCCGGCATGGTCGCTCGCGACCGGCTGGCCCGGGGAGTGCTGCTCAACCATCCCGAAGCCGTCGCCCTGCTCAGCACCTGGGTGATCGAACGCGCCCGCGAAGGCGCCCGCGTCGCCGACCTGATGGAGTCCGGCCGCACGGTCCTGACCCGCGACCAGGTCATGCCCGGAGTCTCCGAACTCCTGCACGACGTCCAGGTCGAAGCCACGTTCCCGGACGGCCGCAAGCTCGTGACTATCCACAGCCCGATCATTTGAAGGCAGATTCCATGGCCGACGACGATAGACTTAGCAAGGAAGGACAGGGCGCGGACAAAGCATCCCCGCTCCCGGCCCCGACCACACCACCCGGAGCCGTTCGTGTTCGGCCGGGCACCATTCGCCTGAACGCCGATCGCACCGACGACGAGCGTTTGCGACTGGTGATCGTGAACACCGGTGACCGGCCGATCCAGATCGGCTCGCACCTGCATCTCCCGGACGCCAACGCGGCGCTCCAGTTCGACCGCGAGGCTGCCCGTGGTTTCCGGTTGGACATCCCGTCAGGTACGTCGCGGCGCTTCGAGCCCGGCACCTCCCGCGAGGTCGACCTGGTGACGTTGCGCGGCAACCGTCGTGTCCCCGGGATCCAGCTGAAGCCTGACACCCAAGCCACGCCAGGCGAGGTGAGCCGTGGTTGAGATCTCGCGCGCCGCGTATGCCGCGCTGTACGGGCCGACGGTGGGCGATCAGGTGCGGCTGGGTGACACCGATCTGTGGGTGGAGGTCGAGCAGGACTTCACCGTCGGCGGGGAGGAGGTGGTGTTCGGCGGCGGCAAATCGATTCGCGAGTCGATGGCGCAAGGGATGACGACACGCGCGGAAGGCGCGCCCGACACCGTGATCACCAACGTGCTGGTCATGGACTGGTGGGGCATCGTCCGCGCCGACGTCGGCCTGCGCGACGGCCGGATCGTCGCGCTCGGCCGGGCCGGTAACCCGGACATCGCCGACGGCGTCCATCCCGACCTGCGGATCGGGCCGTCGACCGACGTGATCGCCGGCGAGGGACGGATCCTGACGGCCGGCGCGATCGACTCGCACGTCCACCTGCTGTCCCCCTCCCAGTTGCACGAGGCGCTCGCGACAGGGATCACCACGATCGTCGGCGGCGGCACCGGGCCGAGCGAGGGCTCGAAGGCCACCACGGTCACGCCCGGCGCATGGCATCTCGAGCAGATACATCGCGCGCTGGACGCCGTACCGCTCAACATTCTCCTGCTCGGCAAGGGAAACACGGTCAGCGCCGAGGCTCTCGCCGAACAGGCACTGGCCGGCGCCGCCGGGTACAAGGTGCACGAGGACTGGGGCTCGACCCCGGCCGCGATCGACTCCGCTCTGCGTGCCGCCGACGAGTGGGGTCTGCAGGTCGCGTTGCACGCCGACAGCCTGAACGAGGCCGGGTACGTCGAGTCGACGCTCGGCGCGATCGCGGGGCGGTCGATCCACGCGTTCCACGTCGAGGGCGCGGGCGGCGGGCACGCGCCGGACATCCTGTCGATCGCGTCGTACCCGCACGTCATCCCGGGCTCCACGAACCCGACCCTGCCGCACACCGTCAACACCGTCGCCGAGCACCTCGACATGCTGATGGTCTGCCACCACCTCAGCCCCGACGTACCCGAGGATCTTGCGTTCGCCGAGTCCCGGATCCGGGCCACCACGATCGCGGCCGAGGACATCCTGCACGACCTCGGCGCACTCTCGGTGACCTCGTCGGACGCGCAGGCGATGGGCCGGATCGGCGAGGTGATCACCCGGACCTGGCAGGTCGCGCACGTGATGAAGCACCGCCGCGGCCCGCTCGGCGAGGTCGCCGACAACGAACGAGTCCGCCGGTACGTCGCGAAGTACACGATCAACCCGGCGATCGCGCACGGCATCGACCACGTCGTCGGCTCGGTCGAACCCGGCAAGCTCGCCGATCTGACGCTCTGGGACCCGCGGTACTTCGGGGTGCGTCCGAGCCTGGTGATCAAGGGCGGCGCGATCGCCTGGGCCGCGCTCGGCGACCCGAACGCGTCGATCCCGACGCCGCAGCCGGTGCTGATGCGGCCCGCGTTCGGCGACGCGGTCGGTGCGGATCTCTCGTACACGTTCGTGTCCCCGGCGGCGCTCGAGGACGGACTGGCCGAGCGGCTCGGGTTGCGCCGGGAGCTGCTCGGCGTCCGGCCGACGCGCGGCGTCACGAAGGCGGACCTGAAGAACAACGACGCGCTGCCGGCGATCGACATCGACCCGGAGACGTTCGCGATCAAGGTCGACGGCGAGCTGGTCGAGCCGGCGCCGGCGTCGGTGCTTCCGCTGGCCCAGCTGTACGCGATGTTCTGATGGGGAACGCCGAACTGGTTGCGCTGATGCTGGCCGACGGTCGCCTTCCGACCGGCGGCCACACCCAGTCGGCCGGGTTAGAGCCCGCCGTGCGTGCAGGTCTGGGTGCCGACGGCAAACAACTCGCCGACGTCGCGACCTACGCCCGCGACCGCCTCCGCACCGTCACCCGGGTCGAGGCCGCAGCGGCCGTGGTCACCCGCCACCTCGCCCTCCAATCTGCAACGCCTGTCTCGCCGAGTCGTGTGCATTGGTCCTCCCCCGATTCGCCGAGTCGTGAAGAACGGCACCAAATGTCCAGCCACCCTCCACGAGTCGACGAACAAGCTGCTGGGCGGGAGGGGGTGAGGGCGGTCCGGGCGGCCGGAGGTGGGCCGCCGCGGGGTGGTGGGGGTGTGTGGGTTGGGGTGATTGAGGACGCTTGGGCGGCTCGGGTGCCTAGTCAGGTGGCGCGGGGGGTGGCGCGACGGCAGGGGCGGTTGCTGCTGCGGCTGGCTCGGCGGGTCTGGCCGGAGGTCGGCGCGTATCTGCCGGACGACGGTGAGGTCGCTCGGCCCGTGGTACTTGGGGTAGTCGGTGCGGTGACCGGGCTGTCCGCGGAACAGTTGGCGCGGACCGTCGCGTACGAGGAGGCGCAGACCGTGATGTCGGCGTCGCTCAAGCTGCTGCCCGTGGATCCGGCCGACGCCGCGACCTGGCTGGCCAGCCTCCACGACGACATCGAGCGGCTCGTCAAGGACGTCGCACCGCTCACCGACCCGCATTCCGTGCCGGCCGGCGGCGCTCCCCTGATCGACGTGTTCGCGCACAACCACGCCATCGAGAGAATGAGGTTGTTCCATGCCTGATCTGCCTGAGACGCGCTCGTTCCGGCTCGGTGTCGCCGGCCCGGTCGGCACCGGGAAGAGCTCGCTGATCGCGACCGTGTGCCGTGAACTGTCCACCGATCTCCGGCTCGGCGTCATCACCAACGACATCTACACCGACGAGGACGCGCGGATGCTCAGGGCGGCCGGCGTCCTCGACCCGGCACGGATCCGCGCCGTCGAGACCGGCGCCTGTCCGCACACCGCGATCCGCGACGACGTCACCCCGAACCTGATCGCGGTCGAGGACCTCGAACGCGACTTCGCCCCGCTGGACGTCGTCCTGGTCGAGTCCGGCGGCGACAACCTCACCGCGACCTTCTCCCCCGCGCTCGTCGACGCACAGATCTTTGTCCTCGACGTCGCCGGCGGCGGCGACGTCGCGCGCAAGGGCGGTCCCGGGATCGCGCGCGCCGACCTGCTGATCGTGAACAAGACCGACCTCGCACCGTACGTCGGGGTCGACGTCGGGCAGATGGTGAAGGACGCCGAGCAGGCCCGCGACGGCAAACCCGTCATCGCGCTCTCCCGCACCGACGCGGCATCGGTCGCCCGGCTCAAGGACTGGGTGCGGTCAATGGCGTCCGCGGTCCGCACCGGCGACCACACGCCCGTTGATCCCGGCCCGATGGCCCCGCACTCGCACGTCGGGGAGAACGGCGAAGTCATCACCCATGTCCACACGCATTGAGGTTGTCGCCGACCCGGTCCGCGACCGCTGCCTGCTGACCACGGATCACCTGTCACCCCGGCAACTGCCCGGCGCGGCCGGCGTGGTGCGGGTGGCGCTGGTCGCCGCGGGCGCGTTGCTGCTCGCCGGCGACGACGTACGGATCGAGATCGCGGTCTCCGGCGCCGTACGGCTGGAGATCGTGGAGACCGCCGGAACCGTTGCCTACGGCATGCGTGGCGGGTCCGCCCGGTGGGACGTCGACATCCGGCTGACCGACGGGGCCAGCCTGCAGTGGTACGCCGAACCCTTCGTCGTCTCGGCCGGCGCCGACGTCACCCGTACCACGACCGCCCGTCTTGACGCCGGCTGCACGGCACACCTGCGCGAGTCGCTCGTCCTCGGCCGGCACGGGGAGACCGGCGGCACCTTGCGTACCTCGACCCGCGCCTGGCTCGCCGACGAACTGCTCCTTGCCGAGGACCTCGACCTCGCCCCGGAAGCGCGCACGGGCTGGGCGGTCATGGGCGCGAATCGTTGCCTCGACACCGTGACCACCCTCGGCTTCCGCCTTCCCGAGGCACCGCAGACGCTGCAGCTCGAACGCCCCGGCTCGATCGCCCGGCAACTGATCCACGAGCAGCACCTGAGCACGCTGCTGAGCTAGTCCGGCAGATCCAGGTGCTCGGCGTGGAACAACGCCTGATCGAGCAGGCGCTGCACGTGGTGGTCGGCCGCCGAGTAGTAGACGAACGTGCCTTCGCGACGTCCCTTGACCAGGCCGGCCAGGCGGAGCTTTGCCAGGTGCTGGCTGACCGCGGTGGGCGCGGCGCCCGCCAGCTCGGCGAGGCAGGCGACCGACGACTCGCCCTGGAGCAATGCCCACAGAACCTTGATCCGGGTCGGGTCGGCGAGCAGCCGGAACGACTCCGCGGCGAGGTGCACTTGCTCCTCGTTCGGCATCTCGAAGTCCTCGATCGACGAGTGCATACCGCCGAGCCTAACCGCTGCCTGCATACTTGCGTACCTGCATGCTTGCGCAGGTAGTATGCGCAAGGTGAAGACATCACACGGGCATGGTCATGGGCATGGTCATGGGCATGGCCACGCGGCGCTCGAGACCAGCCGGCAAGGCATCCGCTGTCTCCAACTCAGCTTCGCCGGACTCTTCCTCACCGCTGCGATCCAGACCGTGATCGTCGTCCGGACCGGGTCGGTCGCCCTGCTCGGCGACACCCTGCACAACTACGCCGACGCGCTCACCGCGATCCCGCTGGCGATCGCGTTCCTGGCCGGGCGCCGCGTCGCGACCCGCTCGTACACCTACGGATTCGGGCGCGCGGAGGACCTGGCCGGCGTGGTCGTGGTGCTGCTGATCGCGGCCTCGGCGGCGTACGCCGGATACGAGGCGATCACACGGCTCGTCCATCCCGCCGAAGTCCGCCAGGTCGGGGTGCTGGCGGTCGCTGGTGTCGTCGGGTTCGCCGGGAACGAGCTCGTCGCGCAGTACCGGATCCGCACCGGGCGCCGGATCGGCTCGGCCGCGCTGGTCGCGGACGGGTTGCACGCCCGCACCGACGGGTACACCAGCCTGGCCGTCGTGCTCAGCGCCGTCGGCGCCTGGCTCGGCTTCCCGCTCTCGGACCCGATCATCGGCCTGGTGATCACGGTCGCGATCCTGTTCGTGCTGCGGGACGCTGCCCGCGAGGTGTACCGCCGCCTCATGGACGCGGTCGATCCCGCGCTCGTCGACCGGACCGAGCAGGTCACCCGCGCCGTTCCCGGCGTCCTCGACGTGACCGGCGTCCGCCTTCGCTGGCTCGGCCACACCCTGCGCGCCGAAGCGCGGATCACCGTGGAGTCCAGTACGTCGCTCGTCGACGCGCACCATCTCAGCCACCAGGTGGAGCGCGCCCTGATCGACGCCGTACCTCACCTGGCCGCAGCGACCATCCATGCCGAGCCGCTCCCCCGGGACGCGTCGCCGGCCCACGACCTCATCAGCCGTTGGCAGCCCGTGACGCGCTAGACGAAGGCGGACAAGAGCAGTGTCATCGCCAGGCCCATCACCGAGATGATGGTCTCCATCACCGACCAGGTCTTGATGGTCTCGCCGACGGTCATGCCGAAGTACTCCTTGACCAGCCAGAACCCGGCGTCGTTGACGTGCGAGAAGAACAGGGAACCGGCGCCGATCGCCAGCACCACCAAGGCCAGGTACGTCGTACTCTCGCCGGTCGCGAGCGGCGCGACGATGCCCGCGGCGGTGACCGTCGCGACTGTCGCGGAGCCGGTGGCGAGCCGGATCAGGACCGCGACGATCCAGCCGAGCAGCAGCGCCGACAGGTTCGCCGCGATCGCGATCTTGGCGATCGCCGTACCGGTCCCGCCGTCCACCAGGACCTGTTTGAACCCGCCGCCGGCGCCGACGATCAGCATCACGCCGGAGATCGGGAGCAGGCTCTCGCCGATCTTCCGGCTGAGCTCCGGGACGCCGAAACCGACCGCGGTGCCGAAGGTGTACATCGCGAGCAGGACGGCGATCAGCAGCGCCACGACCGGATCGCCGATGAACTGCAGGGCGGGGAAGAGCGGGTTGTCCTTGCTCATCCAGACGTCGGACGCGGCTTTGATCAGCATCAGCGCCACCGGGAACAGGACCGTCACGATCGTCGCGGTGAAGCTCGGCGTTCGGGTCCGCACCGCACCGGCCGGCACGTCCCCGTCCAGCACCGCGTCTCCAGCAGACCCAGCAGACCCAGCAGACCCGACCGAGCCGGCACCAGTTGATCCGGTACCGGCCGAGCCGGCCGAGGCACCGGACGAACCGCCCGGGTGCACTTCGGCCTGCTGATGCCCGGCGCCGACCTCGAGCGCCGCGCCGGCGGCCCCGATCGGCACCCACTGCGCCGCCAGCCGCCCGAACACCGGCCCGGCGACGATCACCGTCGGGATCGCGACCAGCAGGCCGAGCGCCAGCGTGATGCCGACGTTGCCGCCGAGGACGCCGATCGCGGCCAGCGGACCCGGGTGCGGCGGCACGAAACCGTGCAGGACGGACAGGCCGGCCAGCGCCGGGATCCCGAGCAGCATGGCGCGGGCACCGGTGCGCCGGACCGCGAGGACCACGACCGGGATCAGCAGCACCAGGCCGATCTCGAAGAACATCGGGATGCCGATGATGAACGCGATCAGCGCCATCTTCCACGGCAGCCCGCCGGCTCTGCCGCGCAGCAGCGTGTCGACCACCTGGTCCGCGCCGCCGGAGTCGGCGAGCAGTTTGCCGACCATGGCGCCGAGCGCGATCAGTACGCCGACGTACCCGAGGACGCTGCCGACGCCGTTCTCGTACGACTTGGTGACCGCTCCCGCGCCGATCCCGGACGCGAGGCCGACGAACAGCGCCCCGATCGTGAGGGCCAGGAACGCGTGCACCTTGAACGCGACGATCAGCGCCACGATGATGCCGATCCCCAGCACGGCGACGATCAGCACCCGGGTGTCGTGCGCGTTCCACGGCGCGTTGACGTCCGCCTCAGCCAGCAGCGGAAGACCTACTCCGTCAGCGATACGCATGGCTCCACCGCTTCCTTTCGTGACCCCGCCCTTACGCAGTGTCCCACCGCACCCCGGACCACACCTGCCGACGCGCGATCCGCGGCCGCGAAAGCTCCGCGCGATGAGGCCTTGCGGGGATGTTATCGATCACTTACGGTCTGGGTGATCGATAACACGGCGCCGCGATCCGCTCGCGGAGCAGCACTGATCTCTGTCAGACCTCCCCCGCCCAGTGAGGACCTGCTGTCATGCACCGAACCGTGTCGTTCCGTCTGCTCCTCGCCGGCCTGGCGGCGGTGCTGATCGCCGTCGTCGGACTGCCGCCGGTCGGCGCGGCGCCCCGGCAACAACCTGCCTACACGAATCCGCTGATGAGCGACATCGCCCAGGCGTTCTCCGACGTCGGGCTGATCCGCGCCAAGGACGGCGCCTGGTACTCCTACGCCACCAACACCAGCCTGACTCGTGAGAACGCCGACAACGGCGGTCCGCAGCACCTGATCCCGATGGTGCGTTCCACCGACCTCGTGCACTGGGAGTTCCTCGGCGACGCGTTCAGCGCCGGGAACCATCCGGAGTGGGCGCCCTGGCCGCAGAAGGGGTACTGGGCGCCGGACGTCCGGTACGTCGACGGCCAGTACTACATGTACTACTCCGCACCGAGCTCGACGCCGCTCGGCGCCGCGATCGGGCTCGCGATCTCCGACTCGCCGGCCGGCCCGTGGAAGGACATCGGCCATCCGGTCGTGGACTTCGTCGCCGACAGCGAGGTGATGGAGATCGACCCGATGATGTTCATCGACGACGACGGCACGAAGTACCTGTACTACGGCTCGTTCCGCCGCGGCGGGCTGCACGTGGTACGGCTCGCGCC
Organism: Kribbella sp. NPDC003505; assembly: GCF_040610875.1. Taxonomy (NCBI): domain Bacteria; kingdom Bacillati; phylum Actinomycetota; class Actinomycetes; order Propionibacteriales; family Kribbellaceae; genus Kribbella; species Kribbella sp. NPDC003505. The sequence continues at coordinate 874,702 of NZ_JBEXNA010000002.1, read as the reverse complement.
CGACGGCCGCAGTACGGTCGGTACGTCGCAGCAGGTTGTCGCCGGTGAGCGCGGCGAAGGCACCTGGGTGACCAAGCGCGGCCCCTGGTACTACCTGTTCTACTCCGGCTACGGCTGCTGCATCGGCAACGTCGGCGGCGGAGGCTACCCGGTGCTCGTCGGCCGCTCGACCTCGCCGACCGGTCCGTTCGTGGACGAGAACGGCGTATCGCTCACCGCCGCGCGGCCCGGCGGCACGATCGTGAACTCGTTCAACGGCAACTCGCTCTCCGCGACCGGGCACAACGCGGTCACGGTGGACCGCGCCGGGCAGCAGTGGAATCTCGTCAACTCCGACATCCGCGCCGACCACACCTGGGGCGGCCGGCCGCAGTCCATGGACCGCCTCGACTGGGTCGGCGGCTGGCCGACGGTCCGCGCCGGCCTGTGGACCTCCGACCAGCCGCAGCCCGCGCCCGCCGCGACGCCGGCCGTCGGCAGTTCGTTCAGCGACTTGTCCGACTGGCGCGCGCTCAGCGGCGACTGGACGATCGGTGAGGACGCGTCGAGCGGTGGGTACGCCGAATCCGCCGACGCCTCGTCACTCCTGGTGAGCCAGACCGGCGGACCGGCCGACTACCGCGTCGAAGGCGATCTGCGGACGTCGACCGGCAAGGCAGGACTCGTCTTCGCCTACCACTCGCCGCGCAACTATTCCGTCGCCTGGCTCGATCCGTCTCGCGGCTCGCTCCGCGTCGAACAGCGCGTCGGCGGAAAGCTCGCCGGCACCGCAGAGACCCCGCTCTATCAGGGCTTCCGGTACGACACCTGGCACTCCGTGAGCGTCGAAGTACGCGGCGACCGGGCAACCGTGCAGGTCGCGCCCGCACTCGGCGACAACGCGCTGGGCGAACTCGACATCCGGCTCGCGAACGGGCTTGCGGGCCCCGCCCAGATCGGCCTGACAGGTTCGGCGCAAGGCGACAACCTCGCCATGACGAAGCTCTACGAGCCGGTCACCAACAAGGCCCCGGACCCGCGGATCGGCAAACTCCTGCCTGGATTCAGCGACGAGTTCGACACCGTGGACTCGCGCTGGCAATGGACCGGACCGAACCAAGGCCGCCTAGAGAACGGTCAGTTGGTGTGGGACACCCAAGCCAACGACCTCAGCAAGGAAGACAACCTCGCCACCGTCCTGCTCCGCGACGCCCCGCAAGGTGACTACACCGTCGAGACCCGGCTGTCGCTGCCGTTCGCAGGCAGCACCGGCAATGCCCGCGCCGGCCTGATCGCGTGGGCCTCGCGAACACAATCGCTACAGCTCGCACCGACGCGCACAGGCGCCGTACAGCAGGCGTTCCTGTGGCCTGGAGCAGACGCAACCCCCTGGGCCGAGGCGATCCAGCTCGGGCCGAGCGCCGACACCATGTGGCTGCGGTTGCGCCACACCACCCAGCCGGTCACCGGCGAGCACTTGTTCCAGGCAGCGACGAGTCTGGACGGCCGGCACTGGCAGTGGGGCAGCTATTGGTACCTGCCCGCCGACGCCGGACCATTGAAGCTCGGTCTGATCTCGATGGGCGGCACCGGTACGACAGCCCGGTTCGACTACGTGCGGACGTACCAGTCATGACAAGGGAGCAGCCGATGACGATCACTCGCCGCACGCTGCTGGCCGGCGGTGCAGCCGGGGCGCTGGCCGCCAATCTCCTGCCGGGCGTCGCGTTCGCCGTACCGCCCAACGAAGACGGCTACGACCTCTGGTTGCGCTACCGGCTCGTCGACGACAGCGCGCTGCTGTCCCGGTACCGTGCCGCGTTCACCCATGTCGTTGTGCTCGGCAACCACGCCGTACTGCGATCCGCGGGCGCCGAGCTGGCGCGTGGACTGTCTGGGCTGCTCGGGCGATCGATACCGGTGCGCGACCAGATCGGCAACGGCGCGGTTGTCGTCGGCGCCGGTGCGGACAGTGCCCTTGGTCCGGAGGGGTTCACGATCAAGCGTCGCGCCGATCGGCTCGAGATCACCGCGTCCGGCGAGAGCGGAGCGCTGTACGGCGCGTTCCGGTTCCTGCAGCAACTGCAGCGCCGCCGCCCGCTCGACCGGCTGGACCTGACCGACCGGCCGGCCGCCCCGCTGCGCATGCTCAACCACTGGGACAACCTGAACGGCAGCATCGAACGCGGGTACGCCGGCAAGTCGATCTTCGCCTGGGACGAGCTCCCCGGACTCCGCGAGCGGTACGTCGACTACGCCCGGATCCTGGCGTCGGTCGGGATCAACCACACTGTGGTCAACAACGTCAACGCCAGCGTCGAGTTCCTGCGCTCCGAGCGCTTGCCCGGGCTGGCGGCGCTGGCCGGCGTCCTGCGGTCGTGGGGTGTGCGGCTGTGGCTGTCGGCCAACTACGCCGCGCCGATCACACTGACCAAGGACCAGCCGTCACCGATCACCGTCGCCGATCCGCTCGACCCCCGGGTGCAGCAGTGGTGGCAGGACAAGATCGCCGAGATCTACCGGCTGATTCCCGACTTCGGCGGGTTCCTCGTGAAGGCGAACTCCGAGGGCCAGCCGGGCCCGCTGGACTACGGGCGCACGCATGCCGAGGGCGCCAACATGCTCGCCGACCGGCTTGCGCCGTACGACGGGCGGCTGGTGTGGAGGTCCTTCGTCCACGAGGGGTTCGACGACTGGGCGGAGTACCAGTACCGCGTCTTCCATCCGCTCGACGGGCAGTTCCACGGCAACGCCGTCGTGCAGACGAAGAACGGGCCGATCGACTTCCAGGTCAGGGAGCCGGTGAACCCGTTGTTCGGCGGGTTGCCGCACACCAACCAGATGATCGAGCTGCAGGTGACGCAGGAGTACACCGGACACTCGACACACCTCTGCTACCTGGTCCCGGAGTGGAAGTCGATCCTGGGATTCCAGACGCACACCGGCAAGGCGTCGACCGTCGCGGACATCGTGACCGGAGTTGCGTACGACCAGGAGAACGTCGGCCTGGCCGGGGTGATCAATCTCGGCGACGACCGGGACTGGACCGGTTATCAGCTCGGCGCCGCGAACACGCACGGGTTCGCGCGACTGGCCTGGAACCCGCGGCTGTCCGCGGACGAGATCGTGTCGGAGTGGATCGAGCTCACGTTCGGCGGCGACCCGCAGCTCAGGTCGGTGCTGAAGGCCGTCATGTTGCAGTCGTGGCAGACGTACGAGAGCTACACGTCGCCACTGGGCATGGGCTATCTGACGTACCCGCTCGGCGCGCACTTCGCGCCGGCGCCGACGACCACGCAGAACCTGTCGCACCACACCACCGCCGAAGGCACCGGATTCGACCGGACCACGACCGGATTCACTTCGATGTTCGCCCCGCCGTGGCAGGAGATCTACAGTTCGCTGGAGAAGTGCCCGGACGAGCTGCTGCTGTTCATGCACTGGGTGCCGTACACGCACCGGCTGCACTCGGGGAAGACCGTCATCCAGCACATCTACGACAGCCATTTCGACGGCTACGACAAGGCGGTGGCGTTCCGGCGAGCGTGGGAGCGGCTCGCGGGCCGGGTGGATCAGGCGCGGCACGCCGACATCGCCGCCACCTTCGATGCGCAGGTGATCGAGGCGGAACGCTGGCGGGACACGATCGTGTCCTACTTCTACGGGTTCTCACGGATCGTGTCGAGCGGAACGGGTTGGTTACAGCTCGGGTATCCGGGCGGCCAGTTGCTGTTCGGCGGGAAGGCGAACAACCTCCCGGTCGAGGTCACCAACGCGAACAGCACGTCGCGGTCCTTCGCGGCGACGGTGCATCCGGTGGACTCGCGATGGCAGGCCGGTACGGCGAGTGCGACCGTCGGACCGGGCGCGGCGGCCACCGTCGTACTGCCCGTCACGCCGCCGTTGATCGCGGATCACGTGGATCTGTCGATCGACATCACTCCAGCGCAGACGGCGCTGAGCTCGCGGCACCAGACCTTCGTGGTCACGCCGGACGCCGCGCAGTGTCATCTCGCGCTGGACATCGGGACCGCCGACAGCCCGCTGGTGACGGGCTACGCGCGGGTCTCCCCCAGCACCATCTGGAACACGACGCTCGGCTATGGATGGGTCGGCACGGCGCCGCAGAGTCGGGACCGCGGGAACACGTGGGATGCGTTGCGCCGGGACTTCTGTGGGGACTACCCGGCCCGCACACTACGGATCACGCTGCCGCCCGGGCCGGTCCGTCTCTCCGCACTCGTCGGCGACGGCGGCCCGGACTGTCCCCCGACGATCATCGCCGAGGGCAACAAAGTCCTTGCCGCCTCCCCCGACCTGCCCGGCGGCATCTTCACCTGGCTCCACGCAGACCTCGACGGCGGCCCCACAGGCCGCACCGCCGACCTGGTCCTGGACAGCGAACCCGACCGGTTCTGGCACCTAGGCGCGCTCGTCCTCACCTGAGCCCACCCGGCGGCGCGGTGGGACGGTGGTTTCGCGGAAGACGATCTCGGTCGGGGCCGCGGGCAGCGGGGCCGGCTCGGGTTCGTTGCGGATCGCGGCGATCAGGCGGCGCATGCCGTGCCGGCCGGAGGTTTCGCGGTCGACGCGGACGGTGGACAGCGCAGGGGTTCCGTACCGTACGAGGGTCAGGTCGTCCCAGCCGGTGACGCTCAAGTCGTCCGGCACGCGCCAGCCACGCTCGAACGCCGCGCGCAGCACCCCGACCGCGATGTGATCGCTCGCCGCGACCACCGCCGTGACCGGCGTGTCGACAGGCAACGACCGCACCGCCTCGGCGCCCGTCTCCGGATGCCACGGACCGTCGTACACGCCGTGCGACCGCAGCCCGAGCCGGTCACAGGCCTTCAGGTACCCGGACTTGCGCAGCTGGGCCGACTTCCAGTCCTGCGGTCCCGCGGCGTGGAAGACGTCGCGATGCCCGAGCGCGGCGAGCCGCTCCAGGATCTCTTCCATCGTCGCCTCGTCCGCCGCGACCGCCTCGACGGCATGCAGCCGGTGGTCGAACTCGGCAGTCTGTACGACGACGCCCGCGCTGTTCGTGGTGCCGGTCAACGGCGTCACGGACAGCACGCCGTCGACCTGCCCGCGTCCGAGGATCTCGTCGGCCAGCCGGCTCAACGCGGCCGGGTCCTCGTCGACACCGATCACGATCTCCACCTGGTACCCGAGCCGCTGCGCCTCGTCGCACGCCGCGGCGACGGTCCGCTCCGGCCCGGTCCACCCCGGCAGGATGATCGCGACCACCCCGGTACTCCGTGTCCGCATCGCGCGGGCCATCAGGTTCGGCCGGTACCCCAGCTCGTCGATCGCGGCCTTGATCCGCACCTCCGTGTCCGCCCGCACGGCCGGATCCGACCGCAAGTACCGCGAGACGGTCTGATGCGAAACCCCCGCCAGGGCAGCCACGTCGTACATCGTCGGCCGCCGCTGCGCACTCATACCGCCACGATACTTGGATCAGCCGGGTTCGCCGGTCAGCAGCCGGTCGAGCACCTCACCTGCCTCGTCGTACCCGGCGTCGGCGATGCGTTGCAGTTCCCGCAGGTCGCGGGCGGCGGCCGCGCGGCGGGTCAGCAGCTCGCCGGCGTGCAGGCAGCCCTCGTCCAGCAGCTCGCTCAGTTCCTCGACGTCGTCGCGCTCGTCGGCCAGGTCCGCCAGCCGGTCCTGGGCGCGCTCGTTGCCCTCGTCGGCCAGGGCGCGGAGGGTCTCCCGATCGAAACTCGTCATACCGGCATCGTGCGACATTGCCCTAGGGGAAGGGTCAAGCTGGTGTCGTGATCACCATCGGCGAGCTGGCACGGTACGTCGGCGTCTCGACCAAGACGATCCGGGTCTACCACGACAAGGGGCTGCTCCCGGAACCGCCGCGCGACGAGTCCGGGTACCGCCGGTACTCCGCCCAGGACCTCGTGGATCTGGTCAAGGTCCGCACCCTGGCCGAAGCCGGCCTGCCGCTCGCGACGATCGCCAGGCTGTCCGCCGGATCACCGGCCGAGCTCCAGGACGCGGCCTCCGCCGCGGTGACCGAGCTGACGGCGCGCATCGAACGGCTGACCGCCACCCTGTCCCGCCTGCAGCGCCTTGCTGCCGGCAACAGCCCGTTCCTGCCACCCGAGGTCGAACAGCACCTCCTGCGACTCCACGACCTCGGCTTCTCCGATCGCTGGGTCGCGCTGGAACGGGACCTGTGGATCCTCACCTTCGCGACCTACCCGGACACCGCCCGCCGCTACTTCGCCGACCAGTCCGAGGCCCAGAACGACCCGGAACTCCGCCGGCTCTACCTCGAGTACGACCACGCACACGACCTGGACCCCGCCGACCCCGCACTCGCAGACCTCGCCGACCGCATCGTCACCGCGTCCCTCGCCCGCTACCCCACCACCGACCTGAACGAGCCCCCGGACGACCTGGCGACACTCCCCCAACTCGTACAGTCCTCGATCAACGAGTCCTCCCCCGCCTGGAAACGCCTCGACACCCTCATCCGCCACGGCCTGCGCACCCGCCGATGACCGGCTCCGCCGCGTGGCCGGCGCGCTGGTCTCGACCCACCCGTACCGGATCGCCGACGGTGTCAGCCTCGAGGTGTCGCGTTGAACCACGTGCGCAGGCCCGGGACGCGGTGGAGCACGAAGTGGTCGAGGAGGAGTACGGCGAGGAGGGTCAGGCCGAAGAGGGGTAGGAAGAGGCCTAGCGCGACAACCAGGACAGCCAGGCCCGGCGTCGCTCGCAGCGGGAGGCGGCCGCGGGGTGCGCCGAGGCTGTTTCCCTTCGGGCGGCGCCGCCACCACATCAGCGGGCCAGTGACGCACATGAACATGACGCCGAGACAGAAGGCTGTGGTCAGCCAGAAGTTCACGACGCCCACGCGGCGGCCCTCGTGCAGAGCGATGCCCTGGGCAACGACCTTCGCCAGCGTCGGGTAGTCGCCATACCCGTACGTCGACACCACGCCCCCGCCGTACCGGTCGACATGCAGCGTCCGTTCCTTCCCGGGGTCGCTGAACGCGTAGCCGATCGCCGAGAAGACGCCTTCGTCGCCGGTCGGCAGGGCGATCGTCATCGGGCGCTGTAGCCCGTTGCGTTCGCCGACCGCGATCGCGGTGTCGACCGTGGCCACCGACCGGTTCCGATTGGACGGGTCCGAGCGCGGCACTTCGGATTTGCCGAGCGCCCACGGCACCGAGTGGCTGTGCGGCAGCGACTCGTCCAGGGTCGACGTCGGGTTCGACAGCGCGCCGGGGTCCTCGGCCCAGAACGATGTCCCTTGTCGGGTCGCGAACTGCTGGGTCTTCGCGCCCCAGAAGCCGGTCCACGGCAGGCCGGACACGACCAGGAACAACAGCCCGAGACCGAGGACCGCGCCGGTGCGACCGTGCCGCGACCTCAGTACGGCGCCCGCCGCACCAGCGGCTCGCCGGCGCGCTCGCGCGACCCGGCCGCGGATGAACAGGTAGTAGCCGGTCAACGCCATCACGATCGCCCAGCAGGCAGCGATCTCGATGACGTAGTCGCCCCAGCGGCCGGCCATCAGCTCACCGTGCAGCAGGATCGCGGCGCCGGACAACGTCCGGTCCGGGTCGAGCGAGCCCAGCACCTTGCCTTCGTACGGATCGACGAACACGTCCCGCGAGCCGTCCGCGGTGTCGACCGAGAAGACCGTCGAGCGATTCGGCGCGGACGGCTCGGTCATCGACACCACGGTCGCGTCGGGGAAGGCACGCCGTACCTCGTCGAGCTGGGTCTCGTACGGCTGCGCGACCAGGCCGGCGGGCTGGTCGACCTTCATCAGGCCGGCGTGCAGCACCGGTTCGAGCTGGAACCGGAACAGGTAGATCAGCCCGGTCGCGGCGAGGATCAGCAGCACCGGGATCACCAGGAAGCTCGCGTAGAAGTGCCACCGCCAGAACGCCCGGAACAGCCCGGTCCCCCGCGGACTGCCGCCGCCGGCCCGTTTCGCCGGGGCCTCCAGCTCCTGTACTGCGCTCACGTCCACTCCTTCTCCGCACGGTCCGGAACAGGAGTCGGTTCGCCGGTCCGCCCGGTTCCTTCCGCGGGATGTGGCGTGGAACACACGGTTGGACGGGATGCGACCATGGGTGCGCCATGCAGGAGAGCCTGGGGTTCCGAGCCGCACGGGCCGCGATGTTCGCGGCCACCTGCGTGCTGCTCGCCGCCCTCGGCCACGTCGTGATGTCCGGTACGGCGGTCCCGTGGTGGGCCGTGGTCGGGGGCGCGGGGTCGATCGCGACCGCCGCGTGGATCGTGGCCGACGGCGAGCGCGACGTACCGTTCGTCGTGCTCGCCACGCTGGTCGCCCAGGCGGCGCTGCACACCGTGTTCACCCTGGCCCAATCGACGACGCCATCGATGGCGCAGTCGATGACGGCATCACCCGCGATGCACGACCACATGACGGGCCAGATGACGGGCCAGATGACGGGGACGTCGTCGCTCGGCATGCTCGCGGCCCACCTGCTCGCGGCGCTCCTGTGCGGCCTGTGGCTCGCGTACGGCGAGCGGGCCGCGTTCGCCGTCCTGCGATCCGTCGCCGGCCTGGTCCTGCTGCCGTTGCGCCTGCTCGCGTCACCACGGATCACCGCGCACCGGCCGCGGATCCAGGCCGGCCACTCCCCCACGGCGTACACCGACCTGCTGCTCGGCCATGCCGTCACTTCGAGAGGTCCGCCGCGCGGAGCCGCTGCCTTCTGACAGCACGACCCATCCGGGCAGCTACTGCCCGGCCCTCCGCTCACCGGCGACGCGCGCTGCCGTGCGCCGCCGGATCCTGGACTTCCCGAAGGACTCAAGCCATGGCTTCTGCCTTGCTCGACGAAACCTCGACCCACCTGGCCCTCGCGGCCCGCGACGGCGACCTCGATGCCCTCGACAACTTCATCCGCGCGCTGCACCGCGACGTCCGCCGGTACGTCGCGCACCTGAGCGCCGACCCGCACGCGGCCGACGACCTCACTCAGGAGACGTTCCTGCGGGCGTTGCAGAGCCTGCACCGCTTCGAGGGACGCTCGTCGGCGCGGACGTGGTTGCTGTCGATCGCCCGGCGTACCGTCGCCGACGAGCTGCGCCGCAGGGCTGCCCGGCCGAGAATCTCCCGCTACGACTGGCAGCTCGCCGCCGAGCAGAGCCAGCCGCGGAACCTGCCCGGCTTCGACGACGGCATCGCGCTGACCGAGCTGCTCGACAAGATCCCCGGCGACCGCCGCGAGGTCTTCGTCCTCACCCAACTCGCCGGCGTTCCGTACGCCCAGACCGCCGCCCAGCTTGGCTGCCCGGTCGGCACCGTCCGGTCCCGGGTGGCCCGGGCCCGCACCACCCTCGCCACCCTGCTCAGCACCTGACCCCGGTCAGGCCGGACAGCGGGTATCGCGGGGCGGGACCGTCAGGGTGGCCAGGTAGTCGGTGACGAGCCGGGTGATGCACTCGTTGCGCCCGACCGCGCCGTGGCCCTGGCCTTCCCAGGTCAGCAATTGCGCAGTACCCAGGCTGGACGCCATATCCACCGCTCCGCTGTACGGCGTGGCCGGGTCGTGGCGGGTGCCGACCACGAGGATCGGGTGTTCGGTGGCAGCGACCGGCGGCTGCAGGGTGTGCCGGTCCGGCTCCCAGAACGTGCACCCGAACAAGAACCATGACAGCCACACCCCGAACAGCGGGTACTGCTGGGCGAAGCGCGCCCCGGCCACCCTGATCTCGGTCTCGGTCGGCCCGGGCGCGCTGTCGTTGCAGTTGATCACGAGCTGCGCGTCCGCGGTATCCTCCCCGCTGCGGGCCGCGTCGGCCAGGTCCCGCAGCGTGCCCGAGTCGCCGGCCGTGGCCTCTACCAGCCCGTCAGCGAGATCCGGCCAGCGCGCGTCGTCGTACAGCGCGCCGACCACCGCGTCGAGCACGTCGGTACCGTACGTCGGAACGTCGTCGCCCGGCCTCCCGCTCGGGATGGGCGACTTCTCGGCCCTGCGAACCAGGTCGGTGACGAAGCCGCGGGTGGCGCCGAGGGCACGGCACCTGTCCTGGCTCGCGCACCAGGCGGCGAACTGGTCGAAGGCGTCCTCGAAGCCCGCGACCTGACGCTCGACGGTCTCGATCCAGGTCGTCCGTGGGTTGCTCGGGGCATCCAGGACGGCCGCGCGCACCTTGTCCGGGTACAGGCGGGCGTACTCCGCGCCGAGCTTGGCTCCGTAGGACCAGCCGAGGTACGTCAGCGCCGGCCGGTCGAGGGCCGAGCGAATGCGGTCGATGTCGACCGCGGTCGCGGTTGTGCTGAACAGCGCCGCCTTGGACCCCAGTGCCGTCGCGCACTCGGCGGTCCTCGCGCGCATCGTGTCCGCAGCCCGGGCGTACCCCGTGGGAGTCAGGAGATCCGGCAACCCGGGCGGGTCCGAATCCTTGTGCCCACACCGGATCTGCTGCGAACGGCCGACGCCGCGGGGATCGAAGCCGATCAGGTCGAACCGCTCCAGCAGCGCCTCCGGCAGCAGCCCGGCCGCGACTACGGCGTACTCCACCCCGGACTGACCGGGACCGCCGGCGATCAGCAGCAGCGGCTCCTTCCCGGCACCACCCGACTGACGGATCCGGATGAGCTGGACCGCGAGCGTTCCGGCCTCCGCATGGGCGGGGTCGAGGTCGACGTCCACCGCACCGCAGCGGAACTCGAGCCGGGCGGACCGCTCCGCAGGCAGCTTCGCTGCGTGTACGTCGGTGACGCCCGCGCAGTCCCCCCACTCGATGGACACCGTCTCGTCCGGACGTGACGACGTACACGAGGCCAGTCCAAGGACCGCGGCCACCAGCACCGCGGCCGCACCCGACGGACGCACGTCCTCAGTAAAGCAGCAGGTCTGGGCGACCGGCACCGCCCAGACCCGTCTGCATCACGTACCGTCGGGCTGCACGGCCGCCTTGGCCTTGCGCGCTCTCGGTTTGCGAGCGGCCGGCTGCGAACCGTTGCCGTTCCCGTTGGTGCCGGGCTCGGCGGCGAACGGGACGAACGGCATCGTCAGCGGGAGCGCCGCAAGCCGCATCAGGAGCAGGACGTTGTCGTCACCGGCGGTCTTGTTGAGCCGGAGCCGGCCGCAGTTGGTGCATCGGTGGATGAGGACCCAGCGGCCCTCGCCGCGGACCGTGACCGCGATCGGCTCCATGCCGCCGGCACAGTCGGCCTTGCGATCGCCCGGTACGTTGCGGTCGAGGTGCCGCGACCACAGACAACTCGGGCAATGGTTGCGATGGGTGGTTCCAGGGGCGTCGAGAGAAACCTCTACGCCGCAGTGTTCACAGCTGAACGAACGTGCGAATGCCAAACCGAAAGACCTTTCAGAGCAAAGCTACGGGACAGGACAGACATGGCCTTCCTCCTTCCGGTCCGCGCCGGCCCATCCGGCGCACGTCCTGACAGCAGACCAGTCCGTCGCCGGCATCGTCAATCGAATAACAGCCGGGTCGCGACGGCTTGACCTTGACGCAGGGTCAACCCTGCACGCTTCCGGTATGACAGTGACATCGACCGCCGGCCCGGCGATCCACGTACAGGGCCTGCAGAAGTCGTACGGACAGAAACCGGTGCTGCGCGGCGTGGATCTCGACGTCGCGCGCGGCAGCATCTTCGCCCTGCTCGGCTCGAACGGCGCAGGCAAGACCACCACGATCAGGATCCTCTCGACCCTTCTCGCGGCCGACGCGGGCACGGCCGAGGTCAACGGTTTCGACGTCGCCACGCAGCCGGCCGACGTCCGGCGGTCGATCAGCCTGACCGGCCAGTTCGCCGCCGTCGACGAGATCCTCACCGGCCGGGAGAACCTCGTCCTGGTCGCGAAACTGCGGCACGTCCCGGACCCCGGCGCGGTCGCCGACGAGCTGCTCCGCCGCTTCGCGCTCACCGATGCGGCCGGCCGGCGCGCGGCGACGTACTCGGGCGGGATGCGCCGCCGGCTGGACATCGCGATGAGCCTGATCGGCGACGTACCCGTGATCTTCCTCGACGAGCCGACCGCCGGACTCGATCCGGAAGCGCGGATCGAGGTCTGGCACACGGTCCAGGAGCTGGCCGGCCACGGGACGACGGTGCTGCTCACCACGCAGTACCTGGAGGAGGCCGAGCAGCTCGCCGACCGGATCGCGATCCTGCACGACGGACGGATCATCGTCGCCGGCACCCTCGGCGAGCTCAAGCAGCTCCTGCCGCCCGCCAAGGTCGAGTACGTCGAGAAGCAGCCGTCCCTCGAGGAAGTCTTCCTCGCCGTCACCAGCAAGGAGGCCCGGCCGTGAGCGCCTATTTCCTCAGCGACGTCGGTGCGCTGACCGGCCGGACGCTCCGGCACGTCACCCGCAGCCCGGACACGATCATCACCACCGTGCTGACGCCGATCGCGATGATGGTGATGTTCGTCTACGTATTCGGCGGCGCGATCGACACCGGGGCCGGCGCGTACGTGAACTACCTGCTGCCGGGGATCCTGCTGATCACGGTCGCGTCCGGCGTCGCCTACACCGCGTTCCGGATCTTCATGGACCTGAAGAGCGGGATCTTCGAACGGTTCCAGTCGATGCCGATCGGCCGGTCCGGCGTGCTCTGGGCGCATGTCGTCACCTCCCTGGTGGCGAACCTGATCTCCCTGGTGGTCGTCGTCGGGGTCGCGCTGCTCATGGGCTTCCGCTCGGACGCGGGCGTGCTGGACTGGCTCGCGGTCGCCGGCATGCTGTTCCTGTTCACGCTGGGCCTGACCTGGATCGCCGTGATTCCCGGGCTGTCCGCATCCACCGTCGAGGGTGCGGGCGCGTTCGCGTACCCGCTGATCTTCCTGCCGTTCGTCAGCTCGGCCTTCGTGCCCACGCAGACGATGCCCGGACCGGTGCGCTGGTTCGCCGAGCACCAGCCGGTGACGTCGATCGTCGACACGATCCGCCGGCTGTTCGCCGGGCAGCCGGTCGGCGACGACATCTGGACCGCGCTGGCGTGGTGCGTCGGCGTCCTGGTGGTGGCGTACGTCGTCGCAATCGCCGCCTATCGCCGCAAGGTCGCGTAAGGCAGGCTGTGACGCATGCTCACGATCAGCCGGCTCGCGGCGTACGCCGGCGTGACGGTACGCGCGGTCCGGCACTATCACAAGATCGGGCTGCTGCCGGAGCCCGGCCGTGACCGGTCCGGGTACCGCTCCTACGACGCTGCCGCGGTCGTCCGCCTGATCCGGATCCGCACGCTGGCCGATGCCGGCGTACCGCTGGCGCGGGTGCAGGAGCTCCTCGACGCCGCCCCGGAGGAGTTCTCCGGCGGCGTCGAGGAGATCGACAAGGAACTACGCGCCGAAGTCCGGCGGCTGCAGGCCACCCGCAAGCGTCTGGCCAAACTCGCCGCCGGCGACCAGCTGGCCCTGCCGCAGAGCGTCGTGGACTACCTCGACCGGCTGCGCGATCTCGGCATGAAGGAACAGTACGTCGAGATGGAGCGGGACGCCTGGATCATGGTCGCGGCCCAGGTCCCGGAGCAAATCGACGCGGTGATCGTGAAGAAGCACGAGGCGTTGCGGCATCCCGAGATGCTGAAGCTCTACCGCATCGTGAACGAGGCCCTCGACCGGCCCCTGGACGACCCGCGGATCGTGGAGATCGTCGACACCCTGGAGCGCATCATGGTCGCCGCCGTCCAGGCCGGTGAGACCGGTTCGTACGGACTCGACGACAACCTCGTGACGCTGATGGACAGCGCCGTCCTCGAGGCCTCCCCCGGCGCGGAACGGGTGCTGGCGCTGCTGGAGGAGCGAGGATGGAAAGGCTGGACCCGCATCGAACGCGTCCCGGCCGGCAGAGTCGACGAGCTGAGCTCTCGACCGTCATCGACGCCGGCGGACCAGCTTGGCGGCACTGTCGACGAGCAGTAGGACCAGGGCGCCGGCCGCAGCGAACAGCCAGCCCTGGTACGACGGCCAGCTGCCGCCCAGCAGGTGCGCGACGGGCGGGACGCCGAGGAACACCATCAGCAGGCCGAGCTCGACGACGAGCGCGAGCAGGAGCGGCCTGTTCGTCGTGAGGCCGATCTCCACGATCGTGCTGCGCTCGCTCCGGCAGGCCAGCGCGTTGGCCATCTGCATCATGACGATCACCGCGAACGCCGTACCGGAGGCGACCGCGAGCGCGGCCGCCGACGGCTCGGTCCCGAAGGTCCATCCGTGGCCGCGCAGGACGAGCAGGAAGGCCGACATCGCCACCACGGCCTCCGTCATCCCCAGCACCCCGAACGCCCGGGTCAGCAGACCGCGGTCCACCAGCCGGCGATGCCGCGCCGGGCCGTCGAGCACCCGCGGGCCGGGCTGCTCGACGCCGAGCGCGAGCGCGGGCAGCACGTCGGTGCCGATGTCCAGCGCGAGCACCTGCAGTACGCCGATCGCCAGCGGCACCGAGCCGCCGGACAGCGCCCAGGCCACGAACGGCGCCAGCTCGGCGACGTTGTCGGCCAGGTGGTAGGTCAGGAAACGCCGGACGTTCGAGAACGTGGCCCGGCCGAGCCGGATCGCGGTCACGATGCCCGCGAAGTGGTCGTCGAGCAGCACCAGGTCGGCCGCGGCGCGGGCCACGTCACTGCCCGAGGCGCCCATCGCGACGCCGACGTCGGCCTCGCGGAGCGCCGGTGCGTCGTTGACGCCGTCCCCGGTCATCGCGACGACATGACCGCGTGCCCGCAGCGCCCGGGCGATCCGCAACTTGTCGGCGGGTGTCACTCTGGCGACCACCACGCCGTCGTCGCGGTCGAGCAGTTCACCCAGCGGCCCGTCGTCGGCGGGCAACTGCTCGCCCGACACCACGAGCCCGCCGGGCCCGAGCAGGCCGACCTCGCGCGCGATCACTTCCGCGGTCGCCGCGTGGTCACCGGTGACGACCGCGATCCGGACTCCGGCCTGCCGGCAGGCGGTCAGCGCGGTGTGGACGTCCGGTCGTGGCGGGTCCTCGAGGCCGACCACGGCCAGCAGGTCGAGCGCGTCCGGCCGCAGATCCAGGTCACCGTCGCGAACGAGCACCCCCGACGCTTCCGCCACCGCGAGCACCCGCCGGCCCTGACCGGCCAGATCGCCGACCGCCGACGCGGCGGCGCCGTTCGTGCGGCAGTACGGCAGCAGCGCGTCCGGCGCGCCGATCACCATCGTGTTGCCATCGGCAACCACGGCGCTGTACCGCGTCTCGCTGGTGAAGGTGACCCGGTGCGTGATCGTCTCCGGACGCACCGGCGCCACCCCGAGGCGCCGCGCCAGGACGTCCAGCGCGACCTCCATCGGATCGCCTTCCGCCGCCCACCCGTTCTTCGACCGCACCGCACGGCCGCGAACACAGGCGACGGCCGACCGGGCGGCCCGCGCGGCCGCGTCGATCGCGGCAGGGCCGCCGTCGGCCGAGCCGTCCGGGTCGTAGCCGTCGCCGTGCATCACCACGGATCCGTGCGGCGTCCAGACGTCGAGGACCTCCATCTGGTTCAACGTCAGCGTTCCGGTCTTGTCGGTGCAGACGAACGTCGTCGCGCCGAGCGTCTCGACCGCGTCCAACCGCCGTACGAGCGCGTTGCCGTGCGCCATCCGCTGCGCGCCGCGTGCCAGCGACAGCGTGACGGTCGGCAGCAGGCCCTCGGGAACCAGCGCCACCATCACCCCGACCCCGAACAGGAACGCCTTGGTGGCGCTCAGACCCAGCACGAGCGACACCACCGTCAACGAGGCGCCGACAGTCACGGCGATGACGGCGATGACCCGGATCAGGCGATGCAGCTCGATCGTCAGCGGACTCGGGCGACGTACCGCGCTCTCGGTCAGTGACTGGATCCCGGCCAGCCGGGTCCCGCCGGCCACCGCGGTCACCACCGCTTCGGCTTCGCCCTGTACGACGAACGTTCCGGCGTACACCTCGTCGCCGCTGCCCGGGCGGACCGGGACCGATTCACCGGTGAGCATCGACTCGTCGACGGCCAGGGCGTGCACCGTGACCAGGCGCAGATCGGCCGACACCCGGGCTCCGGCGCCGAGCAGGACCAGGTCGTCACGGACCAGTTGGGTCGCGTCGACAGACCTGACCTCGCCGTCGCGGATCACCTGCGCCCGGACCGGCAGCAGATCGCGCAGGCGCTCGGCGGCGCGGTCGGCGCGGTACTCCTGGGCGAACGCGAAGACACCGTTCAGGACGATGATCACGACGATCGCGATCGCCAGCGGCGCCAGCCCGCCGGCCAGGGCGAGCGCGGCCGCCACCCACAACATCACCGCGAACAGATGCGTCAGCTGGCCGGCCAGCAGCTTCCAGGCCGCCGTACGGCGGGGTGCGGGCAACTCGTTCGGACCGTCGGCGGCGAGCCGTCGCGCCGCCTCCGCCACCGGCAAGCCGCGGACATGCGATGTCTCCACACCGGGCATGACCACCTCCCCCCACGAGCGTCGGGCTCGTGGCGCCGCCGTGACAGAGCCCAACGGCCCGACATCGGGGCCGGACGGCCCCCGGCTGCGCGAGGCCGGACGTCAGGCCAGGGCGAGGAAGAGCTTCTCCATCTTGGCCACGTCGACGTCGCTGTCCTCGTCGGTCAGGCAGCGCTGCAGGCCGGTCGCGACGACGGCGTAGCCGGCGCGGGACAGCGCCTTGTTGACAGCGGCCAACTGGGTGAGGACCGCTTCACAGTCGGCCCCCTCCTCCATCATCCGGATCACACTGCCCAGGTGTCCGTGGGCGCGCTTCATCCGCGCGATGACAGGTTTGATCTCGGCGGCCTCGAGCTCCATCGATACTCCTTCTTCCAGCGTCGGAGTCCTCAGTCTACATCCCCCTGGGGGGATATGTTACGGTGACGACAGATGAGGGGGATGCGATCCGGGAAAGGACCCTCGATGCCAGACACCGCCGCCGACCAGCACCACGCCGCACCACTCCCCGGCGTGACCGTTCGGGTCATCGACACCGCGTCGCTGGGCGACCGAAGCTACCTCGTGCACGACGGCACGGTGGCGTTCGTCGTCGACCCGCAGCGCGACATCGACCGCGTCCTCGACCTGCTCGAGACCGACGGGGTCCGGCTGACCCACGTCTTCGAGACCCACATCCACAACGACTACGTCACCGGCGGCCTCGCACTGGCACAGGCCACCGGAGCGACCTACCTGGTCAACGCCGACGACCAGGTCAGCTTCGACCGCACCCCGATCCGCGACGGCGACGCCATCGACATCGGCACCCAGATGCGGATCCGGGCGATCCACACCCCAGGACACACCTTCACCCACCTGTCCTACGCACTCAGCCAGCACGACGGCGAACCGGCCGCCGTGTTCACCGGCGGCTCACTGCTGTACGGCGCCACCGGACGCCCCGACCTGCTCGGCCCTCAACACACCCACACCCTGGTCCGCCACCAGCACGCCTCGGCCCACAAACTCGCCGACGACCTGCCCGACACGACCGGCGTCTTCCCCACCCACGGGTTCGGCTCGTTCTGCTCCGCGACCCAGTCCGAAGCCACCGAATCCACCATCGGGCAGGAGAAACGCGCCAATCCAGTTCTGACCCAGAACGAGCAGGACTACGTTCGTGATCTGCTGGCCGGGCTCGGCGCCTGGCCCGCGTACTACGTGCACATGGCACCCGCCAACGCCGCCGGCCCCGGCGCGCCCGACCTCTCCCTGCCCGAGCAAGCCGACGCCACCGAACTACGACGCCGGATCGACGCCGGCGAATGGGTCGTCGACCTGCGCACCCGCACGGCCTTCGCGGCCGGGCACGCACCCGGCACACTTAACTTCGGACTCGACGGCTCGTTCTCGACCTACCTCGGCTGGCTCATCGAATGGGGCACCCCACTCACCCTGCTCGGCCAGACGGCGGCCGACGTTGCACAGGCACAGCGCGAGCTCGTCCGGATCGGGATCGACCGGCCCGCCGCACACGCGACCGGCGGTCCGCGGGAGTAGAGTCTCGACGCCCCGGTGTCCTTCCCTACCGCGACCTTCGCGGATCTCGAGCAGGTCCGCCACCACCGCGACGTCATCGTCCTGGACGTCCGGCGCGCGGAGGAACACCACGCCGCCCGAATCCAGGACGCGGTCAACATCCCGATCCACGAACTCGTCCGGCGACTGGCCGAGATCCCACCCGGCGAAGTCTGGGTGCACTGCGCCGCCGGGTACCGCGCCTCTATCGCCGCCTCCATCCTCCACGCCGCCGGACACCAACCCGTCGCTGTCGACGACCAATTCGACAACGCGGCCAAGGCAGGCCCGCACCTCGTCGGGCCGGATGCCTGACGTGTTACTCACAACGAAGGAGAACCCATGTGCCGACCCGTAAACTGCAAGACCTGCGCCAAGACGACCTGGGCAGGCTGCGGCCAGCACGTCGCCCAGGTGAAGGCGATGGTCCCCGCCGACCAGTGGTGCCCCGGCCACCCCAAGGCCGAGCGCAGCGGCGGCAGCTGGTTCGGCAGACTCCTCGGCCGCTGACCGGACAGAACGCAGACGTCCGGTTCGTCGGCCGCATTCCAGGGTCGTCGTACCTCGCGCGGCGGGACCTCTCGCCCTACTGGTACGCCACAGTGCGGGGGACGCTGAGCGCAAGATCTGGTGGACGGAGGAAGGTGAGGGCGATGCTGATCCGGGAGCTGATGACCAAGCAGGTTGTCGCCGTGGCACCGGAGACCCCGATCTCGACGGCGCTGCAGCTCATGGACGAGGCGAAGATCACCGCGCTGCCGGTGCTCGACCGGCACGGTGCGCTGGTCGGGATCGTGAGCGAGGCCGACCTGGTCGAGGAGGAGAACCTGATCAGCGACCGCGTCCCGGTCACCGTCGTACGGTTGCCGGGCCCGACGCCGCCGCGCCGGGTCGCCGAGGTCATGACGTACCTGGTCGTGACGGTGCGGCCCGACGAGGAGCTCGAGGCGGCGATCGACCTGATGCGCTCGACGATGGTCAAGAGCCTGCCGGTGGTCGAGCACGACCGCGTGGTCGGGATGATCAGCCGCAGTGACGTGGTCCACCTGCTCGCCGGTCGCGACCGCCGCGTTCAGGCCGAGGTGACCGAGCTGCTGCGGCCGGAAGGACCGGACTGGCAGGTCCAGGTGCAGGACGGCATCGTCACGGTGATCGGCCCGAGCGACCCTCGCGAACGCCACCTCGCCGAAGTCCTCGCCGGCACGGTCCGCGGCGTCATCGGCGTACAAGTGAGCCGCCTGAGCACCCTCTGACGGCAGTCCCGCTGTCAGAGGATCCGTGAAACGCCTGGCACCTTCTTGATCAGGAGCCAGGCAGCGCCGAACGAGGCGCCGATACCGCCGACGGCGACTATCGGCGCCTTGATCTCGGCGGGGAGGTCGACAGGGCGCAGAACCACGGCGAGCGCGAGCAGGAAGACGGTCTGGAGCATGAAGGCCGCGTAGGCGCTCCGGCTGAGCGCCGGGCCCCACCGGTACTGCCGAGCCAGCCGGTGCTGCGCCACGCTCAACAGCCACACCGAGCCGAAGACGGTCAGGAACGCCTCGACGACCGCGAAGAGACCCCCGAGCCAGTGCAGGCCCCCGAGCACCTCCTCCACGGCGTCCAATGCGCCGGCGAGAAGCAGCAACGCCGCCATCGCGCCGCCCGCGAACAAAGTCAGCACACGGGACCGCCGAGCTGTGTCTGCCGGGACCACCTCGCGCCAGCCCTCCCGCGAGCCGGCGACGCCCAACGCGAACACCGCCACGCAGGCCGGCCACTCCCACAGGTTCAGGTCGGAGAAGCCGCTCTCCGAGCCGTACGGGTAGACCAGCCGGACGGCGAACGACAGCGGCGCGACGACGAGCGCAGTCAGGGTCAGAGTCTTCAGCGTGATCCCTCGTGCGGCGCGATGTGCGCTCCCCCGACGGCGCCAGGCGGCGTAACCGAGCGAGTAGATCAGCAGCACACCGACGAACCACAACGGTCCGGTGTCGATCTGCCGCTTCGCCCCGAGATACTCGTCCCAGAAGGAACCTGGCGCGTGCCCCAGCGGATGCGCGACCGCGTACACGAGACTCGGCTGCACCACGAAGACGTAGACGACGAACGGTACGCCGAGGCGCAGCAACCGGTCGGTGACGAACCGCCGCGCGCCCTTGCGGTCGTACGACGGCGGTGTCAGCAGCCCGGCCACCAGGAAGAGCAACGCGATCAGGAAGAACCCGAACGGACTCACCAGCACGAGCAGGGTCATCTCGACCACTGGGTTCAGCGTCACCTCACGCAGCTCGGAGTACGTCCACGCCTCGACGATCCCGGCGTACCCGAGGACCGCGTGGAGCGCGATGATCACGGCGATCAGGACGACCTTGAGGTTGTCCAGATAGATCAGGCGCGTCGGGGACCGGTGGTCGAGCACCTCCTCTAGTACAGCCTCTCGTGCTGATGGACGAACGCGGCCGGGCAGGGTGCGCGGAGCAGGATGCCGTGGGCGGTTCCACCCGGTAGGAGCGCTCGGACGCGGCCGTGCACACGTCCGCCCACAACCAGCAGCTGGGCACCGGCGTCGGTGGCGGCGTCGATCAGGGCGGCGACCGGCTGACCGCGTCTGAGCTCCGTCCGGAACCTAGCGCCGGGGTGCTCGCTGCGGCACCGGCCGAGGATCTCGTCCACGTGCCGGCTGTGGTGGATCCGCGCGATCTCGGCCGCGGGCAGCACCGCCGCCTCGTCGCGGGTGGACGTCCGGGAGACGTCCCAGACGTGCACCAGACGGATCGGAGCGTCCCGTTCGGCGGCGAACCGGACGGCGAAGTCGACGGCCGCCGCGCAGCGATCGAGCCGGTCCACGCCGACCATGACCGGCGCCTGCGGGTCACCGGGCCGCCACTTCGGCGGTACGACCACCACAGCGGTCTCGGACTCGTGTGCCGCGGCCTCGGCCGTGGACCCGATGAACAACCGGCTGAGGACGCCGTGGCCGTGCCGCCCGATCACGAGCATCCGGTCGCGGCCCGCGGCACCCGCCAACGTGTGCGCCGGCGGACCGGAGAGCACCACGCCGGTGTGCAGGCCCGGACGGTCGTGATGATCGAGATACGCACAGACCTCGCGGACCAGAGCGTTGGCCGCGGCGTCGGCGCCGGGGAAGTCGAAGTACGCCCCGAGCGGAGGGCGGTCGTCGATCACGTGCACCGCCCGGATCGGGGCCGCGGTCAGCTCCGACTCGTGCAGCGCCCAGTCCACGGCGCCGTTGTCGGCCCAGCTCCCGTCCACCCCGACCGCGATCGTGGCCCGGCGCTTCATGACGCCGCGGCCTCGGCCTGCTGATGAAGCAAACCGATGATGTTGCCGTCCGGATCCGCGAACATCGCGAACTCGCCGATCCCCGGGATCGCGGTCGGCGTGACCACCGTCTTGGCGCCGAGCGCCGCGGCGCGGTCGAGCATCGCCCGCAGGTCGTCGACCGCGACGTACACGGTGACGTACGGCGGCATGTCGCCACTGGTCTGCAGCAGACCGCCGCCGACCCCGGCCCCGTCCGCGCCCGGCGGGACCAGCGCGTACTCCGGCCCGGCCGGCTGCGGGTTCCAGCCGAACAGCTCACCGTAGAACGCCGTCATCCGCGCGAGATCGCGCCCGCCGATCTCGAAGTGAATCACCGGATTCGTCATCGAACCCACCCCCAACAGCGCACCGCCGATCGGGCGCCGTGCGGCCGGTGAGGTGACGGTCGTACGGCGCCCGGTGGTTGGAGCGGCGCGCCCCTGAACCCGCTCTCCGACACGTTGTTCGGTGCCCGTCGGACAGGGCCGAACATGACGAGGAGGATCCGGTTCCCTGGTGGTCCGAAGCCTCGGCGTCCGTTGCGGTGACCCGCTCGCGGGACCGGGGCTCCGCCGGGTCCTCCTCGCCACTTCCAGTGCACTGCCGGCGCTGGGCCTGTCGAAGGGCCGAAGGTCCCGACCGGCCCGGGACCTTCGCCCCCAAGCCGTGCGACAGGGACCTATGTCCCGGCTTCGGGGTCCAACGGACCTGCCCGCGCGGCCGGACCGTTGCGAGCCTGAAGCCGTAGGAGCTACCGGAAGGGACCGATGACATGGGCAGGCTTGATGATCGGGTCGCGCTGGTGACCGGTGCGGCGAGCGGCATCGGCGAGGTGACCGCCTGGCGGCTCGCGGCCGAAGGTGCGGCCGTGCTGCTGACCGATATCGCGGTGGATGCCGGCGAGGCCGTGGCCGAAGGCCTGCGGGACTCCGGGGCACGGGCCCGGTTCGCCCGTCACGACGTCGCGAGCGAAGCCGACTGGCAGGCCGTCTGCGAGCTCGCCGCCGAAGCGTTCGGCGGTATCGACATCCTCGTCAACAACGCCGGCATGGGCGATCTGGCGACGATCGAGGAGACGACGCTCAAGGACTGGCAGCACACCATCGACGTCGACCAGACCGGTGTCTTCCTCGGGATGCGCACCGCCGCGCCGTACCTGAAGGCGTCCGGCCACGCGTCGGTGATCAACATCAGTTCGATCTTCGGCACCAGCGGCGGCTTCGGTACGTCGCCGGCGTACCACGCGGCGAAGGGCGCGGTCCGGACCCTCACCAAGAACGCCGCGCTGCACTGGGCGACCGACGGCATCCGGGTCAACTCGATCCATCCGGGGTTCATCGACACCCCGATCCTGGACTCGACCCGGAACACGCCGTTCTGGGACGTGATGACCCAACTCACGCCGATGGGACGTCTCGGCCGGCCGGAGGAGGTCGCGGCGGGCGTCGCCTACCTGGCGAGCGACGACGCGTCGTTCGTCACCGGTCTCGAGCTGTACATCGACGGCGGTTACGTGGCCCGCTGATGGTCCTGCGCGGACGTGACACGGGCGCCGTGACCGACTGGGTCCTGGCGTTCGGCGGCTACGACCCGGCCGACGAGCGCCGCCGGGAGGCGCTGTGCACCGCCGGGAACGGGTACTTCGCCACCCGCGGGGCGTGGGCGGGATCGGTGGCCGGCGACCATCACTACCCCGGGACGTACCTGGCCGGTTACTACAACCGCCTGACGGACACGATCGGCGACACCGCCATCGAGAACGAGAGCCTGGTCAACCTGCCCGACTGGCTGCCGCTCACGTTCGCCGCCGACGACGGCGACTGGTGGACGCCCGACACCATCGAGGTGCTCGACCACGATCTGGAAGTGAACGTCCGCCGCGGGGTGGTGACCCGCCGCTTCCGGTTGCGGGACCTGGCCGGGCGCGAGATCCGCGGCGTCGAACGCCGCTTCGTCAGCATGGCCGACCCGCACCTGGCCGGGCAGACCCTCGCCGTCACCGCGGTCAACTGGTCGGGCCGGCTCCGGATCGGATCCGCGGTGCACGGCAACGTCACGAACGCCGGCGTCGAGAGATACCGCAAGCTGGCCGCGAGGCACCTGACCCGCGTGGCGCCTATGGTTGCTGACGGCAACCTCATCGTGACGGCCGCGACGACCCAGTCACGGCACCGGATCTGCGTCGGCACCCGAGTCGCCGCTGCCCGGAACGGTTCGATCCTGGACGGGTGGACCACCCGCACCGACGACACCTCGGCGTACTCCGAACTCACGGTCGCGGTGACGGCGGGCGACACGGTCGGCGCCGAGAAGATCGCGGCGATCCACGGCTCGCGCGACCTGGGGATCTCCGAGCCGCAACTGGCCACCGAGCTCGCGCTGCAGAGTGCGCCGTGTCTCGGTGACCTCCTGGAGCGTCACGTGCTGGCCTGGTCGCAGCTGTGGCGGCGCTTCAGCGTCGAACTCGAGGAGGCGTACGACGGGACGCTGGCCGCGCTCCGGCTGAACATCTTCCACCTGCTGCAGACCCTGTCCCCGCACAGCCCGGACGTCGACGCCGGCGTACCGGCTCGTGGTCTGCACGGCGAGGCGTACCGCGGACATGTCTTCTGGGACGAGCTCTTCGTCTTCCCGGTCCTCACGCTCCGGCTGCCGGAATTGACCCGTGCACTCCTGCTCTACCGTTGCCGACGGCTGCCCGCCGCCCGGCTCGCGGCGCGGCAGATCGGGCTCCAGGGCGCGATGTTCCCGTGGCAGTCCGCCTCCGACGGGCGCGAGGAGAGCCAGCGCCTGCACCTCAACCCGCTCTCCGGCCACTGGACCGACGACGTGTCGTTCCGGCAGCGGCACGTCGGCCTGGCCGTCGCCTACTCGATGTGGCAGTACGTCGAGACCACCGGCGACACCGACTTCCTGTCCGATCACGCCGCCGAGGTCATCGTCGAGGTCGCCCGCTTCTTCGCGGCGCTCGCCGAGTACGACGCGAGCCGGGACCGCTACGTGATCCGCGGTGTGATGGGTCCCGACGAGTTCCACACCGCGTACCCGGGTCACGCGGAGCCGGGCATCGACAACAACGCCTACACCAACGTCATGGCCGTCTGGCTGTTCGGCGTCGCCGCCCGCGCGCTTGACCTGCTCCCGGCCTGGCGACGTACCGAGCTGATCGAGTCGCTCGGCCTGCGGCAGGAGGAACGCAACCGCTGGGACGAGCTCACCCGCCGCATGTTCGTGCCCTTCCACGACGGTGTGATCAGCCAGTTCGAAGGCTACGAACAGCTGACCGAACTCGACTGGCCGCAGTACCGGGGCCGGTACGGCGACATCCGGCGCCTCGACCGGATCCTCGAAGCCGAGGGACGCGACGTGACGACGTACCAGGTCTCCAAGCAGGCCGACGTGCTGATGTTGCTGTACCTGCTCCCCCGGCGTGACCTGCGCGCCCTGATGGAGCGGCTCGGGTACCCGTTCAGCACCGAGATCGTCCGGAACACCGTGGAGTACTACCTCGCCCGGACCTGCCACGGCTCGTCGCTGAGCGCCGTCGTCCACGCGTGGGGCCTCGCGGCCCTCGACCCCGATCGCGCCCTCGCGTTCCTCGGGCAGGCCCTGCACAGCGACGCCGGCGACGCGCTCCGCACCGGCACCACGGCCGAGGGCGTGCACCTCGCGGCGATGGCAGGAGCCGCGGACATCGTCCAGCGCTGCTTCACCGGACTCACCACCACCGGCGGCGTCCTGCGGTTCCGGCCGCACTGGCCCGCCAGACTCGGCGCACTCGAGATGGTGCTGCGCTACCGCGGGCACCGCACGACGGTCACGATCACGAGCACGACCGTCGCCGTCACGATCGACCCCGGGCCGGGTCCGGCCGTCGCCGTCCGCTGCTTCGGGCGGACGCGGCAGCTCAAGCCCGGCGACAGCCACCGCTGGACCCTACCGGCGTGACGCGCCCGAAAGGCCTTGTTTCCGCGACCGGCGTACCGCCTTCGAACGCCTCGGATCGGCTAGGCTCGGAAGGTGTTCCCCAGTTGTCACACGAGCTCATGAACCAGTCGCCGGAGCCCCCGCCGAGGGAGCACAGTGATCCGTTCGACATCGTCGCCATCGGGTCGTCCGCCGGTGGCATCCGGGCTCTGGGTCTGGTGCTCGGCGCGCTCCCGGCGCGCCTCTCGGTGCCGGTGGTGGTCGTCCAGCATCTCGACCCGCGCCACGAGACCGTGATCGCCGATGTGCTCGGGCGGCGCACTGCGCTCGAGGTCAAGCTCGCCGAGGCGGGTGAGCAGGCACGGCCGGGCACCGTGTACGTGGCGCCTCCCAATCGGCACCTGCTCGTCGGCGGCAACGGCGAATTCACGTTGTCGAGCAGCGAAATGGTGCACTTCGTGCGACCGTCGGCCGATCTGTTGTTCGAGTCGGTGGCCGGGGCTTACGGTGCGCGGGCGATAGCCTGCCTGCTGACAGGATCCGGCAGCGACGGAGCGATGGGCGTGAGTGCGGTCAAGTCACGAGGCGGCACGGTGATCGTCGAGGATCCGGAGTCCGCGGAGTTCCGGGGCATGCCGGACGCGGCGGTCGGCACCGGATCGGTCGACTTCGTGCTGCCGCTGGACGAGATCGCGGGCGTCATCGTCGCCCTGGTCGACGCGAGGAGCGTGTGATGCCGGACGACATCGACGACGGTGTGGACCCCGACCTGGAGCAGTTGCTCGCCTTCATCCGGGACGCGCGCGGCTTCGACTTCACCGGCTACAAGCGGACCTCGCTGGCCCGCCGGGTCCGCAAGCGCATGCACGACGTCGGGATCTCGGAGTACCTGGACTACCGCGACCTGCTGGAGACGAGCGCGGACGAGTTCGGGTTCCTGTTCAACACGATCCTGATCAACGTCACGAGCTTCTTCCGCGACACCGAGAGCTGGTCCTATCTGCAGCAGGAGATCATTCCCGAGCTGCTGGGCAGCGCCGACTCCGACCAGGAGATCCGGGTCTGGAGCGCCGGTTGCTCCAGCGGCGAGGAGGCGTACTCGCTGGCCATCATGTTCGCGCAGGCCCTGGGCATCGAGGAGTGCGCCCGGCGGGTCAAGATCTACGGCACCGACGTGGACGAGGAGGCGCTGCGCGAGGCCCGCACCGGCGCCTACTCCGAGAAGGCACTCGAGGCGCTTCCCGAGGATCTGCGCGAGCTGTACTTCGAGCAGAGCGGATCGCGTCTCGTCTTCCGGTCGGACCTGCGCCGCAGGGTCATCTTCGGCCGCCACGACATCACCCGGGACGCCCCGATCTCCCGGCTGCACCTGCTGGTGTGCCGCAACACGCTGATGTACTTCAACGTGGAAGCACAGTCGCAGATCATCGACCGGTTCCACTTCGCCCTGCGCCCGGACGGCTACCTGTTCCTCGGCAAGGCCGAAATGCTGCTGTCCGACGGCGAGCGGTTCGACGTCGTCAACATGCGTCAGCGGGTGTTCCGCCGACGAGCAGGTCGGGCCGAGCCGCCGCATCAGCCCAACCCGCTGAAGCTGACCGCGCCGACGGGTGGCGAGCGGCGGGACGCCGCCCGGAGACGGCAGCTGCGCGACCTGGTCCTGGAAACGGCGCCGAACGCGATGATCGCGCTTGATCTCGACGGCGCGGTCACCCAGGTGAACAGTCAGGCCAGAGCACAGTTCGGGCTCACCTCCCAAGACGTCGGACGGCCGCTGCGCGACCTCGAGGTCTCCTACCGGCCGACCGAGCTGCGCTCGCTCATCGAGCAGGCGCAATCCGAGCGCCGTACCGTCCGGGTGAACGGCGTGGAACGCCGGTTGTCCGCCCAGGACGTGCAGTACCTCGACATCATCGTGCAGCCGCTGACCGCCGACGACGGCATGGTCGTCGGATCGTCGGTGGCGTTCCTCGACACCACCACCCTCACTCGGCTGCAGCTGGAGGTGAAACGCAACCGGGAGGACCTGGAGACCGCCTACGAGGAGCTGCAGTCCACGAACGAGGAACTGGAGACCACCAACGAGGAGCTCCAGTCCAGCATCGAGGAACTGGAGACCACCAACGAAGAACTCCAGTCCACGAATGAAGAACTGGAGACCACCAACGAAGAACTCCAGTCGGGCAACGAAGAGCTCGAGACGATGAACGAGGAGATCCGGATCCGCAGTACCGAGCTCGACGAGGCCCGGACCTTCCTCGAGGGTGTGCTCGCGAGCGTGGCCGCCGGGGTGGTGGTGCTCGACGGAGAACTCCGGGTGCGCAGCTGGAACCGCGGCGCGGAGGAACTCTGGGGCCTGCGGAGCGACGAGGTCCAGCGGCAGCCGTTCTTCCAGCTCGACTTCGGGCTACCGACGGATGCGCTCGTGGAGGTCGTGCAACGCTGCCTGACCTCCGGCCACCGCACCGATCCGGTCGACCTGATCGCCGTGAACCGCCGGGGCCGCCGGATCAAGTGCTCCGTGATCTGTTCACCGCTGGACGGTCAGGCAGAAGGCGTGGTTCTGCTGATGGAGGACCTCCAGGAAGCCGGGGAACAGGACTAGAATCGCGACGTGGTGAATGGGCTGTCCGCCTGGATCGGTGCCGCTCGGGAGCAGGCCGAGCGCGAGCGCGCCCGAGCGGATCGTGCCGCCGCGATCGCCCGGCGGCACGAAGAGCTGGTGACCACCGGACCCGACGCGATGCGCGCTGTCCACGAGCGGCTGGCCCGCGTCCACCGCCGCAGCGAAGACCGTCATCTGACAGCCGCCAAACTGCACGATGCGCACATCCGCAGGCTCGGCCGATGGATCTCATCCGACGCTCTGGAGGCCGAGCGTCCGCGGCTGATCTCGGCAGTCGCGGAGCTGCTCGGGACCCGGAGTGCCGGGATCACGCTCCTGGACTCGCGGCAGATCGAAGCCTCGGTGATCTCCTCCGACCCGGTCGCGGCGGCCGCCCAGGACCTGGAGCTCACACTTGGGGAAGGACCGGTCCACGACTCCACCGCCACCGGCAGGCCGGTGGCCGTGGCCGCGCAGTCTTTGCGGCATCGGTGGGAGTACTACTCGCCCGCGATCGCGGCGCTCGGCGTGCGCTCGCTCGCGGTCGTTCCGCTCGGACCGCCGGAGCGGTGCATCGGCGCGCTCGCGGTGTTCGATCCGCCCGGCCCGGCGTTCGCAGAGCCGCTGGTCGGTGAACTCGAGGAGTTCGCCGACGCGCTCACTCATACGATGCTCCTGACCGAGGAGTGTCTCGCCCGGCTGCTCGCGGAGGGAGAGCCCGCCGGCGCCGCGAACGTACTCGACTCGCCCAACCACCGGCTGGTCCTCCATCAAGCCGTCGGGATGGTCGCCGCTCAGTGCGACTGCAGTGTCGAGGACGCACTGACCCTGGTCAGGGCCCGGGCCTTCGCGCACGACGAACAGGTCACCGATGTGGCCCGGCGGATCGTCGAGAAGCGACTGCGGCTGGACGTGCAGGAGGGGAGAATTTCCGATGAGTGAAGCCGAGTACGCCTGTGCCACGGTGCACGACCTGGTCGCCCGCTTCGTGACGGACGAGAATCTGATCGACGCCCTCGCCTGGCTCACGGTGCGGTGCGCGGAATCGCCCGGCGTGACGGCCTCCGCGCTGATGATCGCCGACCGCGACGGCGCCCTCGACGTCGTCGCGGCCTCGTCCGCCGCGGCACGCCGCCTGCAGGAGCTGGAGTCCCGGGTCGTCGAAGGACCCGCTCATGACAGTTACGGCAGTGGTTCGCGGGTGGACTGCCCGGATCTGACCGATGCCGACACCCGGTGGCCCCGCTTCGCGCCCGCGGCGCGGCACCAGGACATCCGGGCGGTGCACGCCTTCCCGATGCCCTTGCCGGGGCGCACCATCGGGTCCTTGACGATGTTTCTGAGCAAGCCCGGCGCCCTCTCCGAGGACTCGCTCGAGGCCGGGCAGATGCTGGCGAGCACAGCCGCGCTCGGCGTGGAGGCGCACCACTCGACCCTGCACGAGACCCGCGCCGACCAGTTGCAGGGCGCCCTGGACAGCAGGGTGCTGATCGAACAGGCGAAAGGGCTCCTCGCCGAGCGGCTCGGCCTCAGTCCCGACGACGCCTTCACGGTGCTGCGGCAGTACGCGCGCAACAACGGACGCCGCCTCGCCGACGTCGCGGCCGCCGTACTCGACGGCTCCCTGGCCCTCACCACGACGCGTCCCCGCTAGGACATGCCCTAGTCCCCACGCAGCCGAGCCCCCGTTCCGCTGCACTTGCGCCGTTGCCGTGCAGCGGAACGGAAGCCGACCTCGCCGGGGCTCCCCTCCGTTGCCGGACGAGGAGAGGAGCCTCGTCCGGCGACCCGGCGTACCCGCACGCTCAGTGCGGAGCTCAGTGGGACATCACCCGCTCCCGTCGGCAGCGCGTTGGTCCAGCTCGCGTTGCAGGCGCTGCCGGTAGATCTGGAGCCGGATGTTGAGGACCCTCGGCCCGCCTTGCTGCGGCGACCATCGCTCGTCGATCTCCGCGTCCAGCGACGCCAGCGCGGCCGTCAGCTCTTCGGTCCGCCACGCGTCGAAGCGGGTCGAGTGCGCCAGCCGGTCCAGGTACACCGAGGTCATCGTGCTCACCCCTGCCCCTCGTCGCGCCGGCCGGCAGCCAGGTCGAGAGCCAGGTTGAGGGTGGCGATCGCTCGCGCCTGGCGAACAGTGCTGCGATGCCGGGTGACGCTGCGCAGCTGCGCGTGCGCACGCCGGAGGACGGCCGGGTCCGGGATCCGCTCGACCAGCTCGGCGGCTGCCGACGCCGGCATCCAGTCCGGATCGACGACCGATCTCAGAACCCACACGACGACCCATTGCGGCGACCGGGCCGGGACCATTCGACGGCGCGTCCCGCCGAACGGGAACGCCGCATTCGCGGGAAGCAGCGATCGATCGGACGAAACGAACATAGGACCCCCTGTGCACGCAGCAGGTGCCGGGTCCGGGGCCCCTAGATAGGGCCCGACAGTACCACCTCGCACCGGGCCCGAACAGGCTGTGACTGCTGCCTGCGCCCGTCGTTCGCCACCTCCGATCACCGCCGAACACAGGCGAACACAAGCGATCTCAGGGCGTCTCAGGAGATCACGCAGGTCACGGAGATGACGGGGCTCGGGACCGATGCCCGGCGATCTCGGGACTTTCGGCCCACCGCCCGGCGGCGACGATGTTGCAGAGTGCTGGTGAGACCCCGTCGATCCCCTCTGACCCGGTCTGGGGCTGCGTCAGAACTCCGATCAGGAGACCAGGCCCATGAGCACGCACGAAGCCGCCGCCCCCGAGGACGGCACCGAACTGCACGCGGATGTCGAGACGTACTACGAGAACGGCGCATGGCACACGCGCCGCTGTGACTCACCGGATCCGTTCGCGTCCGGCCCCAGCCGGGTGCGGCTGATCGCCATCGGCGTCGAGGTGGCCCGATGGAACGGGTTGTGCCACATCATCCGCGACATCGACGGCACCGTCGCCGAGGTGAACCGATACGCCACCGGCCCGTACCCGAGCCGCTCCCCCGTTCCGACCGGGCACTCCTGAGCCTGACGCGTCAGGGGCGACTCCGGTGCTCCGGTGACGGCGTGATGCCCGGCGTCGACTCGGTGTCGTCGTACGCCCACCTGAGCTGGTTGTCGAGGCCGACCACGCCGTCCACCTCGGCCGTCAGTTTCCCGGCGAGCTCCGCGGTGCTGCGCCGGTCGACCTGGCCGGACAGTGTCACGACCCCGTCCCGGACGGCGAGCTCGATGCCGGACGCGGCGTCACCCAGCGTGGTGACGACCACGTCCCGCCGGACCCGCTGCAGCAGGTGGTCGTCCGGCTCGAGGAAGGTCTTCAGCAGGTCGGACCTGGTCACGATCCCGGTCAGCACCTCACCGTCGGTCACCACCAGCCGGGTGATGCCCCGCGCCGCCATCAACTTGGCCGCCTCGGGAATCGTCGCCGTCTGATCGATGGTCACCGCCGGATGCGACATCAGCTCCGCGACCCGCACACCGGCCGCCCGCGAACGGGCCCTACGTTGCCGCCGGCGCAGTGCCCACGAACGCTTGCGGGCTCCCTGGAACTCCTCCTTACGGACCAGATCCGTCTCCGAGACCACGCCGCCGACGCCGCCGTACGCATTCAGCACCGGCACAGCCGTGATGTGGTGCGCGGCCAGCACACCGACGACGTCCTTGTACGGCGTGTCCTCGGTCACCGTGATCACGTCGCGGGTCATCACGTCGGACACCTTCATCGGCTGCGTCATCGCTCCTCCAACGCACTCACTCCGGATGGATCGAGGTGCCCATGCCGGCCTGGCGGATGAGGTCGGACACCAGGTCCTGGGCCTTCCCGATCGTGGTCTCGAGCGTCTTCAGGCCGTCGTCGGGCCGGCCGGCCTCCAGCGCCCACCGGGCCGCCGCCATCCCTTGGACCAGCGAGTCGTTGATCTCGATCGCCTCGCGGTACAGCAACGCCCCGGACTCCAGCTTGCGCCGCTCGGCCTCGGCTCGGCGGAGCCGGTCCGAGGCGTCGCCGAGCAGGAACCCGAGCAGCAGCTCTGGCAGGCAGCGAGCGATCCAGCCCACCGGACCCAGGTCCGTGCCGGTCGCCAGAACCCAGGTCACCACCATCAGCACAGCCAGCGCGCCCGCGGCCACGCCGGCGCGCCGCCCGAACGCCACCGCGATCAGCGCGACCGGCAGCGTGAACAGCAGCATCGACGCGTCGACGGCGTCACCGTCGGCCAGGCGCACGACCCAGACCGAGGCGAACAGCAGCCCCGCGACGACCAAGGCCGCCGCCGGGTGCTGCCGGAACCACGGCTCCCGGGCCAATGCTGTCGATCTGCTGCCGAACACGCTCATTTGCCCAGCGTGCGCCGCACCTGCCGCGAGCGCACGGGCCGAAGGTCACCTGCCGCGGTGACAACCTCCCGACCGCGAGGTCCCGATGGTCCGGGACCTTCGGCCCTACTCGACACCGCCTGGTTCTCGCGAGAGTTGCTGCAGGCAGCCAGGAAAGGCACTCCGATGACCCTCACCCACCACTTCGATCACTCACGGCTCGAGATCGTCGATCGTGCCGAATGCTTGCGGCTGCTGCAGTCCGTGCCGATCGGACGTCTGGTCTACACCTCCGGCGGCCTGCCCGCCGTCCGGCTGGTCAACTTCCTTCTCGACGCGGACACAGTCGTGTTCAACTCGGGTCGCGGCGACAAGTTCCGGGCCGCGGAACGGGGCGACGTCGTGGCCTTCGAGGCGGACGAGGTGGATCTCGAGCGGCACGTCGGCTGGACGGTGACCGCGATCGGTCACCTGTCCGTCGTCAGCGACGACGAGGCCGCCGAACTGCGGCGCACCCTGCCGGTGCGCTCCTGGCTGCCGATGGAGGATCCGCGACTGGTCCGGGTCGGTGTCGAATCGGTGCACGGGAGGCGTCTCGTGCCCTGGGGGAAGCGGCCGCGCGACGGGGCCTAGACCGCAAAGTGCTTCCTATTGCCCGCACCATTCCCTAGAGTGAGCGGGTGGTGGGCGACTCGCAGGCAGGACGAGGAACCTGGGACGAGGGGGCGCTGGAGTACGCCGGGTTGTCGCGGGTACGTCTCGACGCGCTGTTGCAGGAGCTCCTCGGCCGGGTCGACGAGATCATGGAGTACCAGGAACGCCTGCGCGCGCTCCTCGACGCGGTCGTCGGCATCGGTGCGGATCTCGACCTGAACAGCACCCTGGACCGCATCGTCACCGCCGCCTGCGAACTCGCCGATGCCCGGTACGGCGCACTCGGTGTGGTGGGGCCGGACGGCAAGCGCCTGGTCCGGTTCATCACGCACGGCGTCACCGACGAGGAGATCGCCGCGATCGGCCCGTATCCGGAGGGCCACGGCATCCTCGGCCTGCTCATCGAGCACCCGGAGCCGATCCGGATGCACGATCTCGCCGAGCACCCGCGCTCGTACGGCTTTCCGTCGAACCACCCGCCGATGAAGAGCTTCCTCGGCGTCCCGATCCGGACCCGGGAACATGCCTACGGCAACCTTTACCTGACCGAGAAGACCGGCGGCGCCGACTTCACCGAGGACGACGAGCGCACGGTCACGGCGCTGGCCGCGGCCGCCGGTGTGGTGATCGACAACGCCCGGTTGTACGCCGACACCGAGCAACGTCGGCGCTGGCACGAGGTGAACGCCGAGATCACCCAGCTGATGCTCGGTGAGTTCGACGCCGACCAGGCGCTCCAGCTGATCACCCAGCGAGCCCGCGAGATCTCCCGTGCGCAGGTGTGCGCCGTCCTCATCGCCGATCACGACGAGCTCGTCGTGCGGGCGGTGGACGGTCCGCCGGACTACGCCCGGTATGTCGGCCGCCGGCTGCCGGCCGATCTGCCCGTGCTGCGCCGGGTGGTCGCCGACGACGGACAGGTGGTGGTCATCGAGGACCTCGCTCAGGTCCTCAAGGACGCGGGCGGCCTGACCGACTTCCCGGAGGCGGCCGCGCTCGGCCGGACGACCATCGCGCCGCTGCCGGCTGGTGGTGCGGACACCGGCGGCCTCCTGGTGGTGGCTTTGGAACAGGGTGCGAGCAGCCGCCTGACCGAGGGGGCCGACCTGGTCCGGATGTTCGCCGGCCAGGCCACGCTGGCACTCGAGCGGGCCCAGGCGCAGCGCGACCGGGACATGCTCGCCGTCCTCGAGGACCGCGACCGGATCGCCCGCGACCTGCACGACCTCGTCATCCAGCGGTTGTTCGCGACCGGTCTGCAACTGCAGGGCATGCACCGGATGGCCCGCCCCGAGCATCAGGAGCGTCTCGGCCGTGCGGTCGAGGACATCGACACCACCATCCACGACCTCCGGGCCGCGATCTTCGAGCTGCAGCAGGCGCCGGAGTCCAGTTCACTGCGCAGCGACCTGCAGGTGCTCGTGTCGGAGTACGCCGAAGGTCTCGGCTTCCGTCCGCGGCTGATCTGTACCGGACCGATCGACACCGGCGTGCCGGCCTCCGTCCGGCCGCAGATCCTCGCAGTGGTGAGGGAATCGCTGTCGAACGTCGTCCGGCACGCCAACGCCCGGAATGCGCTCGTGGAGGTCACCGTCGGGGACGGCCAGGTCGTCGCGCGCGTCTCGGACGACGGCATCGGCATCGGCTCCACCACCCGGCGCAGCGGCCTGCGCAACCTCACCGAACGGGCCCAGTCCCTCGGCGGCACCGTCCGGCTCGCCGGCAACGACCCGCGCGGGACGATCGTGGAGTTCACCGCGCCCACTGACTAGGCCCTGTCTGGATCACCAGACAGGACCTAACGGCCTGGCAGGTCGGGACTCTTGCCCGCAGCGCCACTCGCCTCCCACCGGCGAACCTGAAGGAGGAAAACCAGTGGGAGGAGCCTCCGGTGTCCGATCAGCTGCCGGCGAAAGACGTCGACGTCCTGCTCGCGGCCGCCGTGGCCGCGCCGAGCATGCACAACACCCAGCCGTGGCGGTTCGAGGTCGAGGGCCACGTGATCGACGTGTACCTGGACGGCTCCCGCACGCTTCCCGCCGAGGACCCGACCGGCCGGGCGATGCGGATCGCCGCCGGCGCCGCCACCTTCAACCTGCGCTGCGCGGCCGAAGGCCTCGGGTACGGCACCTGGTTCGGGCTGGCGCCGTACCCGCGGGAAGAACCCGACCTGCTCGCCCGGATCGTGCTCGAACCGACCGCCGCCCGGGACGAGGAGCTGCGCGACCTCGCCGTCCAGATCCCGTACCGGCACACCGACCGGAACCCCTCGGACGCGATCCCGCTCACCGAGGACGTCCGCGTGCGGCTGCTGCGGGCGGCGTACGCCGAGGGCGCCGAGCTGACCTGGCTCGGCGAGGACGACGTCCGCGCCGTCCTCGACCTGGTGCTCGACGCCGACCTGCGCGAGGTCCACGACTGGCAGCGCCGCGCCGAACGCGCGCACTGGGTCGGCGGCCTGCGCACCGGCGACGGGGTGCCCAGCACGGCGCTCGGACCTCGCGCCGCCAGCTACCCGTCTGCCGTCCGCGACCTCGGGACGCGGCCGACCGACCGGAGCCGCGTCGAGCGGCCCTTCGAGAAGCATCCAGATCTCGCCGTGCTGTCCACCGAGTTCGACGCCCCCACCGACCAGGTGGCGGCCGGCGCCGCGCTCGAGCGGGTACTGCTCGCCGCGACCCGCGACGGCGTCAGCGCGTCCTTCCTGAACCAGCCGCTCGAGTACGACGACCTGCGCCGCAAGGTGCAGCGCCTCACCGGCGCCCCGGGTCATGCCCACATGATCATCCGCTTCGGCCACAGCCGCTCCCACACCGGGACCGACCGCCGCCCGGTCGCCGACTTCCTCCCGAAGGAGCAGTCATGACCACCCTGCGCCAGGAGCTCGACCGGTGGGAGGCCGAGCTCACCGACATCGCCGAATCCAGCCAGACCGACAACTGGTTCCTCGAGGAACGTCGCCTGGCCGAGGCCCAGCACACCCTGGCCGCCTTCCGCGGCCACATCCTGCCGCTGATGGCCGGCGGGGTGGTGGACGCGGTGATCGTCGACGAGATCGAACACCTGCTGGACACCCTCGAAGACCTCCGCAACGACCTGTTCCGCACCGTGCACCCCGCTGACTCGCACCGCCGGATCGCGGAGACGGTCGCCGCCCTCCGCGCCCTGGCCAACGTCGCCCTGCGCTTCGAGCAGATGCCGGCACGGCAACCGTCCTGACCCTCCTCGGCCTTCATCGGACCTGCGCCGATCAGTCGCCGCGCATCCGGCGGGCGTGCCAGTCGGGCTCGGGAACAGCCGGTGTCAGACGGATCCGTACGTCCACCGCGAACGCACCGGTCGGACCGGCGACGAGCGGGTTGATGTCGAGCTCGGCCAACTCCGGGACCTGCTCGGCGAGCCAGGCGATCCGATGGATGACATCGACGACCGCGGCCTGGTCTGCCGCCTCCGCGCCGCGGTAGCCGGCCAGCACGGGCGCACACCGCAGCGAGCGCACCATGTCGGCCGCGTCCAGGTCGGTCAGGGGCAGGCCACGCCATTGGCGGTCGGCCAGCAGGTCGGTGAGCGTCCCCCCGCTGCCGGCCATCACCAGCGGCCCGAACAGCTGGTCGCGCACCGCCCCGATGACGAGTTCCATGCCGCCCGGCGCCATCGCCTGAACCACCACGTGCGGATCTCCCGCGGCAGCCGTCACGTCGTCGTACGCGGCGGTCAACTGCGCCGCGTCCGCCAGGTTGATCCGCACGCCGCCGATGTCGGTCTTGTGCACGACACCCGGCGCGGCCGTCTTCAGGGCAACCGGGTACCCGGCCTGCTCCGCCGCCGCGATCGCCTCCGGGCGGGAGGATGCGGTCAGCACCGGTATCACCGAGAGTCCGGCGCGTCGCAGCAGCTGGTTCGCCTGGCGCGGGTCCAGCCATCCGCCGTCCGGTGACTGCTCGAAGAACCGGCGCACCACACCCTGGGCGCCGGCCACGTCCACGCGCCCGAGCCCCGGTACGACGCCTTGCGGCCGGGCGCGCCACTCGGCGTACCGAATGGCGTGGGCCAGGGCGCGGACCGCGCTCTCCGGGAACGGGAACACGGGCAGTCGCCGCCCGTCGGGCAGCGCGATCTCCGGGGTGGCGTGGGGTGCCCCGACGCAGTTCACGACGACCGGCAGGTCGGCCGGTCCGGCGACGGCGGCGATGGTGTCGTAGATGTCCTCGACCCGGCCGGCCCTGGTCACCGCGTAGTTCACCACAACGCTGTCGGCCTCACCGCTGTCGATGATCACCCGCAGCGCCTGAGCCAGGCTTTGCGGCGACGCGGCCGCGCCGAGGTCGACGGGGTTCCCGCTCGCCACCGCCCCGGCCTCCTCCAGCTGCCTTTGCACGCTTTCGCTCAGCTCGGGCAATTCGAGTCCGAGCCGGCCGGCGGCATCGGCCGCGAGGATCCCCGCGCCACCCGCGTTGCCGACCACAGCGACCCGGCGGCCCCGCGGCAGCGGCGGCACCGCCAGCACGCGGGCCGTCTCCACCAGTTCCTCGATGGTGTCCATCCGCAGGACGCCGGACTGCGCGAACAACGCGTCCACGGCCGTCTCCGGCGTCGCCGCCGCGGCTGTGTGCGAGGCCCCGGCACGCCGGCCACCCACCGACCGCCCGCCTTTCACGACCAGGATCGGCTTGGTCCGCCCGATCATCCGGGCCAGCCCGCCGAACTTGCGCGGGTTTCCGAAGGACTCCAGGTACAGCCCGATTACGGACGTTCGCGGCTCGCCCCACCAGTGCAGCAGGACGTCGTTGCCGCTGACATCGACCTTGTTGCCGAGGGAGACGAACTCGGAGATGCCCAGCCCGGTCCGGCCGGCGTGCTCCAGCACCGCGATACCGACCGCGCCGGACTGCGCCGCGATCGCCAGCGCACCGGGCCGCGGCGCGACCTCGGCGAATGTGGCGTTCAGCCTGATCTCCGCCGCGGTGTTGACCAGGCCCAGGCAGTTCGGCCCGATCAGCCGGATGCTGTGCCGGCGGGCGACCGCGAGCATCTCGCGCTGCAGCTCGCGACCGGCGGTGCCGAGCTCGGAGAACCCGGCGGTCAGCACGACCGCGCCTCCGACGCCCGCCGTGCCGCACTGCGCCAGTACGTCGGCCACCTGCTCGGCCGGGACCGCGATCACCGCGAGATCGACCGTCTCCGGCACTGCTGCGATCGTCGGGTACGCCGCCACGTCGGCGATCCGCGTCGCCCGCGGGTTCACGGCGTACGCCGTACCGGTGAAGCCGCCGGCGACGATGTTGCGCAGCACCTCGTGCCCGATGCCGCCAGGCGCCCGGCCGGCGCCGATGACCGCGACCGTCCGGGGCGAGAACAGGCGCTGCAGCGAGCGGTTCTCGGCCGCCCGCTCGCGATCGGCCATCCGCTCCAAGGTCGCCGGGTGGTACGCCGTGTCGAGCACGAGCTCCACCACGCCGCTGTCCAGCCTGCGGACCTGCTCGAACCCCGAGTCGGCGAGCACCCGCAGCATCTTCGCGTTCTCC
The DNA here is from genome assembly GCF_040610875.1 of Kribbella sp. NPDC003505. Classification (NCBI taxonomy): domain Bacteria; kingdom Bacillati; phylum Actinomycetota; class Actinomycetes; order Propionibacteriales; family Kribbellaceae; genus Kribbella; species Kribbella sp. NPDC003505. The sequence goes on along the minus strand of NZ_JBEXNA010000002.1, from coordinate 836,429 downwards.
CCCAGCGTGTCGGCGCGCAGCCGCTGGATGCCGTTCTCCCGGGCCGTCGCGACCAGCTGCTCGAGCAGCAGCGTCCCGATCCCCTTGCCGTGCACGGAATCCTGCAGCAGGAAGGCCATCTCGGCCTCGCCCGCCCGGAGGACCTCGTAGCTCGCGATCCCGACGACGTCCTGGCCGTACTCCGCGACCAGCGCGACGTGGCCGTCCTGCTCGGCGGCGAGGTGATGGGTGTACTCATCGGCCATCAGCCGGCTGATGCCGAAGAACCGCAGGTAGATCGACAAGTCCGACACGCGGCTGTTCATCGCCTTCAGCGCCGGCTCGTCGTCCTCGCGCACCGGCCGGATCCGCACCACCGACCCGTCCGAGGCCAGCACGTCCCACCCCGCGCCCGGGTGCTCCACCGCCGTCATCGCGGCTCCCTTCGACACCCCACCAGCTCACCGCGGGACCCGGGACCCGATCCAGTGCCGTTGGGTCCCGGCCCACCGGGACCTTCGCCTCTACGGCAGCACCGCCGGTTGCCGGGACGCTGAGGACCATGGATGCGATCGACCTTGCCCGATGGCAGTTCGGGATCACCACCGTCTACCACTTCCTGTTCGTGCCGATCACCATCGGCCTGTCGGCGCTCGTGGCCGGTCTGCACACGGCCTGGTACCGGACCGGGAAGGTCAAGTACCGGCAGCTCACCCAGTTCTGGGGAAAGCTGTTCCTGGTCAACTTCGCGATGGGCGTCGTCACCGGCATCGTGCAGGAGTTCCAGTTCGGCATGAACTGGAGCGCCTACTCGAAGTTCGTCGGCGACATCTTCGGCGCCCCGCTGGCGATCGAGGGGCTGCTCGCCTTCTTCCTCGAGTCGACGTTCCTCGGCCTCTGGATCTTCGGCTGGGACCGGCTGCCGAAGAAGGTGCACCTGGCGTCGATCTGGCTGGTTGCCATCGGCACACAACTGTCGGCGTACTTCATCCTGGCCGCCAACTCGTGGATGCAGTGGCCCGTCGGTTACACCTACGACCGCGCGAGCGGCCGCGCCGAGCTGCAGGACTTCGGCGCGGTGCTGACCAACAAGGTCGCGCTGGCCACCTTCCCGCACACCGTCGCCGCCTGTTTCCTGACCGGCGGCGCCTTCATGCTCGGTATCGCACTGTGGCATCTGCTGCGCAGTGACACACACGGCGGGAAGGAACGCCGGGAGCTGTTCCGCCCGTGCGTGAAGCTCGGCGCGATCACGGTACTCGTCGCGGCTGCCGCGGTCTTCGTGACCGGCGACATCCAGGGCAAGATCATGACCGAGACGCAGCCGATGAAGATGGCCGCGGCCGAGGCGCTGTACGAGACGTCGGAGCCGGCCGGCTTCTCCCTGCTCACGATCGGGTCGCTGGACGGCCAGCGCGAGGTGTGGTCGGTGACCGTGCCGCACGGGCTGTCCTTCCTCGCGACCGGCACCTGGAACGGCAAGGTCGAGGGCATCAACAACCTCCAGACCGCCTACGAGCAACGCTTCGGCCCCGGCAGCTACAAGCCCAACATCCCGGTCACCTACTGGACGTTCCGGTTGATGATCCTGTTCGGGCTGCTGTCCGCGCTGGTCGCGGTGATCGCACTCTGGTACCTCCGCAAGGACGGCCGCAAGCCGTCGCGCTGGCTCGTCCGGGCCGCGATCGCGCTACCGCTGCTGCCGCTGGTCGCGAACAGCTTCGGCTGGATCTTCACCGAGATGGGCCGGCAGCCGTGGATCGTGTTCGGCCTGATGCAGACCCGCGACGGCGTCTCGCCGACGGTCGGCGCCGGATCGGTGCTGACCTCGATGATCACCTTCACGCTGCTGTACGCCGTACTCGCGGTGATCGAGGTCCTGCTGCTGCTCCGGTTCGCCCGGACCGTGCCGGAGACACCGCGCGCCGACGCACCCGAGCCCGACACCGCCTTCCTGTACTGAGGAGTCGACCGTGGAACTCACCGACATCTGGTTCCTGCTGATCGCGGTCCTGTGGACCGGTTACCTCGTACTCGAGGGCTTCGACTTCGGCGTCGGCATGCTGCTGCCCGCGGTCGCCAAGGACCCCGTCGACCGCCAGGTCACGCTCCGGACCATCGGCCCGGTCTGGGACGGCAACGAGGTCTGGCTGCTGGTCGCCGGCGGCGCCACGTTCGCGGCCTTCCCGTTCTGGTACGCGAGCCTGTTCTCCGGCTTCTACCTCGCCCTGCTGGTCATCCTGGTCGCGCTCATCGTGCGCGGCATCGCCCTGGAGTACCGCAACAAGCTCCACGACGAGGCCTGGCACCGGCGTTGGGACCTCGCGATCGTGATCGGCAGCGCCGTACCGGCCCTGCTCTGGGGCGTGGCCCTGGCCAACATCGTGCGCGGGGTACCGCTGAACGCGAACCACGACTTCACCGGCACGTTCTTCACTCTGCTCAACCCGTACGCACTGCTCGGCGGGCTGACCACGCTGGTCCTGTTCGCCCTGCACGGCGCGATCTTCCTCGCTCTCAAGACACACGGTCCGGTGCGCGACCGCGCTCGCGCGCTGGTGCTTCCGCTGGGCGGCGCGACCGTTCCGCTGGCCGCGCTCTTCCTGATCTGGACCCAGTCGTACGACGGCTCGTGGATCACCTGGGCGCTCGCGCTGCTGGCCGCGGTGTGCCTGCTCGGCGGGATCCTCGCGTCGCGCGCAGGGCGCGACGGTCTCGGCTTCCTCGGCACGGCGGCCACCATCGTTCTCGCCGCGGCGACACTGTTCGTCACCCTCTACCCGGACGTGCTGCCCTCGACGACGGACGCGGCGTACAGCCTCACCACGACGAACGCCGCGTCCACGCCGTACACGCTGAAGATCATGACCTGGGTGGCGGTGGTGTTCACACCGATCGTGCTGCTCTACCAGGGCTACACGTACTGGGTCTTCCGTCGGCGGCTGACCCGCGACGACATCCCCCGCGTGAAGGTGGCCTGATGCCGGCCGTCGATCGGCGACTGCTCCGGCACACGCGCAGCACGAGGGCCATGATGCTGCTGTCGGTCGTGATCGGCACCGCGCAGGCCGTACTCATCCTGCTCCAGGCCTCGCTGCTCGCACGAATCATCGCGGATGCCTTCCTCGGCGGGCTCGACATCGATGGGCTCCGCGGTCCGCTGGCGGTGCTGGCAGCCACCTTGCTGGGCCGGGCCGCGCTGGCGTGGGTCGCGGAGGTGGTCGCCCAGCGGTGCTCCGCGGCGGTCAAGTCCGAGCTCCGGATGCGGTTCCTCGACAAGATCGTTGCCCTGGGCCCGCGCTGGCTGACCGGCGAGCGCAGCGGTGAGCTCACCACGCTGGCGACCCGCGGCATCGACGCCCTGGACGACTACTTCGCCCGGTACCTGCCGCAGCTCGTGCTCGTCGGCATCGTTCCATTGGTGGTCGCGGCGCGCATGCTGGCGGCGGACTGGCTGAGCGCAGTCATCGTCGTGGTGACGCTGCCGCTGATCCCGGTGTTCATGGTCCTGGTCGGTCTTACCACCAAGGCCGCGACCGCCCGGCAGTGGGAGACCATCCAGACGCTCGCGCATCATTTCCTCGACGTCCTCGCCGGGATCGGCACGCTGAAGGTGTTCGGCCGCTCCCGCGCCCAGGTCGAGACGGTCCGGCGGCTCGCCGACCGGCAACGCCGGACGACGCTCGCCACGCTGCGGATCGCCTTCCTGTCCTCTCTCGTCCTCGAACTCGTCGCGACACTGTCCGTCGCGCTGGTCGCGGTCTCGGTGGGGCTCCGGCTCGTGGACGGCCGCCTCGACCTCGAGACGGCGCTGCTCGTCCTCATCCTCGCGCCGGAGGCCTACCTGCCGCTGCGGCTGCTCGGCACGCACTACCACGCCGGCGCCGAAGGACTCGCCGCAGCCGACCGGCTGATCGCCATCATCGAGCAGGCGACCCCGGAGCCCGGCCACGAGCCGGCCGATCCCGCGGCCGGGCTCACCCTCCGAGGTGTCACGGTTCAGGGTCGCGAGGAACCTACTGGTCCGGGCGCGCTCGACGACGTGTCGCTCGTCATCGAGCCCGGTCGGATCACCGGCATCGTCGGGCCCAGTGGCGGCGGCAAGTCCACGCTGCTCGGCCTGCTCCTCGGGACAGTCCGGCCGGATCGCGGCCAGGTTCTTGCCGGGAGCATCGATCTCGCCGATGCCGACCTCGAGGGCTGGCGGCAGAACGTCGCCTGGCTGAGCCAGGACCCGACCCTGTTCGCCGGAACGGTTGCCGACAACATCGCGCTGGGCGCCTCCTCGGACGAGGTCGCCGTCCGACGGGCGGCGCACGCGGCGCGGGTCGACGTACCGCTGGACCTCGTGCTCGGCGAGCGGGGCGACGGTGTCTCCGCCGGGCAGCGCCGGCGGATCGCGCTCGCCCGGGCGATCCTCCGGGACGCTCCCCTGCTGCTGCTCGACGAACCGACCGAGAGCGTCGACCCGGCCACCGAGCGGGCGCTCCTCGAATCGCTACCGGCCGCGTTCGCGGGTCGCACCGTCGTTCTCGTCACCCACCGCCCCGCTCTGCTGGAGCTGTGCGACCACGTCGTCCATCTCGACCGTACGGCGGTGGCGGCATGACGACGCTGCGTTGGCTGGCGACCGTCGCCCGCCCCGAGCTCCGACGGTTGAGCGCCGCCGCGCTGCTCGGCGTGCTCGCGATGGCCTGTTCGATTGGGCTGATGGCGACGTCGGCGTGGCTGATCTCGCGCGCCGCCCAGCATCCGCCGGTGCTGTACCTGACGGTCGCGATCGTCGCGGTCCGCGCCTTCGGCATCGGGCGCGGCGTGCTGCGGTACGCCGAACGGCTGGTCGGGCACGACGCCGCCTTCCGGGTCCTCGGCCGGACCCGTGTCCAGGCCTGGATCGATCTCGACCGCGCCGCGCCCGCGGGCCTCGGCGGGTCCCGCGCCGGCGATCTGCTGACGCGGGTCACGCGCGACGTCGACGCGATCCAGGACCTGCTGGTCCGGGCACTGCTCCCGATCGCGGTCAGCCTGCTCACCGGTATCGCCACCGTCGCGTTCCTGACCGCGCTCCTCCCGGCAGCGGGTGCGGTCCTCCTGATCGGGCTCGTCGCGGCCGGAGTCGCAGGCCCGGCGGCCTCACTCCTGCTGGCCGCCCGGGCCGAGCGCCGGTACGCGCCGGTCAGGGCAACACTCACCACCGGCGTCCACGAGTTGCTGACCGGCCTCGCCGACCTGACCGCGTACGGCGCAACCGACGAACGACTGCAGCGGATCCGGCAGCAGGACGCCCGCCTGACGGGCATCCTGCGGCGCTCGGCGTCGTCGGCCGGAGCCGGCGCAGCCGTCACGAACGCGGCACTCGCCTGCACCGTCACGGCCGAGATCCTCGTCGGCGTCCCCGCCGTACGCGACGGACGACTCGCAGGCGTCCTGCTCGCCGTCCTGGTCCTCACACCGCTGGCGGCCTTCGAGCTCGTCACCCCACTGCCCGCGGCGGCGCGCTGTCTGGTGCGCGGCCGGCAGGCGGCGGACCGGTTGCGGGCGCTGAGCCACCTCCCGGCCCCATCTGTTGCCTGGGGCACCGAGAACGCCGACACCCCGGCCGGCGCCGCCGCGCTGTCGGCCCGGCAGGTCACCGTCCGCTGGCCCGGCGCCCCCGCTCCGGCGCTCAGCGCGTTCGACCTCGACCTGCGGCCCGGACGACGGATCGGGCTGATCGGGCCCAGCGGTTCCGGGAAGAGCACGCTCGCCGCGACGCTGATGGGTTTCCTGACGCCCGAGTCCGGCCAGGTCACCTTCGGCGGGACGGAGCTCGCCGCGCTCGACGAGGCGTCGTACCGCCGGCAGGTCGTGCTGTGCGGTCAGGACGATCACGTCTTCGACGCCACCGTCCGCGAGAACCTGCTGATCGGCGATCCCGGCGCCACCGACGAGCAACTCCTCGACGTCCTCGACCGGGTCCGCCTCGGCCAATGGGTCCGAGGCCGGCCCGACGGGCTGTCCACCACCGTCGGGGAACGCGGCACCCGCATCTCCGGCGGCGAACGCCGGCGCCTGGTGCTCGCCCGCGCGCTGCTCGCCGATCCCGCCGTGCTCGTCCTCGACGAACCCACCGCCCAGCTCGACGGCCCGACCGCCGACGCCCTGATCCAGGACATCACCCACGCCACCGAGGGGCGGACCACGCTCCTCATCACCCACCGGTACCACGATCTCGAGGCCGTCGACCAGATCGTCGACCTCGCGGAGGAGACCTCGTGCACGAACTCACTGGAAAGCCCCTGTCCGCCGAGGAAGTCGCCGACCTCGACGCCTACTGGCGCGCGGCCAACTACCTCGCCGCCGGCCAGATCTACCTACTCGGCAACCCGCTGCTGACCGAGCCGCTCCAGGCGGAGCACATCAAGCCGCGGCTGCTCGGCCACTGGGGTACGACACCCGGTCTCAACATGCTCTACACCCACCTCAACCGGGTGATCCGCCGCCGCGACTTGACCATGATGTACGTCATCGGGCCCGGCCACGGCGGCCCGGCGATCGCGGCGAACACCTGGCTGGAAGGCAGCTACAGCGACACCTACCCGGACGTGTCCCGCGACGCGGCCGGCATGGCTCGCCTGTTCCGCCAGTTCTCGTTCCCCGGCGGCATCCCGAGCCACGTGGCGCCGGAGCTGCCCGGCTCGATCCACGAGGGCGGCGAGCTCGGATACTCGCTCAGCCACGCGTACGGCGCCGTACTCGACAACCCGGACCTCGTCGTCGCGTGCGTGATCGGCGACGGTGAGGCCGAGACCGGCCCGCTGGCGGCGTCGTGGCACTCGAACAAGTTCCTCGACCCGCGGACCGACGGCGCCGTCCTGCCGATCCTGCATCTCAACGGGTACAAGATCGCCAACCCGGCGGTGCTGGCGCGGATCGGCGACGACGAGCTCACCCGGCTGCTGGAGGGGTACGGCTACCGGCCGTACCTGCTCGACGGCGCCGAGCCCGAGCACGTCCACCAGTCCCTCGCACTCACCCTCGACCAGGCGCTCGACGACATTGCCGCGATCCAGGCCGAGGCCCGCACGCACGACGGGGCCGCCCGTCGTCCCTGGCCGATGATCGTGCTGCGGACGCCGAAGGGCTGGACGGGTCCGCGCGAGGTCGACGGCGTACCGGTGGAGGGGACATGGCGGTCGCACCAGGTGCCGCTGTCCGGCGTACGGACATCGCCGGAGCACCTGCGGATGCTGGAGGACTGGCTGCGCAGTTACCGGCCGGAGGAGCTGTTCGACGCGGACGGCAGGCCGGTGGAGCGGCTGCTCCGGCAGGTGCCGCAGCCCGCGCGGCGGATGGGGTCGAGCCCGCACAGTAACGGCGGTCTGCTGCGGCGTGACCTCGATCTGCCCGACGTCGCGCGATACGCCGTACCGGTCGAGGTGCCTGGGCAGACCGACCATGAGCCGACCCGGGTGCTCGGGGACTACCTGCGGGACGTGATGCGCGCCAACCTGCCGCACCGCAACTTCCGGGTCTTCGGGCCCGACGAGACCGCATCGAACCGGCTGGATGCGCTCTACGAAGTCACCGGCAAGGCCTGGAACGCCGAAGTGCTACCGACCGACGAGCACCTCGCCGTCGACGGCCGCGTGATGGAGATCCTGAGCGAGCACACCTGCCAAGGCTGGCTGGAGGGATACCTGCTGACCGGACGGCACGGCTGGTTCTCCTGCTACGAGGCGTTCGTGCATCTCGTCGACTCGATGGCCAACCAGCACGCGAAGTGGCTCAAGGTCACCCGTGCACTCCCCTGGCGCCGGCCACTTGCCTCACTCAACTATCTGCTGACCTCGCACGTGTGGCGGCAGGACCACAACGGCTTCTCGCACCAGGACCCCGGCTTCATCGACCACGTCGTCAACAAGAAGGCCGAAGTCATCCGGGTCTACCTGCCGCCGGACACGAACACGCTGCTCGCGACGGCCGAGCACTGCCTGCGCAGCCAGGACTACATCAACGTCGTCGTCGCCGGGAAGCAGCCGCAGGCCGACTGGCTCGGGCCCGAGGCCGCCGCGCTGCACTGCGCCCGTGGTCTCGGGGTCTGGGAGTTCGCGAGCAACGACGACGGCGCTCCCGACGTGGTGATGGCCTGCGCCGGCGACGTGCCGACGATGGAGACGCTCGCCGCCGTCGGCCTGTTGCGCGAACACCTGCCGGCGCTGAAGATCCGCGTCGTCAACGTGGTCGACCTGATGCGGCTGCAGCCCGCGAGTGAACACCCGCACGGTCTGGCCGACGCCGACTTCGACGCGTTGTTCACCACGGACAAGCCGATCATCTTCGCCTACCACGGCTACCCGTGGCTGATCCATCGGCTCACCTACCGGCGGTCGAACCACGAGAACCTGCATGTGCGCGGCTACAAGGAGGAGGGCACCACGACGACGCCCTTCGACATGGTGGTGCGCAACGACCTCGACCGGTTCCACCTGGCGCTCGACGTGATCGACCGGGTGCCCGGTCTCGGGCAGCGCGCCGCCGACGTCCGCCAGTGGCTGATCGACCAGCGGGCCCGGCATCACGCCTACATCCTCGAGCACGGCGAGGACCTGCCCGAGATCCGGAACTGGCACTGGAGGACGCCATGAGCACCAAGAAGGTTGTCGTCGGCATCGACGGCCGGCCTGACTCCGACAACGCGATCCGCTGGGCGGCCGCCGAAGCCGCCGCCCGCGGAGCGGTCCTGCACCTGGTGCACGCGTTCGTCTGGGCGGAGTTCCGGGGCGTTCCGCTGGGCGCGAGCGACATGGCGCCGGGACTGCGGGCGCAGGCCGACCTGATCGTCGCGGACGCGGTCGAGCTGGCGCGGAAGTTCGAGCCCGGCCTGGAGGTCACCGGAGAGCGCGTCGACGGCTTCCCGGCCGCCGTACTGCTGGCGGAGTCGCGGCACGCCGACGTCGTCGTGATCGGCAGCCGGGTCACCGGACGGCTGCTCAGGCTGATCGTCAGCTCGGCCGGTACCGAGCTGGCGGCGCGCGCGCACTGCCCGGTGGTCGTCGTCCGGCCCACCGACGACGCGCTCGCCGGCAGCCGCGTCGTCATCGCGTACGACGGCTCGCGGGCCGCCGACGTCGCGGTCGACTTCGGGCTCGACTACGCGCGACGGCGCGGGCTGCCCGCCCGCATCGTCGCGGTCCTGGAAGCGGACGAGGACGACGACCACGAGTTGCTCGCCGGGGTCCGGCGGCACGCCCTCGCCGCCGACACCGAACTCGTCGAGGTGACCGGCCATCCGTCGGAACTGCTGCTCGAATGGTCCGCCGACGCCGAGCTGCTGGTGGTCGGATCCCGCGGCCGCGGCGGCTTCCGCGGCCTCGTGCTCGGCTCGGTGAGCCAGACCATGCTGCACCAGGCGCCCTGCCCGGTCGCGGTCATTCCGCACGCGGCGATCGAAGGTCCCGCGTAGCCGGGTCGTTCGGCACTGCCACGCGCCGACGCCGGCTGGTGTTCTTGGAGTGACCGAAGGAGGTCCTGATGTCCAAGAACGTACTCGTCGCGTACGCCAGCAAGTCAGGCGCGACCGCCGGCATCGCCGAGGCGATCGGCGCCGAACTGCGGGCGCACGGGCACGACGTCGACGTGCTCGACGTCAACCGCGTACAGGACCTCGCCCGGTACGACGTGGTGGTGCTGGGCAGCGCCATCTACATCCGCCGGTGGCGCAAGGACGCCGTACGGTTCCTGCGCCACAACGTCGACGCGCTCCGCGAGCGTCAGGTGTGGCTGTTCCACAGCGGCCCGGTCGGACCGGACAAGGATCAGGACCAGGACATGCCGCCGGCCGTCCGCCACCTCGCGCACGAGATCGGCGCGACGCCCGCCAGGACGTTCGCCGGCCGTCTCGAACCGGACACCGCCAAGGGATTCCTGGCCCGCCGCCTCGCGACCGGCAACCTCGCCGCCGACTCCCGCGACTGGGACAAGATCCGTGCCTGGGCGAGCGACATCAGCGCCTCCATCGAAGCCACCGAACGCAGCACCTGGCACCGCTCCGCAACCACTCAGTCCCCGAATCACGCCGCCAGTCCCCCAGCCGGGCACTTCCTCGACTGACCGGAGCCGAAGCGGTCGGATCATGAACACCGCGCTGACCGAGGCCACGCAGCGGCCATTCGATGCGGACTCGTTCATCCACCCAACACCGCATGCCCCGGGCCCGCGACAACTGGCCGGGGGATGCGGACGCCCGCCGAACCATTGGTCCAACGTCGGCGTCGGAGCAGATCAGTCGGAGGCTGCGCGGGCCAGCTCGTTCGCGTACGCGCGCGCGTCCAAGGCGTCGAGCGCGATGAGCCGCGCGTTCTGGACCGTCCACTCCGCGTAGTCGATCGCATCGAGGGCGTCGGCCTCAGCCCACTTTGCGTCGGACTCCGCCATCTTCGCGTCCAGCTGGGCGTTGCGTTTGTCGATCTTGGCCTTCACGTCATCCATCTTGGCCTTGGCGTCGGCCTGCATCTGCGCCCACTTGCTCTGCGCGCGTTCCGACGCCTCACCGGCCTTCTGCTTCACGTCCTTGCCCGCCAGATCCAGGTCGACCTGCGCCTGATCGATCTGCCCGCGCAGTTGATCGCGCGACGCCGTGGCCGCTTCGCGCACCGAGGCCAGCGCAGCGGACGTGCGCTTCTCGAGTTCTTCGAACCGTGCCGAAAAGTCCATCTCGTCCCTCCCCTGGACGTCGCCTACACAATCCAGGCAACGCCTCCTGATTCCCCAGTGCAACCCCCTGGCCGACCGGAGGATCGACAGCCCCAGGCAGATGGCCACCATCGGCCTGCTTCTGCGCGGGGCGCGGCCGGCGCTGGACGTGTGAGGGTGCGGCGGAGGAGAGTCAGCAGTGGGGGAAGGAGTCAGGTCATGAAGATTCACGCCACGTGTCTGGACCATGTTGTCCTGAACGTGTCCGACGTCGATGCGAGCCGGCGGTGGTGGTCGGCGCTGACCGGCGTCCACGCGACGCTGGACCATGAGGGCGAGGTGTCGTTCGTCGTCGGCGGGCAGGCGATCCGGCTCCGCGCGGGTACGCCGGCACCGCGGGGATCGATCGGCGTCTGCCTGATCGCAGACGCCTCGATCGACGCCCTGTACGAGCGCGCCGAGCAGTTGCACGCCGCCCACGGCTCAGTCCATCCACGCACGACCGCCACCGCGCCCGCCCAGGCGCTCACGCTGGAGGACCCCGACGGCTACCAGGTGGAACTCGCCACCTTCACCCCGGAAGGTCCCGGTTGAGTCGTGGCCAGGACCTAACCGCGGTTCTGCCGCTTTGCGTGCTCGACCGCGAACACGGCCGCTTCGGTGCGGCGTTCCAGGTCGAGTTTGCGCAGCAGTGAGGACACGTAGTTCTTCACGGTCTTCTCGGCCAGATACAGCGACTGGGCGATCTGGCGATTGGTCTTGCCCTCGGCGATCTCGGCGAGGATGCGGCGCTCCTGCTCGGTCAGCGACGCGTACCGCGGGTCCTCGGCCTCGGCCGGGTGCCGCAGCCGCTCGAGCACCTTCACCGTCATCGACGGATCGAGCAGCGACTCACCGGCCGCCAGCCGGCGGACGGCGTCGATCAGCGCCTGACCGTTGATCTGCTTGAGCAGGTACCCGGCCGCGCCGGCCATGATCGCGGTGAACAGCGCTTCGTCGTCGGAGAACGAGGTCAGCATCAGGCAGGCGGGCGGATCGTCCATCTGCGAGCGCACCTCGCGGCAGACGCTGATGCCGTCGCCGTCGGGCAGCCGCACGTCCAGCACCGCGACGTCGGGCCGGACAGCGGGAATGCGGGCGACCGCCTCCGCCGCCGTCGCCGCGTCGCCGACGACCTCGATATCCGGCTCCGCGTCGAGCAGCTGGTGCAGCCCCAGCCGCACCACCTCGTGGTCGTCGAGAAGGAACACCTTGATGGTCATCGTCGTCTCTCCTTGGCTTCACGCCGTATCCCGCCCCAGCCGGGCGCTCGCTTCAGCATGCCGCTGGTTCCACCGTACTGCCAGGGACATCGGTCCCGACCGTCCCGGGACCTTCGGCGCGTGCCGTCCGGCCCGTCGGGGAGTGACCTCGGACCCTGCCCGCGCGGACGTCCGGCTGATTGGCTGGACCTGTTGGGTGGAACCGACAGTTCGACCGGAAAGGCAGATCCCGATGGACACACAGACCGCAGGCGGGCCGAGCAGCCTCGGCACCCGGATCCGGCACCGCCGGCAGGCTCTCGGTCTGAGCACCGCGGAGGTCGCCGAACGCGCCGCCCTCACCACCGACCGCATCGACCAGATCGAGACCCGGCCGTTCGCGCTGACCGGAGCCGAGCTGCTCCGGCTGGCCCACGCCCTCGACTGCACGGTCGAAGAGCTGACCGGACCGCGGCACCCGGCCACCTCGCACCAGCCGCCGATCGCCCCCGTCCTCGAGCCGATGCGGCAGGAGGAGTGCATCGTCCTGATCCGGTCCGGCTCGGTCGGGCGGATCGCGTACACCGGGATCGACGAGGTCGTGGTGATCCCGGTGAACTACTGCTACCGCAACGAGCTGATCATCTTCCGCACCGCGGCCGACAGCGCCGTCGCACAGTTCGACCTGGAGCCGATCGCCTTCGAGCTGGACCTGTTCGACGAGGGCATGCGGGACGGCTGGAGCGTCCTGGTGAACGGCATGGTCCGCCCGGCCACCGACGCCGAGACCGACGCCGCCCGCGGCCACGTCGACCCCTGGGCCGGCGGCGCCCGCGAGACCTACATGGTCATCGACCCGCGCCGGATCACCGGCCGCCGCATCCGCTCCTGGTGAATCACCCACGCGCCTCCCAACCAGCCATCTACGCGAGACGCTGCCCCAACCCTCCAGAACCCTCCAGCTCAGGGGCAAGACATGCAACGGTGAACGAAGACAGGCAGCGGTACCCGGGAACAGGTAGCGGTGACCGGCAACAGGCGGCGGTGGGTGGAGACAAGCAATAGCCTGTCCCCACCCACCATTTCTTGTTCCACCATCAGCAAAGAGCCGCCCAGTCGGGCCGAGGACGGCCCGACTGGGCGGGTTGCGGTGGGGGTTCACACGTCCAGCTCGTGTTCGCGCAGGCGGGCGCGGGCTTCGTCGAAGTCCTCGCGGGTGATCTCGCCGGCGGCGTACCGGCGTTCGAGGATGTCCAGCGGCGACGGGAGCGCCGGCGGCCGGCGGGGCGGTTGCCGGATCATCCGGACCGCCGCCACGGCCGCAACGCCCACCACGAGGATCCACAGGACGAGCACCAGGACCGACCAGAAAGCCGCGTCCGCGGTCGAGTAGTGCATCATCGTCGGTCTCTCCTATCCGGCGACCCGCGCCGAACCGGTCAGCAGCCGGCCGAGCTCCTCGCCCCAGCGCCGGGCGCGCTCGAGCTCGACGTCGCGGATCGGCCCGGTCGTGTCGCTCACGAAGAAGCTCTCGGACGTGCCGATCATCCGGTAGCCCATCCGTCGCAGCAGCTTCGCCGCCGACCGCGCCGCCGAGCCCGGCAGGTGCCGCACCTTGGCGATCCGGGTGTCGAAGGTCGTCACCCGCAGGTCGCCCGGGCGGCTCCCGTCCGCGCGCTCGAGCGCGCCGAGCCACTCGCGGATACCGACCTCGATCGGCATCACCACATCGGCCTGCTGCACCGCGCCCTGGCGCGTCGACAGCCGGCTCATCGAGAACGCATGCGTCGGTCCGCCGACGACCAGCAGCCGGACGTCGCCGGGGACGACGTCAGGCGCGCGGTTCACCGGCACGGTGTCGGCCGCGACGTAGCGCCGCAGCCCGTCGCGGATCGCCCGTGCGATCCGCTCGGTGTTGCCGAACATCGTCTCGTACACGATCAGCGCACGACCACGCTCGGACATGACTCCTCCTCTCAGGTCGCCGGAACGACGGAGCCGACGCGCCGGGCCACGACCGGTTGTTCCCGCTCCGCCTCGGTCAGGTGATGCGGGACGATCGCGACCGGGCAGGTCATCGCCGCGGTCGACCGGCGCGCGACCGGGTCGATCGGCAGCGGGCCGCTGTGCGCGCCGACGACCACCAGGCCGACCTCGCCGCTCTCGTGCACCAGCGCCGCGGCCGGCGGCCGGCTGCTCAAGAACCGGGTCACCTTCACGCTCGGGAACCGGCTGGTCCACGGCGCGAGCGTCTCGGACAACACGTACTCGGCCCGGCTGATCCAGGAGCATTCCGGATCCTCGTCGACGAACGGGCGCTCGGCCGGCAGCCCGGCGTGCACCACGATCAGGTCGCCCTCCCGGGCCGCCGCCTCGCCGAACGCGAACTCCAGCGCCTCGGCGGACAGCGAGGTACCGTCGATGCCGACAGCAACCTTCCGGTCGAGCAGCGAGGGCTTCCAGGACAGCGGTACGACGACCACCGGGCAACCGGCCCGCGCCGTCAGCGTGAGGTTCGCCTGGGTGTGCACCAGCCGCTGCGGACCGCGGCTGCGGGATCGTCCGACCACCAGCATCCGCGCGTTCCGCGCCGCGTGGGCGAGCACCCGCGAGCGCGATCCCTCGCCGGCGACGGCGGCCAGCTCCAGCCCGTACCCGTTGCGGTGCCGCAGGTGGGCGACCGCCGTACGCAACGCCGCGTCGGCCATCTCGGCCGGCGGCTTCGGCGCGTACGCCGTCATCGGGGTGGCCGAGCCGTGCGCGGAGTACGGCGCCACGAGCACCAGCTCGGCGCCGAACCGCAACGCCTCCGCCGTGGCGTAGTCCACCACCCGGAGGTTCTCCGCGGTCCCGTCGACCTCGACCACAACGGGCCCGGTCCGGTTCCAGGCATTCATCTGTCTCACCTCATACTTGAACGGGTACGACGGCCAGGGGGCACGTCGCGTGATGCAGGGCGCCGCGGGTCACCGAACCCAGCAGGACGGACATCAGCCGCGTGCGGTGCCGGCTGCCGACGACGAGCAGCTGGGCGTCGGCCTCCTCAGCGCCGGTGACGACGCCGTCGACCGCATGACCGCGCCGGGCCTCGATCTGGACGGTCGCGTCCGGGTACTTGTTCTGCCACTCCGCGGCAAGGTTCTCGAGGTGCCGCCGCGCGTTCTCCGCCCATTCGGCACCGGCGCCGGAGGAATTCATCGCGTCCCAGCTGTAGACGGCCGGCAGGTCCCACACGTGCAGCAGACGAACCGGCAGGTTCCGTTCGGCGGCGGCCTCGATCGCGAACTCGATCACCGCGGTGTTGTCGTCCGCGTCGTCGACGGCGACGACCACCGGTCCGGCGTGGTCGGTGGGCTTCCAGCCCGACGGCACGATCACGACCGGCATCGTCAGGTGCGCCGCGTGCGTCACGACCGCCTCCGAGGTGGAGCCGATCAGCAACCGCTTGAACGTCCCCAGCCCGCGACGGCCGACGACCAGCATCCGGCTTCCGGCGGCCGCGTCGACCAGTGTGCGGGCCGGCGGGCCGACCAGCAGACCGGCCTCGTGATCGAGCTCCCCCGGGGTGTCGTCCAGGTAGGTCTGGACCTGGCCGACGAGTTCCGTCGATGCGTCGTCCACCGCGTCCGGCTCCCAGCCACGGGCGTGCCGCAGCCGGTCGTCGATCACGTGCACGGCCTGGAGGGGCTCCTGCCGGAGCAACGACTCCTGCAGGGCCCACTCCAGTGCACCGGTGTCGCGCCAGGAGCCGTCGACCCCGACGTGGACGACCGGCCGCACGGTCATCGTGTTCACCGCAGCCACGGGTACTTGCGAACGAAGTTCAGGCTGCTCCACCACCTGCCCAGACCCCACCAGCTGCCGGCGGCGACCAGTGCGAGGGCGACCAGGGTGATCGCGCCGAGGATGTGCTCGTCCAGGGCCGGGTTGTTCTCCGGCGGCAGGTTCGCCGACCACATCAGCAGGTAGAGCAGCGCGCCGCTGACGGCGGCGATCCGCATGCCGATGCCGAGGGTCAGTGCGAAGCCGATACCGGCCAGGCCGACCATGAACAGCGGGGTGACCCACCAGTCACCGACCAGCGACTGGTAGAAGTCGGCCAGCGGGCCGGAGGTGCCCTTGCCCAGGAAGCCCGCGGTCGGGTCGCCGCCGTCGATCCAGCCCTTGCCCGACGGGGTCGCGTAGCCGAGGCCGAACAGCTTGTCGAAGAACGCCCACAGGAAGGTCAGGCCGAACGCGATCCGCAGGACCGCGAAGGTCCGGCCGGCCGCCGTGGTGATGATCGGGTGCCGATCACCGTCGGGCTCCATGCTCGGAGCGGGGAAGTGACGCCGTTGCGTCGTGGTGCTCATGGTCTCGTCCTTTCCATCGATCGTTCATCTCGATCGTGGGCGATCGCGGGCTCGGCGTTCAGAGTCGTGACACCCCAGCCGCCGGTGCCGAACGGCCCGTGGGTCCCGGGACGTATGCCGCTGCCCGGCGGGAGGGCCGCGGGCAGACGCTGGAATCCCAGAACCGCAGGCACGGAGGTAGCGATGCTGACCGACCAACTGACGTCCGCCGCACTGGGCGTACTGCTGCACGCGGCCGGGACGGCGCCGGGTCTGCACGTGCCGCGCCCGTGGCGCGCCGAGGTCGACGGCCACCTCGTCGACCTCTACCTCGACGACGAGCCGGCGACCCCCGACGTGGTCGCCCGGGTGCGCCGGATCGCGACCGGCGCGGCGGTTTTCAACCTGCGCTGCGCCGCCGCCTCGCTGAGCTTCGACAGCTGGGTCAGCCTGTATCCGTACCCGCACGATCCCGGCCTCGCCGCCCGCATCCTGGTCGAACCCACGGGCTTGCCGGACCGTGAGCTGCAGCAGCTCTACACCGCGATCCTGTCCCGGGACATCGTCCGTCCGGCGACGCCACCGGACGCGCAGCTCCGCCGGATGCTCGCCCGCGCTGCCGCGATCGAGGACGCGCAGCTGACCTGGCTTCCGGTCGACTCGCTGGCGGTCGTCGTCACGAACGGCGCCGAACCCGCCGACCAGATCCGGGCCGGGATCGCCCTGGAGCGCGTCCTGCTCACCGCCACCGCACACGACGTGCGGGCCGACTGCCTGAACCACACCCTGATCCGCTTCGGGGAGCGGACCGGAACGGACCGGAGATGATCGCCGAACTGACCGAGGACGAGGTCGGCATCCTGCTGACCGCCGCCGTCCACGCCCCGTCCATGCACAACACCCAGCCCTGGCGTTTCGAGGTCCACGGCGCGGTCGTCGACGTACTGCTCGACGAGGAACGCGGCCTGCCGTTCGAGGACGTCTCCGGTCGCGCCGCCCACCTCGGCATCGGCGCCGCAGTGTTCAACCTCCGGGTCGCGGCCGCCATGCTCGGCCACGAGACCCGCTTCGCGACGTCTCCCGATCCGGCCCGGCCCGAGATCAAGGCCCGGGTCTACCTGGACGGCCGTGGGACGCCGGTCCCCGATCTCAGCTGCCTGTACGGCGAGGTGGCCCAGCGGCACACGTACCGCGGGCCGTTGCTCGATCACCCCGTCCACCCGACCGTACGGCGCGAGCTCGACGAGGCGGCCCGCAGCGAAGGAGCCGAGCTGCACTGGCTCGAGCCGCCGGACATCTCCGGTCTGCGGGTTCTGCTCCACCAGGCCGACGCCGAGGACAGCTACGACGAGGACCGCCGCCAGGAGCGGGAGACCTGGATCGGCGGCGACCGGTCGGGCGACGGAGTCCCCGAGCGCGCCCTGGGCCCGCAGCCGGTCCGGGAGTCCTTCGTCCGCGACCTGTCCGCCGGCTTCGACAGCACGCATCGCAGCCAGGCTGTCTACGAGACGGCTCCGGCCATCGTCGTACTCAGCACTCACGACGAGGACGCCGCCGCCTGGACACGGGCCGGTCTGGCCCTGCAGCGGGTGCTGCTCGTGGCCACGTCGTACAACCTCAGGGCGTCGTTCCTCGACCAGCTCCTCGAGCGGCCGACGCCGCGCGCTCAGGTCCGCGAGCTCATCGGCGGCCGGTGGCCGCAGATGGTGCTGCGGATCGGCTATCCCGCACAGTCCGACGGCCACGCCGGCCGCCGCGACTGGCGCGAGTCCTTCGACCGCTGGTTCTAGACAAGGAGATCCCATGACCACGCAGCCCGCCCCGATCGTCGTCGGGTACGACGGCTCGACCGGCGCCCAGAGCGCCCTCCGCTGGGCCACCGCGGAGGCCGTCCGGACGATGGCACCGCTCCGGCTCGTCGAAGCGTTCGAACTCGTCATCATCACCCGGCCCTCACCCGGTCACGTCGTACCGCTCGAGGCGGTCCGGACGGCCCGCCAGACCGGGCTCGACGCCGTGGCCGAGAACGTTCGTCTGCACCATCCCGGTCTCACCGTGGAGACACGGCTCGAGGGAGGACCCGCGGCGCGGGCCCTGATCGACGCCGCCGAGGAGGCCCGTACGGTCGTCCTCGGCTCGCGCGGTCTGGGCGGCTGGAGCGGTCTCCTGGTCGGCTCGGTCGCCGTTCAGGTGACCACGCACGCGCAGTGCCCGGTCGTCGTGATCCCGCACGAGTAACAGCAGCGCGCACCCCGGGCAGCAACCGTGGTCGTCGGCGTCGACGGCTCGAAAGCCTCGGCGAAGGCGATCGACTTCGCGTTCGACCAGGCCGAGGCCATGCACGGCGAGGTTGTCGCGGTGCACGCGTGGACGAGCCCGTTCCTGACCTACGACGACGGCGCGTCGATGCTGCAGTTCGACGAGGCGAAGGTCCGCGAGGAGGCCCGGCTGCTCGTCGCGGAGTCCGTGGCGGGCGCGGCCGCCGACCATCCGGACGTGCACTGGACGACCGAACTGACGATGGGCGCCGCCGCCCAGGCCCTGGTCCGGCGCGCCGAATCCGCGGACCTGGTCGTCGTCGGCTCGCGCGGCCGGGGCGGATTCACCGGCCTGCTGCTCGGGTCCGTGGGCCAGACCGTCCTGCACCACGCCCACTGCCCGATCGCCGTCGTGCGCTGAGTGCCTTCAGTGCGAGGGCAACGCACCGCGGTCCGCGACGAGTCGTCGCGGACCGCGGTGCGTTGTGCTGTCAGTGGTGCTGTCAGAACCCCTGCTCCCCAAAGAGCGCGACCTTCAGCGCGCCCGTGGTGGCCGGGTCGGCGAACACGTCGTACGCGTCCTGCATCTCGTCGAGGCCGAACCGGTGGGTGATCAGGCCGGGCAGCTGCAGCCGGCCGGCCGCCAGCATCGACAGCAGACGCGGCGTGGAGAACGTGTCGACCAGACCGGTCCTGATGGTCACGTTCCGGATCCACAGGTCCTCCAGGTGCAGCGTCGCCGGAGCGCCGTGGACACCGACGTTCGCGACGGTGCCGCCCGGGCGGACGACGCGGGTGCACAGCTCGAACGTGGCAGGTACGCCGACGGCCTCGATCGCCACGTCGGCGCCGAGTCCGCCGGTCAGCTCGCGAACCTTCGCCTCGACGTCCTCGTCCGGACCGAGGGCCAGATCGGCGCCGCGGTCGAGCGCGGCCTTGCGCCTGGAGTCGGCGGCGTCGACGACCACGATCCGCGCGGGGGTGAACAGCTTGCTGGTGGCCAGCGCCGCCAGCCCGATCGGCCCCGCGCCGACGATCACGACGGTGTCGCCGGGCGCGACGTCGCCGTTCAGCACGCCGACCTCGTACGACGTCGGCAGGATGTCGGCCAGCAGCACCGCCTCCTCGTTGCTGACGTTGTCCGGCAGCTTGTACACCGACCGGTCGGCGAACGGGACGCGGACCTGCTCGGCCTGGGTGCCGTCGATCAGGTGGCCGAGGATCCAGCCGCCACCGCCGAGGCACTGCCCGTAGTGACCTTGCCGGCAGTACTCGCACCGGCCGCAGGCCGTGATGCACGAGATCAAAATCCGGTCGCCGACCGCCACGCCGCGGACGCCGTCGCCGACGGCCGTGATCGTGCCGACCGCCTCGTGCCCGAGGATCCGCCCGGGCTCGACGGTGGGCACATCGCCTTTCAGGATGTGCAGGTCGGTGCCGCAGATCGTCACCGCGTCGACGCGCACGATCGCGTCCTCGGGATCCTGGATCACCGGATCCGGCACGTCGTGCCAGCTCCGCTTGCCCGGACCGTTGTAGACCAATGCCTTCATCTCGAACCTCCCTGAGCGTTACGTCCCACCCTCGACTCTGGCTCGCGGGCTGCCCGCGGACAGCGGCCGAACAACACGTCCCGGCGGGACCTTCGGCCCTGCCCCGCCCACCCGCGTCCGGCTTGACTGGAACTGCGGTGGTACGACCCCGAGGAGGCACCCGATGACCAGCGAACTGCCGGTACTGGTCGGG
Source organism: Kribbella sp. NPDC003505 (assembly GCF_040610875.1). Taxonomy (NCBI): domain Bacteria; kingdom Bacillati; phylum Actinomycetota; class Actinomycetes; order Propionibacteriales; family Kribbellaceae; genus Kribbella; species Kribbella sp. NPDC003505. The sequence goes on along the minus strand of NZ_JBEXNA010000002.1, from coordinate 816,200 downwards.
ATCGACGGATCCCGCGACGGCCTGATCGCCCTCACCTGGGCCGCCTCGTACGCCATCCTGCACGACGCACCGCTGCACGCCGTGTACATCCTCGACGACGACCAGCAAACGCCTCCCGGCGCACCGATCGAAGGCCCGGACGACGGCACCGAGGTGCTCGACGACGCACTGCGGGAGCTCGAGCGGATCGGCTTCCGGTCGGCGTCGCTCGAGGTCCGGCACGGGCACCCGGCGCAGGTGCTGCTCGAGCTCGCCGAGCGGTCGATCGCCCTGGTCGTCGGCCGCCGCGGCATGGGCGGCTTCGCCGAGCTGGTCCTCGGCTCCACGTCCCAGGTCTGTACGGCGCTCAGCACCGACGTGCCGCTCATCGTCGTACCGGACAGCTGGGACCCGGCCGCACCCACGCGCGGCCGGATCGTGGTCGGCATCGACGGATCCGTCGAGGGACAGGACGCCGTGCGGTACACGTTCGAGCTGGCCGCGGCCACGCACGCGGGGATCGTCGGCGTGCACGCCGTCGAGCTGCGGGAGAACTACCCCGATCCGCGCGTGTGGCTCGACCCGGCCCGGCAGCCGTGGATCGACCAGTCGGACGAACTCCTGGCCCAGACGCTCGACGGCTGGACCGCGAAGTACCCCGACGTCGCGGTGGAGCGGCACAGCGTCACCGATCATCCCGTCCGGGTCCTCGCCCGCGAGTCCGCGGCCGCCGACCTGGTCGTCGTCGGCGGCGTCGGGCAGACCGCGTTCTCGGAGCTGCGGCTCGGATCCGTCGCGCGCGGACTGCTCTACCACTCGCAATGCCCGGTCGCCGTCATCCACCACCGGGAGCCGTGACATGGACACCGTCATCAAGACCCGCGGGCTGACGAAGCGCTTCGGCCGGCGGACCGCCCTCGACGGGCTCGACCTCGACGTGCCGCCCGGTGTGATCGTCGGGTACCTCGGGCCGAACGGCGCCGGCAAGACCACCACCATCCGGCTGCTCGCCGGGCTGATCCGCCCGACCGCCGGCTCCGCGATCGTGTTCGGCTTCGACGCCGCCGACCAGTACGACGCCCTGCAGCGGCGGATCGGCTACCTGCCGGGCGAGTTCGCGGCGTACCCCGACCTGACCGGCACGCAGTACCTGGACTACTTCGCCCACCTGTACGGCGGCGTCGACCGGGCCCGGATCGACCTGCTGGCCAAGCGGTTCGACCTCGATCTCGGTGTCCGCATCGCGGCGTTGTCGCGCGGCAACCGGCAGAAGATCGGGATCGTCCAGGCGTTCATGCACGAGCCGGACCTGTTGATCCTCGACGAGCCGACGTCGGGCCTCGACCCGCTGATGCAGCGCGAGTTCCGCACCCTGCTCCGCGAGACCAGTGACGCCGGCCGGACGGTGTTCCTCTCGTCGCACGTGCTCTCGGAGGTCGAGGCCGTCGCGGACACCGTCGCGATCCTGCGGGCCGGCCGCCTGGTGACCGTCCAATCGGTGCAGGCCCTCAAGGACCGCGCCCGGCGCCGCCTCGACCTCACCTTCGCCGACCTCCCGCCGGCTGCCGCGATCCACGCCGTCCCCGGCGTTCACGACGTCACTGTGGACGGCCACACCGCGCGCGTCACGGTGACCGGATCCACCGCCGAGCTGATCCGGGCGGTCGCGCCGTACGAGGTCACCAACGTGCTGAGCCACGAGGCGGATCTCGAGGCCGCGTTCCTCGACTACTACGAGGGCCAGGAGTAACCATGTTCCGCAACGTCTTCCTGAAGTCGCTGCACGACGCCCGCCGCGGACTGATCGGCTGGTCGATCGCGATCGCCGTCCTGGTCCTGCTCGAGTGCGCGCTGTGGCCCTCGGTGCGCGACATGCCCGACCTGAAGGAGCTCTACTCCTCGTTCCCCGAACAGCTGCGCAAGTTCTTCAACCTGGAGGCGATGACGACCGGCGCCGGATTCCTCAACGCGGAGCTGTTCACGCTCCTGCTCCCGGCGCTGTTCCTGGTCTACGGCATCGGGCACGGCGCCCGGGCGCTGGCCGGCGAGGAGGAGCGCGGCACGCTCGAACTGTTGCTCGTGACACCGGTCTCGGGCTCGCGGATCGTCGTCGACAAGGCAGCGGCCCTTGCCGTGTCGGTGGCCGTGCTCGGCGGTGCGCTGTTCGCGGCGACGACGATCGGGAGCCTGGTCTTCGACCTCGGGATCTCGGTACCGCAGGCCGCGGGCGGAGCGCTCGCGCTGACCCTGCTCGGCATCGAGTTCGGTGTTCTCGCACTCGCGGCCGGTGCGGTGACCGGTCGTCGCGGCACCGCGGTCGCTATCGCCGCGACGGCCGCCACGGCGGCGTACGTCGTCTACGCGATCGGGTTGATCCTCCCGCGCTTCGAGGCTTGGCAGCCGTACTCCCCCATCCACCAGGCCTTTCACGGCGGGCCCCTGGGCGCGGGGCTCCAGCTCAGCTACCTGTGGCTGGCCGCCGGGGCGGTCGTGGTCACGGTGTTCGCCCTGCCGGCGCTCGACGGCCGCGACATCTCGACCGCGCACGCAGGCTGACCATGGCCACCATCCCGCGCCGCGACGTCCTCGCCTCGCTGCTGATCGCCTTCCTGCTGGCGGTCCAGTTGCCATTCATTGCGCTCAGCAACCGTGCGGATGCTTGTCTGTCGTTGATGGCGATCGGCGGCGTCGTCCTGCTGCTCGGCGGCGCGCTGCACCAAGACCTCGGTGGATGGCTGGCCCTGTCCCTCGCCGTCGTGTCTGCAGTGACCGGCACGCTGGCGATCCCGCTGCCGTCGGCCCTGCTCTCCACGATCTCGATCGGCTCGATCCTGGTCCTGTGGTCGGTCACGCTCACCACAGATCTCACCTTCCGCGCCCCCGAGCTCGACCCAGCTACTCACCACTGAGGGACCGCTGATCAGGGGCGCGCGGCCCAGTTGCTCCAGCTCGCCTTCGCTCCGGAGTCACCGATCCGGACGACGTCGTACACCGCAGCAGCCGAGACCGCGACCGCGAGCACCGTCAGTGTCACGGTGACGGCGTTCGAGGTCGGAGCGAGAAACGTGCGCCGCGCCGGCGTCCGCCCGGAGCTCTCCCGCTGCCGCCACCAGACCACGAGCGCCAGCGCCGCGACGCCGATCGCCGCGTAGATGGCGGTGTCGCCGAGCTCGGCGTGCCGGTGGACGAGAGGGTTCGCCGCGACCCGGTGCTCCAGCCATTCACCGGCGCTCGTGGTGATCGGCACCAGCACGACGACCAGCACCGACAGCACCGCATTCGGCCCGGCGAGCCGCTTGCGACCCGCGGGCCAGACCGCTGTCAGCGCCAGGAGTGCCGCCGACAACGGAAGCAGGACGACGATGGCGTGCACGAGGAGCACGTGGGCGGGGAGACCGTTGACAGTCTGCATTCAGGTTCCTTCGACTCGACTCGGAGGCCCCACACTGGCAGCCGGATCTTGGGGAATTCTTGGAACGCGTCAGCCCGCCGCACGGAAGTGGGCGGCGTCCAGGGCCGACTGCAGCGACCGGCGGTACCCGTCCGAGGTGAACGTCGCCCCGGACACCGTGTCGATACGGGCACTCTGGGCCGCGACCGCCTCCTGCTCGAGCCGCGGCAGCGCGAACGAGCTGATCTCGCGATCACGCCCTCCTGACGACGGGTAGGCCACCGCGGTCACCGCCACCAGCCGCCGCCCGCGGATGCTGACCCGCACCTGCACCGGTCCGTACCGGGTGCCTTCGGACGTCCCGTTCACCGTCACCTCACCGGAGCCGGTGCTCACGACGCCTGGCGTCGCGACGGGCACCGCGGGAGTCGACACGTGATTCCGGCTGGACGGGTAGAGGAACAGCAGCACCAGCAGTACGCCGGTGGTGCCGCCGACCACGATGTTGCGCCGCAGCCGTTGCGAATGCGCCGTCATCGGGCACCGGCCTGGTGCGCGGCGTCGAGTGCGGACTGCAGCGATCGCCGGTAGCCGTCCGAGGTGAAGGTCGCGCCGGACACCGTGTCGATGTGTGCGCTCTGCGCCGCCGTCGTCTCCTGGTCGAGGCGCGGCACGGCGTACGCGTTGATCTGGTCGGTCTGCCCGTCGCCGCTCGGATGCTGCAACGCGCGGGCCCCGGCGATCCGTCCGCCGCGAACGGTGATCTCCACCTGCACCGGACCGTACTGTGTGTCGGCCACCCCGCCGGCGACGACAACCGACTTCGCCGGCGCACTGGTGCTGGTCGGCCTCGTGGACCTCGTCGGCTTCGTCGACTTCGTCGAGTTGGTCGGCCTTGCCGGCCGCGGTGCCGAGCGGGGCGGTGCCGCCGGTCGGGCACGTGGTGCGGCCTCAGGACTGACGATCGCTGCCCCCGGAGCGGTTGTCTGCGGCTGCATGCTCGCCCGGAAAGCCACCGCCACTACGGCCGTTGTCGCGATCGTCATCAGCAACCTGATCCCGCGCCTCACCCGCGCACTCCTCTCACCACGAGAACCGTTCCTGGTGCAGTTGTCCGGCGGGCAGCCCGGCGGCGAGCACAGCCGCGCAGGCCGCATCCATCCAGCGGTCCGGACCGCAGACATAGACGTCGTACTGCGACAGTCCCGGCACCAAGCGGCGTACGGCGTCCGCGTCGGACCAGGACGCGGCGCTCTCGGGCAGCCACGACGTACGCCCACGCAGCCGCGGGCCGAGCAGGTAGTGCAGCGTGATGCCCCGGCGGCGGGCGAGCTGCTCGAGCTCGTCGCGGAACACGAGGTCGTCGACGCTGTGCGCGCGGTACACCAGAACCGCGTTGCCCGGCGCGTAGTCGAGCTCCTCGAGCAGCGCCCGCAACGGCGTGATACCGATGCCGCAGGCAAACATCGCGACCCGGTCGGTGGCCCGCCGCTCGGCGGTCAGCCGGCCGTACGGCCCCTCGACCGCGACCCGCGTTCCGGGCCGTAGCCGGGCGAGCCGGCTGCTGCCGTCGCCGGCGGCTTTGGCGGTCACCCGGAGCCGGTCCGGTGCGGGTGACGCCGACAACGAGTACGGGTTGCCCCGTGACCAGCCCGGACCGTCGAGGAAGCGGAACACGAAGTACTGCCCCGCCCGGACCGGCATCCGGTGCAGCCCCCGTCCGCCGAGCGTCACGGTCACCACTCCCGGCGCTTCGTGGACGACCTCGCGCACTGTGAGGCCGTGCCGCAGCGTCCGCCACAGCGGCAGCAGCACCCGGTACAGCACGATCGCGCCGAGCGCGGCGCCGTACGCCGACCACCAGTACACCTGCGCGAGCCGAGACGTCGTGAAGTCCGCGCCGGTCCAGATTTCGTGCGGGATTGACAGCCCGACGCCCACGTACGCGTACAGGTGCAGCAGGTGCCACGACTCGTAGCGCAGCGCCCGCCGCGCGACCCTGATCGACGTGAGCACGACCACGGTCAACGCGACACTCGCCGCCGCGGCCAGCAGCATCCCGCCGTACGTCGTGACCACGGTCCACGTCTCACGCAGGACGTTGTTGTGATCGCGCAGCGTGTAGCCGACGAGGATCGCGGCGATGTGGACCAGCAGGAGGTTGAACGACCAGAAGCCGACCAGGCGGTGCCGCCGCGCCAGCTCGTCCTGCCCGTAGCTCCGCTCGATCATCGGCACCCGCGCCATCAGGAACACCTGCACGAGCAGCAGATCCGCGGCCACCAGCCCGGACAACCGCCCGAGCGACGTGAACAGATCGGCCGGACCGTTCAGAAGCGTCTGGACGCCGCGCCCGGACACCCACAGCGCCACGACGACCAGCACGCTCGCCCAGCAGAGCACACCGGTCAGATCCCGCCACCAGGACGGCGTCCGGCGCGGTCGCCTGCGGACATGCGCGATGCGCGGCCGGTTCGCCACCTGTGCAGCACCGCGATTCGTCATACTGCGACGATGACCGCGGAATCTTAGACCTTCCTTGGACCGTCGTCCGGGAGCGCGGGGAGCACGAGTTCGAAGGTCGCGCCGATCTCGCTCGGAACGAGCCGGAGCTGCCCGCCGAGCCGGTTCGCAACGTCGTGGGCGAGCGCCAGCCCGAGGCCGTAGTGTTTCCGGCCGGACCGGTGACCACCGGAGTCGAAACGACGCAGGACACGCTGCGCGGCTTCCGGGCCGATCCCCGGGCCGGTGTCGCTGACCGCGAGGATCACCTCGCCGCGCCGGCGCCGTACGTCGAGGCGGACGTCGCCGTGGCGTGGCGTGTGGTCGATCGCGTTGTCGACGAGCGCCATCGTGGCCCGCCGGATCGCGCTCGGCGACCCCAGTGCGGCCGCAGGGCCGTCTTCCGCCGTCCACCGCAGCCGCACCCCGGCCTGCTCGGCGTGCGCGCCCGCCGCGGCCGCGACATCCTGCGCGATCCGGGCCAGGTCGACCGGCTCGTGATCCTCGGCGCCGCGCGGATCGGCCGCGGCCAGCAGGTCGTCGACGACTTCGGCGAGCCGGCGCGTGTCACCGACCACGCCGCGCGCGTCGTCGAGCAACTGGTCCTCGGCGCCGTTGCGTCGCAGGGCTCTTTCGAGGACCTGCGCACGCGTGCTCAGCAGCGTCAGGGGCGTCCGCAGCTCGTGTCCGGCGTCGGCCACGAACGCACGCTGCAGAGTGAGCGCTTGCGCCAACGGCCGTACGGCGCGTCGCCCGATCAGCACGCCCAGCAGGCCCGCCAGCAGCAGCGCGAGGACGGTCGCGAGGCCCATCGCCTGCAGGAGGCGGGCGCGCTCGTTGTGGGCCGTCGCAAGGTTCAGCACTGCTTGCACCGGCCGGCCTTTCACGAGACCGGTGGCGATCCGGTACTCGCCGTCGTCGTTCTCGACCGTGATCACTTTGATCTGTTCCGTGGCCTGGCCCCGCAGCGCCTCCAGCTCCGGCGCCAGCTCGTCGGGCAGGCCTGGTGAGCTCGTCGTGCCGGACGGTGCACTCATGATCAGCCAGGTCCCTGCCGGTGGATCGCCTACGTCGTCGGCGGTCGTGATCGCGGACCGGAGCAGATCGTCCGCCGCGCCGGCCTGACCACGAACGACGACCACAGTGACAAGGGCAATCAGCAACAGCATCGCCAGCGCGACCAGAGCCGCTGCTTGGACAGCGACGCCGCGACCGGCCCGGCGGACCAGGACCTCGTCACCGATCGGGCTGCCGCTCACAGCTTCCCCAACCGGTAGCCGAGCCCACGTACGGTCTTGATGACGTCGCGCCCGAGCTTGCGGCGGCAGTAGTGCACGTAGGTGTCGACAACGGTCTCCGACTCGGCGGCGTCGAACACGCGGTCGAGCAACTCCGCCCGGCTGAACACCGCCGCGGGCCGCGCCGCCAGCAGCCCGAGCAGCGTGGCCTCCCGCTCCGACAACTCCACCGATCCGCCGTCGGTTCGCCTGACCGACCGGGCGGCCAGGTCCAGCGCACCACCTGGTACGGCGAGCTCGACGGCATGATCCAGGTGACGCCTGAGCAACGCGCGCACGCGGGCCAGCAGCTCCGTCAGCTCGAAAGGCTTCGTCAGGTAGTCCTCGGCGCCCGCGTCGAGGCCGTCGACCCGGTCCGCGGTGCTGTTCCGTGCCGACAGCACCAGGATCGGCGTACCGACGCCGCGGCTCCGCAACCGCGCGATCAGGTCCAGGCCCTCCACAGCGGGCAGGCCACGGTCGACGATCATCGCGTCCGCCGGCTGCGTCAGCGCCAGATGCAGTCCCCGTTGACCGTCGGGCGCCCAGGTGACGGCGTACCCCTCGTCGGTGAGCACCCGCTCCAGGAGGCGTGCCAGGTCGGCGTCGTCCTCGATCACCAGGATCCTCGACGTCACTCCTGCCCCCAGCGCGCCGTGGCGAACAAGTTGCCATCAGCAAGAACACCGAGCCCCTCGTAGCCCGGCGGCAGCACGGTGGGCCAGTCGTCACCGGCCACGAAGGCCGCCGTCGCGAGCACGTCGGCGCACTCCAGCGACGGACCGGTCACCGACACCGACAGCCACCGCGTGCCGGCCGGACGGCCCGTCCGCGGGTCGTACAGGTGCGCGCCCCGGGCAGCCGTCCCACTCGTCGCGACCGCTCCCCCGGTCCGCCGCACGCCGGTGATCACCTGGCCGGGATCACGCGGATCCTGGATGCCCACGGTGAACGGCTCGCCGCTCGGACACACCACGAGGACGTCGCCGCCGGCGTTCAGGCACCAGTCCACGCCACCGGCCTCCCGCAGTCGTGCACCGGCTCGCTCGACAGCCCACCCTTTCACCAGCCCCGAAGGGTCCCAGCTGCCGCCGGGCACCTGTGCGTCGAACAATCCACCGGTCGCCTCCCGCGCGGCCACGCACCGCTCGGCGACCTCTCGCACCACCGCGTCGACAGAGTCCCAGCTCTCCTCGCCCCGCGCCAGCAGACTCACCGCACTGTCCTCGCGGTACGGCGAGAACACGCGATCGATCTCCACCAACTCCGCGAACACCTCCCGCACCGCGGCCTCCGCCCGCTCGGACCCTGCCGCCCGGCCGCGCGCGAGCACGCTGATCGGCAGTCCCATGATCTGCTCGACCCAACTCCGCCGCGGCACCATGACGCAACGGTACGACGCTCACCGAACCCCCGACGGGACCCGGCCCCTTCGCCGGCAGCGGACCGCCGACACATCCGTCATCGAGTTCTCAGGGGACACTCCGGCGCCGGCGCCGGCGGTGGGCCACGAGCAGGGCAACGATCACGGCGACGACGAAGGTGCCCAGCAGGAGCCCGCTGACCAGACCGAGGCGTTGTTCGAGGGCACGGTACGAGGCGCCGGCGAGGTAGCCGCCACCGGCGACGAGGACGGCCCAGGCGACGCCGCCGATCACGTTGGCGACGGTGAAGTGCGAGCGCCGCATGCGGCTCATGCCCGCGATTCCCGGCACGAGCGCGCGGAAGGCCGCGGTCCAGCGCCCGAGCACGACCGCGGCGGCGCCGCGGCGGGCGATCAGTGCCAGCGTCCGATCGATCTGCTCACGACGGCGCAACCTGCCCGGCAGCCGGCCGAGAAGCGCAGGGCCGTGACGTCTGCCGACGACGAATCCGATCTGGTCGCCGACGACCGCGCCGACCGCGGCGGCGAGCATCACCGCCCACAGCGGCAGGGCGCCGGAATGGGCCGCGACTCCGCCGATGATGACCGCGGTCTCACCCGGGACGAGCAGGCCGAGGAAGGTCGATGCCTCGAGCGCCGGCAGCAGACCGGCCACCGTGATCACCAGCCACGGCGGAAGGCCGGCCAGCCAGTCGAACACCGCGTTCAGCGTCGGGACCGCCTCCTTCCGCCTAGCGCCGGACCTGTCAGTAGAACGGTCCGGCCGCGCGGGCCGTGTCGTCGAACTCCCAGGTCAGCTCGTTGCGGACGCCGACCACGCCGTCCACGCCCGCGACCAGGCTGCCGGCCAGCGCGGCGGTACTGCGCTGCGGGACCTGCCCGGACAGGGTCACGACACCTTCGAGTACGTCGATCTGGACGGCCAGCGGTTCGTCCCACAGTTGCCGTTCGACGACATCGCGGCGGACCCGCGCCAGGATCTCCTGATCCGGAGCGAGGAAGGCGCGGAGCAGGTCGGACCGGGTCACGATGCCGGCGAGCTCGTCGCCGTCCATCACGACCAGCCGGGTGATCCGGCGCGCCGCCATCAACCGGGCGGCCTCGTCCAGCGTGCAGCCGCCTTCGATCGTCACGGCCGGGCTGGACATCAGCAGCCGGGCCGTCGTCGCGTCCGCCTTCGTCCGCGTCCCGCCGCGCTGCCAAGGGCGGCGCGGCCGGCGCTGGAACTCCTCCTTACGCAGCAGATCGGTCTCGGAGATGATGCCGACGACACCGCCGAACGTGCTGCGCACGGGCACCGCGCTGATGTGGTGCTCGGCCAGGACGGCGGCGACCGTCTTGAAAGGCGTGTCCTCCGCGACAGTGACGACGTCCTTGGTCATCACGTCGGAGGCCGTCAGGTAGTGACGCATCATGACTCCTTGGCCCGGCGGACGATCGCGACCGGCGACGCCGCGTGGTGGAGAAGACTCTGACTGACCGAGCCCATCAGCAGCCCGGCCACGCCGCCGCGGCCCCGGGAGCCGACCACGACCAGCGAGGCCGTGTCGGACCACGCGATCAGCTGCGCGCTCGCGCGCCCCTCGAGGACGGACGCACGGACCTTGACCCGCGGGAACTCGTCCTGGTACTTCTGCAGACTGTCGGCCAGCCAGTCCTTCAACAGCTGGTGGGTGCTCTCGATCGACGCGTGGTGATCGGCCTGCGGTTGCCAGCAGTACACCACCTCAAGCGGATGATCGGCGCGGTCCGCCTGGTCGAAGGCGAAGGCCAGCGCTCCCTCCGAGTCCGGTGACCCGTCGGTGCCGACGACGACCGGACCGTCGCGGCGTTCGCCGCGGACGACGACCACCGGGCACGGCGCCTTCGCCGCCACCGCAGTCGCCACCGAGCCCAGGAACGCCGCGGATGCCTTGTTCCGCGAGCGCGTCCCGACGACCACCATCTCGGCGTGCTCCGCCTCGGTCAGCAGCGCGTCCGACGGATCGGTGTTCGCCAGCCACCCCGAGCCGCCTTGGTAGCCGAGCCGGTCCCGGGCGTACCGCACCGCGCCGTCCAGTTCGTGCTCGAACCTGTCGAGCGGCATCGGCGGCGGGAGATATCCCTCGGCCCCGACGGCCGGCCAGCGACTCGCCTCGTCCAGGTACGCGCGCACCACCCGGACCGGCAGATCGCGCTCCGCGGCGGCCTCCACGGCCCAGTGCAGCGCGGTCCGCGCCTCGGGCGAGTCGTCCACACCGACGAGAATGTACTTCGACATGACGGGCATTCCTTTCATCGACTGGGGTGCTGGACGAGGATTTCCTTGAGGCCGTCGACGAAGGCCAGCGACTCGTCGTACCCGCGCTGCCAGACGTTGCGGCCGAAGATGCAGCCGAGGCCACCGGCGTCCATCGCCTGCTCGGCCTTGCGGTACATCGCGTCGTCGCCGGCCCGCTCGCCGCCGGAGACCAGGACCAGCGTGCGGTTGGCGGAGCGGACCACACCGTCGATCGCCTGCTGCGGCGAGAAGATCTCCTCGTACGGCGGTTTGACGGCGTCGCGCTTGTCCGGGTGCGGGAAGTTCACCTTCACCACGTCCGCGCCCAGCTCGCTCGCGACCCGCGCGGCGTAGTCGACGGCGTAGAACGAGTCCTTGCCGCCCTTCGCCTCGATCGCCGAGCCTCGCGGATACGCCCACACGACCAGCGGCATACCGAACCGCTCGGCGTCGGCACGGATCGTCCGGTACTGCGCGAAGTCCGCCTCCTGCGCGGGCGATCCGACGTACAGCGTGTAGCCGACCGCGTCCGCACCCAGCCGGACGGCGTCCGCGACGCTCGCGTGCACCGGGGACAGTGCGGCGGCGTCCGGCGGGATGTCGGTCTTGCCGTTCAGCTTCAGGATCAGCGGGATCTCACCGGCGTAGTCCCAGAAGAACTTCTCCGCCAGTCCGATCTGCAGCGCGACCCCGTTGAACTCACCGGCGATCGCCAGTTTCATGATGTACGCCGGGTCCGACGCGACCGGGTTCGCGAAGAAGTCGCGCGGCCCGTGCTCGAGACCCTGGTCGTACGGAAGGAACAGCGCCGTACCGTTGCGCAGGCCGTGGTCGAAAAGGATCCGCCGCAACCGCGCCTTCTTGCCGGCGTTCAAGCCGAGTTCGTTCAGAGCCGGCCTGGTCTGCATGATGCTTACCTCCCACTCACTCAACCCCACGTCCACTGTCGTCCCGCCGGATTCCGGACGGCAGAGGCGACGGGCCCGGTTCCGCCGGGACCTTGGACTGTCGGGCAGTCGACGTCGATCGAGGGCTCAGTCACGGTTGTGGCCCTTTCCCCTCTTGGCTGTGTAGACCGCGGCCGTGACGAGCAGGGCGCCGACGACCAGCAGCACCAGCGGGGCCGCGAGTTCGCCCGGGAACCACTCGTTGACCACGACCGGCAGGACGTTCAGGGCGCCGAGCGCACCCACCGCGAGCAGCAGCAGGTCGCGGACGACCACCGCCAGCACCACGACGGCCACGACGGTGCACAGTGCGAGCACCATCCCGACGTTCGTCGGCAGTGTCATCAACGCGCCGATCAGCGCGGCGGCGGCCGCCAGCGCCTGGACCTCGCGGCGCGGCCTCACCGTTCCGAACCACCCGAGCAGGAACCAGATCCCTCCGGTGGTCCAGACGGCCAGCCCCGGGAGGTGCGGGCCGGTGGTCAGCTGGGCGACGGTCGCCCCGGCTGTGACCATCATGGCCACGAAGAAGGCCGCCTGCTGCGCGAGGCCGGGCAGGCGCCACCAGAGCACCGCGGCGAGCGCGGCAGCTCCCCCACCTGCGACCATTCCGATCGCGCTGCCGTCCAGCTCCAGGACGATATCGGCGAACAGCGCGAGGAACGCTCCGGTACCTGCGGTGCACAGCAGCCACAGCACGGACCGCAGCCGGACACCAGGAGCGCTGTGGGCCGGGACCAAGGCTCCGGCCAGCAACAGCGCGGCCGCGGCACCTCCGACGACGGCGAGTTGACCTGTGTCCCCCAGCTCGCTCCAGTACTGCGCACTGATCAAGCCGGCGGCCACCATCACGATCACGCCGCCGAGGTACGCCAGGGCTTCCACCACCAAGGACGTACGCCCGCGGCCCTCGGCCGGAATGTCGTGCGCGACGGGACGCGGGACGCCGTCGAGTTCGGCGCGCATCCGGGAAGCCTGCGCGGACGTGATCAGGCCGTCGGCCAGCCAGTGGTCGATGAGATTCGACATCGACCGTCGATCGCTGGCGGATGCCCTCATATGTCCAGCATCGGTCCTACGGTCCGCGTCGAGCAGGGCCGAATGTCCTGTGCCGGGTAGGGCCGACGACCACGCGCGCCGGTTCAGCGCACCACGGCCACCGGGCAGGTCGCGTGGTGCAGGACGGCGCGGCTGACCGAGCCGAGCAGGAAGCCACGGATCCGTCCTCGGCCGCGCGATCCGACGACGAGCAGATCGGCGTCGCGCGACTCCTCCTCCAGCACCCTCGAGGGCGCCCCGTGCACAACGGTCTCGGTGACCTTCACGTCCGGATGGTCGACCGCCTGACCGGCGACCGCCTCGCTCAGCAGGACGGCACCGTCCTCCTCCAGCGCGTTGAGGTCGTGGACCGGGAACAGCATGTCGCCGGGGCCTGTGCTCTGCGGGTCGTGCCAGGCGAGCACGGCCGTGACCGAGGCGTCGGTCTGCTCGGCGAACTCGAATCCGAACGCGACCGCGTTCCAGCTCTCCGCCGATCCGTCGACACCGACGACCACGTGGCGCGGGCCTTCCGGCCGCGGCTGCCAGTCCGCCGGTACGACGACGACCGGGCTGGTCGCGTGGGTGGCGATGTGAGCCATCACCGACCCTCCGGCGAGCTCACGCAGCTCGCCCAGACCGCGGGAGCCGAGCACCAGCACCGAGGCGCCGGCGGCTTCCCGCAACAGCACCGGAACCGGATCGCCGATCACGACCTCGGCGTCGATCAGCACGCCGGGGTATTCGTGACGGATGTCCCGGCAGGACTTGTCCAGCAGCCGCTCGGCCGCCCGCCCGAGGGCATCCGTGCCGATGGCGACCGCGGTGCCGCCGCTGCCGCGCAGGGCCGGCCAGGGCATCACATGGATCATCCGCACCCGGCGCCCGACCCGCTGCGCCGCCCCGGCGGCCCAGCGCGCCGCCGCGTCACTCGCCGCGGAGCCGTCGTAGCCGACCACGATCGGCCGCCCCTCCAACCGTCGTACCTTGCCGGACCCGTCCACGGAAGCTCCTCTCGCCGTGCACACGATCCTGACCGCCGGTACGCCGGTCGCGGCAGGGACCAACGGCCCTGTTTCGGGGCCCAACGGACCTGCCCGCCGGGCGGGCGCGGTGCGACCGTGGGGGCTGTGGCCGAGATCAGGGGGGACGATGAGCACTGAGAGTCATGGCACGGTGCCGTTGCGCGTGGTACCGCTGCGGGCGGTCGCCGCGATCTCGGTCAGTACGGCGGGGATCCTGCCGACCGACGCCGCGACGGTGGTCCGCGAGCATCTGGCTCCGATCCTCGGGACCTGGGCGCCGCACAGCCGGGTGCGACTCACCCGCTTGACCGAGCCCGGTCTGCTCCGGCCGCTGGTCGCCCAGATCGACATCCAGCTGAGCGGCGGGCATCGCGTCCGGGCGCAGGTCGCCGCCGCCACGATGTCCGACCTCGTCAGCCTGCTCGCGACCCGCACCATCGAGCAGTTGCACCTGTTCCCGTCCGCACTCGCCGAGTGCCTGCGGCAACAGGTCACCACCCTGCCGCCGCCCTCGCCGCCTGAGCTCCTGCCGCCGGCCGGCCGGCGCGTGACCCGTCACAAGGGCTGCCACCCGACGGCGATGACGGCGGCCGAGGCGATCACCGTTCTGGAGGCGATGGACTACCGCTTCCACCTGTTCCGCGAGAAGTACAGCCGCCAGGACAGCATCGTGATGCGCTCCGGCCCCGGCCGCTACCGGATCTTCCAGTCCCGGCCGAACCCGCTCGGCCTCGAGGCCACCTCACCCCCGATCGCACTCGCCGTCGCCGAGCGCAGCACCATCCCGCAGGCCGTCGCCCGGCTCGACCTCACCGGCGCGCCCGTCGACATCTTCACCGAGAAGTTCACCGGCCGCCTTCACGCCCTCTACGCCCGCTACGACGGCCACTACGCCCTGCTCGGCTCCACCGCGCCCGTCACGAACGCTCGCGGATCATGGTGATGGCTCCGCTCGGGCACTCGGCGGCACAGAGGCCGCAGCCCTTGCAGAAGTCCAGGTCGATCTCGTAGCGCTTGCCGGGCCCGAGCTTGATGACGGCGTTGTCGGGGCAGACGCCGAAGCAGTTGTCGCACTCCAGGCAGTTGCCGCACGACAAGCAACGCCGGGCCTCGAACAGTGCGGTCTCGGCGGTCAGTCCGGCGGTCACCTCGTCGAACGTCGTGATCCGCCGCGCGACGTCCAGCTGCGGCCGTACGGTCGCCGGCGCGTCCGAGTAGTACCAGGTGTTCAGCCGCTCGTACGTCGCGAGCTCCGGCCGGTCCGGATGCAGGTACGCCGTGCCCCGCAGCCACGCGTCGATGTTCCGCGCGGCCTGCTTCCCGTGGCCGACGGCCACCGTGACGGTCCGTTCGCCGGGCACCATGTCGCCACCCGCGAACAAGCCCGCCCGGCCCGTCATCATCGCGGCATCCACTTGCACCACGCCGTCGTCGACGGTCACCTCGGGAAGGTCCGCGACGAGCGCCAGGTCGGCCTGCTGCCCGAGGGCGAGCACCACCGAGTCCGCGTCCAGCTCCTCGAACTGGCCGGTCGGCTGCGGGAACCCGGACTCGTCGAGGCGCATCTTCTCGATCCGCACCCGGTCGCCCCCGGCATACACGATGGTCGACAGCCAGCGCATCCGGACGCCTTCCTCGAGCGCCTCCCGGACCTCGATGTCGTGCGCGGGCATCCGCTCGCGGGTCCGCCGGTACACCACGACCGCGTCCGCGGCGCCGAGCCGGCGCGCGGTCCGGGCGACGTCCATCGCGGTGTTGCCGCCGCCGTACACCGCGACCCGTCGACCCAGCAACGGCCGCTCGCCCTTCTCCAGACCGGCCAGCATCGACACCGCGTCGACGATGCGCGCGGAGTCGCCGGCCGGGATGTCGGCCCGGCGGCCGATGTGCGCGCCGACCGCCAGGAACACGGCGTCGAACGCGTCCAGTTCACTGTCCAGGTCGGTGACCGCGCGGCCGAGTTCGAGCCGGACGCCGAGGTCGGCGATCCGGCGGATCTCGGCGTCGACGACGTCCCGCGGCAGCCGGTACGACGGGATGCCGTAGCGCATCATGCCGCCGGCCTGCGGCGAGTCGTCCCACACCGTCACCTCGTGGCCGAACCGCGCCAGGTGGTACGCCGCGGAGAGCCCGGACGGGCCGGCGCCGACGATCAGCACCCGCTTGCCGGTCGGCGCGGCCTCGACCGCGACGGACCAGCCCTGCTTGATCGCCTCGTCGCCCAGGAACCGCTCGACCGAGTTGATCCCGACCGGTTCGTCGAGCGTCGCGCGGTTGCAGGCGGTCTCGCACGGCCGGTAGCAGACCCGGCCCATGACCGCCGGGAACGGGTTGTCCACCATGATCCGGCGCCAGGCGGCCTCGTAGTCGCCTTCCTCGGCGTGCGCCAGCCACTCCTGGACGTTCTCCCCGGCCGGGCACGCGTCGTTGCAGGGCGGCATCCGGTCCAGGTACACCGGCCGCTCGGTCCGCCACGACCCGGTCTTGTTCGCCAGGCTCGATCCGACGTCCAGCGTGATCGCGTAGGGGTGCACGCTGTTTGCCTCAGGCATCTACATCACCTCGTCGGGTTCGGTCAGGCCGAAGGTGCGGACGGTGCGGTCCGCCTCGGCCTGGATCCGGCTGATCACGTCGTCGCGCGGGGTGTCGCCGAACAGGTGCGCGAACCGGCCCTGCGGCCGCAGGTAGTCGACCACCGGGCGGAGCCGGCGGATCCGCGTCACGTCCGTCACCTCACCGTCGACGGCCTCGAACACCGGGAAGATCCCGGTCTCGGTGGCCAGCCGGGCGATCCGGATCGTCTCGTCGGACGCGGTCCGCCAGCCGAGCGGGCACGGCACGAGCACGTGCAGGTAGCGCGCGCCGTGGTACCCCATCGCCTTGGTCACCTTGTACTCCAGGTCGCGCAGGTCGGCGACGGTCGCGGTGGCGACGTACGGGATGCGGTGCGCCATCGCGATCAGCGGAAGGCTCTTGCCCTGGCCGAACGAGTTCCCGGCCGGAGTCGTGGTGGTCACGGCCCCGTGCGGAGTCGCCCCGGACCGCTGCACACCGGTGTTCATGTAGCCGCCGTTGTCGTAGCACACGTACAGCACGTCGTCGTTGCGCTCGAACATGCCGGACAGGCACGCCATACCGATGTCGACCGTGCCGCCGTCACCGCCCTGGCCGACCACGCGGACGTCGGTCCGGCCCTTCGCCTTCAAAGCGGCGGCGACACCGGTAGCCACCGCGGGCGCGTTGCCGAACAGGGAATGCAGCCACGCGACCCGCCATGACGACTCGGGGTACGGCGTCGAGAAGACCTCCAGGCAGCCCGTGGCGTTCACCGTCACCGCTCGGCTGCCGGCAGCACGCATCACCGCGTCCAACACGTACCGTGCGCCGAGCGCCTCACCGCAGCCCTGACAGGCGCGGTGGCCCATGGTCAGCGAGTTCGTACGGCCGGCATCGGCCTGTACCGCGCGCTGGTCGGGGGCGAGCAGCCGGTTCCCGACCGCGAAGCTGCCGGTCTGGTAGAACTTGATCCGTTCCGCAGGCATGATGCCTCCTCCGATCGCTGCTCAGCCCGTACGGCGCAGTTCGCGCTCGACCACGTCGTCCTTGAGATCCAGGAACGTCAACGGGTCGAGACGGCCGGCGGCGGCGTCGGTCAGCATCGCCCGCAGCGACGCCTTCGTCACCGGCCGCCCGCCGAGGCCCGCGATCACCGTCGCGATCGACGCCTCCGGCACGCTCCCCCGCACGTCCGCGGCGACGATGCCGCCCATCCCGACCGCGAGCGCCCGCTCGAGCACGACCACCCGGCGAGCGCCGCGCAGCACGGCCCGCACGGCGCTCGACGGGAACGGCCGGAACGTCGTCACACCGAGCACCCCGATGCTCAGACCTTCCGTGCGGAGCTCGTCGACGGTGTCCTTCAGCGTGCCCAGCACCGAGCCGAGCGCCACCACCACCGTCTCCGCGCCCAGACATCCGTACGGCCGGACCAGACCGCCGGAGCTCCGCCAGAACTCCTGCGCGAACTCGTCGGCGATCCTCGGAATCACCGTCAGCGCCTCCCGGTGCCGCTGGTGCGCGAGGTACCGGACCTCCGTGAACGCGTCCGGCCCGACCATCGCGCCGATCGTCATCGGGGCGTCGGGATCGAGCACCTGCCGCGGCCGGTACGGCGGCAGGATCGCGTCGACCTGCTCCTGCGACGGTACGTCGACGCCCTCGACCGCGTGCGTCAGCACGAACCCGTCCATGCACACCATCACCGGAAGCGACAGCTCCTCGGCGATCCGGAACGCCTGCACGTGCAGGTCGGCCGCCTCCTGGTTGCTCTCGGCGTACAGCTGGATCCAGCCGGAGTCGCGTTGCGACATCGCGTCGCTGTGGTCGTTCCAGATGTTGATCGGGGCGCCGATCGCCCGGTTCGCCACCGTCATGACGATCGGCAGGCCGAGTCCCGACGCGTTGAACAACGCCTCCGCCATGTACAGCAGGCCCTGACTGGCGGTCGCGGTGTACGCCCGGGCTCCGGTCGCCGACGCGCCGATCGCGACGGACATCGCGGCGAATTCCGACTCGACGTTCACGAACTCGCACGGCGCGAGCTCACCGGAGGCGACGATCCCGCTCAGCGCCTCCACGATGTGGGTCTGCGGCGAGATCGGGTACGCGCAGATCACTTCGGGACGGCAGCGCGCGACGGTTTCCGCGACCGCGCGCGAGCCCTCAATCTGTGAGCGCATGAGCAGCCTCCTCGAGGGTCGCCTGGGCCAGGTCGTAGGCCGCGCGAACCGCCGCGACGTTGCCCTCGGCAACCTGCCCGGCGAAGCGCTCCCGGACGACGGCGACGACCGACTCCGGCCGCACCTGCCCGGTCAGCGCGGCGAACGCGCCGAGCAGGACGGCGCCGGGCAGCGGACGGCCCAGATGGGTCAGGGCCAGCTCGGTGGCCGGCACCGTCAGCACCCGTCCGGGCCGGAACCGCCGGACGAAAGCATCCAGCCCGAGCTCCGCGAGCGAACAGGACGTGTTGATCAGCAGGTACCCGTCGTCGCGGAGGCCGCCGAACACGTCGATGTGATGGATCAGCGTGGCGTCCTGGACGATCAGCGCGTCCGGCTCCGCAACCGGTTCGTGGGTCCGGATCGGACGGTCGCCGATCCGGCAGAACCCGACGACCGGAGCGCCGGTGCGTTCCGAGCCGAAGGTCGGGAACGCCTGCGCGTGCCGGCCCTCGGTGAACGCGGCGACCGACAACAGCTCGGCCGTCGTCACCACTCCCTGCCCGCCGCGGCCGTGGATCCGGATCTCGAACACGGCCGTCACCCGTGCCACGGGACGGCGGCGGACCGGCCGCGCGCGGCGATGGTCACCGTGGGCACCGCCCACGGACGGACCTCGACCACGAAGAGGCTCCCGGTCACCCCGTCCTTGGCCCACTCCAGCGCCATCGGGCGCCGGAAGTGCTGGTCGGCGGCCACCGACCAGGCGGCGATCTGCTGCAGCTCGTCGTCGGTCAGCACCAGGGCCATCCGCTCGTCGTACGTCGTCGGAACGGTCCGTGTCCCGCGCGGGTCGGCGTACACGACCTTGGTCAGCTTGGCGCCGCGGTGCCGCACGATCAGCGGCCGGCCGCCGGGGTGGACCGAGTACAGGTCGGCGTCACCGGCGGGCGGCTCGCCCAGACCCCAGGTCGCCCGGATCCGGACGAACGTGCTCTCGCCCCGCGCCGTACCGGAGGCGCCGAGGTCGGCACGCACCATGGTCTGTACGGTCACCGGCATCACGGCCTCGAGGTGGTCCAGGCCCATGGCCTCACGGTTGCCGACGGCGACCGTGCCGAACAGCGACGCGAAGCACCGCCGGCAGGCCGCGACCACGTCCGCGCCGGTGCGCAGGTGCAGGAACACCTCGTCCTGCACGCCGTCCGCCCCGTCGACGGGGCTGCACCGGACCGCGACGTCGGTGCCGTCGCCGCCCAGCTCGCCGTACGCGGTCAGGATCTCCTCGGCGATTGCCGGCGGCATCGGCGCGTCACGGAACGCCGAGCGGATCTCCGCGGCGGCCACGACCAGATCGCAGCCGGCCCGGAAGCGGCGGATCCACTGCGCGATCAACGGGTCGAGCCGGGTCTCGCGGACGAACTCCCGGTACGCCGCCGCGGTCAGCGCGAACCCCTCGGGCACCCGGATGCCCTCGCCGGCCAATGCGGCCAGCCGGGCAGCCTTCACTCCGATCCGCTCCGATCCGAAGTCGCCGTCGAGCCGTACGACGTACTCGGTGTTCATCTCTCCTCCAGAGCTGCTGGTCAGAGCGAGGCGCCGACGAGCTCGGTCAGGTCGACCAGACGGCTCGTGTAGCCCCACTCGTTGTCGTACCAACCGAAGACCTTGACCAGGTGGTCCTGGACCTGGGTGAGCTGCGCGTCGAAGATGCACGACGCCGGGTCGCCGACGATGTCGCGCGACACGATCGGATCCGTGGTGTAGCGCAGGATCCCCTTCAGCGGACCGGCCGCGGCCTCGGCGAACGCCTGGTTCACCTGCTCGACCGTGACCGGCCGGGAGACCTCGACCGCGAGGTCGGTGAGCGAGCCGTCCTCGATCGGCACCCGGACCGCGACGCCGTCGATCTTCCCGGCCAGCTCCGGGATCACCAGCCCGACCGCGCGGGCCGCGCCGGTGCTGGTCGGGATCAGGTTGACGGCACCGGACCGGCCGCGCCGCAGGTCCTTGTGCGGGGAGTCCAGCAGCACCTGGTCGTTGGTGTAACTGTGGATCGTCGTCATCAGCCCGCGCTCGACGCCGAACGCCCGGTGCAGCACCGACACCATCGGCGCCACGCAGTTCGTCGTGCACGAGGCGTTCGAGACGACGTCGTGCGCCGCCGGGTCGTAGTCGTCCTCGTTCACGCCGAGCACGACGGTCGCGTCGACGTCCTTGCCGGGCACCGACAGGATCACCTTGCGGGCGCCGGCGATCAGGTGCGCGCCGGCGCCGTCGCGGGTGCGGAACTTCCCGGTCGACTCGATCACGATGTCGGCGCCGACCGCGGCCCAGTCCAGCCGGGCCGGATCACGCTCGGCGGTCGCGCGCAGCCGCCGGCCGCCGACCGTGATCGTGTTCCCGGTGTGACCGACCTCCACCTTCAGGGGGCCGTACGTCGAGTCGTACCGGAGCAGGTGCGCGAGCGTCTCCGGCGAGGCGATGTCGTTGACCGCCACCACCTCGATGCCGCTGGATCCGCGCTCGAGCACACAGCGCAGGTAATCCCGCCCGATCCGCCCGAACCCGTTGATCCCCACTCGTACGCTCATGATCGGCCCCTCCGTCGGTCGGCTGTGTTCGTCCTTCTCATTGCATCGGCGGAGGCGGCGGCGCTTGCAGGGCCGAAGGTCCCGGCTGCGGCCGCCGGACGACCGCGAGCACCACGAGGGCCACCCCGAGCAGCAGCGTCAGTCCGGCGCTCACGAGCACGACGATCCAGGCCCACTCCAGCGCCGGTGCGGTCGCACCGACATCCGCGCGGACCGTGACGTTCCCACTGCCGTCGGCGGCCATCACGACGAGCGTCCACTCGCCGTTGTCGATCGGCCAGGTGATCGACTGCTCCCCCGGACCGGAGGCCTGGACCCGCCAGATGTCGATCTCGGTCGGTGCCACCGGCGGCGGACCGCCGGCGTGGTCGTCGTACGCCGGCCGGTTCATGCCGAGCGACCGGACGGTCGCGTAGCCGACGCCGCTCAGGTACGACCGCACGTCCGCCGACCTCGCCAGGCCGACGAACACCGGGATGCCTTCGGTGGAGGCCGCCCGGACCCGGACGTCACCGAACCAGTCGCGTGGGACGTTCGTCGCGCCGGCGTCGATCGTCATGTTCTCGCTGACCAGCGCGTAGCCGCTGGTGCTCAACGTCACCCGGCCGGAGGTGACGAAGCCGGCCGAGTCCCGGCGGCCCTCGTCGAGCCAGGCCAGCGTCCCGCCGACGGTCAGGCCGACGACCGAGGCCAGCGTCACGACGATGCCGAGAACCAGCGCGACGACCCGTCCGGCCGTCATGCGGGGCCCTGACTGCCCGGGCTGCGCCGGCGGCGGCCCCGACTGCCCCGGCGGGCCTGACGGCCCGGACTGGATCGGCCGGTCCTGCGGCCGGTCGGCGAGCGGCGGCCCGCCGGGCGGCGGCTCGTGCAGCCTCGTGGTCCCGGGATCGTCACCGCCCATGTCCAGGCGGAACGGCGGGTACTGGTCGACCATCAACCCGGCGTACGCCGCCACCCGCAACACCCAGCGGTTCATCCCGAGCACCAGGTCGAAGACCGAGCGCGGGTACTGCCCGGTGAACAGCAGCACGATCGCCGCCACCAGGACGAGCAGACCCACCAGCCCGCCGCTCCACGCCCAGACCCGGTCGTCCGCCTGCGTCGCGAACCAGGTCCCGCTGCCGACGAAGAACGCGACCACGATGTACTGCGGGATCGCCAGCAACCACCACTTCACCAGCACCAGACCGCGCGACAGGTGCTCGGGGTACTTCACCTCGAGGTGCGCCGGGTAGTCCGGCACGTCCTCCAGCGTGAACGGCGGGTACTTGTCCGTGCCCAGAGCGCCGTACGCATAGAACTGCACCCGCCACGACCAGCGCAGTACCCCGACGTTGAACTCGAAGATGCCGCGCGGGTACCGGCCGGTGAACAGGATCGCGAAGAACGCCACGAAGCTCAGCAGCGCGAACGCGATCCACAACACCGCCAGCACGAACAGGTGCGGGATCACCAGCACCCACTTCACCAGCCACAACCAGCGATTCAGCCGGTCGTCGAGTGCCCCGTCCACCCGGACCGGGTACGTCGTCGTACTCATCACGTCCTCCCCTGCGTCCGTTTGTCTGTGCGTCATCCGTCATTGCCAGCGTCGAACCGGATCGGGCCGGACCAGCAGGGCCGAAGGTCCCGCCGAAGGCACCTCTTGCTCCCCTGACCGCCCGCCCGGCGGCGGCGCACGGTGGAGATGATGAGCAAGGAGGCAGTGATGGACGAGAAGGTCGTCGATCGGCCGCTGCCGGCCGACGCCGACGAGAAGTTGCGCGAGCAGGCGGTCGAGGAGCTGCGCAAGCGTCGTGACCTGGCCGGTCACGTCCTCGCCTACCTGATGGTGAACACGTTCCTGGTGGTCATCTGGTACCTGACCGGCGCAGGGTTCTTCTGGCCGGCCTTCCCGCTGTTCGGCTG
Organism: Kribbella sp. NPDC003505; assembly: GCF_040610875.1. Taxonomy (NCBI): domain Bacteria; kingdom Bacillati; phylum Actinomycetota; class Actinomycetes; order Propionibacteriales; family Kribbellaceae; genus Kribbella; species Kribbella sp. NPDC003505. The sequence goes on along the minus strand of NZ_JBEXNA010000002.1, from coordinate 793,174 downwards.
GGGCATCGGCCTGGTTTTCCACGCGTGGGACGTGTTCTGGCCGCAGCCGAGCGACACCGCAGTGCGGTCCGCGATGGACCGGATCCAGCGCCGCCGCTGACGCGACGCACGACTCATTTCTGGCCGCGCAGCCAGCGTGGGGCGATCGTCCTCCACTCGGCGTCCCAGGCCCGCAGGCGGCGACGGTCCAGCGGCACCCTGGCGAGGCGGAACAGGCCCCACAGGACCAACCACGAGCCGAAGACGGTGAACGTCCCGGCGGTGGCGCCGTACGCCGCGTCGTCGGACGTCGAGCGCGGCGCGGCGACGATGGCGCCGGACCGGTCGAGCCACACCGTGACGCCGACGCCGGCCTTGGTGCCGCGGACGACGGTCGTGTAGCCCTCGCGTTCGGCGCCCTGCGCGTCGACGTACCCGACCTTGATGACGGTCAGTACGTCCCCGGGCACGCTCGGCACGTCGTGCTCGGCGCTCTCCAGGGTCTGCGCGCGCACCTCGTGCAGCGCCGCCCGCTGCCGCTGCGACGAGGCGTCGAGCGTGTTCCGTACGGCGTTGCCGGTCGCCGCTCCGATCGGAAGCATCAGCAGCGCAGCGATCAGCGCGCACCAGAGCAGCGTGCTCTCGAGCCTGTCGGACCGACGCCGCATGGAGTTGCGGCCGATCCCGAGCCGACGCGTCTGCATGAGCACCCACAGCTCCCCGGACCGTTGCTTGGCGGCACTCATGACAACCCTCCTGCCTGCGGCTCCCCTGCACACCAGGTTCGGACCTCCGGCGCCCCCGTGGTCAGGGCCCAAGGTCCCGACCTCGGCGGACCACCGGGCCCCACGTCACTCGCCGAGCAGCACGTCCGCGGCCGGGCGCCGCGGCGTCGGCCGGACCTGCGTGCCGTACCCGAACCGGATCACCGACTGCGGACGCTGCCACGGCCCGAGGGGATCGTTGATCTCGCCGCGCAGTTCCTCGTGCTCGATCGCCTGGTTCAGCATCGAGGTCGAAACCCCGCGGGCAGTGGCCTCCAGCAGGACGTGCTCCAGGGCCTGCCCGGCGCGCAGCCACTCGATCGGCCCGTCGAACCGGGTCGCGAGCACCGCCAACTGCGGCTCCCGCTCGAAGTCGGCCGCCGGCCGCGCCGCGTCCGCCTCGGTCGCGGCCAGGTCCCGGACGACCGGGAGGCCGCCCGCGGCCCGTGCACCCAGCGCGCTCGACGGGACGCCGTCGGCGGCCCGGTCGCCACCGACCCAGCGCCGGCGTTCGGCCGTCCGCGCCGGGTCCTCGTCGTCCGCGGTCACCGCCTCGTTCGTTGCCATCTGCAACCACCAGCGCCGGGTCGGCTTGTCGATCCACTGCAGGACCGCGCCCTCGGCGCGGGCGCACAGGTCGAGCTCGGCCCGCAGTTGCGCCGGCAGCCGCTGCTCGGTGAACGGCTCCCGGTTCGTCCGGCGCTCGGTCAGGTACGGCGCGAGCGCCGCCATCGGATCGTTCGGCGCCGCCTCGAGCTCCACGACGGCGACCAGATCCGGACGCCGCTGATCGACCAGATGCCTGACCACCGACCCCATCCCCCGGGCGGCCGCGGCCACCCGGAGGTTGAAGATCGCCGCGCCGAGCGACACGAACAGCATCCGCCGCGACGGGTCCTCCGCCGGCAGCTCGCGCTCCCGGTCCCGGTACACCTCGACCGCCCGGTCCGCGAACCGGAACCGCCACGGCTGCGTGTTGTGCATCGACGGCGCCAGCACCGCGGCCGCGAGCAACGCCTTGCGGTCCTGCTCGCTCAGCATCTCGTCCATCCCGACCACCTTCGTCCGCAGGTTCAGAACCGGAACACCACGCGCGCCGGGATGTCGCCGGCCAGGACGGCCTCGATCGACTGGTTGACGTCGTCGAGCGTGCGGTCGACGGCGACGACCTTCGTCCGGCCGGCCGCGTGCAGCGCGAAGACGTCGGCCAGATCGTTGCGGGTGCCGACGATCGAACCGATCACGGTCTTGCCGTTCAGCACCGTGTCGAAGATCGGCAGGCTCAGCGCGCCGTCGTCGGCAGGCAGCGCGACGCAGACCAGCCGTCCGCCCCGACGCAGCGACCGGAACGCCTGGTCGAACGACCGCGGGTCAGCCGCCAGAGCGACCGCGACGTCGGCGCCGCCAAGTGCCTGGATCGCCTCGACCGGATCGGTGGTGGCCGCGTTCACCAGGTGATCCGCACCCAGGTGCTTGGCCATCTCGAGTTTGTTGTCCTCGATGTCGACGGCGATCGTCACGCCGCCGGCGATCCGCGCGTACTGCAGCGCCAGGTGCCCCAGTCCGCCGACGCCGAAGATCGCCACGGTCTCGGCCGGCGCCACCCCGGCCACCCGGATCGCCTTGTACGTCGTCACGCCGGCACACGTCAGCGGCGCGGCGTCCCGGGACGAAACCTCGTCCGGCACCGGGTTCGCGAACGCGGCCGGCAGCACGGCGTACTCGGCGAAGCTGCCGTTCACGGAGTAGCCCGAGTTGCGCTGCTCCGGGCAGAGCGTCTCCCAGCCGCCGATGCAGTAGCGGCACTTCCCGCACGCGTAGCCGAGCCACGCGATCGCGACCCGGTCACCGACCGCCCGCTCCGTCACCCCGTCGCCGAGCTTCTCGACGATCCCGACGCCCTCGTGTCCGGGCACGAACGGCGGGTGCGGCTTGACCGGCCAGTCGCCGTGCGCGGCATGGATGTCGGTGTGGCAGAGCCCGCTGGTCTCCATCCGTACCAGCACCTCGCCCGGCCCGGGCTCGGGAATCGGTACCTCCTGGATCTCCAGCGGCTTCGTGAAGTCGGTGACGACAGCTGCTTTCATGACAGTCCTTTCAGACCTTTCGGGCGGACGGGAATCGGATGCGCGAACACGACCGACCAGCCGGGTGACGAAGTGGCCGCCGAGCCCGGCGGGAAGCGAGAACCCCGCCGGACCGCCGGACGCGACGTCGAGCAGGACCGCGTCCCGGCCCCAGGCCTGGTCGAGCCGCCGGTCGATGTAGAACGGGCTGCCCTCGACCTCGCCGAGCAGCACGTCACCCGGACGGACCGGGAACTCGTTCTCCGGGTAGCACATCGGGGTGCTCCCGGCGCCGCGGTCGGCGAACTGGACGAACATCACCGGCGCCCCGCGGCTGTCGGTCAGATGACGGATCGCCTGGCGGGCAGCCTCGGTGGCGGTGATGCGACCGGCCGCTCTCAGCGACTTCGGGGCCTCGGAACGGCTGGGTGCGACGTACTGCATGGCCCTGCTCCTTCCGATCGGCGCGTCGTGCACTTCGAGCGAACAGCCGCCGGGGCCTCGCTCGTAGGGTCGAAAGGCCTGTCCGGCGGGTGCCGGATGCGGCATGGTTCAGGGATGGAGAAGTTGCCGAAGAAGATCTATGAGCGCGAGCTGCTGCGGCTGCAGGCCGAGCTGGTGAAGTTGCAGGAGTGGGTGCGCGCGGAGGGCGCCCGGCTCGTGGTCGTCTTCGAGGGGCGCGACGCCGCCGGCAAGGGCAGCACGATCAAACGCGTCACGGAGTACCTCAATCCCCGCGTCGCGCGGATCGTCGCGCTGCCCGCCCCGACCGAGCGGCAGCGCACCGAGTGGTACTTCCAGCGGTACGTCGAACACCTGCCGGCGGCCGGCGAGATCGCCCTGTTCGACCGCAGCTGGTACAACCGCGCCGGGGTGGAGCGCGTGATGGGTTTCTGCACCAACCAGGAGTACGCCCGGTTCCTGCACCAGTGCCCGATCTTCGAACGGCAACTGGTGGAGGACGGCGTCCTGCTGCGCAAGTACTGGTTCTCGGTCAGCGACAGCGAGCAGGAACGGCGGTTCCGCAGCCGGCTCGAGGACCCGATGCGGCGCTGGAAGCTGTCGCCGATGGACCTGGAGTCGATCACCCGCTGGGAGGACTACTCGCGCGCCAAGGACGAGATGTTCGTCCACACCGACATCCCGGAGGCGCCCTGGTACGTCGTGGAGAGTGAGGACAAACGCTCCGCGCGGATCAACATGATCGCGCACCTGCTGTCGACGGTCCCGTACCACGAGGTGCAGCGGCCACCGCTCGCGCTGCCGCCGCGGCCGCCGTCGAAGGGGTACGAACGCACGCCGCGGGAGATGCAGACCCAGGTGCCCGACCATGCGGCCCGCCTGCGCGACCGAAGACCCGACTGAGAGTCCAAGGTCCTGCACGGAGAGGACCGACGGCCGGTGCGCCCGGCCGCCCGGGGAGCTGATGCTCAGGTCAGATCGGCTCCAGGAGGTGGACCGTGGGCGCACAGGTCAGAGCTGTGCCGTGGGTACGGCAGTTGGTCATCGACACCGGGCGCGCCGCACGGCGCAGGCACGCCATCCACGGCCTGTTCGAGGTCGACGTCACCTCGGCGCGCGACGCCTTGCGCCGCGAGCAGACCGACCAATGGTTCACCGCCTTCGTGATCCACTGCGTCGCCGCGGCGGTCGCCGCGGATCCCGGCATTCAGGCGTACCGCGACCTGCGCGGCCGGGAGGTCGTGTTCGACCAGGTCGACGTGGGGCTGCCGATCGAGGTCGAGGTCGACGGGCGGCCGTTCGCGTTCACGCATGTGCTCCGCGACGCCGGCCGCCGCGCCGTCAAGGACCTCCACCAGGAGATCCACGCGGTCAAGACCGATCCGTACCTCAGCGCATCGGTGCACAAGGCCCCATGGGTGCACGCGTACCTGTTGCTGCCTGGCTTCGTCCGGGTGCCCCTGCTCGGCGCTCTGCACCGGCTGCCCCACCGTCAGCAGGCGCTGGCCGGCACCGTAGGCGTCACCGCGGTCGGCATGTTCGGCGCCGGCGCAGGCTGGGGCATCGGCTTCCAGCTGCACACCCTGAGCGTCGTGGTGGGCGGAATCGCCCGACGGCCGATCGTCTTCCAGGGCACGCTGGTGGAACGCGAGTTCCTGCAGCTGACGGTCAGCGTCGACCACGACGTCGTCGACGGCGCACCGGCCGCGCGGTTCATCGGCCGGTTGCGGGAACTGCTGCAGACCGGCGACGGCATCCCCACCGGCCGCGCGGGCGCCGCGCCCGTGCACTCCCGGAGGATCGGATGAAGCACCTCCCGGTCGTCGTCGGCATCGACGGCTCCCCCGCGGCGGACGTCGCGATCAAATGGGGCACGCAGGAGGCCGCGGCGCTGCGGAGCCCGCTGCACCTGGTCTACGCCCTCGCCCCGGGCAGCCCGCCGGCACAGGCCGGGGAGGTCGTCTACAAGGCCGTCGCCCAGGCCCGCGGCCTGATGCCGGGGATCGCGATCGACTCCCGGATCGAGAGCGGCTCGCCCTCGGCGGCCTTGGTCAAGGCGTCCAGGTCGGCTGCGGTCGTGGTGATCGGCAGCCGCGGCCTCGGCGTGATGATCGGCGCGCTCGTCGGCTCCACGGGACTCGACCTGGCCGCGAACGCCCGCTGCCCGGTGGTCGTCGTACGGCCCGATCTCGGCAGCATGGCCGGCGTCCGGGTGGTCATCGGGTACGACGGTTCGCCGGCCAGCGACACTGCCCTGGACTTCGGGCTGGAGCACGCGCGCCGGCACGATCTCGCCGTCCGGGTGATCGCCGCCGAACCCACCGGCACCGCGTTGCACCGGATCAGCGAGAACGAACTCCGCGAGGCCGTCCACGCCCGCGGCGGGCACGACGCCGAGCTGGTCCACATCACCGGCCATCCCGCCGAGCACATCCTGCGCCTGTCGTCCGACGCCGCGCTGATCGTGCTGGGCGCGCGCGGCCGCGGCGGCTTCGCGGGCATGCTCATCGGCTCCGTCAGCCAGACCGTCCTGCATCACGCCGACTGCCCCGTCGCCATCATCCCGGCCGCCGCAGCCGGCGGCTGACACCCGGGCGCTCAGATGAAGATGATCTGGGCGCCGTCGGTCTTCTCGATGAAGTCGGCGGCACTGATGATGCCTTCGACGTCCTCGGACAGGTCCGACTCGTCGAGGTGCATCATGTCGGCCGACATCCGGCACGCCCAGAGGTGACCGCCGGAGGCGACGATCTGCTCGAGGAACTCGGGGACGTCGGGGACGCCGATCTCCTGGATCTGCTTCTTCATCTGGTGCGTCGCCATCGCGGTCATCCCGGGCAGGCCGCCGAGGCCCTGCGGCAGGTGCGTCGCGGTGTTTCCGAGCATCGTGAACTTCAGGTCGTGCATCCGCGACTTGGTGATCATGTCGAAACCCCAGAACGTGAAGAACAGATGCGTCTCCACGCCTTCGCCGAGCGCGGCGTTGGCCAGGATCAGGCCCGGGTAGGCCATGTCCAGGTTGCCCTTGGAGCAGATGATGGCCAGCTTGCGGCCCTCGGTCGCCGCGTCGCCGAAGTCCGGCGTCACCAGCGACGAGGTGTCAATGGTCGTGGTCATGATGTCCTCCTCAGACACAACCGCGGGGTTTCGGCAGGCCGGCGACGTAGGCCATCTTCTTGGCCGGCTTGCCCGGGAACAGCACGAACAGTTGCTTCACCGGGATGCCGGCCAGGGTCGACACCCGGCGCAGCGTCGCGGTCTCGCCGTGCGCCGGGTAGTCCGCACGCAGGAACCGGATCGCCTTCCAGTGCTCGTCGGTGAGCTCGATGCCGATCCGCGCGGCGAGTTCGCCGGCGAGTTCCTCGCTCCACTCGTCGTACTCGGTGAGGAACCCCTCCGAGTCGGTGTGGATCTGAGGGTGCACGGTGGTCATGGTCGGTCCTCCTCGTCCGGTCGGTGTTTCCCGCTCATCGACATCCGGGTGGGTACCGGCAGCCGGTGTCCCGGGAGCAGCAGGTTCCAGTAGATCCAGCGGAACGCGAGCTTGCCCCAATGGTTCGCTTTCGTCTCGCGGAGCAGCGACAGCGGCCCGAGTCCGCCCAGCGGGTAGCGCCCGGGCAGCGGTTCGGTGTCGTAGTCGAAGTCGATCAGCAGGCCCTTGCCGTCGCCGGTCTCGACGAAGCAGTTGGCGTGCCCGTCGAAGCGGTGCGTCATCGCCCGCCCCTCGACGTACTGGCAGAAGTTCGCCACGAACACCTCGGCGGAGAAGTGCGCCACCGAGCCGGCCTTCGATGTCGGCAGGTCGTTGGCGTCGCCAATCGCGAAGATCTCCGGGTGTGCCGTGGACTGCAGGGTGCCCTTGTCCACCGGGACGTAGTTCAGCTCGTCGCCGAGCCCGGAGGCTCCGACGAAGTCCGCACCCATGTTCAGCGGCACGGTGACGAGCAGGTCGTACCCGATCTCGCGCTCGTCGTAGCTGACCAGCACCTTCCGGTCGGCGTCGACCCGTTCGACCAGGAAGTCGGTCTCGACCGCGATCTTGCGGTCGTCGAGCAGACCGCCCAGGTACCGCGCCGCGATCGGCTTGGTGAACGCGCCGTCCAGCGGTGTCACGTAGACCAACTCGACCTGGTCGCGCATCTCCCGCCGGCGGAAGAACGCCTCGGCGAGGAAGGTGAACTCCAGCGGCGCGACTGGGCACTTGATCGGTTGCTCCACGACGTGGACGACCAGACGGCCGCCGGTGAAGCCCTGCAGGGCGTCGCGGAGCGCGAAGGCGCCGTCGTAGGTGTAGAAGTCGTGGATCGTGCGATGCCATTCGCTGCCCAGCATGCCGGGAGTCTGGTCCGGCCGCGGGCTGGTACCGGTGGCGATGACCAGATAGTCGTAGCAGACCACCTCGCCGTCGGACAGCCGGACGGACTTCCGCTCCGGGTCGACAACGGCGATCTCGCCGATCAGCAGGTGGATCCCGTTCCGCAGCAGCCGGCGGCGCGGTCTCAGCAGATCCTCCCGCCCGCCGAAGGGCACGAACAGCAGACCGGGCTGGTACAGGTGATCGCGTTGGCCGTCGATCACGGTGATGCGCCAGTCGTCGAGTGGCAGGCGGCGGCGCAGCTTGTTGGCCACCATGGTGCCGGCCGTCCCGCCACCGAGGATCACCAACCGTCTCATCGTCAGGTCCTTTCGGGCCCGGCCCGGTGCACCGGGCCGGGCCGGTCGGAGGGCTTCAGTCGGTGTGCTCGATCGTGATGGTGCGGGTCTCGGCAGCCTTCGCCGCGATCGGCACGGTCACTTCGAGGATCCCGGCCCCGTACTTCGCGACGACGGCCTGCTCGTCCGCACCCTCCGGCAGCAGCACCCGGCGGGTGAGCGTGCCGTAGTGGAACTCCGAGCGGGCACCGTCGTGCTCTTCCTGCTGACGGGTCGCGGTGAAGGTCAGCATGCCGTTCGCGACCTCGACCTTGATGTCCTTGTCCGGATCCAGGCCGGGCAGCTCCGCACGGACGACGTACTTGTCGCCGTCGGCGAACTCCTCGATCCGGACGCCGCGCAGCGTCGCCGGCATCGTGAACAGGCTCGGCAGGCCCTCGGCCCAGTCGAACAGTTCCGCGAACTGCCGGCGATTGTCCCTGTGTTGCAGCGTGCTCGCCATGGCGTCTCCTTCCTGTCGCCTTCGCTTGCACTTCCACCACACCTCGCAACCCGTCACCGGAGCAGGGCCCTCCGCACCGGAACCGGCCGGACCTTCGGCCCTCCCCCCGCGGCGTTCGGAGAACGAAGCTGCGGAGAGGAAGGAGCGACGCATGCGCAGCGCGACGGGGACCCCGCCGGTCCGGTACCGCCGGATCTGGTCCGCGGTCTCCCTCATCCTGCTGGTCGCTCTGATCGAGTACGTCGTCCTCCCGAAGCTCGCTCCCGCGCGGGACTCCCTCGATCGGGTCACGCGGCTCGATCCGCTCTGGATCGTCGCCGCGGTCGCGCTCGAGGCCGCGAGCCTGGTCAGCTACTCGCTCGTCACCCGCGCGCTGCTGGGTGGGAGCCGGGTCCGGTTCTCGTGGATCCTGCGCTCCGACGTCACCGGGTACGGTGTGAGCCACGTCGTACCCGGCGGCGCGGCGACAGCGACCGCGCTCCGCTTCCGGCTGCTCCAGTCAGGCGGTGCGCGAACGACGGACATCACCGCGACGATCACGGCGGAGGCCGTCGGTTCGTACCTCGCGCTGCTCCTGATCGCCTGGCTGACCTCGATACCGGCCCTGTTCCTGCGCGACGCGACGCCGGCGTACCTGGCGATGTTCCTGATCGGGCTCGTCGCGATCGCCGCCGGCGTCCTCGCCGTGCGCGAACGTTCCGCCCTCGAACGGTTCGCGGCGCGCCTGCTGCGGGTGCTCCTGCGCCGGCTCCCCCGGCGCATGCGGCCGTGGGTGACGTCGGTCGCGCTCCGGCTGCGTGACCTGCTCGCCGCCCGCGAGGTCCGCAAGGCGTTCCTGATCTGGGGAACGCTGAACTGGCTTCTGGACGCGGCCGTGCTCTGGACCTTCCTGCTCGCGTACGGCGAACTCGTCGGCCCGGTACCGCTGCTGCTCGCGTACTGCGCCGCGAACCTGGCCGCCGCCGTTCCACTCACCCCCGGCGGCATCGCGATCGTCGAGGGGGTCGCGATCTCGACGCTGATCGGCTTCGGCGTCCCCGGCGAAACCGCCGTCCTCGCCGTCCTGTCCTGGCGGCTGCTCCAGTTCTGGGCGCCGGTCCCGGCGGCAGGCCTGTGTTATCTGAGCCTGCGAGCCCAGCGCGGCTTCCTGCCCAGGCGGTAGCCGACCAGCAGCCCGAGCAGCGCGATCGCTCCACCGGCGAGGCCGTCGACGATGTAGTGATTGGCGGTCAGCACGATCGCGCAGAACATCAGCACCGGCATCAGCCAACCGAACAAACGGATGATCCAGTGCCCGCCCAGGCTCGCGAGCGCGATCCCCATCAGCAGGTTCCAGCCGAAGTGCAGACTCGGCACGGCCGCGTACTGGTTCACGAAGGCCGGCGGCTGCAGGACCCGGTACGCCGAGGTGCGCTCGGTGACCGTGTCGACGAAGCCGTACGCGGTCAGGAACCGCGGCGGCGCGACCGGGAACGCCGCGAAGATCACCAGCCCGATCGCACCGGACAACAGGATCGCATTCCGGAACGTCCGGTACGCCTCACGCTGCCGGATCAGCAACCACAGCAGCGTGGCGACCACCACCGGCCAGTGCCCGTAGATGTAGATGTATCCGAACAGCTCGGCCAGCCAGCCGTGCTGGATCACGACCTCCTGCAGCCGCGGTTCGACGAAGATCCCGGTCGATCGCTCCAGGGCGATGACGTTCTCGGCGTTGCGGTAGGCGGTGTCGATCCGCGTCGTCATCAGTCCGCGTACCACGAAGTACAACAGGATCGCCGCCGTGATCACGAGCAGCTCGCGAGCCACCTGACGCATCCGGTGCGTCACCCGCAGTACCGCCGTCACATCCCCTGCCACCATCGGCCGCACCTCCTCCGTCCACGCTCGCAACCGGCCGGTCCGGCGACCTAGAGGCATAGCGCCCGGCCGACCCGGGACGAAGGTCCACGACAGGCGCCGAGATGCCGGATTTGAATCGGCCGGTTATGGTCCTGGCATCGCATTGCCGGGTGCGGCGTCACCGTGCGTCGCACCCGAGGCCCCGGAAGGACCCCTCATGCAACTGGGCCGAGAAAATTTCGCACGACTGGGGCGTGCCGGCCGAAAAATCGTCACTCATCGCGGCGTGCGCCTCGTCGCGCTCGTCACAGCGGTCGTTGTCTCGCTGTGGAACGTCGAACGCGTCCCGCACACCGCCGTACTGCCGGCGGTGCTCGGTCTGCTGCCGTTCGCGATCGGCAAGTACGTCCTGTGTCCGCTGCGGTGGCACGCGATCTCGACCAGCGGCCGGACCCGCCGCTGGCACCTGCGTGCGTACGCGGAGAGCGAGATCCTCGGGCTGATCACGCCCTGGCACGCCGGCGCCGACCTGTGGCGGGTGCATCGGCTCGAGACCGCCGGGGTCCGCCGGGCCAGCGGGGCCGCCGAGGTCGCGCTGGACCGCTTCGTCGGCGCGGTCGGTCTGGTTGTCGCGGTGGCGGTCACCGGAGTGACGCTGCCGTGGACGGTGCTGGCGATCGCTCTCGGCGCCGCGGCGCTGGTCCTGGTGGCGGCTCTCGTCGTACGACGCCGGCGTCCGAGCCTCACCGGCCGCTGGCCGTGGCCGTCGCCGAAGGTGTTCGCGCTCGGCGTGCTGCTGTCCATCGGCTACCAGGCGACGATCCTCGGTCTGCTCGTCGGTGCCATCGCCGCGGTCGGCGGTCCGGTGCCGGGGCTGCAACTCGTGGCGGTGTTCGGCGCGAGCCAGGTGGCCGGCGTACTGCCCGGTGTCCACGGTGCCAGCCCGCGGGACGGAGCGCTGGTGGCCGGACTGGCCGCGATCGGCGTCTCGTGGCGCGAGGCGTTCGGCGCGGTCGCGCTGACCACGTTGCTGTACTGGATCCCGGCGTTGCTGATCGGCGGCAGCCTGATGTTCCTGCGCTGGCGGGGCTGGTTCACCGAACGGCACCCGGAGACGGCATGATGCGACCACTCGCCATCGCACATCGCGCCGGCAACGACCTCGGCCTGCTGCGGTCCGCCCTCGACGGCGGCGCCGACCTCGTCGAGGCCGATATCCATGCGTATCGCGACCGCTTGGAAGTACGGCACCGCAAGACGCTCGGGCCGTGGTGGTTGTGGGACCGTGGCGAGCTCGTGCGGCGCCGCGACGTACGGGTGCTCGAGCTCCACGAGCTGCTGACGGCGGCCGACGGCGATCCGCGGTTGATGCTGGATCTCAAAGGGATCCATCCGTGGCTCGCACGGCGGCTGGCGGCCGAGCTGCCCGGGACCGCGATCACCGTCTGCACCCAGCACTGGTGGATGCTCCGCGCCTTTCGCGACCTGGCGAACGTCCGGCTCGTCCTGTCGGCCGGAAGCCGCCGCGGCCTCAGGCGGCTGCGCGCCCGGCTCCGGCGGCGGCCGGCGTACGGCGCCTGCGTCCACCGACGGCTGCTCACGCCGGAGACGGTGACCGAGCTGCGACGGACCGCCGACGTGGTGTTCACCTGGCCGGTCGACACCGCGGCCGACCTCGCCGACGCGCAACGCCTCGGAGTCGACGGGGTGATCGGCAAGAACCTCGGCGTCCTGGCCCGCTGACCGGCCTACCGAAACAGGTCCAACGCCCCCTGTGACGGCGGGCCCCGGCGACGGATGCTCGAAGCGAGGACGGCGTCGTCCCCCGCGGCTGCCGCCCCGAGCCTGCCGAAGGGAGTCGCCATGTCCAAGCCGTCGACCGCAAACGCGACCCACGGAGTACGGCGGGTGCCTCCGTCGTCGATCGGATGGTTCGTCTGGATGACCGGGCTGTGGATCGTCTTCTTCGTGCTGATGTCCCAGGGCCGGCTGGACGATCTGGCCGCCTGGATCCGCGACCTGCCGCTGGTGGCCGAGATCCTCGTCTGGATCGCGTTCTTCCCCCAGGTCCTGGCCACCGCCGTCTGGACCAGCGACTGGTCCGACGCCCTCCGAACCACACTGGTGGTCCTGTTCGCCGCCGGCTGGACGATCGTCTCGATCCCCAGGCCGCGCACCGGCCGGAGGTGATCCCGATGCGCCTGCGCGGCCGCAACGTCCTCGCAGTGGATCTGCTCGACCGGGGCAGCCCGCGGCATGACGCCGTAGTTCGCCGATGACCGTTCAGCAGACCTCTCCGCGTGGCCTGTCCGCGGAGCAGGCCGCACTGCGGCTTGTCGAGCACGGACCGAACAGCATTCCGGCACCGCGGCCGCCGTCGCCGTGGCTGCGGGTCCTCGTCCAGCTGCGGGATCCGATGATCCTGCTCCTGATCGCGGCCGCGATCCTCACCGCGAGCCTGGGCGACGTCACCGACCTCACGGTGATCCTGGTCGTCGTCGTCCTCAACACCACGGTCGGCGTCGTCCAGGAGATCCGCGCCGAGCACGCGCTCGCCGCGCTCAGCCGCCTGGCGGCGCCGCACGCGACCGTCCGGCGCAGCGGCCACACCACCGTGGTGCCCGCCGCCGACGTCGTACCCGACGACGTGGTCCTGCTCCAGGCAGGTGACGTCGTACCGGCCGATCTCGTCCTGTTCGACGCGGTCCAGTTGCAGGCCGACGAGTCCACCCTCACCGGCGAATCCGTTCCGGTCGAGAAGGACCCGGCCGACGAGGTGTTCTCCGGAACCGTCGTCACTCGCGGCCGCGGCACCGGCACCGTCACCCGGACCGGACCGGGGAGCGCACTCGGCCAGATCGCCGTACTACTGTCGAACCAGCGCCCACGAGCGACGCCGCTGCAACGCAGGCTCGCTGGGCTCAGCCGGACGCTGAGCATCGTCGCCGTCGCGCTCTCCGCGATCGTCGCCGTCGCCGGCCTGGTCCGCGGGCTGCCGCTCCCGAGTATGGTCGTGACCGCGGTGAGCCTGACGGTGGCCGCCGTCCCCGAATCGCTGCCCGCGATGGTCACCCTCGCGCTCGCGATCGGCGCGCACCGCATGGCGCAACGCGCCGCGGTCGTCCGCAAACTGCCGGCCGTCGAGACGCTTGGTGCGGTCACGGTGGTCGCGACCGACAAGACCGGGACGCTCACCGAGGGCATCATGCAGGCCGAGCGGCTCTGGACCGAGTCGGTCGCGGCCACCGCGACCGGTGTCGGCTACGAACCTGCCGGCGAGCTCCGGCCGTCCGATTCCGGCGCCGTCCGGCGGCTGCTGCGTGACGTGGCCTTGTGCAACGACGCCGCCCTCCGGCCGCCGGCGGCCGACTCCGCAGACCACGCCGACCACGCCGACCACGCCGCCTGGCAGCCGATCGGCGATCCGACCGAGGCCGCGCTCCTCACCCTCGCGCACCGCGGATCGGTCGATCCCGACGAGCTGCGCGCGGCGTATCCGCGGACGCACGAGGTGCCGTTCGACAGCACCCGCAAACGCATGACCACGTTCCATGAACAGCCCGGCAGCGACGACCTCCTCGTCATCGGCAAGGGGGCACCCGAGGTCATGCTCACACCCGACGTCACGCCGTACGGCGATATCGCGCGGGCGAAGGACGTCGCCGCGGAGCTGTCCGAGGCCGGGTACCGCGTGCTGGCGGTCGCCGACAACACCCTGCCGCCCGGTGCGCCCCCGGCCGAGAACGGCCTGCGGCTGGCCGGGCTGGTCGCGATCACCGATCCCGTACGGCACAACGCCGCCGAGGTGGTCGCGTCGTTCGGCCGGGCCGGCATCGGCCTGCTGCTGATCACCGGCGACGCCCCCGGCACCGCGCTCGCGGTCGCCGAGCGCATCGGTGTCCACGACGGCCAGGTCGTCACCGGAGCCGACATCGACGCCGGCCAGGATCCGACCGCCGGCCACGTGTTCGCGCGGATCCGGCCCGAGCAGAAGCTCGGCATCGTCCGCGCCTGGCAGGCGAAGGGTCACGTCGTCGCGATGACCGGCGACGGCGTCAACGACGCCCCCGCGCTACGGCGCGCCGACATCGGCGTCGCGATGGGCCGCGGCGGCACCGAGGTGGCCCGCCAGGCCGCCGACCTGGTGCTGACCGACGACGACCTCGGCACGGTCGAGGCCGCGATCGAAGAAAGCCAGCGGATCTACGCCAACATCCGCACCTTCCTGCGGTACGCGCTCGGCGGCGGCCTCGCCGAGGTGCTGGTGATGCTGATCGGTCCGCTGCTCGGCTTCGCCGTCCCGCTGCTGCCCGGGCAGATCCTGTGGATCAACATGCTCACGCACGGTCTGCCGGGCGTCGCGATCGGCGCCGAACCCGCCGATCCGCGGGCCATGCGGCAACCGCCACGGTCGCCACAGGAGCAGATCCTCGGTGCGGGCCTGTGGCAACGAATCGCGTGGACCGGCGCCCTGATCGCGACCGTGACGCTGACCGCGGCCCTCTGGGCCCGGAGCGCCGGTGCGCCGTGGCAGACCCTGAGCTACCTCGTTCTCGGGCTTGCCCAGCTCGGTGTCGCGCTGGCGTTGCGCCGGCCGACCCCGTCGGGCGGCCGACGCTTCCGCTTCCTCGACCTCGCGGTCGCCGGCGCGGTGGCGGCCCAGGTGCTGCCGCTGATACTCGCTCCGCTGCGCGACCTTCTCGGGCTGCAGGCAGTGACAGGCACCGAGGTCCTGTACGCGGCCGCACTGGCCTCGGTGCCTGGTCTGATCACCGCCGTCAGCCGGCTCGGTAGAGCGAACCGCCGCCGGAGATCGCGATGGCTGCCGCCTTACCGCCCACGTTCAGCGAGACGATGAACGTCGTACCGGACGAACGCGCCTTGAAGGTGACCGCTCCCGACGCACGGACCGGGACGACGAACGACAGGATCGACGCCGTCTTGCCGGAGCGAGCCATCATGATCGTCGGTGCGGACTTCCGGACGTAGCTACTCGGGTAGGTCCAGCCCTGGATCGGGCTGGTCTGCCCCTGCTTGACCAACGTCGCTCCGGCCGGCAGCGCCTGCTTGAACGGGACCTGGAACAGCACCGTCCTCGTGGTGTCACCTGGCGCGATCGCGGTTGCGGTCGTCCGCGAGTAGACGGTCGCCCGCTGATCCGACGGCAGGTGCCACAGCGTCTGGAACGCCTGGGCGGTCCGCGCGGAGGCAACGTCCCACGTGACGATCAGGTCCGGGTTCTTCAGCACCAGAACCCGCCGTACCCGGCTGATCCCGCTTCCCGGTGCGTCGGTGAACACGTACGACTCCGACGTGGTCTTCACCGAGTACGCCGCGAGCCGCGTGGTCGGGTTCGTGTACGTCGACAGCGGGGTGGTCATCACGCTGTGCGCACTGGGGCCGAGCGTCCACGTGCGCCAGACACCGGCGTTGTACGCCGCGTACCCGCCGTTGATGACGATGTCGCGACCGCGGGCGGTGTAGGTGATGCCGGTGTGGTCGAAGTGCCCGTGGAACGCCCGCGGCGGGCCGTACCTGATGCTGTACGCCGACTCGCCTCTGAACCCGCGCGCCGGATCGGTGCCCCACCCGGTCCGGCCGAACACGTACCCGGCCGAGTAGACCCCGACCCGCCACGGCGGCGCGCTGCCCTTCGTACCCAGCGAACCGGCGTACTCCATCGGCGTCCCCGCGTACGGGTAGGTCGCCTGCAGCTCGGTGTCGCCGATCTGGGGCAGCCGGCCGACCGAGTTCGTCGCCAGCGTCAACCACTTCGCCAGCAGCGCGCGCCGGGTCTGGATCGTCGTCCCGGGAGAGACACCGCCGTTCTGCAGGACGGTGATCGCCCGGCCCCACAGCCGGTAGTTGAACGCCGCGTACCCCGTCGACTGCTCGTTCGTGGACCCCTGCGCGTCGATCGAGGTCGTGATGCCGGCCGCGAGACGTTTGACGGCGAGGTTCTTGTAGTCGCTGCGGTTCAGGGTGACGCCAACGCCGAACAGCGCGATGCTCTCGTCGGTGCCATGGTTCCAGGCACCGCTCCAGTAATTGGTCAAAAACCGGGCGTGACTGAGCAGCGCCGCGTCCACCCACGCATACCGGGCCGGGACCGCGGTGACTTTCAGCCCGGACAGGATCGCCTGCCGCAGGCAGATCAGCACGTTGGTGCGGTGCATGGTCGACTCCCACGCGCCGACGTTCGCCTTCCACGAGTACGGATTGTCGCGGTACCAGTCGTAGGCGATCGTGTTCACCCGCGTCAGTGCCGTCAGGTTGCCCGTGCTCGCGGCCGCGATCCCTTGGCCGAGCCACCGAAGCGAGTGGAACCACATGTACCAGCTGGCGTTCTTGTACGGATTCAACGACCAGTTGATGTTCCCGCCGCCGTTACCGACCTTGTACGCCGCATACGGCGACCAGGTGAACTTGTCGGCATACAGGTTCGCCAACGGGTTCTGCGTTTCGAGACCGCTGTAGCCGGGGCACGCATAGAACGGTGCCGCCAGGCTCTGGACCGCCGCGGTGCCGATGTCCGTAGCCGGCGCGGCCGTCGCGGGCACGACGTTGCTCGCGCCCGGCACGAACTGGGACTCCCCCGGGTCCTGCGATGCCGGATCGATCGTCATGCCTCTCGTGGTCGCCGGTGTGGCTGTCGGTGCCCGGCTGGCGCCGGCCGTCGTTCCCGCCCCCAGCAGCAGAATGGCCATCCCAACGATGACGCAGTACGCTCGTTTGAATCTCATCGTTCTTCCCCCCATCTGCACCGCCGCCGAACGGCAGCGATGCAGATGAGGGTCGAACGGGTCACCCACGCATCCCAGAGGCCAACGTCCCGATCGGAACGGGCCGGTCGGCGTCAGCCGTGCAGGCGAACGCGCTCGTGGGTGATCGCCTCGATGTCCGAGGCCGCGGCGTGCAACAGCTTGTGCGCGAGGTCCGACAGCGCCCGCGCGACGGCCAGCTCGTCGCCGATCTCGGCGATCTCGGTGTCGGTCGGGTTCCGGTGCGCGGCTCCGGTCCCGACCAGGTGGGTGTTGTCCCCGGTGTGCAACCGGGCCTCCGCCCGCGTGGTCCGGTCGTCGTCGTGCTCGTCGACGTAGATGTCCACCCGCCACCGCCTGCTGATGATCATGATCTCTTCCTTCCGCCCGGCAGACTTCCGCTCTCCCGGCCATCCTCGCCAGGACCGCCGGCCACCTGCCAGGGCCGTCCGGACCTGCAAGGCAGGAACTTCTGCCCTGCCGGGCGCACCCGGCCGGGAGTGTGCTGGAGGCGTACGAGAGGAGGAGCCATGAGCGACTTCGAGAAGCACCGCACCCAGGCCGACGCCCGACGCGCCGCCGCCCGGCGGCGGTCCACCTCGCCCGTGGCCGAGCAAGCAATCCTGCGGCACCTCGGCGCCGAGCTCTACAAGGAACGGCGCCAGGCCGGGGAGGGAACCGGGCAGAGCACGACAAGGAGCCGCTGATGTCCGAGAAGGTGCTGGTCACCTACGCGACCAAGATGGGCGCGACCGCCGGGATCGCCGCCGCGGTCGGCTCCGAACTCCGCGCGGCCGGTCTCCAGGTCGACGTCCGCGAACTCAGCGCCGTCCAGGCGGTCACGCCGTACGACGCGGTCGTCCTGGGCAGCGCGATCTACCAGGGGAACTGGCTGCCCGAGGCCGTCCGCTTCCTCCGCCGGCACGAGCGCCTGCTGCGCAGCCGGCGCGTGTGGCTGTTCCACTCGGGTCCGGTCGGTGTCATCAGCCACCAGGACCAGCCCGTCCCGCCGGACGTGGCCCGTCTGGCCCGCCTGATCGCGGCGCCACCGATCAAGACGTTCGCCGGGAACCTGCAACCCGACGCGGTCGTCCACCACCCCGATCTCGAACGTCTCACCACCGACTCGAGGGACTGGCCCGAGATCCGCGCCTGGTCGCACGAGATCGCCGCCTCGCTACCGGCCACCGCTGGAAACTGACTGGAAATGAGCCGTCAATCAGCCCCGCCACGCCGGTCTGCCGTGCGGGCTCGATGCCTCCCGCAATCGATCCGGACCAGTTAGTCTCGATCGGAGAGGTCGCGAGCGAACCGCGGAGCTGGGCAGGCGACGAGTCTCAGGGGGGAGGCGGACGGCGATGGCGCCGCAACCGGAGGTGGCCGGTCGTGGGTCGACTCACCGAACCGTGCGGCCTCCTTCGGGCCCGGCGCCCCGCCCGCCACGAGCGCTGGTGACCCGCGAGCGTCTGCACCGGGCGCTGGACCGGGGATTCCGGCAACCGCTGACGATGCTCGTCGCGCCGGCCGGAACCGGCAAGACCGTCCTGCTCGCGGACTGGGCGGCGCGGTCGGAACGACCCATCCGCTGGATCAGTGCGACCGGCGTCCCGGCGGCGCTCGACGAGTTGCTGCTGCCCGCGGACGACTCGGAGCTCGTGATCATCGACGACGCGCACCTCCTGCCCGCCGGCGCGCTCGAGCAGCTGTCCGGTCTCCTGGCGGCCCTGCTGCCGGGCGCCGCGAGTCACCTCCGGCTGGTGATCGCGAGTCGCTACGACCTTCCGCTGCCGGTCGTCGACCTCGAGGTGCACGGCATGGCGTCGATCCTGCGTGCTCGGGATCTGCTCTTCCGGGACGCCGAGGCGGCCGCCCTCGTCCGCGCCCACGCCGCGGGAGCCAGCCAGGCCGAGGTCGACCTGCTCCAGGAGAAGGCCGCGGGCTGGGCGGCGGCGCTGGTCCTCGGAGCGCGCGCGATCGGGGGTTCGGGCGACGCGCAGACGCCGGTGCTGACCGAACGGCCGGTGCTCGACCTGCTGCTCGGCGAGAGCTTCAACATGCTCGACGAGCGGACCCAGGACGTCCTGGTCTGCACCTTCGGCGAACCCGACGTCACCTCGCGACTCGCCACCGTGCTGAGCGGGGACAAGGACGCCGGGGCCTTGCTCGCCGACCTGGCCGCCAGCGGCCTCCTCGTCACGGCGTACGGCGAGGAGCCCGACACGGGGACGACGTACCGCTATCACCCGCTGCTTGTCGAGTTGCTCAGACGGCTCGTCGCGGTCGGCTCCGACGATGCGCAACGCGTCCTCGCGGCGCACCGTCGGGCCGCCGTCTACTTCGAGCATCACGGCGACGCCAACCGGGCGCTCGGGCATGCGCTCGCGGCCGCCGAACCGGCTCTGATCGCCCGGACGTTGCTGGACCACGGTCCGGCGATCCTGGCAGCCGGCGACCTCGACCTGGTGGCGGCGGCCTTCGACGCGCTGCCGGACGACTACGTCGACACGTATGCGCATCTCCTCGGCGTCCGCGGGATCCTTCGGCGTTTGACCGGCGATCTGACCGGGGCCGTGATGGATGGGAGCCGCGCGAGCGTGCTGCTGTCCGCAGCTGGGTCAGGCCCGGAAGAAAGTGCTCTCGAGGCCGACGTCCTGCTGCTGCGCCTGTGGCAGTCACGCTTCGGCTGGGACGACGTCGACGACGCGATCGAGGCTGCCAAGGGGCTGCTCGACCGCGCCTGGGGCCAGAGCGACCGGCGCGCGATCATCGGGCTGGAGCGGCTGGCCTGGCTGCTCGTCGAGCTCGCCGAGGCGGAGATGCTGGCGAATCGCGTCGACGACGCGCTCAGCCACCTCGACGACGTCCTGGTGACCGCCCGGATGGCACACCACTCCCAGCTGGTCGCTGCCGGGCTGGCGGACCGGGCGGTCCTCGAGCTGACCCGTGGCCAGGCCGGGAGCGCCGCCCGATCGGCCCAGTCGGCCCTCGACGCCGCGGCGCGCCACGGGTTGTCGGACGAGTACGTCGTCCGGGCGCAGCTCGTGCTCGGGCTGGCAGCGTTCAACCGCCTCGATCTCGACGAGGCGCGGCACTGGCACGACGCGACGACGGCGGCGGACGCGTCGAGCACCGACATCCTCGTCGCAGCGCTGCGGGAGACGCTGCGGACGATCACGGTGATCGAGGACGGCGAGCTCGACGAGGCCCGCCTGCAACTGGCGTCCGACCCGCCGAACTCGGGGCCGATGCCGTCGTTCCTGGTGCGTGACCTGGCGCTGCTGCGCCTGTGGGTCGCGGTCCTGGTCGGTGACCGGGCCGCGGTCGCGGCGCAGATCGGCGTCCTCGAGACCTCCGGCAACGCTGCCGAGGCCGCGCTCGCGAAAGCCGTCGACTCGATCGGCGAGGGCGACGTCCGCAGCACCCTGGACGCGGTGGACGCCGCGCTGGCGCTGCCCGGTGTCCACCCGGGGCTCGCCGCGTCGGTCAAGGCCTTCCGTACGATCCTTCTGCTCCGCATCGAGGACGACGCGGCGGCTGAGCGGGCCCTTGCGGACCTCCTCAACGACGTCGCCCCGCAACACCTGCTGCACCCGCTCGCGATGGCCGGGCTCGAACCGCGGTTCATGGATCTGTTGCAGCGACACACCGGGACGCCGTCCGCACACCCGTTCGCGTCCACCGCGCTCGACAAGCTCTCCCGTTACCAGGCGCACCGCCGCGCCCGGGGCGGATTCGTCCCGGTCATCCCGGCCGCGGACGTCGCACCGGCGCAGCCACCGCGACCGCTGGACGCCGTCGTCAACGGAGCGACGATCCGCTTCACCGCGCGGGAGGCCGAGGTCCTCGACGAACTGGCCCTGGGAAGCTCGTACGCCGAGATCGCCCAGTCGCTGTTCATCACGGAGAACACCGTGAAGACACATCTGCTGTCGCTGTACCGGAAACTGGGCGTCGACAAGCGGTCGGCGGCCCTGCGCACAGCTCGCTCCATCGGTCTGCTCTGACCGCTCCCCCGGCACGGGTGATGTTCTCGGGCAGTCCACGCAGCACAGTCATGCTGTCGGACGTGGAAGAGGGCAGTGTCATGGCTCATTACGTGATTCGGGTCAAGGGCGACCTGTCGCCGGAGCTGACCGAGGTGTTCCCCTCCCTGATGGCGAATCATGAACCCGCCCAGACGGTCCTGCACGGCGACCTCGAGGACCAGTCGGCCCTGACCGGCGTGCTCAACCACCTGGACACCCTCGGGATCACGATCATCGAGGTGGTCCAGATCCCGTCCTCCACCTGACCCGGCGGCGCGGTCACCCGGACCGGGTGAGGTGCCCCGCGCCACGAAACTCTTCCGAGGAGGTCGAGATGACCCAGCCAGACAGCGGATCGCCGGCCCCTGGGTCCCGCGCCTGGTGGAGCCGTCTCGCCCACCGGCCGCTGCTCACGATCATCGCCGGCGCCGTCGCCGGCGCGCTCGTCACCGCGGTGATCTTCGTCGCCGTACGGCGGGACAGCGGCGCGGCGGCGGCGAGCGGCGACACCGGTACGGCGATGTGCCGGGCCGTTCCGGTCGCCGACCAGGTCCTGCCGTCGATCGTCACGATCTCCGCCCGGCGCGGCGCCGCGGCCGGCACGGGTTCGGGGCAGATCTTCAAGGCGGGCGGCTACATCCTCACCAACGACCACGTGATCTCGGTCGCCGCGGGCGGCGGCTCGGTCGAGGTCCGGTACAGCGACGGCCACAGCTCGGACGCCACGATCGTCGGACGCGACCCGAGCACCGACCTGGCCGTGCTCAAGGCGGCCGACGAGGGCAAGGACTATCCCGTGATCGCCACCGGATCCTCGCAGGCCCTCGAGGTCGGTCAGCCCGTCGTCGCGCTCGGCGCTCCGCTCGGCCTGGCCAGTACGGTCACCTCCGGGATCGTCAGCGCGCTCGACCGTTACGTCCCGGTGCCGGGCGACAACGTGACCCATCACCTGATCGGTGCGATCCAGACCGATGCCGCGATCAACCCCGGCAACAGCGGCGGGGCGCTGGTGGACTGCTCGGGACGTCTCGTCGGCGTCAACGCCGCCATCGCGACGGTCCCGAACGCGGCCGGCGTCAGCGGCGGCGGGAGTGTCGGGCTCGGTTTCGCCATTCCCGTCGACCTGGCGAAACCGATCGCCGACCAACTCGTCGCCACCGGCCGGCCGGGCCATCCGACCACCGGGCTCCAGGTCCAGGAGCTGCCGTCCGGCGCCGGGTTGTTCGTCCTCTCCGTCGACCCGGGCGGTCCGGCCGTGGCGGCCGGGCTCCGGCCGGGCGACATCATCACGCAGATCGACGGCGAGCCGGCCGTGAGCAGCGAGCAGATCGTGGTGGCGACGCTGACCCGCAAGGCCGGAGACACCCTGAAGCTGTCGTACGTGCGCGGCGACACCCCGGCGACCACGACGCTGACGCTGGCCGCCCAGTAGGCGCTCACGCGGGGGCCACGGGCTGGGAGGCGAGCAGATCGAGACCGAGGCTGCGCGCCAGGAACCGCGCCGCCAGCCCGCCCGTGACGCTGTTGCCGGCGGCGTCGAGCCGCGGGCCGTAGGTGCCCAGCGCGCCCTTTCCGGGCGAGACGGTGACGATGCCGCCGCCGATCCCGCTCTTGCCCGGCACTCCGACATCGAGCAGCCAGTCACCCGACGTCTCGTACAGGCCGGCGATCGTCATGACGGCCAAGGTCACGCGCGCGACGTCCGCACCGACGACTCGCTGCTGCGTCGCGGGGCACACGCCGCCGTCCGCGAGGGTCGCGCCCATCATCGCGAGGTCCGCTGCCGTGACGCTCAGACAGCTCTGTCTCGTGTAGAGGTCGACAGCTTCGGCTGGATCACCGGCGAGGCCGCCGACACTCGTCAGCAGCGCAGCGAGCGCCCGGTTGCGATGGTTGGTCGCCAAGGCGGACGAGAGTACGCCGGAGTCCAGCTCGAGCTCCCGGCCTGCGAAGGCGGACAGGCCGTCGGCCAGGAACTGCCAGCGCCCGTCCGGCGAGTCGCCCGGCGTGAGACTGGTCGTCGCGATCGCGCCCGGGTTGACCATCGGGTTGGTTCGCCCGCCCTCCGACTGGTCGACCGCCTGGACCGAGTTGAACGGCAGCCCCGTGGCGTTGACGCCGACCAGCTGCCGCACCGCTTCGACACCGACCGCCTGAGCCACCAGCGCGAACACAAACGGTTTCGCCACACTCATGATGGTGAACAGCCGGCGCGCGTCGCCTGCCTCGAAGCACCGGCCGTCGGTCGCCGCGATGCAGACGCCGAACGCGTCCGGATCGACCTGGGCCAGCGCCGGGTAGACCTCCGACACGGCTCCGTCCGCGACGCCACGGAACCGCTCGAACGCCGTACGGACCAGGCGGTCGACCGTGGCGGTGCCGGGCAGGCCGCCGGTGGAGACGTACCGGTCGAGCATGTCAGAACCGCCACACCAGCGGGACGATCAGCAGCGCCGTGAGCAGCCACCACGCCATGACGACGATCCCCAGCCGCCAGTAGTCGCCGAAGCGGTAGCCCGCCGGGCTCATGATCATCATGTTCCCGGGTGTGGAGATCGGGGTCAGCAGCGAGGCGGCACCCGCGACGGCGACGACCATCAGCACCGGTTTGACGGAGGTGGCCGTGCCTTCCGCGGCCGCGACAGCAATCGGTGTCACGATCAGCACGGTGGCGGTGTTGCTCACGATCTGGCCGAGCGTCGCAGTCAGCGCGAAGAGCGCCAGGAGCAGCAGGTACGGACGGCCCGCGCCGACCGCGTCGACGACGAGGTCCGCGATCCGGTCCGCCGCGCCGCTGGACTGGATGGCGCCGGACAGCGGGATCAGGGCGCCGATCATCACGATGATCTGCCACGAGATCGCCCGGTACGCCTGCCGCGGGACGACCACCTTGGTCAGGATCATCGCGAGGGCGGCGAGCAGTCCCGCCATCGCCGGCGGGACCAGGCCGGTCGCCAGCAGCACGATCATCGCGGCCAGGATCGCGACCGCGACCGACGCCTTGGATCCCCACGGGATCGCCTGGCGGCGGACGAGTTCGGGCGAGTCCACCAGCAGCACGTCGCGATCGCGCATCAGCTCGTCCAGGGCGGCCCACGGCCCGTGTACCAGGATCGCGTCGCCTTCGGCGAGCTCCGTCTGCCGGTTGCCGCGGTCCTTGCCCATCCGCTGGACCGCGATGATCACCAGGTCGCGGCTGCGGAGCATACCGGGGAACACCGTTTCACCGACCAGCGACGACCGCGGCGGGATGACCGCCTCGACGACACCGGCGTCACGGTTCATCAGCTCCGCCGCGGGGGCCGTCGTCGTACTGACAGCCAGCGACGCGTCCGCGGTCAGGCTGTGCACCTGGTCGTTCGGCCCGGTCACGACGAGCACGTCGTCGACGTCGATGGCGGACTCCGTCCGGGCGCGGCCGCGGCCGTCCTGCAGGCCGACGATGGTGACTTCCGGGTATGCCGCGAGGTCGACCTCCTCGACGCCGAGGCCCAGCAGCGGCGACAGTTCTCGTACCCGCAACCGGTAGAACCTGTCGGTCAGCGCGTAATGGCTGTCGAGCGTCTCCGCATGGACGGCCAGATCGGCCGCCGGATGCGCCGGCCGGGTGGCCGGGAGCAAGCGGGGCCCGAGCAGCACCGAGATCGCGATGGTCCCGACGACGAGCGGAACCCCCACCACCGCGAACGAGAAGAACCCGAAGGGCCCGGCGCCGGCGTCCGCGGCCGCCTCGGAGACGATGATGTTCACCGGCGTACCGGTCAGCATCAGCAGGGATCCCGCGCTGCCCGCGAAGCTCAGCGGCATCAGCAGCCGGGACGGCAACTCACCGATGCGCGTCGCGAGGACGACGACGAGCGGAAGTAGCGCGGCGACCGCCCCGTTCAGCGTGATGAAGGCCGTCAGCACCGCGGACAGGAGCGTGACGGCGACGAGCACCCGTGCCCGCGTCGTGCCCGCGTGGCGCACGATGACCTGACCGGCCCAGGCGGTCACGCCGGTCGAGTCGATGCCCTCGCTGACGACGAACAGCGTGGCGATGAAGATCACCACTGGGTCGCCGAAGCCCGCGAGGATCTCGGGGAACCCGACGACGCCGGTCGCCCACAACGCCAGCGCCGTCAGCACGGCGACCACCTCGACCGGCAGCCGGTGCCATACGAACAGCGCGACGGTGAGGCCGAGGATGACCAGGCTCAGCGTCCCGTCGTCCATCGCCGCCGCCTAGCCGAGGTGCACCGGGGCGTCCGGTCCCCACGGAATCCCGAGGACGTACCACAGGACGTAGAACAGGGTCCAGGCGACCAGCACGATCCCGGTGTACGGCAGCATCATCGACACCACCGTGCCCATCCCGGCCTTCTTCCGGTACCGCTGGCAGACGAGCACGATCAACGGCAGGTACACCATCAGCGGCGTGATCACGTTGGCCGGCCCGTCGCCGACGCGGTAGGCCGCGACCACGGTCTGCGGCGCGATGCCGAGCCGGAAGAACAGCGGGACGAAGATCGGCGCCAGGATCGCCCATTTCGGGATCACGCCCGGCATGATCAGGTCGATCAGGAACACCAGCAGGATGAAGCCGATCAGCAGCGGCAGCGCGCCGATGTCGGCCCGCTCGAGCAGGTCGGCCAGCCCGGTCGCGGCCAGCG
This sequence comes from Kribbella sp. NPDC003505, assembly GCF_040610875.1. NCBI lineage: Bacteria > Bacillati > Actinomycetota > Actinomycetes > Propionibacteriales > Kribbellaceae > Kribbella > Kribbella sp. NPDC003505. The sequence goes on along the minus strand of NZ_JBEXNA010000002.1, from coordinate 767,468 downwards.
TGGACATGTTGGTGTAGTTGAAGTAGGCAATGAACTGGGCGATCAGCAGCATCAGGAAGATCAGCCCGCCGAGCCCGTTGAACGTCTTGACGATCGCGTTGATGACGTTCGTGCTGCCGGTCAGGGTCTTCGCGCCGCGGCCGTAGCCGAGCCCGGCGGCCAGGAAAAGCATCGAGATGATGAACAGCAGGCTGCTCATGAACGGCGAGGACCCGAAGATCTCCCCGGTGTCCGGGTTGCGCAGCGGGGCGCCCGGGATGAAGGTCAGTGCCGACACGATCGCGATCGCGATCAGCAGGTAGTACACCGACCATCGCAGCCCGCGCGACTCCAGCTGCATCTCCTCCTCCGTCGGCTGGTGGTCGACCGGCGCGTCGGACGGCGCCTCGGCGGGGTCGTACTTGCCGAGCCGCGGCTCCAGCAGCCGCTCGGTGATCACCGTCATCACCACGGCGCAGAACAGCGTCGCGGCGATGCTGAAGTAGAGGTTGTGGGTGACGTTCAGGTCCACGTCCGGCGCCACCAGCCCGATCGTCTCGTTGGTGACCTCGGTGATGATGCCGTCGGCGGGCGTGATCAGGATATTGACGAAGAAGGCGGCGCTGACACCGGCGTACGCGGCCGCGATGCCGGCCAGCGGGTGCCGCCCGAGGGACGCGAACGCGGCCGCGCCCAACGGGATCAGCACCAGGTAGCCGGCGTCGGACGCCACGCTGGAGATGCCGCCGAGCAGCACGATGATGAAGGTGATCAGCGCCTTCGGTGCGACCTTCACCATCTTCCGGATCAGCGCGGCGATCAGGCCCGCCTCCTCGGCGACGCCGACGCCGATCATCGCGACCAGGATCACCGCGACCACGCCGAAGTCGTTGAAGTTCTGCACCGCGGTCGTGAAGATGAACCGGACCCCGTCACCGGTCAGCAGACTCTCCGCGGTGATGGTCTCGTGCCGGACCTCGAAGTCCGGCACGGCCGGCGCCGGCGGGGCGTCGTTGCCCGGCACACTCGTGCCGCCGGGGTACTCCGGCGCGACCTGGGCCGTGTCCGGTTCGGCGACCTCCGTCGTGACGCTGGTGCCGGCCCAGGACAGGATCTGGGACAGCACGATGACGATCACGATCAGCGCGAGGAAGATCAGCGCCGGATGCGGAACCTTGTTGCCGACCCGCTCGATCCCGTCCAGCACCCGTTGCATCGCGCCCGGCTTGGCGTGCTTGTCCTCGACCCCTTCGGCGTTCACGGCTCAGTCCTCGGCCGGGCGGGTGAACCCGAGGGCGAACTCGATCAGCAGCTTGGTGCCGAAGCCGGTCGCGCCCTTGTTCCGCCAGGTCCGCGGCGCCGGGAGTTGCGCCGTACCGGCGATGTCGACGTGCGCCCACGGCCGACCGGCGACGAACTCCTCGAGGAACAGCGCCGCGGTGATGGACCCGGCGTTGACGCCGCCCATGTTCGTCAGGTCGGCGATCGACGAGTCGAGCTGCGTGCGGTACGGGCGGTGCAGCGGCAGTTCCCAGACCTGCTCGTCGACACTGTCCCCGGCGCGCCGCAACTGCTCGACGACGTCCTTGTGATAGCCCATCACGCCGGCGATCTCGACGCCGAAAGTGCGCAGGCAGGCGCCGGTCAGCGTGGCGATGTCGACGATCGCGTCGACCGGCTCCTCGGTCGCCAGGGCGAGGGCGTCGGCCATCACCAGACGGCCTTCGGCGTCGGTGTTCAGCACCTCGACCGTGGTGCCGTTGCGCATCCTCAGCACGTCGCCGAGCTTCATCGCCGATCCGGACGGCATGTTGTCGGTGCACATCAGGTAGCCGGTCACGGCCGTCGTGCAGCCCAGCGCACGCAGCGCGGTCATCGACGCCAGTACGGCGGCGGCGCCGGTCATGTCGTTCTTCATCTGCGCGTGCGACTCGTCACTCGGCTTCAGGCTGATGCCGCCGGAGTCGTACATGACGCCCTTGCCGACCAGCGTGATCCGGCCGGTGGGTTCGGCCGGCTGGTACCGGAGCCGGACCATCCGCGGCGGGTCCACACTGCCGCGGTTGACGCCGAGGATCCCGCCGCACCCCATCTCGATCAGCTGGTCCTTGTCGAAGACCTCCACCTCCAGCCCCGCCGCCGGACCGACCTCGAGCGCGACCTCGGCCATCCGGACCGCGGACAGCGTGCTGGCCGGGCAGTTCGCCAGGTCACGGCCGAGGCTGCAGGCCGCGGCGACCACCCGGCCGCGCTCGACACCCGCCGCGGCCTCGTCGGCCTCGTCGTCGCCGGCGATGACCAGCAGCGAGTCGAGGGTCGGCTCGTCGGCGTCGCGGCCCACGAAGTACCGCCAACGGGCGAGCAGCACGCCCTCCGTGACGGCCTGCGCGTACGCCGCGACCGGCAACGCGGAGTCCCGGGAGGGGACCTCGATCGCGAGCCGCTTGTGCCACGGGACGGCCCGGGCGAACTCAGCGGCGAGGTCACGGACCAGCGTGCTGTCGAGCTGGTCCGCCGAACCGATGCCGACGGCAACGCGGACCGGTCCGTCCACCGTGGGCCGCACCAACGTCTGACCACGTTGCGCGGTGAAGCCGGCCGCCGCGAGGCCCGCGGCGTCGACTCCGAGCTCCTCGGCGGGCGGCCTGCCGACCGCCACCGGCACCGCGAGCGCGTCCGCCTCGGCCACGGCCTGTTTCAGGGTGCCGACGCCGACCGCCGGCCGGTGACGGGTGGAAGGAATCGGGTCGAAGTCGTCTGGGGTGGTCATCACGACGTCTCCTCCGGACGGGGCTTGATCAGCTCTGCAGGGCCTGGACGAGCTCTTCCTCGCGCTCCTTGGTCAGGTTCGTCTGGATGACCGTCGGGCCGAACGGTTTGAGCGCGTCGATCACGCGGTCCACGGTCGCCGACCTGGCGAGCAGGAACACCGCGGCGTGGTCGTCCTGCAGTTCACGGCCGACGTCCTTGATCAGCTGGTCGTTGATGCCGATGTCGGTGAGCTTGCCGGCGATCGCGCCACTGGCCGCGCCGACGGCGAACCCGGCCAGCGGGTTCAGGAAGATCAGCCCGAGCAGCGTGCCCCAGAGCGCGCCGCTCGCCGCGCCGGCACCGGTCAGGTTCATCGTCTGCTGGATCCGCACCTTGCCCTTGCTGTCCTTGTAGGCGATCGCGGCGTCCTCGCGCTGCAGCAGTTGCTGCTTGGCCAGATCCTCGGTCAGCTCGATCACACGCTCGGCGTCGTCGCGACTGTTCAGGCCGAGCACCACAAGATGGGTCATGCCGGTTCCTCTCCTGCGCTGGTGGCTCGACCCGGGGCGCGCCGAGCGCCTCATTTCACCAACTGCCGGTAGTGGGACGGCTCCACCGATAGAGGTGACTTCGCAGCTTCACCCTTTACGGGGGATCCGGGGGACCTTGGCGCCGATCCAGACGGCGACGACGACGAGCAGGCCGATGCCGACCAGCCATCCCCACAACCCCTCCGACACCGGGCCGACCCGTCCGAGCGGGAAGCCTCCGGGGTTGTCCTGCTGCTGCAACTGCGTCACGTAGGCGATGATCGCGCGTTTGTCCTCGGGGAGCAGGACCGCGTCGGAGAAGACCGGCATCTGCTGCGGACCGGTCAGCATCGCCTGGTACATATTGCGCGGCGACGTGTGCATCAGCGACGGCGCGTAGCGCCCGTTCGGCAACGCGCCGCCCCGCCCGGCGAAGTTGTGGCACGCCGTGCAGTTGGTCCGGAACAGCTCGCCGCCGCGGACGATGTCCGACTGCGTCGCCTTGCTCACGTCGTACGACTCCGCCGGCGGGATCGCCGGGCCGGGGGCGAGCGAGGCGACGTACGCCGCCAGCGCCGCGATCTCCTCCTCGGTGTAGACCGGTGGCTTCTGCGGGATCTGGGCGCCGGGCTGGGCCGCCGGCATCCGCCCGGTGCTGACCTGGAAGTCGACCGCGGCCGCACCGACCCCGATCAGGGACGGGCCGGCCTGCCGTCCGTCGCCGTTGGTTCCGCCTTCGGCGTGCAGTCCGTGACAGCTGGCGCAGCCGACCGCGAAGAGCCGGCGCCCCTCTTCGATCTGCTGGGACTGCGGCCCGTCGGCTCCGGCCGCGCCGTTCGGCACCACCGCCGAGTACGTCAGGCCGACCAGCACCAGCGCGGCCACCAGTGCGACGACCTTCATCGCGCCATGTCTGCGCAGCGGTCGCCGGTCAGTCGCCTCGCCCATTCGTCTGCTCACTTCTTGTCGCGCTTGGCCTGGCGGCGTGCGCCGGCTGCGCGGGTTGACGCGTCCTTCTTCAACCCACCGGTGGTCTTCGTCGCGCGCGGCGGTCCGTCAGCGGCACGCGCCGGGCGGGACGTCGTACTCCGTGCCGCCGGAGCGGGGCCGGCTGCAGCCGTCTTCGTCGCCGCGATCCGCTCGCTGCGCAGTTCGTTCGCGGCCCGCCGGGCGGCCGTCGCCACCTCTCGGCTGACCCGCGCCAGCGCGTCCTCGAAGATCTCGGCCTTGCCGCGGTCCCGCTGGTTCCTGGGATACGCCATGCCGCGTCCGCCGGACGTGGCGACGGACAGGCTGGCGCCGCGGCGGTAGTTCTTCACGTACTTCGTGCGCGCCCGCCGGATCCGCTGGTGCAGCTCCAGCAGCTCGTCCTCGTCCAGCGCGCTCAACGCGTCCCGATCCGTCTCGGCGATCAGCAGCCGCTCGGCATCGGTCAAGGAATTCATCAGCGCTTGGTTCACAGGAAGCCCCCTGCGTCGGAGACGACGTGTCCTTGTTTCATGATCAGTGCGAAGGCGGTCTCGGGAGCGGCCAGCAGCTGGATGTCGTCCAGCGGGTTGCCGTTGACGAGGATCAGGTCGGCCAGTGCGCCCTCCTCGACGACACCGAGGACGCCCGGGTACGGATTGCGCGCACCGGACAGCGCCAGGAGCTCGGCGTTCGTGACCGTCGCCATCGCCAGCACCTCGGCCGGTGAGAACCAGCGAGTCAGCTTCGCGAGCTGTTTGCCCTGCTTCGCGGCGAGGGCGGGTTCGAACAGGGTGTCAGTTCCCCAGGCCACCCGGACGTCGTGTTTCCTGGCCAGTTCGTACGCGGTCTCGGTGCCGACCACCATCTGCTCGAACTTGGCCTGGCTGTGCGGCGGCACCGCAATCGCGTCCTCGTCGTCCAGGAACGGCTGGAGTGACCACCAGACGTCGTTCTCGGCCATCAGTTCGACGGTGTCGTCGTCGAGCAGCTGACCGTGCTCGATGCATTTCACCCCCGCCCGGATCGCCTGCTGGACGGCTCGAGGCGTGTAGGCGTGCACCATCACGTAGGTGCCCCAGTTCTCCGCGGCGTCGACGGCCGCGCGCAGCTCGGCCTCGGTGTACTGCGTGACGTCCAGCGGGTCGTACGCCGACGCGACCCCGCCGCCGGCCATCAGCTTCAGCTGCGAGGCGCCGAGCATCAGCTGCTCCCGGGCCGCCTCGAAGACCGCGTCCACGCCGTCGGCGATCCGGACGGCGCCGACGAGTTCCGCGTGACTCAGCTGACCGGCCCGGCCGCGCGGGATCTCGTGCCGGGAGCGGAAGTCGCCGTGGCCGCCGGTCTGCGAGATCATCGCGCCGGACGGGAAGATCCGCGGACCGGGGACGAGACCGGAGTCGATCGCCTGCTTCAGGCCGAACGCCGGGCCGCCCGCGTCGCGGACCGTGGTGAAACCCCGCAGCACCGTGTCGCGAGCCGTCGTGGCCGCCAGGATGTGCAGGAACCCGACGTCACCGGTCATCGCCAGGGCCAGCGGCGCGGCGGCGAAGAGCGAGTGCCAGTGCGCGTCGATCAGTCCCGGGATCAGAGTCCGCCCCTCCCCCGCGATCACGCGCGCGCCGGCGGGGACCTCTTCCGCGGCGCCGATGCTCTCGATGATCCCGGCGCGCACGACGACCTGCGTCGGGTCGCCGACGCGACCGTTGCGCACGTCCACGACCCGCACCTCGCGAAAGACGATCGGCAACTCCCGGTCCGAAGTCACGACGGCACCCTTCTTCTGCTCATCTCGAACAGTAGGACCAGTTGGCGCCCGGCCACTCACCCGATATGGAGGATGATGAATCCGTGGACAGGCTGTCCGTGCACGACGAACTCGAGCGTGCCCGTGCGGACTTCCGGCGGCTGGTCGAGTCGTCGGACGACGACGTCCTGCGGAAACCGTCGAACAGCACGCGCTGGAGCAACCGCGAACTGCTCTTCCACATGCTGCTCGGCTACCTGATCATCCGTGCACTGCTCGGGCTCGTCCGCGTTTTCGGCCGGCTACCGCGCGGGGCCAGCCGCGGCTACGCCCGGCTGCTGAACGCCGTGACCCGCCCCTTCGACGAGATCAACTACCTCGGCTCGTACGCCGGTGGGCGCACCCTGAGTCCCGCCCGCATGGTCGCCCTGTTCGACCGCGTCGTCGACAAGCTCCACCGCCGCCTCGACGCCGAGACCGACGCGGACCTGGAGCGGGGCATGCACTACCCGACCCGCTGGGACCCCTTCTTCAAGGACTACATGACGCTGGCCGACGTCTACCACTTCCCCACCCAGCACTACGACTTCCACCGTCGCCAGCTGACGCTCGGACAGGGTTAGGGCCAGACAGGTCCTAGGCGACCTGCAGTTCGGTGAGGAGTTTCTCGATGCGGGCGCGGATCTCGTCGCGGACCTGACGGACGACCTCGATCGGCTGCCCGGCCGGGTCGGTCAGTTCCCAGTCCTCGTACCGCTTGCCCGGGAAGACCGGGCAGGCGTCGCCGCAGCCCATCGTGACGATCACGTCGCTGCCTTTGGCGGTGTCGTACTCCAGGAGCTGCGGCACGTTGCCGGTGATGTCGATCCCGACCTCCCGCATCGCCTCGACCGCGACCGGATTGATCTCGTCCTTGGGCGCCGAGCCGGCCGACCGGACATCGACGGCATCCCCCGCCAGCTGCCGCAACCACCCGGCAGCCATCTGGGACCGCCCGGCATTGTGCACGCAGACGAACAGAACCACAGGCTTGCTCACGAACCGACTCCAGACTCTGTGTGGGGTACGACGACCTCGTCCGCCGAGTCACCCGCGACGGGATAGAGCACGGCGAGAAGCACCGTGCCGACGATCGCGCCGATCACCTGGAAGACCACGAAAGCCGGCACCGACCCCGGCGCGATACCAGCGAAGGTGGCGCTGAACGCCCGCCCGACGGTGACTGCCGGGTTGGCGAAGGACGTCGACGAGGTGAACCAGTACGCCGACCCGATGTAGGCACCGACCGCCGCCGGCGCTGCCGCGGACCGTCCGGACCTGGCCAGCGAGAAGACGAGCAGGATCAGTCCGGCGGTCGCCACCGACTCACCGATCCACAGCTGTTCTGCCGATCGCTGCGTGACCGACCACGAGACCGGTTCCTCGCCGAACATCAGATTCGCCAGCACGGCGCCCGCGATCGCCCCGAGGACCTGCGCGGGGACGTACGCGGCCAGCTCCCGCACGGCCAAACCGTCGCCACTTCGCCGGCCCAGCCAGCAATCGACGGCGGACACGACCGGATTGAAGTGCGCGCCGGACACCGGTCCCAGCATCAGGATCAGCACCGCGAGCCCCAACGCGGTGGCGAACGCGTTCTCGAGCAGCTGCAATCCGGTATCACCCGGCGACAGCTTCGCCGCCGCAATGCCGCTGCCCACGACCACTGTCACCAGCAGTCCGGTACCTAGCGCTTCGGCAACCACCCGCCGCGCCAGCACCCGCGTCATCGGGTGCTCCGGGTCAGAGCGGGCGCCAACCGGTCGATGCGACCGGCGAGGTCGGTGTAGGCGGCTTCGAACGCGGCGTCGGTGTCGACCGGCGCGGGGTCCGGGATCGACCAGTGCAGGCGCGGACGCTCCTCGGGCCGCAGATCCTCGTACGCGTTGTCGCACACCGCGATCAGCAAGTCGTCCCGCCGTACGACGTCGCGCAGGCGCGCGGTCCGCCAGCCGGCAGGATCCAGGCCGTGGCGGCGGGCGATCTTCAGCGCCCGCGGGTGCACGCGCTCGGCGGGCGCGGTGCCGGCGGAGGCCACCGGGATCTGGCTGCGGCGGGACCAGATGGCTGCGGCCAGCTGGGAGCGGGCCGAGTTCTGCGTACAGACGAAGACCACTCGGTTCGCCGCCGTCGGCACCGGGGTGGCGATCGCGGCGATCGCCTCCGGACGCAGCCGCACGTAGGTACGCCGCTTGTCGCCCTCGGACCGTGTCCGCGCGACGACGCCGGCGTCTTCCAGGACCTTCAGGTGATGCGCGACGAGGTTCGTCGGCAGGTCCAGCGCCGCGCCCAGCTCACCCGGAGCGGCGTCGCCGGCGACCAGCGTGTCCACGATCGCCAGTCGCGCCGGATCCCCGAGCGCCGCGTGCACCCGCGCGCGCCGCATTCGCTCAGTATTCATTGAGTCAATGATTATTGAGCTACTAGGTGGGTGTCAATGCACGACGACGCCTACCGGGATGCGGCAGACGGCTCCGGCGTGGACAGCAGCGCGGAGAGCCAGCGGAGGCGGTCGGGCATCGGCCAGTAGTAGACCCAGGTGCCGCGGCGCTCGCAGTCGACGAGACCTGCTTCGCGGAGCACGCGGAGGTGGTGGGAGATCGTCGGGCCGGACACCTCGAACTGGGGTGTGATGTCGCAGACGCACAACTCGCCGCCGGCCGACGCGATGATCGACATCAGCCGCAACCGGATCGGGTCGGCCAGGGCCTTGAACACCGCGGCGCCCTCGGCGGCCGCGGCCGGATCCAGCGCCGCCTCCGAGATCGGCGCACAGCATCCGCCGCCGGTCACGAGCGAGATCTCCTGTTTCGACATACATCTATCTTGACTCTTGTCGAATCAGGAGGCAAGGTGGGTGACGTTGATTAGATGAACATCAAGTCAAGGCCGCCGGTCTCCGGCGAGGAGGGATCGTCGTGAAGCTCATCCGGCGGATGCGCCGTACAGCCGAGTCAAGTGCCGAGTTGTGCGAGGCCTGCGGGCAGGTGTGCACCGCTCGCTGTCGCGCGAGCGCCCACCGCGAACGGACCCGCACGACCATGCTGCACCTGCCGCGCTGACAACCCTTTGCCACAACCTCTGCACACCTGGAGAACCCATGAACACCACCACGCCTGACCTGCCGGTCGTAGTCATTGGCGCCGGGCCGATCGGTCTGGCCGCCGCTGCGCATCTCGCCGAGCGAGGGCTCGACTTCATCGTCCTCGAGGCCGGTCCCTCGGTCGCGTCCGCGATCGACGAGTGGCGGCACGTGAAGCTGTTCAGCCCCTGGCGTTACGACATCGACTCCGCGGCCCGCCGCCTGCTGGAGCAGGCGGGCGGCTGGACCGAGCCGGACCTCGACACGCTCCCCACCGGCGGTGACCTGATCGACAGCTACCTCGCCCCGCTCTCGAAGACCGCGGCGTTGACGGACAAGATCCGGTACAACTCCCCGGTCGCGGCCGTCACCCGCGTCGGCTTCGACCGGATCCGCACCGCCGGCCGCGAGAACGCGCCGTACCTCGTCCGCCTCGCCGACGGCACCGAGCTGCTCGCCTCCGCGGTCGTCGACGCCGCCGGGACCTGGCGCCGCCCCAATGTCCTCGGCGGCTCGGGAATCCCGGCGCGCGGCGAGCAGCAGGCCGCCGCGTTCATCTCACCGGCCCTGCCCGACGTCCTCGGCCGCGACCGGGAGCGCTTCGCGGGCCGTCGTACGGCGGTGGTCGGCGCCGGCCACTCGGCCGCCACCACACTCCTCGACCTGGGCGAGCTCGCCGCGCAGGTCCCGGGCACCGAGATCGTGTGGGTCGTGCGCGGTTCCGACCAGGCGCGGACGTACGGCGGTGGCGACGCCGACGAACTGCCCGCGCGCGGCGCTCTCGGCAGCCGGCTCCGCGCCCTGGTGCAGTCGGGCCGCGTCGAACTGGTCAGCTCGTTCCGCATCGAGTCGATCACCACGAACGGCCGGGTCGAGCTCGCGGCCGGCGACCGCCGCGTCGTCGCGGACACGGTGGTGAACTCGACCGGCTTCCGGCCCGACCACGACATCGTGTCCGAGCTGCGCCTCGACCTGGACCCGATCCTCGGCTCGACCCGCGCCCTCGCACCGCTCATCGACCCGAACCGGCACTCCTGCGGCACGGTCCCGCCGCACGGCGCCGACGAGCTCACCCACCCCGAGCCCGGCTACTACGCCATCGGCGCGAAGTCGTACGGACGGGCCCCGACCTTCCTGCTCGCCACCGGCTACGAACAGGCCCGCTCGGTCGCCGCCGCGCTCGCCGGCGACTGGGACGCCGCCCGCGACGTCCAGCTCGACCTGCCCGAGACCGGCGTCTGCTCCTCCAACCTCGCGTACGGCGGCGCCGACGACGAAGCCGGCGGCTGCTGCGGCCCGGCGCCCCAAGCCGTCTCCGCACCGACCAGCCGCGGCCTGGCGACCGGCATCAGCGGCGGTCTGCTCACGATCATCGACGACAAGCCGGCCAACCAGTCCAGCTGCTGCGGCTGAGAGTCAGTTCCACTCCTGATCCACCTGGTCGCTAACTCGAACGCCTCTGTTCGAACTGCCTGTTAGGCTATCTCGTACACCACTGTTCGAGATAGCTGCGCGGGAGTGCCGAATGACCGAGTCGGAGCAGCCGGCGGCCGGGTGGCGGAGGTTTGTGCCGTGGGACGGTCCCGCCGGTCGGGGCGACCTCGCGGTGCTGGGGGCGATCCTCGCGGTGGTCGCGTTCGGGCTCGCGCTCCGGCCGGTCAAACCGTTCCTGATCGCGTCGCAGCCGGTGCTGCTGGCGTTCCTCACCGGCGACCTGACCGCCGTCGGTGCGGCCGCCGCGTTCGCCCGGATCGGCGAGGCGGACCTGTGGCTGGTCGTCGTCGCCGGCGCGTTCGGGATGGTGAAGTTCGACTGGCTCACCTGGTGGACCGGCCGCCGGTGGGGACTCGGCATCATCAAGATGTTCACGACGAGCGAGCGCGCCGTACGGTTCGCCGGCCGTGCCAAGGACCTGAAGCCGTGGACACTCCGCGCCGCGGTTCTCCTGGCCGCACTGCCCGGGGTCCCGACCGCCGTCGTCTACGCCATGGCCGGCTGGGCCGGCATGCGACTCCTCACCTTCCTCACCCTCGACCTCGTCGGGGCCGCCGTCATCACAACCCTCCTCGCAGCCATCGGCTACAAGGCCGGCCAAGACGCCGTCGACCTCGTCCTCCTGATCGACAAGTACGCAACGGCCGCCAGCCTCACCCTCCTCGCCACCGCAGCTCTACTCCCACTCCTCAAACGCCTCCTCAACCGGCGAACCCGCTGACCTCTGCCAGGCCCCGGTCAGGATGGATGTGAGGTCTTCGGGGGCTTCGTCGTACACGGCGTGGCCGACCGGGAGGTCGTGGACTTCCCAGGTCGGGTCGGTGCGGAGGCGCTCGTACTGGTTCTGGAACGGCGTGGCTTCCCACGCGGAGGCGTGGATCAGGGTTCGTCGCCCCACCCGATCGATGCCGTCGCCGAGCCGGAGTCGTTGGAGGAACGAGGCGACGGGATGTGGCCGCCTCCTCGGGTCCGTGTCGGCGGACGGAGCCACTGTGCGGCCGTCCGCCCCGACCCCCGCGATGATGCGGTCCCGGTAGTGGTCGTTGGCCAGGTCCCACCAGGAGTCGCCATCGGCGGGCACAAAGGCGTCGCAGAAAACGAGCCGATCGACAGCGCGGCCGGATCGGTCCGCGGCACCGGCGATCACCAGCCCCGCATAACTGTGACCGCACAAGGTGATCGGCCCGGGGCCGCAACTCTCCAAAGCCACGAGCACTCGATCGATGTGGGTGTCCAAGTTCGCCCTGGCGCCATCAGGCGACGGATCCGGCTCCAGGCCGTCGAGCGTGACGGCGAGGGCCTGATGACCGGCTCCTCGAAGCCGGGTCACGATGCCGTCCCAGGCCCACGCCCCATGCCAGGCTCCAGGTACCAGGACAAAGATCCGCTGCTGGTCTTCCGTGATCATGAAGCAAGATTCCGCTCGCCGCCCGGTGGCGGTCCACCGGTACGCGGCCACTTGATGCCTGTTACACGCCAACCTCGACCGCACCGCCCGACCGATGCGGAAATGTGACGTCACCACGGGCCAATCCCGTGCGGGAGCCGTATCAGTCGGTCGTCTCGTCGCTCTTATCAGTGAGCACGAACGAGTGCCGACAACCTCCGGGGGTGCAGCATCATGGCGATTCTTCTGGATCCGCCGACCGGCGGACTCGCGCCGGAGACGGACGTCTCGTTCCACTACGGGCGCCGCGTGTTCTGGCTGATCGCGGGCCTCGCCGTCTTCGGGCTCGCCGTGGCTTTGCTCGGCGATCGGCTCGGGGACTTCCTGCCGGACGCGTTCTGGATCGTGCTGCTGTTCGTCACCATCCTGCTGACCGGCATCGTCCTCCTCGCGGCCGCCCGCATCGAGGGGCGCACCATCCCTGACTGGGCCGGACGGATCCTCGCGCGCATCGAGACGCTGCCCTACTGGTTCGCCGTACTGCGCTGGGCCACGCTGGTTCTCGCCGCGCTGACGGCCGCACACTTCGGCGCCGCGGCGAGTCTCAAGGATCAGTCGACCTCGATCGTCGCCATCGAACTGTCCGGCAGCAGCAAGGCGTGGAGGGAGTGCGGGTGCGACGCCGCGTTCACACGAGCCGTCCAGCAGGACTTCTGGTTCATCATCTCGTACGTCCTCCTGCTCGCCCTGCTCGTCTTCTGGGCCGGCGCGTACTTCCGCCTGCCCGCGCTGCGCCGGGCACGCATCACCGTGCTGATCTCGGTCTTCGTGGCCGGCGCCTTCGACATCGTCGAGAACATCCTGATGCTGTCCGCCGGATCGTCGAACCAAGCGTGGCGGTTCGTCGCGATCTGTGCCTGGGCGAAGTTCGCCATCCTGCTCGTCGACGTCGTCTACGTCGCGGCCGGGGCGTTCGCGTGGTGGTCGACGCCGCGCTGGGTCCGGCTCGCCTCGTGGGCGCTGCCAAGGTACGCGCGCAAGGCGGCCGCCACGGTCGCGAAGGAACCACCTTCGCAGGAGGTCACCCAGCAGGCGGAAGGCAAGCAGACGCAGCGCGGTACCGCCCCGCTGGGTACGGCGCAGTACGGCATCGCCCTGTCCGGCGGCGGTATCCGGGCATCCTCGATCAGCCTCGGCGCATTGCAGGCGCTCGACGACGGCGTACTCGGCTGGTCCGGGGCGCGCGCGGTCACCGCCGTGTCCGGAGGCTCGAACCTGGCGGCGGGTTGGAGCATCTCGCGCTCCAGCTACGAGACCACCGACGGCGGGAATCCTGCCCGGATCGGTCCGGACGCGCTGAACCCGGTGCCGTGGGAGTGGCAGGACAGCGGGTGGCTCACCGCGGAAGAGCGGCATCTTGTCGACAACCTCGGGTACCTCGCATCGAACGAGCCCCGCGGCTCCGACACCGACCCGGCGGCGACGAATGCGACCAGGAAGGCCGAGAGCGCGGCGAGCCAGGCGTCGTACCGGCCGGCCGTGTTCGCGACGATCATCGCCGGACTGACCGTCAACGTGGTGGTGCTGCTGAGCATGCTCTGGGCGATCACCCGGCCGGTGGGCTGGGCGCTGCGCGGATTCACCGGGGAGGACGGCACGCTGCCGAAGGGCTCGATGCACGACCTCGTCAAGGAGCATTCGCTCGCGCTGCCTGGGATCGTCTTCCTGGTCGCCGGCTTCGCCGTACTGCTGCTCTGGGTGCTGGCGGGCCGGCTCCTGATCGGTACCGCCCAGAGCAAGGCGTGGGCGCGACTGACACTGCGGACTCTCAAGAGGGCTGCGTACGCCGCGCTCGCCATCGGGGCGCTACTGGCCCTGACGATCTGGGCCTTCGTCGAACTCGTCGGCGCGGTCGCCTACCTGTCCCTGCCCGCGCTGATCGCCACCGCGGCCGCCAGCGCCGGTGTCGTGGGCTCGGTCGTCCGCATTCTCCGCAAGCCGGCCGCCCGCTTCGCGCCCAAGCTCGGCGGGTTCGCGTTCCTCGTGGTCGCGCTGGGTCTGGCGGCGTTGTCGACCTGGACCGCGGCCAAGCACGGGGTGACCTGGTCGGGGAACGACCTGGTCAGCTGGCAATCCGGCTGGAACTGGGTTCTGGCGGTCGGGCTCGTGGTCCTGGCGGTCCTCGGCCCCAGCCCCGAGACCTGGGCGCTGGCGCCGTTCTACCGCGGCAAGCTGCGCCTGGCCTACGCGACCTACCGGACCGCGAACGCGGACGGCGACGCCACGGTGCACCCGTACGAGAACGACGACGTCGCCGGCGCTGACCTGACGAAGCGTGAGCCCGGCCTGTTCGCCTTCAACGGCACGACGGCCGTCCGTACGCCGCTCGTGGTGTGCACGACCAGCACCGTGAGCTCGCGCGCGGTCCGGACCCATTACGGCACTCCGGCGCTCAGCGTGACGTTCGATCCCGAGCGGACCACGTTGCACCTGCCCCAGGACGGACGCGGCAACACGCTGGAGTTCGCCGCGTCCACGCGGGTGCTCGACCGGCTCGGCGCGAAGCTGCACAAGCGGATCACGACGATGATGGCGGTGGCCATCTCCAGTGCCGCCGTCTCACCGGCGATGGGCCGGTTCCAGATCGGGCCGACCAGCATGCTGCTGACGTTCTTCAACATCCGGCTCGGCGTCTGGATCGCGAACCCGCGGTTCATCACCCAACTCGAGGCCGCGAACCTGCAGGACGCACCCGCCCTGCGCTATCCGAACACCGGACTCGGCTATCTGTTCAAGGAGTTCTTCGGGATCCACGACCTGGACGACCCGTACCTCTACCTGACCGACGGCGGCCACTGGGAGAACACCGGCCTGGTCGAACTGCTCCGGATGTCCGAGATCACCGAGATCGTGTGCGTCGACGCCGACTCCGGTCCGGGCGACGCGACCACGTCGCTCGGCAAGGCGATCGCGATCGCCCCCAGCGAGTGCGACATCCGGATCGACATCAGCCTCGACCCGCTCCGCGCGGCGCCGAGCGGCTCCCGCGTCCCAGCGTACTCGCCGCGCACCGTCAACATCGGCTTCTTCACCAAGGGCGCCGGCACCTTCACCTACGACACCCCGGTCGGCGTCCTGTGGTACGCGAAGCCCGGTCTGGCCAAGGAGATGCCCGCGGCGCTGCTCGCCTTCCACGAGCGCTACCCCAGCTACCCCCGGGAATCGACCCTCAACCAGTTCTTCGACACCGCGAGCTTCGTTGCCTACCGCAACCTCGGCCGCTACAACGCCCGCGAGATCCTGCTCGCCCGGACGAAACTCCGCGAAGCCCTCGACGAACTCCTCGCGTTGACCGCCACCGATCTCGACGAGCGCCTGAGGACAATGGCCTGTGCCGCGACCACCCACTGGGCCGTCACCGAGCTCTCCCGGGCCGCCCGCAGCGCGGTCCCGCCCGGCTCCCCCAACGCACCCCACCTCGTCCTGGCCTACTGCCAGGCAGTGCGAACCTCCCTGGTCTGACGCGGGAGCCCGGAGGCTGACGCGTTCCGGGCTCCCTGGAGCTCCACCTGGCTGGAGGGGATATCCAGGCAGAGCGTTCTGCTACGGGTCGATCACGATCGTGCAGGTGTAGGTACCGGGCCGCAGGTTGGACGCCGTGGCCGAGCCGTCACCGTTCGCGCCGGTGCTGCCGCTCGCCACGGTCCCGCCGCCGGGACCGGTGCAGACGATCGTCGACGCCGTACCGCCGTTGATCTGCGAGTCGACCGAGACCGCCAGGTTGGTCAGCGGGGTGTTGTGGAAGGTCGCGGTCTCACCGGCGTACGGCGAGCCGGCGCAGGTCGCGACGTTGTCCACCGTCACCGACTGCGACAGCGGACCGTCGGCCGCGTAGCCGGCCGGGAGCGTCTCGGTCACCGTGTAGGTGCCGAACTGCAGGGCGTCCCAGCAGACCTGACCGTTGGCATCGGTGATCTTCGGATTGGCCCCGTTGATCGTGAAGGTCACACCGGACTGCGGGTGGTCGCCGGATCCGTCGGCCGCGTGCTTGCGCAGCTTCGTGACCTTGATCGCGCCACAGTTGGCGAGGTTCAGCGGCGTCGGGGCGATGAAGTCCTTCAGCGCCGCGGTGAACGAGTCGGACGAGCGGCTCTTCAGGTACGCCGTACCGAACGACACACACGGGTCGCCGCCGCCGAGCGCGCTGAAGTTGACCGAGGCCTCACCGAACGTCCGGGCGGACACGTCGCCGAGACCGTCGGATTCGGCGGCCGGGATCGGCGAGGTGTTGATCGACCCGGTCGCCAGGCCGGCGGTGGTCAGGTTGACCTTCTTGTCCCAGCACGGCACCGAGTTCGACGCCTCGCACTTGGTCTTGTCGACGGTCTCCCACCGGGACAGGAACAGCTGCGGGTTCGTACCTCCCTGGGCCAGGTCGTACTGGATCAGTACGTCGCCCGCTGTCCGGACCGGCGTGACGCCGTTGCCGCTCAGCGTGAGCGACTTGTTGAACTCGAAGTCCATGTTGGTGGTACCGGTCGGCTCTTGCACGCGGTGCCAGAACAGGTGCAGGAAGTCCGTGGTCGCGGTGTCTTCCAGGTACACGCCGAAGTTGAGCAGGTCGCTCTTCTGCGGCGGGATACTGCCGTCGACGACCTGCGGTACCGGTGTGTCCTCCTTGGTGCCCTGACCGAACGAGTCGTCGGTCTGGCCGCTCGGCTTGTCGGCCTTCCGCGTCTCGGTGACGTTCGCCCAGTCGAGCGAGCCCGCGTCGTCGACCCTGAGGTTGGCGTCGGTGTCGATCTCGAAGTTGCTGCCCGGCAGGCTGACTTCGGGATGGGATGCGAGCGCCGGTGACGCGATCAGAGCACTCGCCACCAGCATCAGACTCGCGGCCAGGACCAACGGCCGGCGTGTCCTACGTGTCGTGCCGGCCTCCGGGCCGGCTCCCAGCGAAGACCCCATCTCTCCCCCTCGGAGATCCAGGTCCCGGCCCGTGTCTCGGACCGGGCAGTCTCCTCACGGCGAGCCGTGCGTAGTCCCCTCCCTACGCAGCCCGTGTGTACCCCGAATCGCCTGCAGAGCAGGCCCCCCAGGCGAGGTCGCGCACCAGGCCCCCGAGCCGGCCGCGTCGCCAAGATCCCGCTGCCGACGTTACGCCCGGAACCCCCTGCAGAACAACGGTTTGCGGCCCGGCTACTCCGCCGATGCGACCGGCCACCCGACGTGGTCCGCAAGCCCATGCACGCGCAGAAATTGAACCTTGCGGCAAACCCCCTGAGAACCTCAGCCGAGGATCTTCTCGGCCCGTGCGACGTCGAGCTCGACGCGTTCTGGCGGGAAGCCTTTGAGGATCGCCTCGTGCACCTGGTCGACCACCCGATGCGCCTGGTAGCTGAGTCTCGTCTCCGGGGTGAGCCCGGCCAGTTCCGCCTCGATCTGATTCGTGCCCGACTGCATCGCCAGGAGCGCGTAGCGCCGGTCACCGCGTGCGACGCCGGCATTCCAGTCGACCACACCGCTGACCTTGCCGTCGGCCTCGAAAAGGACATTGCCCGGTGTGTAGTCGGTGTGCACGAGATCATCACCCGTCATCCGGAAGGGCCGCCCTCCGTCGGCCTCGAGCAGCCGTTCCAGCAGCCGCCGGCCGCGTCCGCCCAGCTGTCCGACGGTGCGCTCGAACGCGCCGTACCCCGTCGTGCCGTCAGGGAACGCTCGTGGCCGCGGCACCCGCGGATGGTCGCGGAGCAGATCGGCGAAACGGTTGTTCATCGCAACGAACGCAGCACTCGTCACCGAGTCGAGCGCGTCCACGTGCCGCCCCGGCAACCTCTCCTGCACGACGACGACGTACCCATCAGCAAGCTCCACCACCAACTGATGCTCCGGAACAGGCAGACCTCGGCGCCGTACGTCGTTCAGCACAGTCGCCGTCTGACGCATGATCGGCAGCCTCGTCCGAGCCGAAACTCGACCTTGTGTGCCATCTCGCGCCCCTTCCTTGTCACACAGTGGCCGACACATTCCTGACGAGCCACCGCGCCAGCGGGCGCAACTGGGCGAACGCCTCGAGCACTCGATCCGCAGCCGCCGGCGTGTGCACCCACTCGTCACAACCGAGCGCCCGCGACGCGATCACCGACCTGTGCCGCAGCAGCTCCGCCCTCGGATGATCCGCCGGATACCCGCGCAACGGCCGCTTCAGCAGATCCCCCGAGATCACGAACCCTTCCCGCTCGAGCCTCCTGAGGCCGGCAACCAGCCGAGGCCCGGTACCGGCATCGGCAACCGCCGCCCGATATCGCTCGATCTGCTCCGACGGCGCGTACCACCACGCCAGACCGACCTCCAACCCGTCGAGATCGAACCGAACCCCCAGCTCGACGTTCCGGGCCAACCGGACAATCGCACTCTGCCGCTGCCACGCCTGCAGCAGTACGTCGCCGTACCCCCACACCGAGAAGTCCTCGTACGCCGGATCCGCGGCGGCGACCACGTCGAGCAACTCGACCATCGGCCGCCGTACCAGCTCCTCCCGCTCCCGCCGGCATTCCTCCCGCACCCTCACCGAAGGCTCTCCCTCGAGCCGCAACAACACGTCGAACGCGTCGCGCGGCCACCCTTCGAAACCCTCGGTCACGCCACCACCCTAACGAGGCCACCGGGTCCACTGGCCAAGAAGCATCACTCTCAGGAATGCAGTCGTCGCACCAGGAGGTCACCCGCACGCAGCGGCTTGACGTGGCAGGTTTTCCAGCGTGCTATGAGCTAAGGCCACGAGGCGCTCGGCCCCGGCCGGAGAGTTGGGCAGGGTCCATGGCTGGGCGCGCGGGAGTTCCCTGGATCTGGACGGCGGCCAGGCTGCGACTACCGGCAGATGTGGGCCGCAGAGCGGCAGCCGGAGTCCTGGTCGGCGTGGCCTACTACCTCGGCGCGCGGCTGGGCCTCAGCCTCTCGCTGGTCGAGCAGAACGTCACGCCGCTGTGGCCGCCCAGCGGCATCGCGCTGGCGGCGTTCCTGGTTCTGGGCAGGTCGATGTGGCCGGGTGTCGCGCTGGCAGCTCTGGCCGTGAACCTGCCGATCAGTGCCGGCTTCGTACCGGCGCTGATCACCGCCTTCGGCAACACGATCGCCCCGCTGGTGGCGGCGACCGTACTCGAGCGAACCGGGTTCCGGCGTCAGCTCGATCGCCTCCGGGACGCGCTGGGGATCGTCTTCCTGGGCGCGCTGGCCAGCATGACCATCAGCGCCACCATCGGCGCCGTCACCTTCATCGCCTCGCAAGGCACCGGCCAGCTGGCCTCTGCGTGGGCGGTCTGGTGGACCGGCGACGCGATGGGCGTTCTCACCGTCGCTCCGTTCCTGCTGTGTATCCCGCTGTTCCGGGAACTGGAGCCGTGGCCTGCCGCACGCTGGCTCGAAGCCGCGGTCGTCCTCGCGCTCACCACGGTTGTGACGATGTGGACGACGTACACCGACCCGCAGCTGATGTTCCTGGTGCTGCCACTGCTCGGCTGGGCCGCGTGGCGTCTGCAGCTGCGCGGAGCAGCACCCGCCGCCCTGACGGCCTCGCTGATCGCGACCTGGTCGGCAACCCACGGACTCGGCCCGTTCGCGGGGAGGTCACTGCTCGCGCAGATGCTGACACTGCAGGCGTTCAACGCCACCGTCGCGCTCACGTCGTTCTTCCTCTCCGCGCTCGTGAGTGAGCGGATGCGGTTCATCGGCGCGCTGATGGCCGCAGCCGCCGAGCTGGAGGAGCGGGTCAGGAGTCGCACCGTGCAACTGGACCTCGAGGAGGCGCGGGCTCATCGAGAGCACCAGATCGCGGAGACGCTGCAAACCAACCTGCTGCCGGACCGAATGCCCGACATCCCCGGCGTGGCCGTCGCCTCCCGCTACGTCCCGGCGACCGCTGACCTGCACGTCGGCGGCGACTGGTACGACGTGATCCAGCTGCGCGGCGGCCTGATCGGACTCGTCATCGGTGATGTCGCCGGGCACGGTCTGCAGGCCGCGGCCGCCATGGCCCAACTGAGGATGGCGGTCCGGGCGTACGCCGTCCGCGATCCCTCCCCCGCGGCCGTGCTGCACGGTCTGCACGAACTGGTCCGCGAGCTGCCGATGGCCGAGATGGTGACGTTGCTGTACGTCCTGTACGACCCCGCCGCCGGCACCGTACGGTTCACGAACGCCGGGCATCCCCCCGCCCTCCTGGTCGACGGCGACGACACGCGCTACCTGGACGGCGGACTGGCACCACCGCTCGGCGTACTCGCGCACTGGGACCATGCCGAGGAAACCCAGCAGCTACGGCCCGGAGCGACCTTGCTGCTCTACACCGACGGGCTGATCGAGAAGCGCACGGAGTCGATCCAGGACGGCCTCGATCAGCTGCTCGCCGAGGCTTCCGCCGCCTCGGGCTCCGACCTCGGCGCGCTCTGCGATCATCTCCTGAAGGCCCTCCCGGAGGACGGCCAGGTCGCCGACGACATCGCGCTGATCGCACTCCGGCCGTTGGTGCTGGCCGGAACGCCACTGTCCCTCGAGGTCCCCGCCGACGCACGCGTGCTCTTCCAGGTCCGGCACGCGCTGGGCCGCTGGCTCCGCGAGTCAGGGGTCGACGACCGCGACGCCGGCGAGATCACGATCGCCTGCGGGGAGGCGTGCAGCAACGTCGTACGCCACGCGTACGGAGCCTCGTCCGGCGACCTGCAGGTCGAAGCGAGGCTCGTGGACGGCGCTGTCGAACTGACAGTCCGCGACCACGGCCGCTGGCGCCGCCCGGGAAACCGCGGCGGTGGTCTGGGCCTGACCCTGATCCGCGGCCTCATGACCTCCGTCGACGTCGCCACCGGCCCGGACGGCACGACGATCCGCATGCGGCACAGCGTGGGGGAAGCACGATGACCGAGTACGAGGTCGTCAGCGTCCGAACGACCGACGACGTCCAGGTTGTCAGGCTCTGCGGCGAAGTGGACCTCACGAACGCGATCGAAGTCAGAGACGCGATCAACGACATCGCCTCCCCCGACGCCACCACCATCACCATCGACCTGACCCCGACCACCTACCTCGACAGCTCCGGCATAGCCATCCTCTTCCACCTCGCCGAACGCCTCAACGACCGCCGCCAGCAACTCCGCCTCGTCGTCCCCCCGAACTCCCCCCTGCACACCGCCCTCGAACTGACCAACCTCCCCCGAACCATCCCCGTCCAGCCAACCCTCGACTGACGGGCCGGCGTTGTTCGGCTGGTCCGGGCCAGGCAGTGCGTCAACCTTGAGGGCGACTTGGCGGCGTCAGTAACCCGAGCCGCCCACGTCGTACGGCTTCCTGACAAGCTGTGCGAATTCGGCATCCGACCGCCTCGTGCTCGAGTGGCTGGAGGTGTACGCCGAGGACGAGTTCGACGAGGGCCACCTGGTCTGCCAGATCGAGGCAGGCGTCGGCGTCTGGGCACCGCAACAGGTCGTCTACATCATCGAGAACCGCGGCCGGAAGTGGCTCGGGCTCCTCACGGATCCCGACCTGGCCCCTCGCCCGAGAGCCGACCTCCGCCGCCACCTCGGCACCCCGATCCACCGCGACCAGTGGATCCACGACCCCGCCCGCATCGGAGCCGTCCTCGCGTACTGGAACCTTTGACCATCACGCCGACTGGCCGTCTGGCGCCAATCCAGCGCGCTCAGCAGGCCGGTACGAGGGCAGCAAGCAACCAGCCGACGCATCACCAGCCGCGCTGGTGTTCGATCGGCAGACCCGCCAGCGACCACTCCGGGAAGCCGTCCTCGAGGCGATACGCGGCGTGGCCCGCGCCGGCGAGGACCTCGTCGAGGCGTTCGCGCAGCTGGTCGATCGGCAACGAAACCGCACCGGGCAGGTGTCCGGAGGCGTACTCCGGTGCCGGCCGGATGTCGAGTACGACGATGTCACCCGCCAGCAGCCGCTTCGTCAACTCGTCGCGGGTCATGGTCCGCAGCGCCGCACCAGCCGCTCACGGGCGACCACTTGCACCTCACCCGCCGCGCGCAGCGACAGCCCACAGGGTGACGACCGACGGGCTCGCGAGCGCGGAGTAGATGTGCGTCCCGGAACGACGGGTGCGGACGAGACCCGTGCAGAGGAGCCGCTGCAGGTGGTGCGACGTGTTCGCGACCGACTGGCCGGTCTCGGCGGCGACTTCCTCGACCAGGCGCCCATCTTCTCTTGCATTACTCCAGCTCCGGAGGTCCTCTTGAAGGGGACGGAGGGGCGATGACCGTACGTACCGGTCGTGGACGAAGGACTCGGCAACTCGTCGTACCTCGTCGATCTCGGCGACGGGCGGTCCGTTGCTGCGGGCCGGCGGCTCGGTTCGACGTACGGCACCGAGACCTCGCCGTACTCGCGCGCGGCGCCGACGCCGCGGCCGGACGAGAGCTGGTGACGTGATGCGGCTCGGGATCCGCGCGAACCTCGCGCAGTTCAGCCTGCTCGTCGCGGTCAACGCGCTCGTCGGCGGCATGCTCGGCCAGGAACGCACGGTGCTGCCGCTGCTCGCCGACGAGACGTTCCACCTCACCGGCTACACCTTCCTGCTCACCTATGTCCTGGCCTTCGGACTGACGAAGGCCGCGACGAACTACTTCGCCGGCACCTGGTCCGACCGGTTCGGCCGCAAACCCGTTCTGCTCGCCGGTTGGGTGATCGCGGTCCCCGTACCGCTGCTGCTGATCTGGGCCCCGTCCTGGGGATGGGTCATCGTCGCCAACATCCTGCTCGGTATGAGCCAGGGCCTCACCTGGTCGACGACCGTGATCATGAAGATCGACTTGGCCGGACCCGACCGGCGCGGACTCGCGATGGGGCTGAACGAGGCCGCCGGGTATGTCGCCGTCGCGGTGACCGCACTCGCGACGGGCTACCTCGCGGCGCGTCACGGGCTCCGGCCGGCGCCGTTCCTGCTCGGACTCTCGTACGCCGCCCTCGGCCTCGGGCTGTCCGCGCTCGCCGTACGGGAGACACGCGGCCACGCGCAACTCGAGGCTGCAGGTCACCACAGTCACGGCGAACTGACCGATCATGAGGTGTTCACGCGGACGACCCTGACGGAGCCCGCGCTGTCGTCGGCCAGTCAGGCGGGAATGGTCAACAACCTCAACGACGGGCTTGCCTGGGGCCTGTTCCCGATCCTGTTCGCCGCCGCGGGACTGTCCGTGGCGCGGATCGGGATTCTCGTCGCCCTCTACCCCGCAGTCTGGGGCCTCGGGCAACTTGTCACCGGTCCGCTGTCGGACCGCAGGGGACGCAAGCCGATGATCACGGGCGGCATGCTCGTCCAGGCCGGGGCACTGGCCGTGATCGCGGCGGTCAGCTCCTTCGCGCTGTGGGCCGCCGCCGCCGTACTGCTCGGCATCGGCACCGCGATGGTCTATCCGACCCTGCTCGCCAGCATCGGCGACGTCGCCCATCCGGCCTGGAGAGCACGAGCCGTCGGCGTTTACCGGCTGTGGCGCGACGGCGGCTTCGCGGTCGGCGCGGTCCTGGCCGGCGTGATCGCCGACCTCTGGGGCGTGCGGGCTGCCGTGGGGGTGGTGGCGGCCGTTACCGCGCTCTCGGGTCTTGTCGTCGCGCTGCGCATGTACGAGACCCACCCTCGTCGTACCAGCGATCTGCCAAGGGGGATGTGATGATCTATCTGGACCACAACGCGACCACACCGATCGAGCCGGCCGTCACAGCGGCGCTGCTTCCCTATCTCGGCGACAGCTTCGGCAATCCGTCCAGCGAGCACTCGTACGGCGCCGAACCCCGGGCCGCACTCGATCTGGCCCGGCGTGAGCTCGCCGCTCTGCTCGGTGCGGGCAACGGCCACGTCATCTTCACGGGCTCGGGATCGGAGGCCGACAACCTCGCGATCCGCGGCACTGTCCTCGCCGCGGACGCCGCCCGACCGCACGTCGTCACGCAGGTCACCGAGCATCCCGCCGTACTCCGATCCTGCCAGGCGCTCGAGCGGTGGCACGGCGTCGAGGTCACGTACCTGCCGGTCGACAGCTTCGGCCTGGTCGACCCCGGCGACCTCGAGGCCGCGATCACGTCGCGGACCGTGCTGGTCTCGATCATGGCGGCCAACAATGAGACGGGGGCACTGCAACCGCTCGCGGACCTGGTGCCGGCAGCACATGACCGGGGTGTGATCTTCCACTCGGACGCGGCGCAGATCCTCGGCAAGCTGCCCTTCGATATCGATGCCTTGGGCATCGACCTGGTGACGGTCGCGGGTCACAAGATGTACGCCCCCAAGGGCGTCGGCGCGCTCTTCGTGCGGGCCGGCGTACAGCTGGAGCCGTTGGTGTACGGCGGCGGACAGGAGTACGGCGTACGCGCGGGAACCGAGAACGTCGCCCTCGCCGTCGGCCTCGGAGTCGCCGCCCGGCTGGCGTCGGAGCATCTCAACGACCGCCATCGGATCCAGAAACTGCGCGACACCTTGCAGGATGAACTGACCGCCGAGCTCCCCGGGCGCGTGCACGTCAACGGCCCGCTGGCGCTGCGGCTGCCGAACACGCTCAATCTCAGCATCGACGGCACGACCGGTGCCGACGTACTCCGCAACGCGCCCGGCATCGCCGCGTCGACCGGATCGGCCTGCCACAGCGGCGACCCGGAGCCGTCACCCGTCCTCACCGCGATGGGCCTCGACCGCGACCGGGCCTTCGGTGCGATCCGGCTTTCCCTCGGCCGCTCGACGACAGCCGAGGAGATCGGCGCGGCGATCGGCCAACTCGCGGCGGCCGCGCGGACCGTCTGATGGCGATCGACGAGCGGGTGACGCAGATCCAGGCCGGGCTTCCGTGCCTTACTCCGGCGCAGGCCTTCGAGGCGATGCGGCGCGGTACGGCGTACATCGTGGACACTCGGCCCGAGTACCAGCGCCGCGCGGCCGGTGAGGTGCCCGGGGCGATCGTCATCGAGCGGAACCACCTCGAGTGGCGGCTCGATCCGGCGAGCACGTCACGCATCCCCGAAGCGGTGTCGTCCGGGATCTGGTGGATCGTGCTCTGCGAGGGCGGCTACTCCTCGAGCCTCGCCGCTGAGTCGCTCAGAGCGGTCGGCTTGGTCCGCAGTACCGACATCGCCGGCGGGTTCCAGGCGTGGCAGGCAGCCGGCTTGCCCGTCGTACACCCGACAACGCCGACCCGGCCGCGCACCGCGGGATCAGCTGGGTGAGCCTTCGATCGGCTTTCGCAGCCGAGCACGTTCGAAGTAGCCGGCCCACCGCCGCCGACGCTCGACCAGCGTGAAGCCGACCCGTTCACCGACCGTGGCCGGCCGTCCGTGCCGCCATCGCTTCTCGAAGTGGTCGAGCAACACGAGCTCGCCTCCCGGCCGGATCACGCGGTAGGCCTCGGCCAGGGTCGCCGCCCGGTCGTCCACGTCGCAGACGGCCAACGTGCAGACCACGGCGTCGAACGAATCGTCGCCGAAAGGAAGCCGCTGACCGTCGGCAACAGCCACGCGAACTGCCCGACCCAGCGCCTGGAGCCGGTCCGCCGCGACTTCGACACGCTCGCGGTCGATGTCCACCGCAACCACTTCGACGTCGCCGCGGTACCACCGGAGGTTCAGACCAGTCCCAACCGCCAGCTCCAGCGTCCGCCCACGCGCCTGCCGGCACACCCATTCCCGGCTGTTCCCGATCAACACCCGCTCACAGCCATAGCCAGCGCCGTACCCCGAACTACGGTCCAGTCGACGGCGTCGAGCACAGTCGGGTCGGTTCGTACGCAGCATCCGAAACACCTACCAACGAGCCTACGCCCACACCACACAGTGCGTGCGTCAGCTCAGGCGTGGTCGCAGGTACACGGGCCGTCTCCGCAGCACGTCGACGCCGCAGGAGCGGCGCTGAGCGACAGGAGCGACCGGCCGGCCGGAACCGCGACGGGCTCCGGAGCCCGGACGACCCTCGCCGCCTGCGCCGCACGAAGCGCGCGGTGAACGGGCAGGTGCTTCTTCCGACCAGCACGAATACCGTTCCCGATCACCAGCACCTCGGCGAGCTCATGCGACGCGACCACCGCGGCCAGCCCCAGTACGCCGGTCGCGGCCAGCGGCACCAGCGCAACCAGAATCCCGCCGGATAGCACCAGATTCTGAGTGAAGATCCGCCGCGCGGCCCGGGCGTGCGCGATCGCATCCGGCAGCCGGCGCAGATCCTCACCCATCAACGCCACGTCGGCGGCCTCGATCGCCACGTCGCTACCCATCGCCCCCATCGCGATCCCGGCATCCGCGGTCGCCAGCGCCGGCGCGTCGTTGATGCCGTCACCCACCATTGCCACCGGACCACGCGTCTTCAGCTCGGTCACGATGCGGGCTTTGTCTTCCGGCAGCAACTCGGCACGCACGTCCTCGATCCCAGCCTGCGCGCCGATCGCGACCGCCGTACGAGCGTTGTCGCCAGTCAGCATCACCACGTCAACGCCCTGACTCCGCAGCATCGCGATCGCCTCGGCAGCCTCCGGCCGGATCTCGTCGCGAACCGCAATTGCGCCGAGGAGTACGTCGTCGTACTCGACCAGCACCACAGTCGCCCCGGCATCCTGCAGCCGCCCGACGTCGGCGACCAACGCAGCGGCCGCGATGAACCCAGGCTTCCCCAATCGAGCCCGATGCCCAGCGACCGTACCCTGAAGCCCGTGACCGGGCACCGCCTCGACATCAGTCCCCGGCGTCACCACGTCGGTGGCCGCCAGAATCGCGGCGGCCAGCGGATGCTCGCTCCGCGCTTCCAAAGCGGCCGCCACCGACAACACCTTCGCCTGGTCCGCACCGGATACCGCCACGACCTCAATCACCGTCGGCTCGTTGCGAGTCAAAGTCCCGGTCTTGTCGAGCGCGACCACGCGGATCGCACCAAGCGCCTCAACCGCAGCACCACCCTTGAGCAGGACGCCGGCCTTCGACGCAGCCCCGATCGCCGCCACGACCGCGACCGGCACCGACAGCGCGAACGCACACGGCGCCGCCGCCACCAGAACCACCAGCGACCGCTCGATCCACACGCCGGGATCACCCAGAAGACTCCCCAAACCGGCAACCACAGCGGCCAGAACCAGCACACCGGGCACCAGCGGCCTGGCGAACCTCTCAGCCAGCCGCTGACTTGCACCCTTGCGTTCCTGAGCCTCATGCACGAGGTGGACCAGCCGTGCCAACGAGTTGTCCTCCGCCGTGGCCGTCACCGTCACCTCGAGTACGCCGGCCCCATTCACCGTCCCGGCGAACACCTCCGCGCCGGGTCCGACCTCCACCGGCACCGACTCCCCGGTGACCACCGACGTATCCAGCGAACTTCGCCCGGACAACACCACCCCATCCGTGGCGATCCGCTCCCCCGGCTTCACCACAAGCACATCCCCGAGCCGCAACTCCGCCGGCCCAACCACCACTTCCACCCCGCCGCGCGAGACGGTCGCCGACGGCGGCACCAGGCTCAGCAACGCCCGCAAACCATGCTGCGTCCGCGCAACGGCGTACCCTTCAAGGCCCTCGGCGATCGAGAACAGCACCGCCAGCATCGCGGCCTCGCCATAATTGCCCAAGGCAACCGCGCCGGCCGCGGCGAGTGTCATCAACAGACCGACGCCGATCCGTCCGCGCAGCAAAGCACGCACGGTCCCCGGCACGAACGTCGTCGCACCGGCAACCAGCGCAGCGAGCTCGAGAAGCCGCGCCACATCGGACGGTACGAAGACCGCGGCCAGGAGCAGCACCGCGGCCACCGCCGCCACCTGCAGCTCACGCACCTGCCAGATCGCGGCCGGCGGCGCGCCCTCCCCCTCCGACAGCACCGGCCCGTCGGTCGTGCAGCAAGCGTCAGCCACCAGAGACCTCGTCCACGCAGTCGTAGTCCTCAGGCCCGCAGACCTCACCCGCCGCACCCGGATGGTCGACGAGCAGAACCAGCGCGGCCAGATCCGCCAACGCATGCGCAAGCTTCGGATCAGCCAACTCGTACCGCACCCGCCGCCCGACCTGGACAGTCCGCACCAGCCCACAGCCACGCAGACAAGCGAGATGGTTCGACACGTTTCCCCGGGTCATCCCCAACTGATCCGCCAGCTCCGATGGAAACCCCGGCACGTTCAGCAGCGCCAGCAGCAACCGCCGCCGATTCGCGTCCGCCAACGCAACCCCGACACGAGCCAACGCCCCCGCATCCACCGCAACCGCAAGCCCGTCACTCATACGCGCGACGATACAGCGGATCCTGAATTAAGCCAAGACTGTATCGAACTTGGTCAGCACGAGCAGCGGAGGCGCCCCAGGTTCCGTACCCCGAGGCACCTCCGCTGTTCGTTCCGGGCGGTCAACTGCGGACCGCCCGATCGCTCACCTGCCCTGGAGTACGTCGAACAGGTGGGTGTGATCGTTCGTGCCGAGAACCGCCTCGGCACCCGGTCCGTTGGCCCAGACCGGCACGACAGCGCCGGTGTGCTGCTGACTCGGACCGCTCGCGACCGGCGCCTTGCCGTCGCCGCCGAACCCCGCCGTACCGTAGGTCAGCGTCAGCGTTTGACCGTCCTTGGTCGTCAGGTTGGTCGAGTAACCGGTCGGCAGGCCGGTCGTGTGCGAGTGGTCCGCGGTGACGACGACGAGCATGTCCGGGTGCGTGTTCTGGTAATCGAGCGCGACACCGATCGCCTTGTCGAAGTTGACCGTCTCACCGATCTGGCCGCAGGCATTCGTGGCGTGGTCCTGCTTGTCGATCGAGGCTCCCTCGACCTGCAGGAAGAAGCCCTTCTTGTTCTCCAGCAGGCTGATCGCCTTCGAGGTCATGTCCGCGAGGCTCGGCTCGCTCGCCGGGCGCTGGTTCTCCTGGCAGGACTGCGCCGCGCCGCCCTTGCCGAGCGCGGCGGCCGGGCCGCTCCACTCCAGCGACATGTTGCTCTTCTTGAACAGACCCAGCACCGGCTTGCCGGCCTTCACCGACTTCAGCCCGGCCGCGTCGGCGACGTACTGGACGCCGTTCGCCTTGGCCTGGGTCGACCACGTGTCGACCTTGTGATCGACCTACTGCTCCGCGATCGACCCGAGACCACCGGCCGCCTTGGTCTCCTTCGGGCAAGCCGCCATGTCGGCCAGGAGGAAGAAGATCACGTTCTTCGGCCCGCGCTGCGGCTGCCGGTTGTGCTTGCCGGCGTCACCGGCCTGGGCAGAGTCGAACGCACCGCTGGCGGCGGCCGAGGCCATCCCCGGCCGCGGCAATCACCAGGAGACATGCGCGCCGCCCGGAGGCTGTCTCACTAGGCTGACGGCATGAGCCTCGACATTCCTGACCAGGTCCGCAGAACGGTCATGGCCGACGGGAACGACTCTTGGCTCGACGAGCTGCCAGGCTTGGTCGACTCGCTCGCGCAGGAGTGGTCTCTGGTGATCGGCTCGAGCTTCGGGGGCGGTCACGCCGCGCTGGCCGTCGAGGTGAGGCTCGCCGACGGAACCCCTGCGGTCCTCAAGATCGGCGTGCCAGGTCGGGACATCAGGCACGAGGCCACGGCGTTGCGCCTCGCAGACGGGGCGGGATGCGCCAAGCTGCTGGGCGAGGACCTGGGTCGACAGGCCCTTCTGCTGGAGCGCCTCGGTGCTCCGATGTACGACGTCGTGGCCGACCCCACAAGCCGCCACAACCTGCTGTGTGACGTGGCGGTTCGCCTGTGGCGTCCGATCGCTCCCGACATCGACCTGCCCACCGGCGCGACCTTGGCCGCGCAGTACGCCGACCGGCTGCCAAAACTGTGGGAGCAGGCGGGACGACCATGTTCACCGGCCACCGTGAAGGACGCCCTGACCTGCATGAACCGCCGTCGCGCCGCCCACGACGACCGGACCGCGGTCCTGGTCCACGGCGACATCCACGAAATGAACGCCCTCCAGGCGAGCGACGGCACCTACAAACTCATCGATCCAGCCGGCCTACGCGCCGAACCGGCCTGCGACCTCGGCACCATCGTCCGCTGCAACCCAGACCTCGGCGACGACCTCCGGGCCCGCACCGAGCGACTCGCCTCCCGCACAGGCGTGGACGCCACCGCCATCTGGGAATGGGGCACCATCCACCGAGTCATCAGCGGCCTTTACGCCTGCACCATCAACTTTCAACCCTTCGGCAACCTCCTCCTAGCCGAAGCAGACCGCCTCACCGCATAGCAACCGGATCTCCAGTCTCCCTCTTGACCAGCGACCCACTCAGCGGGCTACCGATGGAGATCACAGGCACTTCCCGCGGGGACGAACTGGCGCTGGACCTGAAGATCCTCGGACGAGAAGCTCACGCCGAGAACTTCCACCGAATCTGGCCGTAGTTCAAGCCTAGGCCCGGCCTCTGGGTCACGGCTGCCGTTGGGCGCGGACGGTGTCGCGGTCCGGGCTGGGCGCCATGGTCGCCGGCGGTGCGGTGCGGGGCCAGGTCCAGGCGTACCGCAGGATGAGGGCGAGAAGGATCAGTTCCAGGACGACGCCGAGGCCGTAGAAGAACAGCCAGGACCCACCCACCACGTTGAATGCCGTGACGGGGACGTAGAGCGCGGCCACGATGAGGTTCGTGATGCGGTTCACCCTGGCGGGCAGCGTCATCGACAGCACGACCATGAGGGCCGGGATGGCCACGAGGGTCAGCGCCGTGGTCGAAAAGGTCTGGGAGAGGTCGAACTCGAAGACCTTGCCGTCGAGGATGTCTTGGATGACGCCAGGCGTGTAGAAATTGAGAATGTCCACATAGGCGTACAGGAACATGAAGCTTGTCCACGCTGCGGCGAGCTTGGCTCTCCCCGGGATCGGCTGGTCTTCCAGTGTGGCGGTGGCGGGTTGACGTGTTCTCATCGTGGGCTCCGTTGTCGTGGTGAGGATCGGTAGGTCCACGATCGCCCGGCCCGGCGGCGGGCGCCTCGGCCTGGAGGCTGGGGTTCGCCTGGCCGATGGCATGGTCTCTCTCTAGTACTTTCGGCGGGTACGCCTAGGCGCGCCCGATCCCTACGCTGGAGCCGTGGTCACTATCCGGCGCTCCATCTGGCATGAGCCGCGGCCTGCTGACGCCCCACCCATCGGCCGGCTCGACTGGCTGCTGGTGGGCGTGCTCGCGGCCGCCGCCTTGGTCGAGGGCATCGCTCGGCCGGGCTTGGCCTGGCGCCCCCTTGTAACGGTGCTCGCCCTGGCGCTGATGGCTGCCCTGCTCTGGCGGCGGAGCCGCCCCCTGATGGCTGCCCTGGTCGGGTGGGGCGTCGCTGGGCTGCTCTCGGTCCTCCAACTGACTACGCACGCCGGGGACCTCGGCCTCGACTCCATGACGGCCGTCCTGATCCTGCTCTACTCCCTGGTGCGGTGGGGCTCGGGCCGGGAGATCGTCTTGGGGACGGCGTTCGTGACGGTTGTCGTCGCGCTCGGGATGTACGCCTCCTCCGCGAGCCGGTCCGAGATTTTCGGCGGGAGCGTCCTCCTGCTGTTGTTCGTCGCCCTCGCAGTGGTGTTCCGCTACCGCGCGGACCTCTGGCATCGCCAACAGCGCGAGATCCGCAATCAGGAGCGGGTGGCGCTGGCGCGCGAGCTGCACGACACCGTGGCCCACCACGTCTCGGCCATCGCCGTGCAGGCGCAGGCCGGCGGCGTGGTCGCGAGCATCCAGCCGGAGAAGGCGGCCGAGATCCTGGCCGCGATCGAGTCTGAAGCGTCGCGAACCCTGGTGGAGATGAGATCCATGGTGCGGGTGCTGCGTGAGGAGGAAGACGTCGCCTACGCACCGCAGCTGGGTGTCGCGGACCTGCCTGCTCTGGCGCGGCCGGACGCGACGCCCACCGTCGAGGTCTCGCTGGACGATTCGTTGACCCGGCTGGCGCGGCCCGTGGATGCCGCGCTCTATCGGCTCGCGCAGGAGTCGCTGACCAACGCCGTACGGCACGCCCGGAGCGCGACCCGTGTCGGGATCGACGTACGTCGGGAGGGCGACGCGGTCAAGCTGCGTGTCACCGACGATGGACAGACCGAGCCGGGGCCGGCCCCGGGGCCCGGGTTCGGCCTGATGGGCATGGCCGAACGCGCCCAACTCCTCGGCGGATCGCTCTCCGCGGGCCCGGGACCTGGGGGTGGCTGGGTAGTCGAGGCCGTGCTGCCGGTGGAGGCGCTGGGATGAGCATCCGTGTTGTCGTAGCCGACGACCAGGACTTGGTGCGTACCGGGTTGGTGATGATTCTCGGCGCGCAACCCGACCTCGAGGTCGTGGGGGAAGCGGCAGACGGGCTCGCAGCGCTCGACATGGCGAACCGGCTGCGTCCCGATGTCCTCCTCGTCGACATCCGGATGCCCGGGCTCGACGGCGTCGAGGTGACGCGACGCCTGGCCGGGCCAGACGTGACGGACCCGATGGCGGTCGTCGTGATCACTACCTTCGACCTCGACGAGTACGTCCTCGGCGCCCTCCGCGCCGGCGCCCGCGGCTTCCTGCTCAAAGACGCCGGTCCGGAGCTCCTCGTGCAGGCCATCCACGCGGCAGCCAACGGGGATGCGCTGATCGCCCCCAACATCACCCGCCGGCTGCTGGCGACCTTCGCCGACCGGGCGCCGGTGGTACCGGCCCAGCCCATCGACCCGCTCACCGACCGCGAGGAGGAGGTGCTCGCACTGGTGGCAAGGGGCCGGACCAATGCCGAGATCGCCACTGAGCTCTTCGTCGGCCTGAGCACGGTCAAGTCCCACGTCGCATCGCTGATGACCAAACTCGGCGCACGCAACCGCGTGGAGATCGCGATGTGGGCCCACGACACCAGACGCGTGAGAGCAAATTGGTAGGTACAGATCGCAGCGTAGGTGCCTGGGGTTCATGAGTGCGGCGGTCGTCCACGCGTACAACAACGGCGCCCACCAGTGTCCGGCGCCGGGCACGGAATGAATGGAGATGCTCAGGAGCTCTCCGTCCACGATATGTACAAGCGTTCGCTCGGTGTGGGTTCTCCGCGATCGACCGCCGTGCGAGATTTTAACGGCTCCAGGCAGTCTTGCAAGCCCCGTGGTCGTCGTCGCACAGTCTCGGGTCTGGCGTGCGAGCTGGTGCAGTGAGACATTGGAGTTGCGCGTCGATAAGGGCGCGGTGCGTGGGGGGAATCCAATGGACAATTCAACGATTGAGCTGCGCTTTGCGCGCGGCGACGCGGGAGCCGACACGATTCAGGCGGCGGTCGATGACATCGTCGCAGAGTTGAAGGACCCATCGAGCGAAGCGTCGACAGCGGTTCAGCAAGCAGGTGTCGACCTGCAGGAAATTACCGACCTCAAGGTCGACGTCAAGGAAGGTGCGCAGGGGCTCGAGCCTTTTGTCACCCCGATCTTGATCGGCATCACGGTCAGCGTCGGGTCCAAGATCGCGGAGACATTGTGGAAGGAGGTGATCTGGCCCCGGCTGCGGCGCCGCCTCGGCGTGAACGTCTTGCAGGAGCAGCAGAATGACGGTCCCGAGAGGCCCTCGACATGAGCACGGCGGGTACGTCGCCGTACGTGCTGCTCGAACCGCCACTCTGGCGCAGCCTGCTTGCGCGGGCAGCGATCTTTCGGTCTGCCAGGGCGGCGTTGGCGCGCCTGACGATGGCGACGGAGCGCATGCAGGCCGTGCAACTCGTCCTCATCGAGCTCGATCTTGCGGCACGGAAGCTTGCAGACCTGAACTGCGACGACGACACGGCCGTCGAGACCCTTGCGCGCGATTGGCTTGCGGTCATCACTCAGACGATTGACGGGAAGCCCGCCGGACCGGACGAGCGGCAGTTGTTGATCGAGCTACAGACGTTGGTCTCTGCCGCCAGCGTCGATGACCCGTTCGGCGAGCTGTTCGAAGCCGTTCAAGCGCAGGCCGAAGCGTTGTACGGCGCTGGCTGGAGGCGGTCACGATTGTCGGTGGCCCACATGCTCAGTCATCCGCGAAATGCGGACCTGGCCGCCGATCCCTACGCCGTGACAGCAATGACCCCCTGGCCCCCCGATGCGCACTCGCCCGAGGTCGAACTCCGGATCTTTTGCGACAAGTTCGGGCCCGCCGCGTATGCGGCCGTGCCTATGGTGCTAACCCACGAATTCGTCTGTCACGTTCCGGCGCACCAGGACAAGGCCAAGAACGACAGCGATTTCGCCGAGGGTTTTCTCGACTGGGCGGCCTACTACTTCCTGGACCAGTGGGCATCCAAGATCGACGCGCAACTTGCTCCCGCCGCGCGTCAACACGCAGAGCGTCTCAAGGCCGTGCTGGAAAGGCGCCCCGAAGCGCCTGAGGTCCACGCACGGGCGATCGGCCATATGGCTGCAAGGTGCTTGATCGCTTGGCTGGAGCGGGATCGCGGCCTCAGCAAGGACGAGAGCATCGCTCGTGTCGCCCGGCTCGCAGTTCAGCTCAACCTCGTCGATCGGCCGCTCGACGTGAAGGACCACTTCGTCGGCCTTCTGAGCTGGCAGGATCCGCCGCCACCGCTCGCGGAAGCCCTGCGGAGCTGGGTGGCGGATCCAACCAAAGCAGAGCGGCTGCTCGAGGTCATGTGAGGTGCCCGATGTCAACGAACGCAGGCATCATGGCAGCCGCGCTCGCCTTACAGGAGTTCACGCTCACACAACTCGCGGCGTATTGCAGGTCTGAACCCGCTGAGATCTCCGAGGTCATGGAGTCCCTCCGGCCGCTCGTCGAGCGATCAGCCGGGAACACCGCCGAAAGCCCGGATGGCGCTAGCAATTCGCAATTCTGGCACGTCGTACAGAGCGATGCTTTGCGCGAGCTGCTGGCGGAAGAAGGCTCACGCAGTGATACGAGCCGAGCGTCGGGAGTGCTCCGATCTCCCGATTCGCTGGCCAGCCTCCGGCTACTACGGGCCGAGGAGACGTTGGTCGACTGTGCGGCCGAGGAGTCGGCAGATGTGCGTCGCGTGATGGCGATGACGGCGAAGAACTACTTACGCCAGTTCGTTGCCGAAGGCGCAGATCGGCTCGACTGGTGGGCACTCGGCGCGGAGGAGGACGAGATCGGCGCGTCGATCTCGAAGGACTGGGTCGGCAAGGCCCCTCGCCTGAGAGTCGACCTTGCCCTGGCCACCCTCACCGAATCCGAAGCCCTAGGGCACAACGTTCCGGGCGACTTCTTGATCGAGACCGCAGCAGAGGTGTGCGAACTCGGCATCGACATTGATCGGCCGCGTCACCGTACTCTAGCCGAGCGGTTCTTCGATCTCGCAGACCAGCTGACTCGGCGGCCGTTCGCCGGTGCCTCTCGTGTCGAGGCTCCCGAACGGCTGCTTTCAGCAGTCGGCTGGCGTCGAGTTCGTGCCCAGGTCGAGCCCGACGTCGACAAGGCTGCCCAGGAGGCGGTATCGCTGCTCCGATGGCTGGTCGAGAAGACAGATGATCTGCTGGCCGGCTCAGGTGACAGCGATCTCTACCGATTCCTCGGGCATATGCCCGACGGCAGGAACCGGATCGCCGTCTACTCCGACCTGCTCCAGATCGTTCCGAGTCAATATGACTGGCAGCCGGAGGACGAAGTTGTCCCGGGACTCCTCGTCGAGGGTCTCGCCGACAGCAAGGCTGCTGTCCATCTCGAGCAGTGCGCGAACGTCTTGGAGGCCAGCCTTGCTCAGACACCGTTTCAGAGTGACTCAGCTCTGATCGGGCTCGCAGCCCACGTCTTCCAGGATCTGGCTGCCCGCGGCGCATTGGTGGACAGGGAGGTACTGCCAAGGTCAAACAGGGCGCGTGTCGATCTCCTGGGCCTGGCCGACGTGCGGGCTCGTACGACGGCGCGTACGGTCGCCGGGCCCAATCAGTCGGGCCCCGCCGACTGGCTCTATCGCGGAGAGATCTGACGTGGCCACCACGTCGACCTCGTGGCTTCAGCGACTCGTCCGGGTCGCTCTTCGGGGCGACCCGTCGAAGGGACTGGACGAACTCATGGAGATCTTCGGTCAGTCGACCCGGGCATCGTCGGTGATTCTGTGGGAAGCCGCCCGAAACAACGTCGCCAACCCTGCTCCGTCAGTCGTCGCGGTCTGGCCAAGGGACGGGACGTCGATGGTCAGGATGCCGAACCGTGCGGACCCCACGACTCTTTCCGCCTTCTCCCATCGGACGCTGGCAATCTCCCCTGCCGGCGAGCCGGGCGGCGACGCCTCTCCAAACTCAACTGTCGCCGCACTGCCCATCGACTTCCTCGACGGCAGCGTTGGTGTTCTGACTCTCTGCGGCAGCGGTGAGAGACTCACCGACTCGTTCGACGTCGCCGCTGACCTTCTTGAAGTGCTACCAGAGCTGCTGAGTGTCGTGCGGGATCGCAAGACACTGGACCTCGTGAATGTATGTGACGCTCTTCTCCGGGAGGCAGAGTTCGAATCATCCCGTCAGCCACTGAACAGAGAGCTGCTTGTCAGCTACCTCACCAAGGTGTGTCATGCGATTGGTGCCTCTCTGAAGTGCGCCGACGTTTCGATCTACCTGCGAGAAGGCGGCGACGCCCCGGACTCTCTCACCCTCGTAGCGACGTCCTCGGCACATCGCAACCAGGATCCAGGCAGCTGGCGGCCCACAGGTCTGGTCGGAAAGTCCGTCGAACGCGGTACGCCTGATGTGGCCACCTCGACCGGAGACTTCGGCCTGTCGCCCGGCAGCAGCCTGCCACCCGGCGAGTTGGATAGTAACCGGACACTTATGGTCGCACCGCTGACGACAGGGGAGGATATCTGGGGCGCCATCAGTTGCAGCCTGACCTACGGTCTGCCATCTCACTTCACCCAGGCGGACGTGTCACTCCTCGTCCCGATCAGTTCTCAGATCGCACAACATTGGAGCAACTGGCTGCAGCGGCGAACGATCGCCCTTGAAATCGACTCGTGGCGCCGTCTCGCCGCCGCGATCACAACCCTCAACAAGTTGGTCGCGGACGAGCTGCGACGGGAACAGCCGCACGATGATCGCGTCGACGCAATGGCCACAAGCATCGTCCAAGACGTGGTTCAGGACTGCGTCGGCGCACGTGTGCTCCGCACGACGGCATCCGGCGGAAGCAGATCAAGACTGGCTGTCGCCTTCCACACCCCAACTCCCGTCGATCATGAAAGACTGCTCGCCGGGGCGCCACCCTACGAAACCCCACTCGCAGACGTGGTCCATATGTCGAAGTCTCAACGGATCGCAACCGACGCAGAAACGTTGTCCAGCGAGGGGCTGACAGCAGCCGCTCATTGGCTCATCGGAACACCCATCAGCGTTGGCGAGAAGTTCTTCGGAGTGTTGGAAGCCTTCGGGCCTTCGCGAGACGTACCAGCGAACTCTCCGCAGGTTTGCGAGATCGTCGGGGACCAGCTCGGTCTCTACCAGCACCTGCAGCAGAGCCTGCAACGGCTGCGCGAGGCACGCCACCGCCTCGAGGTCACCAACAGGGGCCAAGCGCAGGCACTGGAGGACCTCGAACACCAACTTGTCAGCCCACTCCTGGCGGCTACGAGCCGAACGGATCGCGTTCTCCAGGTCGGACGGTTCGACAGCAGGACCGAGGCCCAACTGCGGGCTGTTCGCGGTCTCTGCCGAAGAGCCAGTCGCGTCGCGCTGTCAGCAGGAGTCTTCGCGGCATTGAGCAAGGGCACGCACCCCCGGCCGAAGATGGAGACACACAGCGGCGACGACCTGCTGAGGCTCCTGATCGCCGCCGCGGATGACGCGCAGATGCTGAGCAATCCGCGTCGTCGTATCCGCTTCGACGTCGCCCGGGAATCAATTACTGCGCTCGGCCGGCGAGTCGTGAACATCGACAGGGCATTCTTCGAACAGTGCATCGGAAATATACTCGACAACGCCGCAAAATACAGCTACGAGGATACGAGAGTCAACATTTATGGTGCCGTTGCACCGAACTCCTTCACCATCCATGTAGTGAATACGGGTATCCCCCTACAAGATGAAGAGGCAGTTCTTTGCCTTCAGCGCAACTGGCGTGGCACGCTGGCCCGAGCCTCGACTGGCGAGGGGTCCGGAATCGGCCTTTGGATCGTCGACAACCTCATGCGGTCGATGCAGGCGCGCATCGACCTCGCCCCGACAGGCGACGGGACAACAGTGCGACTCGTCTTTCCGCTGACCTACTAGACCCAGCGCCGAAGGAGCTGCAGATGGCCGCATACATTGTTGTCGTCGAGGACGACTTCCTGCAAGAGGGCCCACTCGAGGAGTACCTCGCAGACACCTTCCCGACCGCGAGGATCGAGACACTCACCACCGAGAGCGCGTTTAGAGAACGCTTCCCGGACTTCCGGCAGACGAAGCCCGATATTGTCATCATGGACGTCATGCTGAGATGGGCCGTGCCGAGCCCGAAGATGACACCGCCACCGCCCGACGTGATCGACGGCGAATATTTCCGCGCCGGACTTCGATGCGCGGAGCTACTTTCAAAGGATGAGGCGTTGAGCAGGGTCCCGGTGATCGTATACACAATTCTCGAACGTGGTGATCTGGAGAGCAGCGGCGAAAGCCTCCGAGAAATCAGCGCCTACCTACGGAAGAGCGCCGACCTCGAGATGCTCGCAAGAAAGATCCGCGATCTCGTTCCTCCCGACCGCCTGGCGAACTGAGACCGGCAACTGCTTCATTGGCCCGCGCATACGAGCGCATGGCGAGGCTGCTCCCGTCGCCCTACGGCGCTCATGCGTTGAAGTCGAAACACTCCGTCAAGGCAGAACCTCGCCTGTATTTGAATCCAGGATCTTCTTTCGGTTCATCCGCTGCGGACGCCGCGGCCGTAGTGCCGCGGAAACAGTGGTCCAGCAAGCGTGGAGGCGGGCGGAGCCGAGCGACAGACCAGCCGCGTAGCACGCGGGTCGCTCCGCTTCCCCGGCGAGGCGGCCCGCCCGGAGGCGCTCCGCTTTGGCTGTTCGGGAGGCCGTCT
This sequence comes from Kribbella sp. NPDC003505, assembly GCF_040610875.1. Taxonomy (NCBI): domain Bacteria; kingdom Bacillati; phylum Actinomycetota; class Actinomycetes; order Propionibacteriales; family Kribbellaceae; genus Kribbella; species Kribbella sp. NPDC003505. Next base: position 728,549 of record NZ_JBEXNA010000002.1, on the reverse strand, counting down.
GTAATGCGGCGGTCGTTCGCAGGCGCCAGCTGCCCGCACCGCGCCGGCGCCAGCCGGCAACGGATGCTCCGGCGCTGAGCCGGGGTGGGTGGAGCGCGCATAGCGGGTGCGGGGGGAGCGAAGCGACCGGACCGCCTGCGTAGCACGCGTGGGTCTGCTTGACTCCCCCACAACCACTTACCTACCGGATGCGCATGACTGAGATGGCTCGGGCGATCCCCAGGCGCTGGATTTCCGACGTGCCGAGGTCAAGGATCGTCCGCCCGAACGCGAGTGACCGCAGTCCAGTCGCCGGATGCGTAGAGGCGTAGCTGCTCTCAGGGCAGGCTAACCTACACCCAAACTCGCCTCGCAACATCTCGCAACTACCCTTGACCGCAAGCGGAGGGTAATCACCGGCAATCTATCGCAACGGCCTACAGGGGAGTATGAATATGCACCTCACACTCGTAGCTGGAGATCCGGAGTCGAACCCGAATAACTCACCCACGCTCTACAAGACCGACCGAGGCAGTTGGATCGTGCAGGGTTGGGTCGTCAACGATGCCGACGCCCTCGCTACGCTCAACCTGCCTGAAGGCGAGTCCGCCGTCGAGATCCCGGATCGGATGATCCCGTTCTTCTTCCAGGAGGGTCGTGCAGGAGATAACGTCTGACGATCTGTCGGAGCTGCTGTCGTCGTTCAAGCACTCGGCTGTTCACCTCGAAACCCGCGACGCCTATGGCACCGAGACTGAACTGCCGTACATGGCCAAGTGGGCTCACGGAGAGCCGGATGACTTGGCCTGGCTCAACGAGTGGTGCCAAGAACTCCAGGACCATGTCCGCGCGGGTCGGAGCGTGCGGCGGGCTCGCGTCGTGTCCGAGCCGTTAAGCGACTACCAACGCTGGAGCTACAGCATCGCCCAGCCCATGGTCGACGCCGGTGAGGACATCCGCTGGGTACCCCGGCGGCTGACGTCGACCATCTGCCTGCCAGGCAACGACTACTACCTCATCGACGACCAGCAAGTCGTGTTCCTGCACTACGCCGGGTCCGGCTTGAATGTAGCTTTCACCACCACCACCAACCCGGCCGTGGTCGAGATGTGCCGAGGTGCCTTTGAGGCGGTCTGGGCACTGGCCATCCAGCACCGTGAGTACCAGCCCGTCTGACGCGGCGCGCAAAGCCCAGCAAGCGCTCGGCCTGCGGCTGCGGGAACTGCGCAAAGATGCTGGTCTGTCCGGCCGCGAACTGGCGGTCGCGACAGGCTGGCACTTTACGCGTGTTGCAAGATTGAGAACGGCGTCCAGGGACCGACCGACGCCGACCTCCGCACCTGGTGTGCGGCCTGCTCAGCTGAGGACCAGATCCCAGACCTCATCGCCCAGGCGCGCGCAGTCGAGTCGATGTACATGGAGTTCAAACGGCGGACCCGCGCCGGCATGAAGCAGGGGACGCACCGCGCGACCTACGACGCGCTCGTCTGCGCACGGCTGCTCTCTCATCTCGCGACGCCTCCCGGCCGCGCGCCGCTTGCACTCGCTGAGCTGCTGGATGCCACAGTCCGCAAGGCCGCAACGAGCCAAGCGGCGGATGACGCAGCCGCGACCCTCTTCTGAGCCGCGACAGCCGCTACTTGTAGCGGTGCCACAGTTCGTTGGCGCCCGATCTGAGGGTGGCCAGCCGGTGCGCGTGGACCTTCGCGATGTCGGGGCGGTTGCGGAGGTCAGTGATGACGCTGGTGACCAGGACCAGTTCTCGGATGCGACGGAGCGTCGGCCATGAAGGAAGAGTGGTGACGTCCAGGCCGTAGGTGGTGGCCAAGGCTTCGTGGTCTTGGGTGGCGCCGAAGCGGAGGGCGCTAACGGCGGCTACCACCAGGTCGTACGCGAGCGGGCCGATGCTGGTGCCGTCGAAGTCGCACAGGACCAAGCGGCCGGTGAGCTCTCGCAGCAAGTTGCCGATGTAGGCGTCGCCGTGGAGTAGGCCCATCTGGAGGTCCGGCATGAGGGCGCGGTAGTCAGCCTCGATGGCGGCCCACTGCTCGGTGAGCCAGGCGTGGTCGTCGGCCGTGAGGCCGTCGGCCATGGCGAGACGGCTGCGGGCGCTGCTGAACGGGTCCCAGGGTTTGAGGCTGGGCATCGGTTCGAGCTTGTGCCAGCCGAGTAGTGGAGCAGCCAGCTCGGCTCCGGTCCATGCTGGGTTGCTGCTTTCGAGGAGCTTCCAGATCGTGGCTGAGTAGTTCTCGAACAGGACGGGCTGGGTCAGACCAGGCGCGAGCCTTGAAGCGGGTGCGTTGTGGCGTTCCAGCCAGGTGGCGATTCGGGCGACGTGGTCGGCCCGTTGGCTGGCGAGGTCGCCGGCTCCGAATCTGACGACAACACCTTGGCTGGGAAAGCGGTAGACGGCGTTGTTCGTGTACTTGATGAGTTCGGCTTCCTCCGGGAGTAGGCCAGCTTCTTGGCAGATGCCCTTGAGGGCGTGTTTGAGCCGCTGGTCGAGCTCTGGAGACAGATTGGTCATGCGGTGAGTGCCTTCGGCGCGGTTGTACGGACGGTTTCGAGCTGGTGGACCAGGTCCGCAGCATCCGAGTTTTCTGTGTGTTGTGAGGCTGCGGTGCCGATCTCGGCGAGGCGGCTCATACCGCGGCCGCTGCGGAAATGCTGCGTTTCGCTGATCACGTCACGAGCGACGTCGATGCCGGCGTCCAGCTCGTTCGTACGCAGGAGGTTCGTCGACAAGATGATCCGATCGAAGGTCCGGCTTCGACGCGATCTGTCGGGCCCAGATTCGGTGATTGCTTGCTGTGCGAATGCGACCGCGCGTACGGCGTACTCGCGGGCTTGTGCATCGTCTTTCGCGTAGCCCGACAGGGAGTTGTACACCAGTGCCTGATGCCCCGTGTAGTCCCCAGGAGTGAAGTACAGCGTGGTCCATGGGGATACTCGACGCTTATCAGCGCGGCCCATCTCGTGTTCTGCACGCGCGAGAGCATCGATTACATGATCGTGCTTGCCGAGCATCGCGTAGGCCAGGGCTTCGTTGGCGTGGAGTCTCGCGACCTCAGCTGGATCGCCGGCGTCTTGTGCCGCGAGCTGGCCAAGTTGAAGCATCTTCAAGGCCTCCACGGGCTGGGCTTCCTGCATGCTCACCCGGCCGAGGCGGTACAGGATCGACGCGGCCAGCGAGGGCTCGTCCGCGTCCTTGGCAAGCACGAGTGCGTTCATCAGGAAGCGTCGAGCCGCGGCTTGATCACCGATGTCATGGAACGACCAACCCAGCATGCTGCTGAAGTCGGCCAGGGACACTTTGAGGTCCCGGTGCGTGCGCTGATCGGCGGTGGAGTGGATCATCCGCCGCGCATAGCCGTAGAAACCACGTGCAGCGTCGACCGCTGCTCCCCCGCCGTAGCGTTGATCGAGTTTCCGGAACTCGGCGGTCATCGACACGACTTGTTCGACGTCGGTCGCGGAAATCGCCGACGGCACAGAGGCCACACCGCTGGGTACGTCGGGCAGCCACTTTCGAGCCTGCTCATTGACCGCACCGAAGGCCACGCTCGCCACCGCACCGGCGAAGTTCCTGCGGTCGTCGCTGGTCAGTTCGCGCGACTCATCGCTCTCTCCACGGCCAGATGAGCTGTATGCGAGCCCCATTCGTCCACGGGGAATCTCGAATGCATCAGCTATGCGTTCAAGGACGTCGTACGCCTTGACCTGGCGGCCGTTGAGGATCTCTGAGACTTCGCCCTGGGACTGACACGTGCGGGGCACCGATCTGGGTCTGGCTCCAGCCGTGCCGCTGCAGCCAGCGGAAGATGCCTGCGACGTCACGTGACGCCAGGACAGGACGCATCTCCGGCTGATCCCACCAGGAGGACTTGAGCACCGGATGCGTTGCCGTCATCGTCACTCCTTGTCCCTAGGCGGCTCTGTGAAGTTAGCCCGAGCGCATCCGGTGCGTCTATCGGCACCGCCGATAGGTCGGCTCGATGAGCACAGCCTGTAGTGGTGGCCACCCTCACAGCGCCATGGTGTGGATACAGAGCGTTACGAAGACCCGACAAAGGACGCCCACCATGACGACACCACTGTTCATCGTGACCTGCCTGGCTGCGGTCCTGATGATCGCAATGATCACCGACCTGCTGCGAGACCTGTCCGGCCGGAACGAATGACGCGGCGGTGGGACAGATGACTAGCACTCTTCCAGGCACGGATCACCACGAGCGGGGCGACGCCATGCGGGCGTACGGCTACATCCGGAAGCACTTCCTCATGAACGATATCGAGTTGGCCAACGCTCGGAGGCTCATTGTCGACGCCGCTCGGACTCGCGGTGCGGAACTTGTGGCGATTCACATCGAGGAGATCGAGACATCGCCCGAGGCCTTCCACGATCTGCTCGCAGTCGTGATGCAGGAAGTGCAGCGAATGATCATCACGCCCGACGTGCAGCATCTGGAGGTCGCCGGCGACCCGTCGTCAGTACGACAGCGACTGGAGTCCAACGGCATCACAATCGTGGCCGCCGACTAGGCACCTCGACCACAAGGAACGAGTGCTGCATATGCCGGCCACGCCAGCCCTCGGATTCGTCTCGATGTCGTTCGTGCGCAATACCGGCGAGCTCCTTGCGATCCGTCGGCAGTTGAAGGCGTTCGCGACCGAGCACGGGCTGCAGCTCACCAAGGTGTACGTCGAAGAGCCCGGGCCTCCCAGCGCGGCGTTCGACCTTCTCGAATCGCTTCTGCAGGCCGACGGACAACCTCTCGTCGTGCCGACACTGCACCACCTCGCCGTACTTGGGAACCCGGTGCAGATCAGAGACCACCTCCGCCACTGCACCCACGAGGTCCTGATCGCCACCAAGCCGGCGGAGCGGACGTGCTGAGGGGACATCCGTCGTTCTCCTCAAGTCCCCTGCACCCCGCGTCCGTTCCGCCGCTCCACCAGGAGCGCTGCCCGATCCACCTCACTGAGTCAGGCGGCGTTTCCGCCCCGAAGCTGCGTCCGCTCGGCGCCCCTGCGCCTGAGCGGACGCAGCGCGACGCACGGTCGAGCGCAGACCCGCGGCTAACCGTTCGGTTGATCCTGTTTCAGCGGAAAGCGCCCGACGGGCATGAGACGCGAGCTGACTTGGTGATCTCCGAACAGACGCGCAACCTGCCGATTCGACGTCGCTAATCGAGGGTCCGCGACGATGGGCGGCCGTACGTAACGTCCAGAACCCCGCGGAACTCGATCGGTACCGCGCTTTGGGCCCGTACCGCTGCCAGCGCTGTCTGTGGCGCCTTGGAGCTGAGCGTAATCCCCACACCAGAGAAGTCATGGCTCGGCCCCGCCGAAGTCAAGACACCCTTGTTGGCATCCATCAGCGATCTGGCGCCGGCCACAAGCTCGGCCCTGCTGTAGGCCGCCTTGCGGATCGTCACCGGCACTGGCTGACTCGCCACGACTTGCTGCAGCTCAGCCGGAGGATCGCCTTTCCAATAGACCACGACGGTCTTGTGGTCAGCGAGAATGCGAACGCTGCCCGCGTTGGTGTCGGGATTCTCGGTGAGCCACTGCATCACTGCTTGAGCCGCTTCGTCTTCGGGCGTTGGCTGAACTTCCCCGAGGACCGGGCCTTCAGGGTCCTTCGGAACCTTGGCACCCGCCTCGTGCGAGCTCACGTCGCTATCACTCATGGACTCGACTCCTTCCGGTACGACGGTTCGCTGCCTCCCGGTAGTCCCTGGAATCCACTTGCTGATCCGCGACAAGCTAGAAGTCTGGCGGCCACCCGGGGCGCCGACGTTGCCGTCTCTATCGAGCCCGCCGTCCTTCCCGCCCTAGGTCGGCTTCGGCCTGAAGCAACGGGCCACCGAATCTACGTGTCGCGTCGATCCAGTCCGGCCCGAGAGTCCATGGCACTACCCGGATGACGGCCGCGTCTACGATATCGGGATCGGAGCTGTCCAGGAGTTCTTCGAGGAAGCGGTAGCACTGCTCGATGCGGGCTACGTCGTTGGACTGGATGGCCGGATGAAACACGGGGTGAAAGAAGCCCACCGATACGTAGGAAAACATCGCGGGCCCGACGACGTCCTGCCCGTACATCTCGATGACCTCCGCGACGGAGTCCCGCGCATCGGGAAACTCGGACACGATCCGGGCACCGATGTTGTGGCCTGTGATCACCGTTCGATCCTAAAGCGCGGTCCGACGCAGAGCTCCCGAGATTACGTCCGGACTGCCGCGATCCGTGCCTTCGACTGTCGCAGATCACCTGGCGGCCAAATGTCGTGCATCAGGCGACCGAGGACATCCCCGCTAGTCCCTCACGACTCCGGGATGACGGGGCCGATAGAGCCGACTATGTCGGAGTGGGTCCGGGGTGCGGCTTCCCGCGACCGCCTTGACACCCACCGGAAGCTTCGTGCTGACGGGCTTAGTAAGGCGACCTACGAACGCGCCTACTAACAGCGGCCTCGGGTCGACCCGGACGACCCTGGACATTCCGTTAGATCGGTAGGCGAGTCCATGCGCACGGTGGTCGGGGGTGGACGGTCTGAACTCGACAGCGCTCAAGTCCGCACGCGACTAAGTCGTCGCGAACCATCGCCGTACGCCCGGACAGCGGTCGATTCTCTCCACACTCCAAACGTTGAGCTGCGCACATCGACGCGATGGAGGTGCGGCATGGCCTACGTGAAGGATCAGTGGACTCGGGCGGTGAAGGAGGCCGACGGAACGGCTGGGCGGGTTCGCACTGCTAAGTGGGGGCGCGGGAAGCGGTGGTTGGCGGGGTGGGTGGATCCGGAGGGGCGGGAGCGGTCCAAGGCGTTTGGGACGAAGACGGCTGCGGAGCGGCATGGGGCTGCGATGGAGACGGATCGGGAGCGTGGGGAGTACATCGATCCGGAGGCAGGGAAGGTTCGGTTTGAGGAGGTTGCCGGGGAGGTGGCTTGCCTCGCGGGTGGTAGATCCAGCGACAGCTATGAAGTACGAGTCTTCTCTGCGGTTGCACGTCATACCTGTGTTTGGGCGGCGGCAGTTGCGGACGATCAAGCCTTCTGAGATTGCGGCATGGGTGGCGGGGCTGGATGCGCGGTTCGGGGCGTCTACGGCGCGTACGGCGTACCTGGTGTTGCACGGGACGTTGGAGGTTGCCGTTGATGATGAGGCGATCAAGCGGAATCCGGCGAAGGCGCGAGTGGTCAAGGTGCCGGCGGAGAAGGGCGGGAAGACCGCCGCCTGGAGCGACGAGGTTGGGCTGCGGATCGTGGAGCGGCATCCGCCGCAGTACAGGCCGATCGCCTCGATCGGTGCTGCGTGCGGGCTGCGGCAAGGTGAGCTATTCGGGCTCGCTGAGGAAGACGTCGACTTCGACGAGATGGTCATCCACGTCCGCAGGCAGGTGAAGAAGCTCGGGAGGGAGTTCGTCTTCGCGCTACCCAAGAATGACACCGAGCGGACTGTGCCGATGTCAGAAGGTGTAGCCGTGATGCTCAGGGAGTACATCGAGAGCGCGAAGCCGCGGGCCTACACCTTGCCGTGGGAGAAGGTCGACGGGAAGCCGCACACGGTCAACCTGCTGTTCCGCTGGACTGACGACAAGCACATCCGGGCGCGGACGTACGACGAGCTGGTGTGGAAGCCGGCTCTCTTCCACGCAGGCGTCATACCAGAGCCGACGAAGAGCGCGCGCGGCAGGCGGCAGTACTTCTCCAGTCGCGAGAACGGCATGCACGCACTCAGGCACTACTACGCGAGCATCACGCTGGCGGACGGCGTCAACATCAAGGAGTTGGCGCAGTACCTGGGGCACGGCGATCCCGGATTCACCCTGCGGCTGTACACCCACATGCTGCCTTCGTCGCACGAGCGAGCGCGGAAGGCCGTCGACTCGCGGCTGTCCCGTCTATTCTCGATGGAATCTCACGGAGCTGTGACGGGGCTGGCCGCCGGCCGGTCCCCCGCAACCCGCTGGGAGCCCGACGGCGGCCAGTCTCTCGATGACCCTGGAATCAGCCTGTGACCTGCGGAAACGTCTACCGGATGCGCATGCCGGAGATCGCGCGGGCGATCACCAGGCGCTGGATCTCCGACGTACCTTCGAAGATGGTGTAGATCTTGGCGTCTCGGTGCATGCGTTCGACCGGGTATTCGCGGGTATAGCCGTTGCCGCCCAGGATTTGGATGGCTTGTTCGGTGACGTGGACGGCTACTTCGCCGGCCTTCAGTTTGGCCATGGAGCCTTCGCCGTGGCGGTAGTCGGGGGTTTCGCCGCGCATGAGGGCGGCGGACATGTTGGCGGCGCGCCAGACCAGGAGGCGGGCGGCGTCGATTTCCATCGCCATGTCGGCGAGTTTGAAGGCGATGCCTTGGTTGTCGACGATCGGGCGGCCGAACTGTTCGCGGGTCTTGGCGTAGTCGAGAGCGACCTCGTACGCGGCGCGGGCGATGCCGACGGCTTGGGCGCCGACGATGTGGCGGGTCATCTCGAAGGTCGCCATGGAGGCATTGCGGCCGGTGGACGCTCCAGCCGAACGCGCGCGGGCGAGGCGCTCGTCCAGCTTCTCCTTGCCGCCCAGAACGTTGGCGGCGGGGATGCGGACGTTGTCGAAGAAGACGTCCGCGGTGTGCGAGGCGCGCAGGCCGTGCTTCCGCAATTTTGTGCCCTGTTCCAGGCCGCGGACCTCGGACTTGGGTACGACGAACGCGGCCTGGCCCTTGGTGCCCAGCGACGGGTCGACGGTGGCGACGACGACGTGGATGTCGGCGATGCCGCCGTTCGTGGCCCAGGCCTTCTGCCCGTTGATGACCCACTCGTTCGAACGCTCGTCGAAGACGGCGCGTGTACGGATCGCGGACACGTCCGACCCTGCCCCCGGCTCCGAGGAGCAGAAGGCGGCGACCCGTACGTCGTCGGGCGTGCCGTAGCAGCGGCCCATCCACTGGCTCCACTGCTCGGGCGTGCCGTTGGAGAAGATCGCGGACGAGGCCAGGCCGGTGCCCTTCAGCGACATCGCGATGCCGGCGTCGCCCCAGAACAGCTCCTCGTGGACGAGCGGCATCAGCAGGCCGCTGGGGTCGACGAAGAGGTTGACGTTCGTGTCCAGGCCGTAGATCCCGACCTTGGCGGCCTCCTGGATGATCGGCCACGGCGTTTCCTCGCGCTCGTCCCACTCGGCCGCGGCGGGCCGGATGACCTCGGCGGCGAAGGTGTGGGCCCAGTCGCGGATCTCGCGCTGCTCGTCGTTGATCGCCAGCGAGAACGTGTTCCACTCGGGCTTGGAGCGCTCGGCGCCGAGCTCGCCGGCCAGCGCCATCACGTCTGCGGACACCACAGGGTCGCTCATCAACCATCCTCACGAATCCGGGAAGTTACCGACGAGTGTAACTGTCGTTTGCACCAATGGGTACCACTGTGGCTAAGATCGACGTATGAGCTCCGCGCTGCTCGCGATCGGACGCCGCCGGACCACGGCGGAGCGTCGTCGCGACCGGGAGCGGGACATCATCCGCGCGACCCGCGAGCTGTTCGACGAGCGCGGCACGATCGACGCTCAGATCGACGATATCGCCAAGCGGGTCGGGATCAACAAGGCCCTGATCTATCGGCACTTCGCCGGCAAGGAAGAGCTGTTCGCGCTCACGCTGGTCGACTACCTGGCCGAGCTGGACGAGCAACTGCAAGAAGCCGACAACCCGCGCCGCGCGCCGCTCAACCGGCTGAAGGCGCTGAGCGAGACGTTCGTCGACTTCTGCCTGGACTACCCGGCGTTCACCGACTGTGCGATGAGCCTGCTGCGCAGGACCGGTGAGGAGCTGTTCGGAGAGATCACCGAGCCGGTGATGATCAAGCTCGGTACGGCGATGGCGGCCGCGCTCGACCGGATCGCGAAGGTCCTGGAGGCGGGCCAGCGCGCCGGGGTCTTCGACGAGGTCGACACCGCCTACCTGGCGAACCACCTCTACACCCAGACGCTCGGATCGTTGCACATGGCAAGGGTCGGGCTGATCGTGTCGGGCAGCCGACCAGGGCACCCGGTGGTGCATCATGCCGACGTCGGCACCGTCCGCTCGACGGCGATCACCGCCACGCTCGCCACCGCGGTGGGCCGCAAGGCCCTGAACCAGAAGACGGTGAACCACAAGACCGCGGCCAGAACAAGCAGTACGACGAGCACCAGGACAACCACCCGCTCCGCTAGAGCAGGAGAGACATCGTGACCGAACCGCGCAAGGTGGCCGTGGTCGCCGGCAACCGGATCCCCTTCGCCCGGCAGGACAAGACCTACCGGCACGCCTCCAACTCCGACATGCTCACCGCCGCGCTGAACGGTCTGGTCGACCGCGCCGGCCTGGGCGGTCAGGAGGTCGGTGAGGTCGTCGCCGGCGCGGTCCTCAAGCACGCCCGCGACTGGAACATGGTGCGCGAGGTGGTCCTCGGGTCCAAGCTGGCCCCGACCACCCCGGCGTACGACATCCAGCAGGCCTGCGGCACCGGGCTGGAGGCGGCGATCCTGGTCGGCAACAAGATCGCGCTCGGCCAGATCGACGCGGGCATCGCGGGCGGCGTCGACACGGCGTCCGACGCCCCGGTCGCGGTGAACGACCGGCTGCGCAACATCCTGCTCGACCTGAACCGCGCGAAGACGTACCCGGACCGCCTGAAGGTGCTGGCCCGGGTCCGCCCGAAGGACGTCGTACCGGAGATCCCCCGCAACGCCGAGCCGCGCACGCGCAAGTCGATGGGCGAGCACGCGGCGCTGACCGCGCTGGAGTGGGGCATCACCCGCGAGGCGCAGGACGAGCTGGCCCTGCGATCCCACCTCAACCTCGCGAAGTCGTACGACCGCGGCTTCCAGGACGACCTGATCACGCCGTACCTGGGCCTCGAGAAGGACCAGAACCTGCGGCCTGACACCACCCTGGAGAAGCTCGCGAAGCTGAAGCCGGTCTTCGGCAAGGGCGAGACGGCGACGATGACGGCCGGCAACTCGACGCCGCTCACCGACGGTGCCTCGACGGTTCTGCTGAGCACCGACGAGTGGGCGGAGCAGCACGGGCTGCGCCCGCTCGCGTACCTGACCCACTCCCAGACCGCCGCGGTCGACTACGTGAAGGGCGCCGAGGGTCTGCTGATGGCCCCCGCGTACGCCGTACCGCGGATGCTGGCCAGAGCGGGGCTGAGCCTCCAGGACTTCGACTACTACGAGATCCACGAGGCGTTCGCGTCGCAGGTGCTGTCCACCCTGAAGGCGTGGGAGGATCCGATCTTCTGCAAGGAGCGGCTCGGCCTGGACGCGCCGCTCGGGGAGATCGACCGGGACAAGCTGAACGTGAACGGCAGCTCGCTCGCCGCGGGCCACCCGTTCGCGGCGACCGGCGGGCGGATCGTCGCCGCGCTGGCCAAGCAACTGGACGAGAACGGTGGCGGCCGCGGGTTGATCTCGATCTGCGCCGCGGGCGGCCAGGGTGTCGTCGCCATCCTCGAGAAGTAGGAGCTGAGATGACGGATCGCTACCAGACCTTCACCCGGACGCCGCTCGGCAAGACGCTGGTGAAGAACCTGGGTCTGCCCGACCCGCTGCCGCTGCCCCGCTGGACCGAGGGCGCACCGGTGATCGACGGGCCGGTCGTCTTCGGCGCGATCGGCGAGACCGACGCCGGCAAGGCGGTTCAGGCGCTGCTGCGCGACATCGGTGCCGCGTTCAGTACGGCGACCGAGGGCGTCGCGTCGAGCGAGATCCGGCCGAAGGCGCTGGTCTTCGACGCGACCGGGGCGGCCTCGACCGCGGACCTGACCAGCCTGCAGCGCTTCTTCTCGCCGCTCGTCCGCCAGCTGGCTCCGGCCGGCCGCGTCATCGTCGTCGGCCGTACGCCGGAGCTCGCGAGTTCCCCCGAGCAGCAGGTCGCGCAGCGCGCTCTCGAAGGCTTCACGCGGAGCCTGGCCAAGGAGGTGAAGCGCGGCGCCACGGTCAATCTCGTGTACGTCGCCCCGGACGCACACGAGCAGCTCGACTCGACGCTGCGCTTCTTCCTCTCCCCCAAGTCGGCGTACGTCGACGGCCAGGTCGCGCGGATCGGCACCGGTCCCCTGGTCAGCAACGACCCGACTCGGCCCCTGAGCGGCCGGGTCGCCCTGGTCACCGGCGCGGCTCGGGGCATCGGCGCGAGTATCGCCGGCACCCTGGCCCGCGACGGCGCGACCGTGATCGGCGTCGACGTACCGCAGAACGCGGACCCGCTGCGCAAGGTGATCTCCCGGATCGGCGGCACCGAGCTCCTCCTCGACGTCACCGCGGTCGACGCGGCGCAGCGGATCGCGGCGCACGCGCAGGAGCAGCACGGCGGTCTCGACATCGTCGTCCACAACGCGGGCATCACCCGCGACCGGCGGCTGGTCAACATGCGCACCGACGCCTGGGACGCCGTACTCGACGTGAACCTCCGCGCGCCGGAGCGGATCACCAAGCACCTCGTGGATTCCGGAGCACTGCGCGACGGCGGCTCGATCATCGGGGTGTCGTCGATGGCCGGGATCGCCGGCAACAACGGCCAGACGAACTACGCCACCTCCAAGGCCGGCGTGATCGGTCTGGTGCAGGCGCTGGCACCGGTGCTCGCCGAGCGGCAGATCCGGATCAACGCCGTCGCGCCCGGGTTCATCGAGACCGAGATGACCGCGAAGATCCCGTTCGCGATCCGCGAGGTCGGGCGGCGGATCAACTCGCTGCAGCAGGGCGGCCTGCCGATCGACGTGGCCGAGACGATCGCCTGGTTCGCCGATCCGGCCTCGGCCGGGGTGACCGGCAACGTCGTCCGGGTCTGCGGCCAGAGCATGCTGGGCGCCTGACATGCCGACCCGACGGTACGACGACTCGCCCGGCCTCGGCTCGCTGTACGCGCGAACCGTCAAAGCCACCCTGCGGCGCGCCGACTACGAGCCGGACGAGGACGGGCTGACGCTCGAGCTGCCCCGGTCCGCGATCGACCAGGACCACCTCCAGGCCTACCGGGAGGTCACCGGCTTCCAGGCCGGTCCGGCGCTGCCCCCGACGTACCCGCACGTGCTCGCGTTCCCGCTGCACCTGGACCTGATGTCCGACCCGTCGTTCCCGTACAAGCCGATGGGGATCGTGCACCTGTCCAACACGATCACGCAGAAGCAGCCGATCCCGCTGCACGCCGAGCCGGCGATCCGCGTGCACAGTACGCCGGAGCGCCCGCACCCCAAGGGCACCGTCTTCGACGTGATCAGCGAGATCTTCGTCGGCAACGAGCTGGTGTGGAGCGATCTCACCACGCTGCTCAGCCGCTCGTCCGGGACGCCCGACGCGCACGCCGACCTGCTGCCCGACCCGGTGCTGAGCCCGACCGCATGGTGGGACCTGCGCGGCAACCTCGGCCGCCGGTACGCCGCGGCGTCCGGCGACCGGAACCCGATCCACCTGTTCAAGCTGACCGCGCAGGCGTTCGGGTTCCCGCGCCAGATCGCACATGGCATGTGGGCCAAGGCCGCCGCGCTGGCGTCGATCCAGCGGGCCGGCGAGCTGCCGGACGCCTTCACGGTCCGCGTGGACTTCCGTAAGCCGCTGCTGCTCCCGTCCCGCGTCGGGTTCGGCCACCAGCAGTCCGGCAAGACGGTCGACTTCGCGCTGTACGACGAGGGGCACGACGTGACGCATCTGATCGGGCAGCTGCAGGCGACCTGAACCTGCAGGCCATCACAATCGCGCTCCTCGGCGGGCGTTCACGCTCACACCTCCTCGGCGCGGGCCATTGCGATGGCCTGGGGCTCCGCCTCGCCGCGGATCCGGTCCAGCACGGCACCGATGGGCGCGGGCTCCCACCGGCTGCCGTCGCGCTTCCGGACCGCCAGCGCACCGGCCGCGGCCTCGCGGGCGCCGATGACGGCGGCGTACGGCGCGAGCCGGTTCTCGCGGATCCGGGCACCGAGACTGCCCTCGTCCGCGTGCGCGACCTCGACCCGCAGCCCGCGATCCGACGCGCGCCGCGCGACCTCGACGGCGAGCTTCTCCTCGTCGTCGGAGATCGGCAGGACGACGAGCTGGACCGGCGCCAGCCACGCCGGGAACGCGCCGCCGTGCACCTCGATCAACTGCGCCATCGCGCGCTCGATGCTCCCCACGATCGCCCGGTGCACCATCACCGGCCGGTGCTTGTTGCCGTCGGCACCGATGTACTCGAGGCCGAACGCGGCCGGCTGGTGGAAGTCGATCTGGACGGTCGACAGGCTGAACTCCCGGCCGGCCGAATCCTCCATCTGGATGTCGATCTTCGGCCCGTAGAACGCCGCGTCCCCCGGCGCGTCCTCGAACGGAACGCCCGCGTTCTTCAGCACCTCACGCAGGATCTCGGCAGCCTCGGCCCAGCTGTCCGCGTCACCGACGTACTTGCTCGACGGGCTGTTGAACTCCGCGTCGACAGCAGGCAGCGCGAGCACGTAGCGCGAGGCGCTGATGCCCATGTCCGCGTACGCCTGGTTGATCAGGTCCAGCGCCGAGGCGGCCTCGGAGGCGACCTGGTCGAGCCGGCAGAAGATGTGCGCATCGTTCAGCTGCATCGCGCGGACCCGGCTGAGGCCGCCAATCGCGCCCGACAGCTCGGCGCGGTACTGTCCGCCCAGTTCGGACATCCGCAGTGGCAGTTCGCGGTACGAGTGCGAGCGGGAGCGGAACATCAGGGCGTGGTGCGGGCAGATGCTCGGCCGCAGGACCAGTTCCTCACCGCCCATCTCCATCGGCGGGTACATGTCGTCGTGGTACTTCGCCCAGTGGCCGGAGATCTCGTACAGCTCCTTCTTGGCGAGCACCGGCGAGTACACCTGCTGATAGCCGGCTCTTCGCTCGACCTCGGCGATGTAGCTCTCCAGCGCGCGGCGTACCGCGGCGCCCGCGGGCAACCAGTAGGGCAGACCCGCGCCGATCAGCGGGTCGGAGTCGAACAGGCCGAGTTCGCGGCCGACTTTGCGGTGGTCGTACATGGTGGTCTCCTCGTCTGAGAAGGGGCGAGGGACCGCGGGAACGACGAAGCCCCGGGGCACTCGCCCCGGGGCTTCGGTCGACAGTCAGGTGTCAGCGCGCCGGGACAGACTCCGGCGTCGTCGTCACTACTGCGCGCTTGAACACGTTTCTACGTTAGCAGATCGGAGTCGAGACCGACGGGACGGATGAGTCCCTCCTGCGCGACCGAGGCGACGAGGTTGCCGTGCTCGGTGTACAACCGGCCGGTGGCGAACCCTCGAGCTCCGGAGGCCGACGGCGAGGACTGGTCGTACAGAAGCCACTCGTCGGCGCGGAACGGGCGGTGGAACCAGAGCGCGTGGTCGAGCGAAGCGGGCTGCACGCGGCGGTCGCCGATCACGATGCCGTGCGGGAGCAGACTCGCGCCGAGCAGCGTCAGGTCACTGGCGTAGGCCAGCACGCAGGCGTGCAGCGCCGGATCATCCGGGAGCTTGCCGGCGGCACGGATCCAGAACTGGCGACCGGTGACACCGGCCAGCCGCACGTCGAGCGCCGCCCACTCACGATCCCAGTCGGCAGCCGGCCGGCCCGACTGCGCTTCCAGGACGGTCGCCAGCCGCGGCGCCTCCTCCGGCGGTACGGCGTCGTCGGGCATCGGGTCCTGGTGATCCAGGCCGGGCTCCGGCCGCTGGAACGACGCGGACATGTAGAAGATCGGCTTCCCGTGCTGCGACGCCACGACCCGGCGGCTGCTGAAGGACCCGCCGTCGCGCGTCGGCTCCGCTCGGTACACGATCGGCACCGACGTGTCACCGGCGCGCAGGAAGTATCCGTGCAGCGAGTGCACGACGCGCTCGGGGTCGACGGACCGCGCGGCCGCCGCGAGCCCCTGGCCGAGCACCTGTCCGCCGAACACCCGCTGCATCGAGGTCTGCGGCTGACGCCCACGGAACAGGTCGACGTCGATCTTCTCCAGGTCGAGCAGCTCGACCAGATCCTCCAACGACTCAGGCATGCCTCATCCTGACAGCATCAGCCGCCACATACCGCCGTACCCACTGTGGAAACCATCACGTACCTCCCGCCGCCGCGCTCCGCATTTGGCTGGCAGACCCATCAAGTTGGGGGTTCTGCACCCTGAATGAGGGTGCAGAACCCCCAATTTGCCTGGTCTACCAGCCAAATGCGGAGTGGGTGGGCGGGCCCGGACCCGGCCGGCCGCAGGAGTGGGCCGGGCGGGCGGTGGCGCCGCGGGTCAGTCGTTGTCGTCGCGGTTCAACTCGGCGAGGAACTGCTCGACCTCGGCGCCGAGCTCGTCGGCGGACGGGGTGGAGTCGGCGAGCAGGCTCTTGCGGCTGAGTGAGCCCTCGGCCGCGTCGTACTGCGTCTCGAGCGCCTTGACGACCGCGCTGGCGTCCTCGGAGGCCTCGACCTGCTCGTCGACCAGCCGGCCGGTGACGGCGGCCTCGTCGAGCAGGGCCTTGCTAGGGAGGAGCAGGCCGGTCGCTGCCGAGATCGCGTGCACGAGCGCCAGCGCGGCGCCCGGGAAGCGGTTCTCGGCGAGGTAGTGCGGCACGTGCACCGCGAAGCCCATCGCGTCCTTGCCGGCCTCGCCGAGGCGGACCTGCAGCATCGTCCCGGCACTCGCGGGCAGCCGCATCTCGCCGTCCCAGATGTTCGACCGGGTGACGAGCTCGGGTCGCGTCGCGTGCGCGGTCAGGCCGAGCGGCCGGGTGTGCGGCACGCCCATCGGGATGCCATGCACGCCGATCGTGAGCGTCACGTTGTAGAGCTCGATGAGCTGGCGCATCGCGCCGGCGAACCGGTCCCAGTGGTTGTCCGGCTCGACGCCCTCGAGCAGCAGGAACTCGACGCCGGCGTCGTCCGTCACCAGGTGCAGCGAGAGGTGCGGCGGGTCGAAGTCGGTGAACCGGTCCTCGGCGAACGTCACCTCGGGCCGCCGGGCCCGGTAGTCGTGCAGCAGGTCGACGTCGAAGCGCGCGAGCAACCGGTGGTCCAGCACCTCGAGCAGGTGGTCCGCGGTCACGCGGCCGGCCTGGCCGGCGTCCATGAACCCGTCCAGCGAGTGCACCAGCACCTTCGGCGTCGCCGCCGGGCCGGTCGCCACCGACTCGTCGACGATCTCGTAGAGGTCGTCCGGTCGCAGCATCGTCGTCTCCTTCGCAATGGCCGAGAGGCTGTTCTACCTTGCCCAACGCCACGACGTCGCGCGGTAATTCCGGCCGCCGGAAAGATTCAGGATGTTCCAAGACTCGGCGGTCGGCGAGACAGCCGCGGAAAGCGCTTGCTAGGTTGTCGTCGTGAGCCGCGAACCAGATTCCGCCCTGACCGTCATGCTGGCGATGAACGACGCCAGCCGGGACCGCGTCCTCGTGCCGCGGGTCCGGCAGCGCCTCGACGCGATCGCCACCGTGCTGCCGGTCGGCCCCGGGACCAGCTTCCTCGCCGACCCCAACGTCCGGGCCGCGCTCCCGGACGTCGACGTGCTGCTCACCGGCTGGGGCTGCCCGCGGATCGGCCCGGAGGTGCTCGACGCGGCGCCGAAGCTGCAGGCGATCCTGCATGCGGCCGGCTCGGTGAAGGCGATCGTGGACCCGTCCGCGTTCGACCGCGGCATCCAGGTCTCGTCGGCGGCCACCGCGAACGCGCAGCCGGTCGCCGAGTTCACGGTCGCGGCGATCGTGCTGGCCGGGAAGCGGGCGTTCCGGCTCGCGGCGCAGTACCGGCTGGAGCGGCGCAAGGCGGACCCGCACGGGATGCCGGGCAGCTACGGAACGACGGTCGGTCTGCTCGGGGCGTCCCGGATCGGGAAGATGGTCGCGGAGCGGTTGCGCGGGTTCGACCTCGAGGTGCTGATCAGCGACCCGTACCTGACCGCGGACGAGGCCGCGGCGCTGGGCGCGGAGCTGGTCGACAACGACACGCTGTTCCGGCGCAGCGACATCCTCAGCGTGCACGCTCCGCTGCTCCCGGAGACGGTCGGCCTGGTGGACGCGCGCCTGCTCGGGCTGCTCAAGGACGGCTCCTCGCTGATCAACACCGCCCGCGGCAAGATCATCGACGCCGAGGCGCTGATCCGCGAGTGCGCGACCGGCCGGATCGACGCGATCCTCGACGTCACCGACCCCGAGCCGCTGCCGCCGGATTCGCCGCTGCTCGACCTCCCGAACGTCTTCGTCACCCCGCACGTCGCCGGCGCCGTCGGCAACGAGATCGCCCGGCTCGGCGAACTCGCGGTCGGCGAACTCGAACGCCTCGCGACCGGCCGGCCGCTCGAACACGCCATCAGTCCCACCGAGCTCGGGAGACTCGCATGACTGCGTCATTGCCGCGCCTCATCCTGCCCGACACCGACCGTGAGCTGTCGCGCCAGACCGGGTGGGTGCGGGCACACTGGGAGGCGCTGGCCGACCACCTGCTCGACTCGCTCGTGCCGTACTTCTCCCCCGGCGCCTCCCTGGTCGAGCTGCCCGGCCGGCCGAGCCGGTCCGGTACGGCGTCGGACGCGCTGGAAGGTTTCGCGCGGTCGTTCATGCTCGCCGCGTTCCGGATCGCCGGCGTCCAGGGCAAGGGCTGCGAGCAGCTGATCGAGCGCTACGCGCGCGGTGTCGCGAACGGCGCGAACCCGGACCACCCGGAAGCGTGGCTGCGGCTGACCCCGAGGTCGCAGCAGATGGTCGAGGCCGCGGCGATCGCGGTGTCGCTGCACGAAACCCGCGAGTGGATCTGGGACCGGCTCGACACCCGTGCGCAGGAACACGTCGCGGAGTGGCTCGGCGGGTTCAACAACTCGACGACGCACGACAACAACTGGCGGCTGTTCCAGGTCGTCAGTGAGCAGTTCCTCGCCTCCGTCGGAGCGCCTTTCGAGCAGAGCGACATCGATGCGGGCCTCGACCGGATCGAGGACTGGTACGTCGGCAACGGGTGGTACTCCGACGGCGACGGACAGAACTTCGACAACTACATCGGCTGGGCGATGCACCTGTACCCCGGCCTGTGGGCGCGGATGGCCGCCGCCACGCCGGGAGCGCAGTACGAGGACCGGCTGAAGCTCTACAAGGAGCGGATCAAGCTCTTCCTGGACGACGCCGTCCACCTGGTCGGCAACGACGGCGCCCCGATCTACCAGGGCCGGTCGCTGACCTACCGGATGGCGGCCGCGGCGCCGTACTGGATGGGCGCGCTGCTCGACTCGACGCCGCTGACGCCGGGCGAGACGCGGCGGCTGTGCTCCGGGATCGCGCGGCACTTCGTGCAGCACGGCGTGCCGGACGGGCGCGGCGTGCTGACGCTGGGGTGGTACGACACGTTCCTGCCGGCCACGCAGCAGTACTCCGGACCTGGCTCGCCGTACTGGGCCTCGAAGGGGTTCGTCGGGCTGATCCTGCCGCCGGAGCACCCGGTCTGGTCGGACCCGGAGGATTCCGTCCCGCTCGACGACGCGGACCAACTGAAGGCGATGCCGGAGCCGGGCTGGATCCTGCACGGGAGCCGTCACGACCAGGTGGTGCAACTGGTCAACCACGGCGCCGACCACGCACCGGTGGCGGAGCCGGACGGCATGGAGCCGGCGGGCGACCCGCACTACAACCGGCTGGCGTACGCGAACCACGCGGGGCCGGACCTGTCCGATCACGAGCCGCACGTCGACAACCTGATCTCGCTGGTCTCCCCCGACGGGCCGGCCAGCGGTCGCGGGCGGATCCGGCGGCTCGGCGTCGACGGGCGGACGGCGTCGTCGTGGCACAACGCCTGGCTCGGCTCCGAGGGGCCGTGGGCGATCGAGATCACGTCCGTGGTGCACAGCGGCTGGGAGATCCGGTGTGCGCTGGTCGAGGGTCCGGCGGGGGCGCTCGTGCGCAGCGGCGGCTTCGCGGTCGCCGGCGAGTCTTTGCCGGTGGCAACGGTCAGCGTCGTGGCCGCGGCGGCGCGGAACGCCGACGGCCTCGTGTCCGCGGTGGTTGGCCTGCACGGGTACGACGAGGCGGGCGTGCACCGCGGGCTCGGCGTGAACCCGTTCGGGGCGCACTCGGCGACGCCGTACCTGACCGCACCGCATCGCGGCGAGCCGCTGGTGCTGGTGAACGCCGTGCTGCTGACCCGGGACGCGTTGCGGCCGGAAGCGCTTGCCGAGGGCATCGATGTGACCGTCGACGGGACGACGGTGCGGATCGGCCTGCCCGGCGGTGCCGTGGAGGTCGTCGAGCTGGGACGGAAACGCGCCGGTTAGGTCAGGCTCGCCAAGGGTGTGCAATCGCAGGACGGCCGTTAGATTGACGGCATGAGCACGTACGAGAAACTCCTGCAGGAACAGATCCGGAACGAATTCACCGCCTCGCAGCAGTACGTGGCGGTCGCTGTCTGGTACGACGAGCAGGATCTGCCCCGGCTGGCCGCGCACTTCTACAAGCAGTCGCTGGAAGAGCGCAACCACGCGATGATGATGGTCCAGTACCTGCTGGACAAGGACGTCCGGCCGCGGATCCCGTCCGTCGGCGAGGTGGAGTCCGAGTTCGAGGACGCGCTCGCGCCGCTCGAGCTCGCGCTGGCGCAGGAGATCACCGTCACCAAGCAGATCGAGACGCTGGCGCGGACGGCGCGTGACGAGAGCGACTACATCGGTGAGCAGTTCATGCAGTGGTTCCTCAAGGAGCAGGTCGAGGAGGTGTCCACGATGAAGACGCTGGTGAACGTCGCCAAGCGGGCCGGTGACAACCTCTTCCACCTCGAGGACTTCCTGGCCCGCGAGGCCGTCGGCGACGCCGCCGCGGACCCGACCGCCCCGGCCACCGCCGGCGGCGCGGTCTGAGCCGGCGCGCGGTCCCGGTTACCAGCTCCCGCCGCCACCGCCGCCGCCACCGCCGCCGGACGAGCCGCCGCTGAAGCCGGACGAGCTCCCGCCGCCACCGCCCGAGCTCGACGGCGTGGGCGGCGGGTCGAAGCTACTGGCGACGGTGGAGCCGACAGCCGCGGCGGTCCAGCCGGACGTGTAGTAGGACGGGCCGGAGTACCAGTACGGGTCCGCCGGGATCCGGCCCGCGGCGACGAGCTGCTCGCACACCTTCTGCCAGCGGTCGGCCAGGCCGAAGGCGATCGCCCAGGGCAGGTACTTCGAGAAGATGTCCTCGCCCTCCTCGAAGCGCAACTGGTCCGCCTCTGCGGTGGCCAGGTATTTCCGGAAGCCGATCAGCTGGTCGGTCACCGCCCGGCCGGCCGGGTTCCGTTGCCCGCGGCCCCGGATCGCAATCCAGATGCCGATGGCAACGATCACCGCGAGCACCGGGACCGCCACCACGACGGCCCGGCCGAAACCGCCGGTCGCGGCGCTCGCGATGGTCCCGAAGATCCCGCCGCCGACGACCCAGATGCCGATCATCGCCAGACACGCGCAGCCGAAGCCGTTCTTGAACGCCGAGCCGCCGCCGGCCCGCGGCATCCGCAGGTACCACTCGCGCGCCTTCACCTGGTCGCGGAGCGCCTTGATCATGGCGTTGTGCGCGTTCCGCATGGTGTTGTCGCCCACCGCGCCGCGGCGCAACTGCACCTCCGTGCCGGGTTGCAGGCCCGGGAACAGGCCCAGCATCAGCGCCTGCTCGTGCGGCGCGGTCGCGGCCGCCGGGTTCAGCAGCACCGCCTTCTGCGAGTCGCCGTCGTTGTCGATCCGGACACCGCCGCGGACCGCCAGGTCGATCAGCGTCGCGGCCGTCTCGGTGGTCGTCGCCTTCGCGTCGATCAGCAGGCCGCCCTCGGCGACCGGGATCTTCGGCGGGGCGAACGCGACCGGAATCTGGTCCTCGCTCAGGTCGTCCTTGACCGGCTGTGCGGTGAGACCGTCCGGCGGGAACGTGCCCGGCGGCATCCCGGCGTACCGCTGGTCCTTGTTGCCGAGCTTGGCGTAGAGGGCGGCGAGCGCGATCGCGGCCGCGGTCACGATGCCGGAGCCGATCAGCGACAGCCAGGACACCCCGTTGCGCTCGAGCCAGCTCGGCGGGTCGACCACGATCGGGGTGTCGTTCTGGACCGCGCCGGCGGGGATCCCGGCGACGATCGTCATTCCCTCGCCACGCGCGAGGTCGGTCGCGCCGAAGACGCCCTGCTCGCCGCTGACCGTGCTCGTGCACTCCTCGGTCGAGCCGATCCGGCCCTGGAAGCAGGAGGTCTTCTGGACGCCGCCCGGAACGGTCACCTTGATGTCGACCTGGTTGATGTCGGCGCTCCAGGCCGTGCCGGTCGCGTCCCAGTACAGCTCGCTGTGGTCGTCGAAGTGCCGCAGCGCGCCGCGCACGTCGTACTTGATCACGTACGTCGCCTCGGTGCCGCGGATCGTCTCGTCGGCGGATCCGATCTTGAGCTGCAGTTCCTGGTAGCGGCCCTTGTTCCCGGTGTAGGTGTCCTCGGTGAACTTGGCCGGCGCGCCGGTGGGCGACGAGACCTTGATGTTCGAGACCCGGTACTCCTGGTCCTTCGACTTGTCGTCCTTGTAGGGTTCGCGGATCACCAGGTCGCGGTAGATGCCGTGCCGGCCGGTGTCCGCGAAGCGGTAGTCGATCGTCTCGGTGACGTGCAGCACGCCGTCCGTGGACACCTGGTAGTCGATCGCGAAGTTCTCGATCTCGTCCCCGGCCTCCGCCGGGCCGGCGCTCGCCGGTACCGCGAAGCCGACCAGTGCCAGGACCGCGAACAACAGGCCGACGACTACCCCGAGTGCCCTACGCATGCCCGTGACCCTACCCAGGAGCGGGGTCCGGCTGGCGGAGGCGGTCACGAATCCGGGACCTGATGGGCCTTGTGCGAAGTGACGGTTAGCGGAATCGTGGGTGGACCAGGAGGAACGTCATGGCAGACAAGACGAACACTTCCCAAGGCACCGGAGCCGCGCCCGCTGTGGACAGCCCGGCCGCCATCCGCAACGTGGTCCTGGTCGGCCCGTCGGGCGCCGGCAAGACCACCCTCGTCGAGGCCCTGCTGGTGGCCTCCGGAGTCCTGAACAGACCCGGCACCGTCCTGGACGGAACCACGGTGTGCGACTTCGACGACGCAGAGATCCGGCAGCAGCGCTCGGTGGGTCTGTCGCTCGCCTCGCTCCCGCACGCCGGTGTCAACGGCACGGTGAAGGTGAACCTGATCGACACGCCCGGGTACGCCGATTTCGTCGGCGAGCTGCGGGCCGGTCTGCGCGCCGCGGACTGTGCGCTGTTCGTGATCTCGGCGAGCGAGGGCGTCGACGAGCCGACCCGGACGGTCTGGCAGGAGTGCGACGAGGTCGGGATGCCGCGGGCGGTCGTGATCACCAAGCTCGACCACGCCCGGGCGAACTACCAGAACGCGCTCGGCACCGCCCAGGCCGCGTTCGGCGACAAGGTGCTGCCGCTGTACCTGCCGGCTGGTGACGGGCTGATCGGGCTGCTCTCCCAGACGTACTACGAATACGCCGGCGGCAAGCGGACGACCTCCGCGCCGGACCCGTCGTACGGCGACCAGATCGAGGACCTGCGCGGCTCGCTGATCGAGGGCATCATCGAGGAGTCCGAGGACGAGTCGCTGATGGAGCGCTACCTCGGCGGCGAGGAGATCGACCAGAAGGTGCTGATCGAGGACCTCGAGCGCGCCGTCGCGCGCGGCTCGTTCTTCCCGGTCGTCCCGGTCTGCAGCGCGTCCGGCGTCGGCACGCTGGAGCTGCTCGAGGTGATCACCAGCGGCTTCCCGTCGCCGCCCGAGCACACGATCCCGGAGGTCTTCACGCCGCACGGCGTCGCCCGCCAGGGCATCACCTGCGACCCTGCCGGTCCGCTGCTGGCCGAGGTGGTGAAGACGACGTCGGACCCGTACGTCGGGAGGGTCAGCCTGGTGCGGGTGTTCTCCGGCACCATCAGGCCCGACGCGACGGTTCACGTGTCGGGCCATTTCACGTCGTTCTTCGGTGCCCAGAACGGCGCCCACAACGGATCGTCGCACGGGCACGAGGACCACGACGAGGACGAGCGGATCGGCACGCTGTCGTTCCCGCTCGGCAAGAGCCAGCGGCCCGCGAACCAGGTGGTGGCCGGCGACATGTGCGCGGTCGGCCGGCTGACCCGGGCGGAGACGGGTGACACGCTCTCCGACAAGGCGGATCCACTCCTGCTGAAGCCGTGGACCATGCCCGAGCCCTTGCTGCCGATCGCCGTCCAGGCGCACGCGAAGACCGACGAGGACAAGCTCGGGGTCGGGTTGCAGCGGCTGGCCGCCGAGGATCCCACGCTCCGGATCGAGCAGAACCCGGAGACCCACCAGATCGTGCTGTGGTGCATGGGCGAGGCGCACGCGGACGTCGTCCTGGACGCCCTGGCCAACCGGTACGGCGTGACCGTGGACACCGTCGAGCTGCGCGTCCCGCTCCGGGAGACGTTCGGCGGGCCGGCGAAGGGTCACGGCCGGCACGTGAAGCAGTCCGGCGGCCACGGTCAGTACGCCGTCTGCGACATCGAAGTCGAGCCGATGCCGGAGGGCACCGGGTTCG
Source organism: Kribbella sp. NPDC003505 (assembly GCF_040610875.1). NCBI lineage: Bacteria > Bacillati > Actinomycetota > Actinomycetes > Propionibacteriales > Kribbellaceae > Kribbella > Kribbella sp. NPDC003505. The sequence goes on along the minus strand of NZ_JBEXNA010000002.1, from coordinate 704,063 downwards.
AGTTCGTCGACAAGGTGGTCGGCGGTGCGGTGCCGCGGCAGTTCATCCCGAGCGTGGAGAAAGGCGTCCGGGCGCAGATGGAGAAGGGCGTCGCGGCCGGGTACCCGATGGTCGACATCCGCGTCACGCTGCTCGACGGCAAGGCGCACAGCGTCGACTCGTCGGACATGGCGTTCCAGATGGCCGGCGGCCTGGCGTTGCGGGAGGCGGCGGCCGCCTCGCGGGTGGCGATGCTCGAGCCCGTCGACCTGGTCTCCGTACTGGTGCCGGACGACCTGGTGGGCGCCGTGATGAGCGACCTGTCCGGCCGGCGCGGGCGGCTGCTCGGCACCGACAAGATCGGCGAGAACAGGACGCTGGTGAAGGCCGAGGTGCCGCAGGTCGAGATCACCCGCTACACCATCGACCTCCGCTCGCTGTCCCACGGTTCGGCGTCGTTCACCCGGGAGTTCTCCCGCTACGAGCCGATGCCCGAGTCGGCGGCGGCGAAGCTGAAGAGTTAGCTCAGGCGGCGGCGTACGTCACGTGACTTGAGGTACGCCGCCACGTCGTCGTACCGCTCGCTCTGGTTGGCGAACTCGATGTACGAGCGCACGCGGTGCAGCCAGTCGAGAGTCGACGGCTTCACCGCGGTCAGCGCGTCGGTGAGGTGCGGCATCGCCAGCGGCGGCTCGCCACCGGTCGAGAGCGCCTCGTCGATGACCTTGTCGACGCCGCGCTCGATCAGCGCGCGCAGGTCGGCGCCGCTGAACATCGCGGTCTGCGCGGCGAGCGCCTTCAGGTCGAGACCGTCAGCCGGCACGTCCTTGGTCAGCACCGACAGGATGTCGGCGCGGGCCGGCTCGTCCGGCGGCGGCACGAAGATCACCCGGTCGAAGCGGCCGGGGCGGAGCATCGCCTCGTCCACGTCCCACGGCGCGTTGGTGGCGGCGAGCACCAGCAGGCCCTCGTTCTCCGAGCCGATCGCGTCGAGCTCCTGCAGCAGGACGTCGACCAGCCGGCGCGCCTCGGACCCGCCGTGCTTGTGCCGCGCGAACGCGAGCGCGTCCAGCTCGTCCAGGAACAGCACGCACGGCGCATTGGCGCGGGCGCGCTCGAACGCGGCGTGCAGGTTGCGCTCGGACACGCCGAGGTACGGGTCCATCACGTCCTCGATCCGGACGTTGACGAACGGCAGCCCGCACTCCCCCGCGGTCGCCCGGGCCAGCAGCGTCTTGCCGCAGCCGGGCGGTCCGTAGAGCATCACGCCGCCGCCGGACTTCCGCCCGTACTTCTCGTACAGCTCGGGGCGGCTCAGCGGGAGGATCACCATCCGGTGGATGACCCGCTTGATCTCCTCCATGCCGCCCACCTGGTCGAAGGTGGTGGTCTCCTTCGGGGTGTCCAGGACCAGCGGGTCCTGCTGGTCCTCCGGGCCGATCTTGATTCGCACGCCGCTGCGCTCGGAGATCATGCCGTCGACCAGCTGCTGGAGCCGCCCGGTCCCCTCGACCACGCCCTGCTGCCGCGCCGCTTCGAGCAGGTTCCGCAGCAGGGCAAGGCGCCCGTTCGCCGCGGCCAGCTCGCCGACCGGAACGAACTGGTCGTCCGGGAGGCCGCGCTGGTCCAGCAGGACGACGTACTGGTCGAGCGCCTCCTCGGTCTCGCCGGCCGCGACCAGCGACTCCGCGAGCACGAGCCGCAGCAGCACGTCATCCGGATTGCCGTCGACGGCCTTGCGCAGCGCGTCGATCCGGTCGTTGGTCATGGGGCCTCCCGGTCTGGACTGAGGAGCGGCGGGAGCGAAGCGACCAGAGCGACGAGGGAAGACCGGGAGCAACAGCCCCATGACCCCCGCGACGGAGTCGCGGAATTCAATACAGTCATGAGCCCCACTTTCGGTTGATCCAGCGGCGGACCAGCGGGGGGACCACCCAGGAGTAGACGCAGAAGCCCAGCCAGAACATGGCGAACGCGAAGGACAGTGGTCCGAGCCCGGCGATCCGCAGGCCGTAGATGACTGCGACCGCGGCGACCCAGACGACCAGCGGGTTGAACCGCGCGAACGGCCGCAGCGGCAGCATCAGCGGGTGGTTGAACATCTTCGCCTCGCGGGCGGCGGCGCGCAGGTCCGCGTCTCCCGGCTGGGCGGCGGCCGCGGAGGCGAGCGAGCGGTACCCGGACCGCGAGTCGCCGGTGAGCATCGACGCCGTACCGTGCAGGGCTCGCGCGTTCGGGTCCTCGGGGTCGTGTGCCAGGGCCTCGGTGCTGTGCCGGTGCATGTCGCGGTCCTTGCCGAGCGCGAACGCCACCTGGGCGCGCGCCGCCGAGACCGCGACGCTCTCCGGCGCGTGGGACGCGGCCCGCTCGACCAGGGCGCTCGCCTTCGCGGCCTGTCCGGCCGCGAGGCAGACATGCGCGTAGCCGATCAGGAGGTCGGGATCGTTCGGGTCGAGGCTCAGGCCCTGCAGGAACGCCGCTTCCGCCTCGGGCAGACGTCCCTCCGACCGCAGCGACGACCCGAGGACGTACAGCATCGCCGGGAACGGCCCGTGCAGGGTGAGGCCGTCGCGCAGGACGTCGATCGCCTCGGCGTTCCGGTCGAGCGCATGCAGGGCCGCGCCGCGGAACAGGTATGCGCGGTAGTCGACCGCGGCGTCACCGGACAGCCCCTGCAGCTCGTCGAGCACCCGCTCGGGGCGGCCGATCTGCAGCCAGTGCGCCGCCATCCGCAGGCGGGCCTCACTCGGATCGTTCACAACACCACCGTCACCAGGAGGAGGATCAAGGCCTCGGCGACCGCGCCGCCGATCGTCGCTGCGATCCCTACGCCCCACAGCGATCCGTAGTCCCTGCCGCGCAGCTGGAACGCGCGGTCCATCGGGCGCTGCAGCCGGAGCTGGGCCAGGCAGCACAGCACCGCGACGACGCGGATGCTCACCCGCAGACCGGACGTGACGCCGCTGTCGACGTACAGCAGGACGAAGACGCCGATCACGGCCAGGAGACCGGCCAGGCCGGTGAACAGGATCAGCCGGCGCTTCGCGGCGTCGACGCCGAGCCGGCCGGCGTTCAGGTAGGCCACCGCCGTGGACGCGAGCACGCCGCCGAAGAACGCGACGTATGTCTGGGACATCAGCCGCCAGGGGCGCGCGGACATGTCCACGCCGGCACCGACGGTCGGGCGCAGGAGTTCGTCCGGCATCGGGCTCCTAGTACGACACAGATGGGCAGGGGTTCGGCTCGCGCAGTGTATAGCCTGTGCGGATGAGCGAGAACTGCATCTTCTGCGGGATCGTGGCCGGCACCATCCCCTCCACGCAGGTCGCTGAGAACGACCGGGCGATCGCCTTCATGGACATCAACCCCGGCACGACCGGGCACCTGCTGGTGGTGCCGCGGGCGCACTCGGCCGATCTCCGCGAAGCCGCTCCCGAGGACCTCACCGGCGCGACCCTGCTCGCCCAGTCCCTGGTCGCCCGCGTGATCGACCGCCTCGACGCCGACGGAGCCAACTTGCTCAGCTGCATCGGCGCCGAGGCGTGGCAGTCGGTGTTCCACACCCACCTGCACGTGATCCCGCGCTACAAGGACGACCCGCTCCAGCTCCCCTGGCACCCGACGCCCGGGGATCTGGACGAGATCAACGCCACGGCCGCCAAGCTCGCCTAGGTCCTGTGCCTTAACGCCCGGCGAAGAACTCGCGAAGGTCCTGCAGCAGCAGGTCCGGCGCGTCCTGGGTGGCCCAGTGGCTGCCGCGGTCGAACTCGTGCCAGGACACGATGTTCGCGTGGTCCCGGTCCCTCGGCTATCCGGTCGACGCCACCCGTGGATCCGTCGGCGGGTACCGGCTGGGCGCCGGCGCCGCGCTGCCGCCGTTGCTGCTGGACGACGACGAGGCCGTGGCAGTGGTCATCGGCCTGCGGAAGGCGGCCGGCATCGCCGGTGTCGAGGAGATGTCGTTGCGGGCGCTGACCAAGCTCGAACAGGTCCTGCCCTCGCGGCTGCGGCGCCGGGTCAACACGCTGGCGAGTTTCACCGTGCAGGTGCCGCCGGACGAGCCCGGACCGCAGGTCGACCCCGAACTGCTGACGCAGCTGGCGGCGCTCTGCCGGGACCGTGAGCAGCTGCGCTTCGACTACCTGTCGCACTCCGGATCGCCGACCCTTCGGCGGACGGAGCCGCATCGGCTGGTCAACTGGGGCCGACGCTGGTACCTGGTCGCCTTCGACCTCGAGAAGCAGGACTGGCGGACGTTCAGGGTCGACCGGGTCCGTCCGCGGATCCCGACCGGGCCGCGCTTCGGTCCGCGGGAGCTGCCCGAGGGCGGCGACGTGGCGGCGTACGTGTCGCGTCGCGTGTCCGCGGCGGCGTGGCGCTACCGAGCGTCGGTGACGGTCGCCGTGCCCGCTGCTGTCCTGGCCGAGCAGTTGACGCCTGCCGTCGGGACGATCGAGCCGATCGACGAGCGGAGCTGTCTGCTGCAGACGGGCTCAGACACGGTGCAGAGCCTCGCAATACACCTGGCGCTGCTGGATGTGGATTTCGTGATTCAGGACGGTCCGCCGGAGTTGACGGCGTACCTCGACCGGCTGGCCGAGCGCTACCGCCGGGCGACCAGCTCGTAGACCGACACCAGCTCGGGAAGCAGGACCGACCAGTCGTATTTCGGCACGGTGGCCAGCCCCAGCGCGCGCAGTTCCTCGCGCTTGTCGGGTCTGCGCAGGAGACGTAGGGCGCGGGCCGCCAGTTCGCCGGAGTCTCCCGGCTCGAACAGCTCCCCCAGGTGCCCGCCTTCCAGGACCTGCCGGAACGCGGGCAGGTCGCTCGCCAGTACCGGGGCGCCTGCTGCCATCGCCTCGAGCAGGACGATGCCGAAGCTCTCGCCGCCGAGATGCGGAGCGACGTACAGGTCCGAGCCGGCCAGCATGTCGGCGCGGGCCCCGTCGTCGATCGCGCCCAGGAACAGCACGTTGTCGTGGTACCGCGGCGGCAGCGTCTCCTCGGCCTGCCCCGAGCCGGCGACGAGGATCTTCAACCGCGGCCTCTCGGCGAGCAACGCGGGGACGGCGGCCAGCAGCACGCCGAGGCCCTTGCGCGGCTCGTCCAGCCGGCCGAGGAAGCTGATCGTGCCGTCCTCCCCCATCCACTCCGGCCGCGGACTGCCCTTGAACCGGGCGGTGTACAGCCCGTTCGGGATCACCACGGCCTCACCGCCGATGTGCTGGACCATCATCGAGCGGGCGTTCTCGGACACCGCGATCCGGGCGTCGATCTTCTCCAACGCCGGCCGCAACAGGCCGGCCGCCGCGCTCATCGCCCGGGACCGTACCTGCCAGGTGTGGAAGGTGGCGACGAACGGCCCGTCCGCGGACCACAGCGCGATGATCGACGCGCTCGGCGTGGTCGGCTCGTGGACGTGGACGACGTCGAAGCTTCCGTCGGCGAGCCAGCTCTTGACCCGGGCCGCCGTCCGCGGACCGAACGTCACCCGGGCCACCGACCCGTTGTACGGCACGCCGACCGCGCGCCCCGACGAGACGACGTACGGCGGGATCGCGTCCGGCGCCTGATCGTCGACCGGGGCGAGGACCGAGACCTCGTGCCCGACGGCCAGCAGCGCCTCGGCCAGGTCGCGGACGTGGTTCTGCACCCCGCCGGGCGTGCCCAGCGAGTACGGGCACACCACGCCGATCCTCACAACGCGATTGTCACTCCTCCAGGAAGATCCTTTGCAGCATGTGCCAGTCCTGAGGATGCGCGGCGATCCCTTCGGCGAACGCGTCCGCGCACCGCTGGGTCATCGCCGCCGCGCCGCCGTCCGGCTCCACGACGTCGTGGAAGGTGATCACCAGGTCGCGGCCTTCGTAGTGCAGCGTCGCCGGGATCAGCGGCGCGCCCGTCTTCAGGCTCAGCGCGGCGGGGCCGACAGGCATCCGGGACGGGCGGCCGAAGAACGTGACCGGCACACCCCGCTCGGACAGGTCGCGGTCGGCGACCAGGCAGACGAAACCGCCGCCGCGGAGCCGGTCCGCGAGCACGCCGGTGACGTCCTCGTCACCACCCGTCAGCGGCAGGACCTCCATGCCGAGCTTCTTGCGGTAGGCGATGAAGCGGTCGAACAGCGACTCCGGCTGCAGCCGCTCGGCTACCGTCGACACCGGCATGCCGGTCAGCCCGGCCCACGCGCCGGCGTGGTCGTAGTTCGCCAGGTGCGGCAGCGCGCAGATCACACCCTGCCCAGCGGCGTACGCGTCCCGGAGCACCTTCTCGTTGACCGTCCGCACGCTGCCGACGATCTCCTCGCGGGTCCACTCGGGCAGGCGGAACGCCTCCTGCCAGTAGCGCAAGTACGACCGCAGGCCGGCGCGGGTGAGTTCGTCGAGCTCCGCCTCGGTGGCGTCCGGCCGGACCGCGGCCAGGTTGCCGCGCAACCGCCGTACGCCGCGGCCGTTGCGGCGGAACGTGCGGTCGGCCGCCTGCCGGAACAGCCAGGTGACGGTCCGCTCGGGCAGGCGCCGGACGAGGGTCCAGGCGAGCGCGAAAGCGAGGTCGACGGCCCGCTGCCGACCGCTCTCCATCAGGCCTTGGGGTCCGTCGGCGGCGTGTCGAGTCCGGAGTTCGACGGGTCGGCCAGCACCTGCCTGCGCACGGACAGCGAGCGCTGGATGACGGTGATCGTGCTCGCCGCCGCGACGTACCAGATCACGATCTCGAGCAGGATCGGCAGGTCGAAGATGTCCGAGAAGAACGCCAGGACCAGCGTGAACACCAGCCGGTCGGCCCGCTCGGCGAGGCCGCCGCTCGCCTTCAGCCCGAGGCTCTCCGCCTTGGCCCGCGCGTACGACGTGACCGCCCCCATCACCAGCGCCCACAGCGTCACGGCCGCCATCAGCGTCGAGTCGCCGGCCTGCGAGTTCGCGTAGAACATCACCAGGCCGCCGTACACGGCGCCGTCGGCGATCCGGTCCAGCGTCGAGTCGAGGAACGAGCCCCACTTCGACGACGTCCCCGACGTCCGGGCCATGTAGCCGTCGATCAGGTCCGAGAACACGAACGCCGTGATCACCAGGACGCCGATCCACAGCTGGCCGCGCGGGAAGAAGATCAGCGCTCCCGCGGACACACCGATGGTGCCCACCAGCGTGACCATGTCGGCGCTCACGCCGAGCTTGAGCAGGAGGGTGGCGATCGGCGTGATCACCTTGGTCCAGAACTGCCGGAATCTGTTAAGCATGGCGACGCGATCGTAGTTCACCCGGGTCACCATCGGGTGACAAGGCACAGGTTTCGGCCTGCGCGGCGTCCGTTGGCAGGGGATGCTGGAGGGTGAGGAGGTGGCCGCCATGGGTCGCAGGCAGCTCGCGGGCGCGCTTGTCCTCCTGCTCGTCGCCAGCGGGTGCTCGGTCGCCCAGCGCGCCAACGGGACCGCTCCGGCCCCGGTGCCACCCAGGGTGATCGTCCCGACCGTGATCGCTCCCCCGCAGGCCGAGGGCCTGGACGGTACGTCGGGAGCGCCCGGTCCGCAGGTGTGTACGGCGATCACGCGCACCCTGACCGCCAAGTTCCGCGGCCCGGTCACGGCGAAGCCGAACGCCTGGAACGACGGCGGACTCCCCGCGATGGACCTCTGCACGCTGCTGCTCGGGGACCTGCCGGTCACGATCGGCGTGAGCGCGCTGCCGATCCAGCCGGACACGCTCAGCCGGCTCGTGGAGAACCCGGGGTCGGTCGCCGAGCTCCCGGAGCTCGGGCCGGAAGCAACCATCAGCGAGTCGCGGATCGTCTTCCGGGTCGGCGACCGTGCGGTGCGGATCACGCCCGCCGGCGGCATCGACCGCGATCCCGCCGACGGCATCGAGAAGGCCCGCGCCGTCGCGATCGCGCTGGCCGCGCGGGACGCCGTACCGCGGACCCTGCGGTCGGCCCGGCAGGCGGACGAGACCTGTCAGCTGTCGACCTCGGCCGCGGAGCGGTTCATCCAGCTGCGGGTGCAGCTGCGGCGGGACTACCGGGTGAAGGGTGCGCTGACCTGCGTCTGGGGAACGTACGACGCGACCGTGTCGATCGTGGAGGCGTTCGACCAGGCGACCATCCCGGAGGCGCAGCAGGTGCCCCCGCCCCGGTTCGCCCCGATCGGCCAGCCCGGCTACTACCTCCCTGAGGCCGGCGAACTCGTCTTCCGCCAGGGCCGCCGCGTCGTCCGGGTGACCGCCCTGACCAACCCGCCGCGCGAGGTCACCCTCGACACTCTGACCACCCTGGTCGACCCGATGCTGCCTCTCTTCCTGCGCTGAACGGCTCTTCGGAGGCGGGCCGAACTTTTCCGGTCATGACCGCATCCAACCTGCCGTCCGATACCGAGAAGCAGGGGGAAAGAAATGATCAAGTGGGCCAAGTACGCCGGAGTCGTTGCTGCCGGGGCGGTCGGGATGGGCTTGCTGAGCAGCGGATTCGCCGCGGCACAGCCCACCGGCGGCGCGAGCACGGCAGGTGCCACGTGCAGCATCAAGGTCGGTTCGGTGACCGCGGGGGGCGACCACCGGCTGCAGACCTTCGGGACCGACGGCGCCAAGGTCGACGACAAGATCGTTGCCAAGGACATCTACCCGGACGGGCAGGTCCGGCTGAGCGCGACGATGCGGTTCGGAGCGACGGAGGTCGGGGGTGACGCGCACACCGGCCCGGTCATCATGGGGGCCGGTCTGTACGACACGTCGTACCTGACACCGGCTGGTGGGGGCACCGTCTCGCAGAAGCAGGTCACCCGCGTGGGCGGCGGCTGGGACGTGTACCGGTCGCTCGACCGCTCGACCGTCGTCACCGCGACCACGCAGCGGGACACGGAGTACTCGCTGCACAACGACGGCACGCTGTACCGCCGCAACGTGGCGTACACCAACGGCGTACCGAGCCGGCAGGTCACCGGCTACCAGTCCGGGTACGGCGGCGTGAAGGCGATGACGCTGATCAGCCAGACCGCGACGTACGACACGTTCCTGATGACGCTGACCAGCGGCAAGCTGTACACCGCGCACCTGCCGCTGGCCGGCGGGCAGGTCATCCCGGGCGTGGTGAAGGAGGTCCGGAGCTCCACCTGGCAGGGCTTCGAGTCGCTGGTCGCGGCGCCGTGCGGCAACGGCACGCTGCTGCTGGGCATCGACAAGGACAGCGGCTCCGGCCACCTGTACCACGTGGGTCACGCCAACGGCACCGCCACGACGATCGAGTCGCTCGGCAAGGCCGCGGGCACCTTCGACGACCCGACCTACTTCCTCTGGAAGAACTTCACCGGCCAGGACCTCGCCGGCGAGTGAACCTGTGACAGCGCCCCACCCGCGGGCCGCGGGTGGGGCGTTTCTTATGGCCAGGACTTCGCGAGCAGGGCGCGGGTATCGGCGAGGAGTTGCGGAAGGACCTTCGTGTGCGCGATCGCGGGCATGAAGTTGGTGTCACCCGACCAGCGGGGTACGACGTGCTGGTGCAGGTGACCGGCGATGCCGGCGCCGGCGATCTCGCCCTGGTTCATGCCGATGTTGAAGCCGTGCGCCGCCGACACCGTCCGGACCGCCTGCATCGCCTCGCGGGTCAGCGTCGAGACGTCCGCGACCTCGGCGTCGGTCAGCTCGGTGTAGTCGGCCACGTGCCGGTAGGGCACGACCATCAGGTGCCCCGGGTTGTACGGGTACAGGTTGAGCACGGCGTACGCCGCTTCGCCGCGGTGAACGATCAGCGCGTCGACGTCCGGCAAGCTCGGGAGCCGGCAGAACGGACAGCCCGAGCCGGCCTCGGAGCTGGTCGGCTTGTTCTCGCCCTCGATGTAGGCCATCCGGTGCGGCGTCCACAACCGCATGAACGGGTCCGGCACCCCGATGCCGTCCTGCCGTACCAACTCCTCGGGGTCGTACGGCGAGTCAGGGGCGCCGGGGTGTTCCGTCATACCTGGATGCGCTTCTTGACGGCCTCGACGATCTCGGCCACTGCGTCCGCGATCGGTACGCCGTTCTTCTGCGTGCCGTCGCGGTACCGGAACGAGACCGACCCGGCGGCCATGTCCTCGTCGCCGGCGATCAGCATGTACGGCGTCTTCGCCTTCTGGGCGTTCCGGATCTTCTTCTGCATCCGGTCGTCGGAGGCGTCGACCTCGACCCGGATCCCCTCCGCCTTCAGCTGCTTCGCGACGTCGAACAGGTAGTCCACGTGCCCGTCGGTCACCGGGATGCCGACCACCTGGATCGGGGCCAGCCAGGGCGGGAAGGCGCCGGCGTAGTGCTCGGTGAGCACCGCGACGAACCGCTCGATCGAGCCGAACAGCGCGCGGTGGATCATCACCGGCCGCTGCCGGGAGCCGTCCGGCGCGGTGTACTCGAGCTCGAACCGCTCGGGCAGGTTGAAGTCCAGCTGGATCGTCGACATCTGCCAGGTCCGGCCGATCGCGTCCTTGGCCTGGACGGAGATCTTCGGGCCGTAGAACGCGGCGCCGCCCGGGTCCGGGACCAGCTCGAGACCGGAGCCCTCGGCGACCTCGCGCAGCGTCGCGGTGGCCTCCTCCCAGACCTCGTCGGAGCCGACGAACTTGTCCGGGTTCTTGGTGGACAGCTCCAGGTAAAAGTCGTCCAGGCCGTAGTCCGCGAGCAGGCCGAGCACGAACGTGAGCAGGTTGCGCAGCTCGTCGCGCATCTGCTCCCGGGTGCAGTAGATGTGCGCGTCGTCCTGGGTGAAGCCGCGGGCGCGGGTCATGCCGTGCACGACGCCGGACTTCTCCAGCCGGTAGACCGTGCCGAACTCGAACAGCCGCAGCGGCAGCTCCCGGTACGACCGGCCGCGGGCGGCGAAGATCAGGTTGTGCATCGGGCAGTTCATCGGCTTCAGGTAGTAGTCCTGGCCCTGCTTGCGGAGCTGCCCGTCCGCGCCGCGCTCCTCGTCCAGGTGCATGGGCGGGTACATGCCGTCGGCGTACCAGTCGAGGTGCCCGGAGGTCTCGAACAGCTGGCCCTTGGTGATGTGCGGCGAGTAGACGAACTCGTAGTCGTCCTCGACGTGCCGCTGGCGGGAGTAGTCCTCCATCACCTTGCGCAGCACACCGCCCTTCGGATGGAAGACGGCCAGGCCGGAGCCGATCTCGTCCGGGAAGCTGAACAGGTCGAGCTCGGTGCCCAGCTTGCGGTGGTCGCGCTTGGCAGCTTCTTCGAGCCGGGTCAGGTGCGCCTTCAGCTCGTCGCGCGACTCCCACGCGGTGCCGTAGATCCGCTGCAGCTGCGGGTTCTTCTCGCTCCCCCGCCAGTACGCCGCCGCCGTGCGCATCAGCTTGAAGTTGCCGAGGTACCCCGTGGCGGGGACGTGCGGACCACGGCACAGGTCCCTCCAGGCGACGCTGTCATCGCGCCGGATGTTGTCGTAGATCGTCAGCTCGCCGCCGCCGACCTCGACGCTCGCGCCCTCGGCCGCGTCCGCCGCGGAGCCCTTGATGCCGATCAGCTCGAGCTTGTACGGCTCCGACGCCAGCTCGGTGCGTGCGTCGTCGTCGGAGACCACCCGGCGGCTGAACCGCTGCCGCTCCTTGATGATCTGCTGCATCTTCTTCTCGAGCTTGGTCAGGTCCTCCGGCGTGAACGGCGTCGGCACGTCGAAGTCGTAGTAGAACCCGTTCTCCACCGGCGGGCCGATGCCGAGCTTGGCCTCCGGGAACAGGTCCTGCACCGCCTGGGCGAGGACGTGCGCGGTCGAGTGCCGGATGATCGCCCGGCCGTCCTCCGACGACGCCTTGACCGGCTCGATCTCGTCGCCATCGGCGACCACCCGGGACAGGTCCCGCAGCTCACCGTTGACCCGGGCGGCGATGGCGGAGCGGTCCTGGCCGAAGATCCCGGCGAACAGCTCCCCGATCGTCGTCGTCTCGGTCACACTCCGCTCAGCCTCGCCCTCGACGCCGATCAGACGGACCTTGACTTCCGACACATTCGCTCCTTCGTTCACGTGCAGATGGTATCGACTCACCTGACGAAAGTAGGGGGCGGGACCAGCCACTCGTCCGATGTGGCGCACGGGGTGGAATTTCTAGGTTCAGAGCTATGAGTGACGCGCTCCTGCACTTCGCCGAAGAGTTGATGTCTTCGTGGTGGATCTATCTCGCGGTGTGGGGGTTCGCCACGCTGGACGGGTTCTTCCCGGCGATCCCCAGCGAGACCCTGGTCGTCACCGCCGGCGTGTTCGCCGCAGCCACCGGCGAGCCGAACCTGTACGCCGTGATCGCGGTCTCCGCGATCGGCGCGTTCGTCGGCGACCACGTGTCGTACGCGCTCGGTCGCGGCGCCGGCGGACGGTTGCTCGATCGGATGAAACCGGGCACCAAGCGGCACGCCGCTGTCCTGTGGGCCCGCCGCGCGCTGGCCGAGCGTGGCGGTCTGGTCCTGGTGGTCGCCCGCTACGTCCCCGGTGGCCGGACGGCGGTCACGCTGACGATGGGATCGGTCCGCTACCCGCTGCGCAGTTTCACGCCCTTCGCGGCCCTGGCCGCCGTCAGTTGGGGTCTCTACTGCACCCTCGTCGGCTACATCGGCGGCAAGGCCTTCGAGGACAACCCGCTGAAGGGCGTCGTCCTCGGGATCGGCCTCGCGCTGGCGGTCACACTCGTCGTCGAGTTGGTCCGCCACCGCCTCCGCAAAGCTCAACCTCAGGTCGAGCGTGAGCCCGACCTGATCGACCGCTGACCGACCCCGCGGACTGTCACATTGTGTGGTCGTGCCCGGAATCCTCCGTAGTCCCAAGATCCTCGTCGCCTCGGTGGCGCTGCTCCTCGTGGCCTGCAGCTCGGACCAGGGCGGGCCGGACGCGCAGTACGTCGTACCGGACACCGCCGGGCAGGCGACAGGCCAGGCGCAGGTCCTGACTGAGGCACTGCGCAAGCGCGGGCTGGTGTGCTCCGACCTGTACCCGGACAACAAGCCGCTGGTGGTCCGGGGCTGCTACCGCAAGGACGCCACCCACGACGTCAAGGCGGACTTCACCGCGACGCCGGACGGTCAGCTGGTCTCGGCGTCGTTCGACATCGCGTACACCGAGTCGGCCGACGCCCCGCAGGCCAAGCCGGACCTCGAGGCCATCGTCGGGGACTTCGCCGGAGCCAGTGGCGCCGGTGAGCTGACCGGCCTGCTCGCCAAGAGCGGCGAGCACCGGACCGCTTGGGCATCGGCCACCGTGCTGAGCGCCGGGCTCGAGGGCTTCGGCGGAATGGATCTGGAGCGGAAGGGCTGGAAGTGGCCGACGCTCCCCGATCATGCGTTCGCCGGGACCGCCGAGCAGGTGGCCGGCGCCGCCACCGCCGACGGGTTCACCTGCACCGGTTCCAACAGCAGCACCGTCCAGAACTGCATCCGGGGCACGGACCTGGCGACCGCGATCAGCAGCGTCGACGGCATCCACGTGATCGGGATCCGGGCCGGCTCCTGGACGGCGGCTCGCACCCTCCAGGAGCACATCTTCGCGGCACTCACCGGCGACGGTGAGCCGACCGGCGACCGGAGACCGCTGGCGACGCGGTGGTTCGCGGCCGGAGAGGCAGCCGGAGCGCGCGCCTACGTCGACGGACTTCAGCTCTGCCAGGCCAAGCACAGCAGGAGCAGCACTGTCTTCGGCATCAGCGCCCTCGTGCCGGCCGGAACCAGCTCCGGGGAGTGCTGACCCCGCTCAGCGCGGGGTGTTCAGCGCGATCGTGATCTGCTCGGACACCCTGGCGGCCAGCTCGAGCGCCGCGCGGCGGGTGCCGGGCTGCAGCGCGGAGTGGTCGAGCGGGCCTTCGGCGGCGATGTGGATGTCGGTCGGGATGTCGACGACGGCGGCGGCGCGGGACTCGAAGTACGGCCGGAGCTGCTTCTCGACCTCCTTGTTCACGTCGCCGGGACCGTTCGAGACCGCGATGATCGCGCGGCGGATCAGCCGCTGCGCCTCCGGGCCCTGGTTGTCGAGCTCCTCCAGCATCTGTACGGCGGCCGCGCAGGACAGGCTCTTCCACTTGATCGGGATGACGAGGGCGTCGGCCGCCTTCATCGCCTCGCGCCAGTTGCTGGAGCCCTCGTTGTTGCCGGTGTCGATCACGAGCACCTTGTAGAACCGGCTCAGCAGGCGGTGGATCTGATCGAAGTCCTTGGCCTCGATCTGCGCGTACGTCGTGGTCGCGGACGTCAGCACGTCGTACTGACCGGCGACCTGGTGCCGCAGGTACGCCGCGACGTCCCCGAGCCGCGCGTCCGGCTGGGTCAGCATCGGCATCGCCTGCAGCATGTCGGTGACGGTGGAGCGCGAGTTCGTGTCGTGGGTGCGCAGGTGCATGTTGCCGCGCAGCTCGTTGTTGTCCCAGGCCACGACCCCGCCGCCGCGCGCCTGACCGAGCGCACCGGACAGCAGCAGCGTGGTCGGCGTCTTGCCGGAGCCGCCCTTCGGGTTCGCCACGACGATCGTCACCGGACGCCGGAAGGCCGTCGCGGCGGTCGCCCGCGCGATCCGCTCGGAACGCTCCGAGCTACCCGGGCGCAGCTTCAGCACGCTGCGCACACCGCGCTCGGCCGGAGCCTCCCGCGGCAACGGCAGCGCCTGGATCAGCTCGTCGGCACGGTACGACAGGTTCTGCGGCGGCTGCTGCGCAGGCTGACCAGGGACGCCCTGCGGGAAGAACTGCTGAGCAGCCTGCGACAGCGGCTGGCCGGGCTGACCGGGCTGGCCAGGCTGACCGGGCTGGCCAGGCTGACCGGTCTGGCCTGGCTGACCGGTCTGGCCGGGTTGGCCGGCGGCGTGCTGCGCCGGCCCCTGCGGGAGCTGGCCACCCTGCGGCTGACCGCCCTGGTCGTGCCCGGAGCCGTGGAACGAGGACCCCCCGAACACCGGGGTGCTCTGGCCGGCCTCCGGAGCAGCGCTGTCGGCCGCCCCGGTCGCCGTCGCCTCGCCGTCAACAGCCAACTCGTCGTCCTGCTCCTCAGGCTGGCTCCACGACGCCGCACCGGACTCGGCGGCCGGCTGCGTCCAGGACGGCGCGGGCTGGCTCTGCGGCTGGGTCCACGGCGCCGGCTGGTCCACGGGCTTCGGAGCCACTCCCCACGAGTCTGTCCGCGAGATCGCGTCCTCCTGCTCGTCGGGCTCCTCGACCTGGTCGGCGTCGGGCGACTGGTTCGGGTCCGGCTGGGTCCAGGAGGGGGTCGGCTGCCACATTCTCCGGACCTCGGCCGCCGCCGCTTCCCGGTCCTTGTGCTGTCCGGAGTTGTGCGAGTCGGTCACGACCTGGATCCCCGATTCTGTGAGAGGGGGCGCGTGGCCCCTGAGGCTTGCTGGGTGCCCGGAGGATGTGAGGCCCCCCGGGAGGGTCCACTATCCCATGACCGGGTGTCCTCACCACGTCACCACCCGGAGCGTCCGGTGACGGTTCCGCACCAGTGCCCCACTGTGCGTCAGCCCGTCACCAGCCCGGCTTCGTAGGCGACGATCGCGGCCTGGACCCGGTTCTTCACCCGCAGCCGCAGCAGGATCGCGCTGACGTACGCCTTCACGGTCCCCTCGACCAGGAACAGCCGCGCGGCGATCTCGGCGTTCGACAGTCCGGCACCGAGCAGTCCGAGCACCTCGAGCTCGCGCGGCGTCAAGGTGCCGACCTGCTCCTTGGCGGCCGCCGCCCGCGCCATCGCGCCGCCGCCGGCGCCGGCGCTCAGCTCGGCGATCACCCGCTGCGCGACCTTGGGAGACAGGTAGGCTGCGCCATCGGCGACCGCCTTCAGCCCGGCGATGAGTTCGCGCGGATCGCCCGACTTGAGGAGGAAGCCACTCGCGCCGTCGCCGAGCGCGCGGGCGATGTAGGCGTCCTCCGAGAACGTGGTGAGGACGACTACCGCCGTCTCCGGTACGGTCCGCCGGATCTCCGCACCGGCGGCGAGTCCGTCCAGCCGCGGCATCCGGATGTCGAGTACGGCGACGTCCGGCCGGTGCCGCCGTACCGCGTCGACGGCCTCGACGCCGTCGGCCGCTTCGGCGACGACCTCGATCTCGTCGTCGGTGCCGAGGATCGCGCGGACCCCGGCCCGCACCATCGCCTCGTCGTCGGCGAGCATCACCCTGATCATCGATTGCCTTCCGGTGTCGGTGGAACAGATCCGCTCTGTACGACGGCCTTGGCGACCAGTGCGCCGTCGGCGAAACACAAGCGGTAGACGTAATTGGCGGAGAACGGGGCCGCCGGGCGGTAGTACCGGCAGCTCCAGCCGGCCGGAGCCTGATAGCCCTCCCCCGGCGGGTCGATCATCTGCATCCGCGGCAGCACCTTCGCGACGTCCACCTCGGACTGGCCGATGGTGAGCGCGTCGTACTGCGCCGGACGCAGGATCGCGCTGTAGCCGGCGACGAGGTAGTAGCCAAGGGCAACCGCACCGACGACCGCGCCCAGCAGCACGGGCGCGGCAATCGCGGTGATCAGGCCACGCTGTGCGCTACGCCGTACCGTGGCGCGCTCCACCGCGGCAGTGGGCGGCTCCGGTCGGCCGCCGGCGCGGGGCATCGTGGCGCTGACCTCGAAGCCGCCACCCGGACGCGGTCCTGCAGCGAGCGAGCCGCCGGCCAGCCGGACCCGCTCACGCAACCCGTCGAGCCCACGCCCACCTGACGGCGCGGCCACTGCCCGGGTGGCACCGGTGTCCACTACCGTCACCCGTACGTCGTCCTCGTGCGTCGTCACGCTGACGGTGACGGTCGCACCAGGTGCGTGCTTGCTCGCGTTCGTCAGCGACTCCTGGATGACGCGGTGTACGGCGCGGTCGACCATCGGCGCCAGTACGCCGTCGATCACCTCTGTCAGCCGCACCGCCAGACCGGACGCTGCCGCCCTGTCCACCAACGCACGCACCGTCTCGTCGTGCGGCACGGTCGGTGCGTCCTGGTCCCGCAGTACGCCGACGATCTCGCCCAATCGCTCGGTAGCGGTCGCCGCCGACTCGCGGAGGTCACCCGCGGCCCGCCGGTGTTCCTCCGGGAGCGACGGGTCGAGCTCGAGGGCGGCCGCGCGCAGCGCGATCAGGCTGAGCTCGTGACCGACCGAGTCGTGCATGTCCTCGGCGATCCGGGACCGCTCGCGCAGCCGCTCCTGGTCGATCTCCATCCGCTGTTCGCGCTCGATCCGCTCGGCCCGCTCCCAGCCGGCCGACGCCAGCAAGGCCTGCTGCGCCCGGTACCGGCCCATCAACCAAGGCAGCACAACCAGGAGCAATGCGAGCAGGAGCAGCATCAGCCAGGTCAGGATCGCCTCTGTCGCCTGCGCTCCCCTGCGCATCGTCAGGGCAAGCACCAGCATCCCGAGCAGCGACCAGCTGCAGAGCAGGACGAAATGCTTGAGCTGTGTCTCCCTGCGACCGGCGAGATAGCTCAGCAAGCTGATGGCCGGTACGAGCGCGATCTGCACGCCGTTCGTCGTACCGAGCGCGAAGGCGAGGACGACGATCTCCGTCCACGCCACGACACACAGAGCGACCAGCGGCCACATCCGCCGACCGAAGACAGCGACGGCCAGGACAGCGAGGCAGGCGGCACGAAACCAGTACGGATCGTGGCGCGCGCCGCTCTCCGCGAGCACGAGAAGGCTCAGCGCGGCCCACAGACCCGCGTCCCCCAGGCGCCGCCACTTCATGGCGTAGACGCTACACAGTCGCAGCACGCGCGCCGTACTGCCGAAAGTCAGGTCTCCGCGTCGATCAGCTCGAACGGTACGTACGACAGCGTCGGCACCGGTTCGCCGCGCAGCTGGGCGAGCAGGAGGTCCACGGCGAGCCGGCCCATCTCCGTCTGGTTCTGGCGCACGTGCAGGTACGGCGGTCCGCCGATGGAGTCGCCCGGCGAGTCGAAGCACGCGACCACCCGATCGCCGCCCAGCGCCCTGTCGACCATGCGGGCCAGGTTGTACTCACAGGCGAAGTACGCCGTCACCTCGGGCCGCTGCTCGCGGAACGCCCGGATGGTGTCCATGTCCGCCCGAACGCTCTCGGTGGTCGTCGAACCGGGCAGCGTGCTGCGCAGGTCGGTCAGCTCGTACGGACGGCCACGATCGTCGAAGGCGGAGCGGAAACCCTCCAGCCGCTCCTCGATCGACGACGTGTTCACTGGCGGCGGCGCGACGAACGCGATGTGCTCATGTCCCTGGGCCAGCAGCCGCTGCGTTAGCGCTCGAGCGGCGGCGACGTTGTCCGTCAGTACGGCGGACACGGGGATACCGGACAGCTGGCGGTCGACCAGCACGACCGGGAAGCCGTCCAGCACCTGCCGCAGCAGGCTGGCGTTGTAGAAGTCGCCGTACACCGGGAACACGATCAGACCGTCCACCGTGGCCACCAGCGAGTCGACGGCCTTCTCCTCGTCGGTCTGACGGCCGTGGGTCCGGCGCACCAGCAGATGCGCGCCGTGCTCCGCGCAGCGCTCCTCGATGGTGTTGAGGAGATCCAGCCCGAACGCCTCCGACATCGACGGCACGATGTAGGCGATCGACAGCGCCTCGCGCCGCGGGTTCGACCGGAGCGGGACGGTCAGCTCGGTGAGGTCGGGCAGCCGGGGTACGACGAACGTCCCTTTGCCGCGGACACGCTCGACCAGGCCGGCCTCCCGCAGCACCTCCAGGGCTCGCTTGGAGGTGATCCGGCTGACCGCGAACTGCGCGGCGAGTTCCATCTCCGACGGCACCCGGTCGCCCGGCCGCAACGTGCCGCGGCGGAGCTGCTCCAGCACGTGAGCACAGATCCGCTCGTACAGCAGTGCCACAGCGCCTACCCCTCATGACTTGTCCGGTTGACATATCCAATCATCCACGGGAACTGTCGGTGGGCGGTGGCACCGTGCCGACCATGGACATCGCAGGCAAGACTGCAGTGGTCACCGGAGCGGCCGTCGGGATCGGCCGGGCGATCGCCGCCCGGCTGGGCGCCGCGGGCGCGGCGGTGGTGGTCGCCGACCTCGACGCGGCAGGCGGCGAGCAGACCCGCGCGCTGATCGGGCCGACGGCGCGGTTCGTCCAGGTCGATCTGCGCGACGACGACGCCGTGCGCGAGCTGATGGCGTGCCGGCCGCAGATCCTGGTCAACAACGCCGGCGGCGGCGCAGTGCTGCAGCCGTGCTTCCCGGACGCCTCGGTCGAGCGCTGGACGGCCTCGCTCGACGTGAATCTCCGCGCTCCGATGCTGACCACCCAACTGGCGATCCCGAGGATGCGGGCTAACCCTTGCGGCTGGCACCATTCCGTCATGACGCGCCCTCCGGTGGCCGCATTCGCGGCCCGGCCCGTGACGACCGTTGCGCTCATCGTCGGTGCGGTGCTGACCGCGCTGTCCGGCCGCTACGGCTACCACCGCGACGAGCTGTACTTCGTGGTCGCCGGCCGGCACCTCAGCTGGGGGTACGTCGACCAGCCGCCGCTGACCCCGTTCATCGCGCGCGTCTCGACCGCGGTCTTCGGCGACACCGTGATGGGGCTGCGGGTGCTGTCGACGCTGAGCACCGTCGCGACGATCGTCGTCGTCGCCCTGATCGCCCGCGAGTTCGGCAGCGAACGACGCGGGCAGATCCTGGCCGCGGTCTGCGCCGCCGTCTCCGGCTTCGTCCTCGGCGTCGGGCATCTCGTGTCCACCGCGACGTACGACCTGCTCGCCTGGATGCTGATCGGCCTGTTCGCGGTGAAGCTGCTACGGACGGGCGACGGCCGCTGGTGGCTCGCACTCGGTGTGACGGCCGGGATCGCGTTGGAGAACAAGTACCTCGTCGTGCTGCCGATCGGCGCCCTGTTCGTATCGCTGCTGATCGTCGGTCCGCGCGGCGTCCTGCGTTCGTGGTGGCTCCTCGCAGGTGTGGCCGTGGCAGGGCTCATCGCCCTGCCGAACGTGCTGTGGCAGTTCCAGCACGACTGGCCGCAGCTCAAGGTGGCCGGCGGCATCAGTGAAGACGACGGCACCGAGAACCGGATCATGTTCGTCCCACTCCAGATCTTGCAGCTGTCACCGTTCCTGGTCCCGGTCTGGATCGCCGGGTTCCGCCGCATCTGGCGTGAGCTGCCGTGGGCGCGGCCCGTCGCACTCGCTTACCCGGTGCTGTGCGTCATCGTCCTAGCGGCCGGCGGCAAGTCGTACTACGCCCTGCCGCTGCTGCTGGTGCTCGTGGCGGCTGGCTGTGAGCCGACACTTCGCTGGATCGAGCGGCACCGAGTTGTAGCCGTAGTAGGTCTGACTCTGACCGCGCTGACCTCCGCCGTGTTCACCCTTCCGGTGCTGCCCGCGTCGGCCGCGGACTTCGTCATTCCGGTGAACAAGGAGCAGGGCGAGCAGATCGGCTGGCCGGCCTTCGCCGCGTCCGTCGCCGATGCCTGGGATCGGATCCCTCCTGGTGATCGATCGACCGCGACGCTGTTCAGCGGGAACTACGGCGAGGCCGGTGCACTCGTGCGCTACGGGCCCGGTCACGGGCTGCCGTCGCCGTACTCCCCGCACATGAGTTTCTGGGACTGGGCGCGACCACCGGACACCAACACCGGCCCGGTCCTGCTCGTCGAGATCGAACGGACGCCGATCTTCGAGTCGTACTTCCGGGACTGCGAGCAGGTCGGCACGATCGACAGCATCGTGGCCAACGACGAGGACGGGACCGCGCTCGTCCTGTGCTCCGCGCCCGCCGAGGCCTGGTCCACGTTGTGGCCGAAGGTCCGCCAGTTCTACTGATCCGCTTACGGTTGCGGGATGCTCGACGTACCAGCTGGACTGCTGTTCCTGCGCGACGATCGGGTCGGCAGGCGCTGGCCTGTGGATCTGCCGGCGTTCCGGCTTGCTCCGTACCCAGTCGCGCGGGACGGCGTGCCGCTCACCGGCGTGAGCTGGTACGACGCAGTTGCCTTGTGCAACCAGATGTCGGCGGACGCCGGGTTGCCGCCCGCGTATGCGATTGACGGTGAGCAGGTCGCGTGGGATCGGTCCTCGCCCGGCTACCGCCTGCCCACCGAGGCCGAGTGGCAGTACGCGTGCACCGCCGGCAGGCCCGGCTATCGCTACGGGCCACTCGACGAGATCGCCTGGTACGCCGCGAACTCCGGCGGACATCCGCATCCGGTCGGCCTGCGGACGCCGAACGCGTGGGGGTTCCACGACATGCTCGGCAACGTGTGGGAGTGGTGCTGGGACCTGTACGACCCGGAAACCTACGGCTCGTACCGGATCTTCCGCGGCGGCGGCTTCGCCGACGAAGAACGCTCGATCGGCTCCACCGTCCGCCGACGCTCGCACCCGACATTCGCGATCGAGGACCTGGGCTTCCGGGTCGCGCAGTCGATCGTCGACTAAGGCTTGAGTGCGAGTTTGCCGATTGTGGCGCGGGCCTCGAGTTCACTCAGCGCCTTCGGAGCGTCGGCGAGGTCGTAGACGGTCGGGCGGCCGGGTGGGTAGACGCCGGCCTCGATCAGCTCGTCCAGCTCGGCGAGGACCTTCGCGAACAGCTCCGGCGCGTGCCGGATCGTGGTGGTCAGGTGCTGGCCGATCACGTGCACCGGGTGCCGGAAGTTGAGCTCCCAGTTGCTGATCGCGGCTTCGCCCGCCGCGGCACCGATCACGACGACCTTCCCCGTCACCCGGCGCGCGACCTCGACGCTCAGCCGGAACGTGTCACCGCCGACGGATTCGAGCACGATGTCAGCCCCGCGGCCGTCCGTCAGCCTCCGCACCTCGGCGACCAGATCGGCGTTCCGGTAGTCGATGACGTGATCCGCGCCAAGCCGCCGTACGACGTCGTGCTTCGCGGCGGACGCCGTCGCGATGACGGTCGCGCCGTAGTACTTCGCGATCCGCACCGCAGCCTGCCCGACACCCCCGGCCGCCGCATGGATCAGCACGTTGTCACCCGCTCCGAGCTGCCCCAGTCGTAGCGACACGAGCGCGGTGGCCCAGTTGAGCACCAGCCCGAGCGCTTCCTCATCACTCCACCCGGCCGGCACAGGCACCAACGCGTCCTCGGCCATCACCATGTACTCCGCAAACGCCCCGGCCCCCGTCCCGATCACGCGATCCCCCACGGCCACGGTCGTCACGCCCTCCCCCAGCGCGCGCACTTCCCCAGCCGCCTCGAAACCGGCGACGTACGGCGGCTTGGGCCCACCGTCGTACGTGCCTCGCGTCTGCATCACGTCGGCGAAGTTCACGCCGGCGACACCAACCTTCACGAGCACCTCACCCGGCCCCGGCGTCGGCACCGCGACGTCCACGAATCGCATCGCTCCCGGTCCGTCCGACGAAGGTTGTTCCAGCGCCCGCACGATCTCACCATCCTCTGCATTGTTTGATGTAGATCGTACACCTGTTTGATGCTGCTCGAAATAAGGTGGCCGATCGGCGAAGACTTCGGTAGCTTGCCGCTGTATGGAGCTGCCGCTGATCACCCGTAGGCTGGCGCTCCGCTGGCCGATCGAGTCCGACTTCCAGATGCTGTGCGAGCTGTGGACCGACTCCCGCCTCGCCTGCTTCATGGACGACTACGGCCCACGCGACGTACCGGCCGTCCGTGAATGGCTGGACCTTCACGCCAACGGCTCCAGTCAGGACGGCACGCACCTACAACTGATCCTCACCCGCCGATCCGACGCCAACCCCGTCGGCTGGCTGGGCGTGGGCGCCAGCGACGACCCCGCCGCCGACTGGAGCTTCGGCTACGCCATCCACCCCGCCCACCGCTCCCACGGCTACGCCACCGAGGCCCTGGCCGCCGCCCTCGCCCAATTGCAGGTAGGCACCGTCTGGGGCGAATGCCACCCCCGCAACCACGCATCGGCCCACGTCATGCGATCCGCCGGCATGCAAGAAATCACCCCCACCACCAACCGCCGCTTCCTTCACCCGCCCACCCTGTAAACCGGCAGCTCGACAGGAGATACCGGCAGTCCCCGGCCGCCCTCACGCTCCGCCAGCCTCGCACCCGGTCACAGTGGACACATACGTACTGTCGAGCCGCAGATCCCCAACCCCCGCAGACGAGCCGACCACCCGTCCCGGCTCAGGGTCACCTACGAGCCGAGCGATACAGACGCCCAGCCCCGAACGCCGACCACCGAACCGCACGCAACCAGCAAGGCCTAACCGGGCGCGTGAGCCGCCCGCCCGACCCGACGACAGCCGGAGAACTAGCGGACGCAACCCCCGGGGTGAGCTGACTGCTCAGCCCGACCTCCGCCGCCGAGCGAAGCGACGGCGCCAGGGGGTGCGGGTGGCGGAGCCCCCGCCGGCGGCAAGCGAAGCGCAGCCTCACAACACGACGAAGGCGACCCGGTCCGCGCTTTCCGCGGACACGAGTCGCCTATCGACTTCGTGGACGATACTGGGATCGAACCAGTGACCTCTTCCGTGTCAGGGAAGCGCGCTACCGCTGCGCCAATCGTCCGTCTGGAACCTGATTGAGGTTCTCGAGGTGGAGACGGGATTCGAACCCGTGTACACGGCTTTGCAGGCCGTTGCCTCGCCTCTCGGCCACTCCACCACTGAGGCCTTTTCCCTTGTGGGGACGGTGGCCTGCCGAACCCTCTCCGAGCGGACGACCGGGTTCGAACCGGCGACCTCAACCTTGGCAAGGTTGCGCTCTACCAACTGAGCTACGTCCGCATTGCGCCCGGTTTCGATGTCCCCGGCGCGAGAAGAACATTAGCCCATCTCCGCCCCAGTTCAAAAACCGGGGTCCCCCACCGGTCGACGTACGGTCATCGGCTGCTCACCTCCGGGCTGCCTCGCGGCCCCGGATCGCCTGCGCACTAAGGTGATTCCCGGAAGGAGCACCACATGCGTATCTGGCTCAACGGCGCCTTGCTCGACGACGAGGCGACCGTCTCGCCGCTTGATCACGGGCTGACCACCGGCGACGGCGTCTTCGAGACGATCAAGATCGAGAGCGGCCGCCCGTTCGCGGTCCGGCGGCATCTCGACCGGCTGGTCCGTTCGGCGGTCGGGCTCGGCCTCCCGGCGCCGGACGTCGCCGCGATCGAGGCGGGGATCGACGCCGTGGTCGAGGCCGACCCGGAGATCCCGTTCGGCCGGCTGCGGATCACGTACACCGGCGGGGTCTCACCGCTGTCGTCGGACCGCGGCACGTCGGGGCCGACCGTTGTGGTCGCGACGCAGGAGATCAAGCGTCCGTCGCCGGTGTCGGCGATCGTGACCGTGCCGTGGGTACGCAACGAGCGCAGCGCCGTGGCCGGTCTGAAGACCACGTCGTACGCCGAGAACGTCCGCGCGCTCGCCTACGCGAAGGAACGCGGCGGCAGCGAGGCGATCTTCGCGAACACGATCGGCAACCTCAGCGAGGGCACCGGCTCGAACATCTTCTGCGTGTACGACGGTGAGCTGGTCACGCCGACGCTCGAGTCGGGCGCACTGGCCGGTGTGACGCGTGCGCTCGTGCTGGAGTGGTTCGGCGGCGTCGAGCGCGACGTGCCGCTGGAGCGGCTGTTCGAGGCAGAGGAGATCTTCCTCACATCGACAACTCGTGACGTCCAGGGCATCCAGCGTGTCGACGACCGCGACCTGCCGGCGCCCGGCACCATCACCGCACAGGTCGCGAAGATCTTCGCGGAACGCTCCGCGGAGAACCCCAACCCCTGACAAACCCCTGACAGACGCCGGCCTGGGGAGGAATTCGTCCCTGATCGGGCGGACGATCCTCCCCAGGCCGGCGCGTGTTCGAGCCCGGGTTATTCGCCGGAGGCTTTGCGGCGCTCGCGGTACGCCGCGACGTGCAAGCGGTTGCCGCATGTCCTGGCATCGCAGTACCGCTTCGAACGGTTACGTGACAGGTCGATCAAGGCGTCGTCGCAGTCCGGCGCCTCGCAGCGGCGCAGGCGTTCGCGTTCACCGGCGGAGATCACCTGGGCGAGCGCGATCCCGCACTCCACGGTGATCCGGCAGGCCAGCGACGCGCCGTCGCGGGAGTAGTGGATGTGCCACGGATGCCCGTCGTGGTTGGTCAGCCGCGGAGTCGACGTCCCACGCGCGATGATCGCGTTGATCATCGTCGCCGCGGACGCGTCGGAATCCGTGGTGAACACCGGCGCGAACAGCGGGCGCAGGTCCCGGACCTCGGCCAGGTCCTTCTCCGTCAGCATGTCGACCGCGCTGAACTCCCGTTCCTGGACGAACTTCTCCAGATCCTCCAGGGTCTCCAGCGAGTCGACCTGACTGTTCGGTCCTGGCATGGTGTTGACGAGCCGGACCAGCGTCCCGAGCGCCTGCTCGGTGTCGTGCGAGAAAGTCACAATCACGTCTCCAACGCGACGGGATCTCCGTCCTGCAGCAAGAGTAGCCCGGCCCGATTAGATCGTCGCTTCATCATGCGCTATGGTTTCACCCGCAACACCACATAAGAAACATCAGCACCACCCCGGGCGATTGGCGCAGTGGTAGCGCGCTTCGTTCACACCGAAGAGGTCACTGGTTCGAACCCAGTATCGCCCACGAAGTCGATAGGCGGCGTGTGCTCGCGGAAAGCGCGAGCCGCGTCGCCTTCGTCGTTTTGTGCGGCTGCGCTTCGCTTGCCGCCGGCGGGGGCTCCGCCACCCGCACCCCCTGGCGCCGTCGCTTCGCTCGGCGGCGGTGTTGGCTTGGGCGGTCAGCTCGGCGGCGGTGGTCGGGTCAGGCGGTCAGCTCGGCGGCGGTGGTCGGGTCGGGCGGTCAGCTCACCTGCGTGGGTTGGGATTGCCGGACGACTTACCTGCGCTGTCCGCGCGGTCACCTCACCCGCACGCGTCAGGTTCGCAGGGACGCCTCACCAGCATGAGTTGGGGTTGCCGGCCCGCTCACCCACGCCGCCAGTCAGCTCACCCGCGGTAGATGAGGTTGGGCACGTCCAGCGGCAGATACCCCACGGCCGCGTCGGCGGGTAGCTCGTCGGAGCGGAGGAACTCGGTCCTGGTCATACCGGCTGGGCCGAGCACGCGCTCCCGGACCAGCTCGTGATACCCGACGCCGCTGACCCGTTCCGCGAGCAGGGCAAGGACGACGAAGCCGCCGTTGCAGTAGCCGAACCGCTCACCGGCGCGAAACTTGGTCGGATGCCGGTCCAGCAAGGGCAGGAAAGCCTCAGTGGTAGTCAGTTCGTGCGCCGCGCCGATCACATATTCGGTGATCTCGGTGTCGGCCTCTTCGTCCAGGTAGTCGCCGATACCGGAGGTGTGCGTGAGCAGATGTTCGACAGTGACGTCGTCCGCGATCAGCGGCAGATCCTTGCCGAGCAGGGATCGCGCGGTCGTACTCAGCGCCAGCACGCCGTCTTCCACCAAGGACAGCACCGCGAGGGCGGTGAATCCCTTGCTCCCGCTGGCGATGCCGAACCTGGTCTCCAGCGAGTTGGGAACGCGGTAGGCGCGGTTCGCCAGCCCATAGGCTTTCGCGAACTCGACCTGGCCTCCTCGGTCTGTCCAGACGACCCCCGAGAACCCGGTCTGCTCAGCGATCTTGTCGATGTCCCCCTGCGCCATGACCGGAGACTAACCCGGGCCCGTGGCTCAGACGACCCAAGCGCCGTCGTCCATCAGCACGCGCTCCTTCAGCTCGTTCACCTCGCGCCAGGCCTGGATCCGCATCGGCGTCACGCGGAAGAAGGGGTAGTTGGCGAGCGGGCGCGGATCGAAGCCGGCCTTCGCCGCGAACGCCTCGCCCTCGGCGTCCGACGGCTCGGCGACCTCGACGGTGCCGGTCACGTGGATCACGTCGCGCACCTCCCCCAGCGTCAGCTGTACGACGGGGTTCGCCAGCAGGTTGCGGCCGGTCGGGTTGGTCCGCGCGGTCGACAGCAGCAGCGTCCCGTCGCTCCACAGGAACGACAGCGGCATCAGGTACGGCGTACCGTCCGGCGAAGCGGTGGACACCCAGGCGTCGACGTCCTGCTCGAGACGGGCCAAAGTGTCCTGCTTGCGCACGTCCAACGGGCGGGGTGCTGCCGTCATCGCTTGCTCCTCTGTCACATGCGGCGCTCGTGGTCCGTCAATCATCTGACGGCGCTCGGCCGGTCAGTGTGACAGGTGAAGGATGTGGTCGTGATGAGCGGGGACGACTGGCTGGCGACGCGGTTCGAGCAGAACCGGGACCGGCTGCGGGCCGTCGCGTACCGGATCCTGGGGTCCGAGCCGGAGGCCGAGGACGCGGTCCAGGAAACCTGGATCCGGCTCAGCCGCAGCGACAGCGCGACGATCGACAATCTGGGCGGCTGGCTGACCACCGTGGTCGGGCGGATCTGTCTCGACATGCTGCGTGCGCGGCGCGGGCGACCCGAGTTGCCGGTCGGCGATCACGCGCCGGGGCTCGCGGACGACGTCGTACCGGATCCTGAACTCGAAGCAGTACAGGCGGATTCGGTCGGGCTGGCGTTGCTCGTCGTGCTCGAGACGCTGTCGCCGGCCGAGCGGCTCGCGTTCGTGCTGCACGACCTCTTCGCCGTGCCGTTCGAGGACATCGCGCCGATCATCGGGAAGTCGCCGGCCGCCGCGCGACAGATCGCCAGCCGGGCGCGACGGCGCGTCCGCGGTACGCCGGAGCCGGCCGACGTCGACGTACAGCGACAGAAAGAGGTCGTCACCGCGTTCCTCGCCGCGGCGCGGGGCGCCGACTTCTCGGGACTGTTGCGCGTGCTCGACCCGGAGGTCGTCGTCCGCGCGGATGCGGGCGCCGCGGCGTACGGCGGGCCGGCGGCGGAGGTGCTCGCGGGCGCGGAGCGCGTCGCACACGAGTTCTCCGGGCGGGCCGCGGCGGCGAAGCTGGTTCTCGTCGACGGCTGGCCCGGGCTGGTGTGGATGCGGCGGGGCGAACCGCTGATTGTGTTCTCTTTCACCGTGGCCGGCGGGCGTGTCGCGGCGATCGATCTCCGGGGCGACCCGGAGTACCTGGAAAACGTCGATCTGGTGACGTTGAAGGGGTGATCCGGCGGCGTGGCGAGTGGACAGAACGGATGGGACTCGTGTGACGGATGGGGCGCTCCTCGCGCTCGTCGCGACACAGCGGAATCCGGTTTTTGTCCGGGCGGAAAGTGCGCTACTGTTCTGCTCTCGCACCGAGCGGAAACGCCCCGGAGCGAAGCGCGGACGTAGCTCAGTTGGTAGAGCGCAACCTTGCCAAGGTTGAGGTCGCCGGTTCGAACCCGGTCGTCCGCTCGGAGAGGGTTCGGCAGGCCACCGTCCTCACAAGGGAAAAGGCCTCAGTGGTGGAGTGGCCGAGAGGCGAGGCAACGGCCTGCAAAGCCGGGTACACGGGTTCGAATCCCGTCTCCACCTCGAGAACCTCAATCAGGTTCCAGACGGACGATTGGCGCAGCGGTAGCGCGCTTCCCTGACACGGAAGAGGTCACTGGTTCGATCCCAGTATCGTCCACGAAGTCGATAGGCGACTCGTGTCCGCGGAGAGCGTGGACCGGGTCGCCTTCGTCGTGTTGTGCGGCTGCGCTTCGCTTGCCGCCGGCGGGGGCTCTGCCACCCGCACCCCCTGGCGCCGTCGCTTCGCTCGGCGGCGGTGGTCGGGTTCGGCGGTCAGGTCACCCGCGGGGGTCGGGTACGGCGGCGGTGGTCGGGTTGGGCGGTGGGTCT
The DNA here is from genome assembly GCF_040610875.1 of Kribbella sp. NPDC003505. Taxonomy (NCBI): domain Bacteria; kingdom Bacillati; phylum Actinomycetota; class Actinomycetes; order Propionibacteriales; family Kribbellaceae; genus Kribbella; species Kribbella sp. NPDC003505. The sequence continues at coordinate 675,487 of NZ_JBEXNA010000002.1, read as the reverse complement.
CCCGCCTGGGTTGGGTACGGCGGCAGTGGCCGGGTTGGGCGGTCACGCGCGGGGTTCGGTACGGCGGCAGTGGCCAGGTTCGGCGGTCAGCTGATCCGCCGGGTGTGGTTGCCGGCTCGTACGGACAGCGGTGGTCACGTTGGGCAGTCGGCGCGCCCGTGAGGGTTGAGTTCGGCGACCGGGCCGGGTTGGGCAGCCGACTCACCCGCGGACAGGCGCCGCCTCGGTTGGTGGCGGCGCCGGTCTGCGGCGCTGGGGTGTTCAGTTGCGGGCGCGGTGGGACTGAGCGGCGATTGCTGCTAAGAGGATTGCGGCTCCCACGAGGGCTGGGGCGGTGAGGTGTTCGTGGAAGGCGAGGATTCCGATGGCCGCGGCGACGACCGGCTCCAGCAGGGCGACGGTGGCAGCCGTCGAGGCTTTCAGGGTCTTCAGGCCCGTGTAGAAAAGCGTGTACGCGAACGCGGTCGGGATCAGGCCGAAGTACGCGATCAGTAGCCAGCCGGTGAGCGTGGCCGGGAGGGTGGCGAAGGGGGCGAGGAAGACGGCGCCGACGATGAAGCCCAGGAGTGCGGCGGTGACGGGGTCTGGGGTGTTGCGGTTCAGGAGCGTTGTCAGCGTGTAGCCCGCGGCAGAGGCTACGGCTGCTGCGATGCCGGTGAGACTGGCCGTCCCGGCGGTTGCCGACAGCAGGCCGAGGCCGGCGACGGCCGCGAACAGGGCCGGCGTCAGTCGTTCGCGGGCGGCGACGGCGACAAGGATCGGCGCGGCACCCAAGGCGATCACCGTGGCCGTACCGACGCCGACGCGCGGGATGGCGGTGAAGTAGCCGAGCTGGCAAACGGCCAAACCCAAGCCGCTCAGCACATGACGCACTGAGCCGGCCGCCACCAACGGACGAGCTGGGCCACGGCGAGTGAGGAGGCGGGCAAGGATCAGCCAGAGGGCGGCGGATGCCAGGCGCCAGAAGGAGACGGCGAGTGGTGTGAGGCCCTGCTGGGTGAGAAGGGCGCCGGTCGGGCCACCGGTGCCCCAGGCGACGGCGGCGGCGATGACGGCGACGAGGGCATGCCTCGCCGAGAGACGGTGGTGCATCGGACACTCCGGGAAGCTGTTCGCAACGAATGGTCGAGGCGTCTGCGAACAGCCCGAAGAAGCCCAGGCCGACGACCTGGGCACGACAACAGCCGTCCGCTAAGCGGCGGCCGGCGGAGTGATGATGCGATGCACGAGGAGGACCCTAGCCAGTCCTCCGCTGTCGAAGCGAACGGATTTACATCCTCAGCTAGCAGCGCCATAGCTTCATGGCGCACGCCAGGAGTGTCGACGGCGCAGCCGACGGCTGCCGCAAGTCTTACACAACCGCCGTAGGATGCCGCCATGGTTTCGGAGAGCGCTCAGCAGCCACCCGCTGTAGTCGAAGATGTTTTCGAGGGACAAGCCACCGGTGTTGAGGTCGAGCAAGCTAACACCGACGACGCGAGAATCGACCGGCCGTGGAATCCTGAGAGCATAAGGGTCACCACAAGTTCCTTTTCACTCCGGAACATTCTGGACCAGATCGACGAAGGCTCGCTTGAGCTCGCCCCCGACTTCCAGCGCGGCCAGGTTTGGAGGGCACAGCAGAAGTCGCTGCTCGTCGAGTCGCTCCTGCTACAGATCCCGCTGCCAGCCTTCTACTTCGCCGAAGACTCCGATGGTGTCTTGCATGTGGTCGACGGCCTGCAGCGCCTCTCAACCCTACATGCGTTTGTTCGCGGGCCACAGTTCGCCCTGCAGTCGCTCGAGTACCTGCATGATGCCAACGGCCGCCGATTCGACGACCTAGATCTGGTCTGGCAGCGCAGAATCCACAACACACAACTCGTCGTGAATGTCATTGATCCGACGACGCCATCGGACGTCATGTATGACATCTTCCGACGCATCAATACGGGCGGTACGCCACTCAACGCCCAGGAGATCAGGCACTGCATGAGCAAGACCCGCAGCCGCGAGATTCTAAAACGCATGACACACACACCTGAGTTCGATCGAGCCACCAACGGGTTGACGGATCACATTCGCATGAACGACCGTGAGATGGCCTTGCGATTCGCAGCCTTTCAAATCTTCGGCCTCGACGAATACATGAGATATCCGGTGATGGAGGGCTTTCTCATGCGCACTACCCGACTCCTGGACGACCCAAACGACTTCGCCGATAACAAGGTCCTGGAACTGGAGGAAGCATTCCGCCGGGCGATGTCAAACACGTACTTGGTGTTCGGCGAGCACGCATTCAGAAAGTGGCCAGTAAACGCCTCAGGCCGCCGACCGATCAATCGGGCGCTATTCGAGACGTGGTCGATCGTGATGGCGAAGCAGCGGGCGGATGATCTAAAGACACGCCAGAAAGAGATCGTTACAGCCGCACGAGATCGAATGACCTACGACATGCAGTATCTCGAATCAATCACATCATCAACCGCCGACAGGCGGCGAGTTTCCTACCGCTTCCATGCTGCTGACGAAGATGCCCGGGGCAGATCGTGATCGACGTACTCGACATCACCAACCTGAAATGCTTCAGCCACGCATCCCTTCCGATGCGCCCGCTAACTATCCTAACTGGCGTCAACGGAGGCGGGAAAAGTACCGTGCTGCAAGCTTTGCTACTTGCGCGGCTTGCCGCCGTCCCAAGCGCTGGAGCGATCCAACTCAACGGACCTTACGAGCTTGCGTTGGGCACGGCGGCTGATGTCCTAAGCAGGTCTGCAACTGGACCGACGATCAAGATCGCGATCCACAACTCCGCTGTCGCAAAGGTGTGGGAGTATCAGCTCTCTGTACCCGAGCATAACGACGAGGCGCTCTATCTGGAGATCGTAGGCTCGCCGAGCGATGCAGCGCCGGGGATCGGCAACGCACCGGCTGCGTTCACCTATCTGGCTGCCGAAAGACTGGGACCGCGAGAGTTTCTGGCCGTCTCCGCTCAGCAACCGAACGACATCGGTGTGGGTGTGCGGGGCGAGTTCACTGCACAGGTTTTGGCCTTACGAGAAACCCGGTCGGCCAGCCACCGTCGGTCAGTGCCGCAAGCCTTGCGCCACGCGAAGGCGAAAAGTCCGCAACTTCGACTGCAGGCAGAGGCATGGGCATCCGACATCATCCGGCCGGTGCGTATTACCGCGCAGCTTGCGCCAGGGGTAATGGCCAGTACGATCCGGTTCCAGGAAACCGATCAAATCGCTGAGACGATCAGGCCGGCCAATACCGGGTTCGGTGTCTCGTACGCGTTGCCGATCATCGTTGCAGGTCTACTCGCTCGCAGGGGCGACTTGCTGCTCATTGAAAACCCGGAGGCCCATCTGCATCCCATGGGTCAGTCGCGCCTGGGGCGATTCCTCGCCCGGGTCGCAGGGAGCGGGGCGCAAGTCATCGTCGAGACGCACAGCGACCATGTCCTCAATGGTGCACGGCTCGGCGTAGCGCAGGACCTATCGCTCGCCCCCGCCGATATGGTCGTGCACTACTTCGATGAGAACGGTCCTCTGCCGATAAACGTCAATGAGCTGGGCGAGATGAGTAACTGGCCCGCAGGGTTCTTCGATCAGCTTGAAACCGACTTGGGAGCGCTGGCTCATGTCCGCCGACGCCGCTGACCGATACCGAGTGGTCATCGACGAGGACAGTCTCAACTGGTGCGGCCGGTCTGGGATCGAGCTCGCCAGCGAGGTTGACAACCTCTCAGACATCCTGCAACCGCTGACGGTCGGCAAGCACGTCGGCCTGATGGACCACGCATACGAAATCGAATGCTGGGAGTCAGTCCACATATACGACCTTCACGGCACACACAACCTGCAGGTGCCCCGTGACACCCGATTGCGTCTCGCGAAACTGATCGATAAGTGCAGACTCCTCCACCCGGAGGATCGGGACATTCCTCAGCAGGTCGAAATCGGCGGACTTGCTGCCGAACGCTCATTCGGGTTTTGCCACGCGCTTGCGTTGGCGGCCGAGGGTCACGCGATGTCGACTCTGATCGCCTCGTCGATGCACGAGAATCGCGGATGGCTGACTGTACGCAGGGAACTGGAGCCGACAGATCTCGAGCTGCACTTACTGACGTCACCTAACCATATTCCAGATTTCTGGCGCGGGGTTCTGCGGCGAGAGGCATCCAACCCGGAAAAGTTCTTCGAGTTGGCACCGGCGGCCTTCCCGAATCTAATCTTTGCAGAAGCACTCAACTTCGGGCGCTTCAGTGCGTCGTACACCGAAGTCCTTCCGTGGCTGCTCATCACATTGGAGGGCATTAACGATCATTTCGCTGATTCGCTGGCCCGTCACCAGGGTGATCGAAACAAGGTAATCCAAGATTTCGCTGGCCGGGGTCTGGATGTCTCCCCCGAGAGCCCCTCCACACACAAGGACACCCAGGCGTGGAATCAGCGACTGGTCCGCTACCGCAAGCTCGACTACCGGTGCGAATGGCATGGGAAACGGCTTTGGAATCGAGACCGTGTCCACTTCTCACTGCCGATCGCCAGCTACGGGGGAAAGATCCTGGTCGGAATTTTCGCTGATCATCTGGATTGATTGAAGTTGTTACATCCGCAGGTACGAACCCCCGTTGAAGTCCAGCACGGTCCCGGTGGCGAACTCGGCCTCGGGCGATGCCAGGTACATGATCGCGGCGGCGACCTCGGACGGATCGGCCACGCGTTCGAGCGGGCTCTCCAGCCGGCGCCGGTCGTATCCGTCGCCGGCCAGGTTCACCGCGGCCATGTCCGTCACGGTCCAGCCCGGGGCGATCGCGGTCACCGCGATCCCGTCCGGCCCGAGCGCCCGCGCCAGCGACTGGGTGAACGAGACGATCGCCGCCTTCGAGGCGCCGTACGCCGGCTGGTTCGGCTCGCCGCGGAACGCGCCGCGCGACGACACGTTCACGATCCGGCCACCGCGCGGCATGTGCCGGACCGCGCACCAGGTGACGTTGGACGGGCCAACGAGATTCACGGCGAGCGTGTCCGTCCACGCCTGCTGCCACTCGGCGTACGTCGACTCGCGGATCCGGTGCGGGTGGTACACGCCGGCGTTGTTCACCAGGACGTCGATCCCGCCGAGCCTCCGCGCCGCGTCGTCGACCGCAGTCCGGATCGCCTCCGGGTCGGCGAGGTCGGCCTGGACCACCACGTGTCCCGTCCCGGGAAGCTCCTTCAGGACCTGGGCCGCGGCGTCCGGCGAGGAGCTGTAGTGAACGGCTACGCGATCACCGGCGGCAGCGAACGCCCGCGCCGCCGCCGCGCCGATCCCCCGCGAAGCCCCCGTCACCAGCACAGATCGGTTCATGGGACCGATCCTTTCATCATCCGCGAGGCTTGATGTCCCGCCGGTACGACTTGCTGGCCCGCACCCAGTCCTTCTTCGCCTGCGCCCGCAGCCGCGCGTCGGCCCGCCGAGCCATGTACGCCGCTTCGCGCTGCAGCTTCACCCAGCTGTCGTAGCGCCGGTACGGCAACGACCCGTCCTCCAGCGCCGCCTGCACCGCGCACCCGGGCTCCATCACATGTGAGCAGTCCTTGAACTTGCACTGCTCCGCCAGCGAGGTGATGTCGGGGAACGCCGCGGCCAGTCCTTCCCCGCTCTCCTGCAGACCGATGCCCCGCAGCCCCGGCGTATCGATGACGACCCCGCCCGCGGGCAGCACGATCAGCTCGCGCCGTACCGACGTATGGCGGCCCTTGCCGTCCTCGCGGATCTCCTGCACGTCCAACAGTTCCACACCGGCGAGACTATTCACCAGCGACGACTTGCCGGCACCACTCGAGCCGAGCAGCGCCAGCGTGGCGTTCCCGTCGAGCAGCGCCCGTACGTCGTCCATGCCCGCGCCCGTGGTCGCGCTGCACACCAGGACGTCGGCACCCGGCGCGGCGAGCGCCACGTCCTCGGCCAGCGACTCGGCGTCCCCGACAAGGTCGGATTTCGTCAGGACGACGACCGGTCGCGCCCCGCTCTCCCACGCCAGCGCCAGGAACCGCTCGATGCGGACGATGTTCGGCTCCGGCACCAGCCCGACGACGATCGCGATCACGTCGACGTTGGCGGCGAGCACCTGCCCGCGCGACGAGCCGCCGACCTCGGCGCGCACGATCGTGGTCCGGCGCGGCAGCACCGACTCGAGCGTGATCCGGTCGTCCGGCCAGAACCGCAGCACGACCCAGTCCCCCGTGCAGGGGCCCGCCTGGGCATCGGTGGCCAACTCGGCGAGCAGCGCGCCGGACCAGCCGGCACGGACCGGACCGTCCTCGGTGAAGACCGTCGCCAGGCCCTTGTCGACCCGGGCGACGCGTCCCGGAACGAGGTCCTCCGGGACGGACTGCAGAAACTCGGCCGTGGAACTGTCGAGGCCCAGGGCCTGAAGTGTGGCTGACATGCGGCGAACCTTTCCGAGGGTCCGGCCGCGGGATCAGGTCAGCGGACGGACGGTGTAGGAGACAACGGCCCGACGGGCCTGTTCAAAGCTCATGGCGGTTGCCTCCTTCCGGTTCCAGCGGTCCCGAGCCGGGGACCGTGTGTCGCGATGCCGTCAGCCTAGGTCGTCGGTGTCACCCTGCGCACCGGATTTTCCGACCGAGGCCGGCTTGCGCGCGGCCTCGGTCGCACCTTGAGCTTCAGGCTCAGGCTCAGGCTCAGGCTTCGGTCGAGGCACAGCCTTGCGTGGCCGCTCGGCGAGCTTCTCCACCTTCCGCCCGAGCTGTGCCTCGGGCCGCTCCTCCTCCGTCACCGGGGTCAGCGTGTGGTCGTGGTGCGGCTCCGACTCCGCCTTCATCACCGGCTCGACCTCGTCGCCGGCGTCCTCGACGGACGCGGCCTTCTTGACCTCGGCGACCTGCGCCTTGTGCGGCCACAGCCGGTCCACGACCGCGTTCAGCGCGGCACCGATGAGTACGGCGATCGCGGTCATGTAGAGCCACATCAGGACGGCGATCGGCGCGGCCAGCGGCCCGTAGATCGACGTACCGCCGACCGTGCTCTGCAGGATCCACCGGAGCACGAAGCTGCCCAGGATCCAGATCGACAGCGCCAGGAACGAGCCGGGCAGGTCGGAGACCCACGGCGTCCGGATCGGGACCGACAGGTGGTACAGAGTGTTCAAGAAGCCCGCGGACAGGATCGTGACCACCGGCCAGTACAGCTGGTTCAGGAAGTCCAGCCGGTGCGGCAGCAGCGCGTCGACCGCGTTCGGTCCGGCCAGCACCAGCGGCAGGACGATGACCCCGATGACGAGGGCCGCGCAGTACAGCGAGAACGACAGCGCCCGGGTCCGCACGATGCCCCGTTTGCCGCCCATCCCGTACATGATCGTGATGGTGTCGACGAACACGTTCAGCGCGCGGCTGCCGGACCACAGGGCCAGCACGAAACCGATCGAGATGACGTCCGGCCGGCCACCGTTCAGCACCTGGTCGAGGGTCGGCGCGATGACGTTCTTGATCGAGTCGTCGGTCAGTGCCCGGGCGGCCAGGTCGACGATCTGCTGCTTGATGTCGTTGATCGTCTCGACCTCGAACCACTTGCTCGCAATGTAACCGAGCGAGCCGGCCAGCCCGAAGATCAGCGGCGGCAGCGAGAGGATCGCGAAGAACGCCCCTTCGGCCGCGAGTCCGGTGACCCGGTAGCGCAGACAGACGCCGACCGTCTGGGTGAGCAGCTTCCAGGTCGTCGCGGGGACCTTGCGAACCCATGCCAATGAGAGGGAGCTCCCACCAGTGGGTCCTGCCCCAGAACGTGCCATACCGCTTACCGTACTGACATGGCGGACCCATTCGCGGTAACGAATCAGGCTCCCCCACTGCGGGGCGTGAACTTCTTCACCCAGGACCGGCCCCTCGGTGACGCTCTGCGTCCGTACGCCGACCTGACGGCGGATCCCGGACTCGGCCGGATCGGCGAGCTCGCCGGCTCCGAGGAGGCCCGCGCGCACGCCCTCCCGGCGAACCAGAACCCACCGGTCCTGCGCACCCACGACCGCTACGGGAACCGGATCGACGAGGTCGAGTTCCACCCGTCGTGGCACTGGCTGATGGAGCAGGCCGTCGGGTTCGGGCTCCAGGCCGCGCCCTGGACGACGCAGCCGAGCGACCGCCCGGCGCCGCACCTGACCCGCGCCGCCGGGTTCTACCTGTGGTCGCAGGTCGAGCCCGGGCACGGCTGCCCGATCTCGATGACGTACGCCGCGGTGCCGGCGCTCAGGGCGGACGAGCAACTCGCCAAGGAATGGGTCCCGCAGCTGGCGTCGACGCGGTACGACGTACGGCGGTTGCCGGTCGCGGCGAAGCACGGCGTGCTCGCCGGGATGGGGATGACCGAGAAGCAGGGCGGCTCCGACGTCCGGGCGAACCTGACCACCGCGACCCCCGCCGGGGACGTGTACCAGCTGAACGGGCACAAGTGGTTCTGCTCCGCGCCGCAGGTGGACCTCTTCCTGGTCCTGGCGCAGGCGCCGGACGGACTGAGCTGCTTCGTCGTACCCCGGGTTCTTGCCGACGGCAACCGGAACCCGTTCGCGCTGCAGCGGCTCAAGGACAAGCTCGGGAACCGGTCGAACGCGTCGTCGGAGGTCGAGTTCCACGGCACGATCGGGTACCGGTTGGGAGACGAGGGCGCCGGTGTGCGGACGATCATCGAGATGGTCGCGGCGACCCGGCTGGACTGTGTGCTCGGCTCCGCGGCCCTGCAGCGGCGGGCGCTGGTCGAGGCTGTTTGGCATACGCGGCACCGGAGCGCGTTCGGCGGGCTGCTGGCGGACAAGCCGGCGATGCAGAACGTGCTGGCGGATCTCGCGATCGAGTCCGAGGCGGCGACGGCCCTGGGGATGCGCCTGGCAGCCGCTGTGGACGCCGCGACCGCGGGCGACCCGCAGCAGGCGGCGTTCCGGCGGATTGCGTTACCTCTCGCCAAGTTCTGGGTGTGCAAGCGGACGCCGTTCATGGTCGCCGAGGCGCTGGAATGCCTCGGCGGGAACGGGTACGTCGAGGAGTCCGGCCTGCCGCTGCTCTACCGGGAGTCGCCGCTGAACTCGATCTGGGAAGGATCGGGCAACGTCAACGCGCTCGATGTCCTGCGGGCGCTGCGCCGACCGGAGTCGCTCGACGCGTGGCTGACGGAGCTGGCTGCGGTTCAGGGCGCCGATCAACGGCTGGACGCGGCGGTGAACGACGTCCTGCAAGCGCTTGCTGACGCCGGGAACGCCGAAGCCGGCGCGCGAAGGCTGGCCGCACAGATGGCCCTGTGCCTCCAGGCATCGTTGCTGATCCGGCATTCCGCTCCCGAGGTCGCGGATGCGTTTGTGGCGTCGCGGCTGGCCGGTGACTGGGGCGGAGTGTTCGGGACGCTGCCGCGCACGACGCCGTTCGATCGGATCCTCGAGCGCGCGATAGGGTGAGACGTCGCGACTGGCGCGCTAGGTGGAGAACCACCGGGGAGCGAAGAACGCGGGCACCGTGCGCCTGGGTGCCGGCGACCCACTGCAACCGCAGGAGAGACAACGATGACTCAACCCTTCGACGCCGCCGCCGCGTCGGCCGCGTACAACAACGCGCTGCAGGTGATCGCCGCGGTGGAGCCCACCATCGCCGGCGCGATCAAGGCCGAGCTCGCCGACCAGCGGTCCTCGCTGAAGCTGATCGCCAGTGAGAACTACGCCTCCCCCGCCACCTTGCTCACGATGGGCAACTGGCTGTCGGACAAGTACGCCGAGGGCACCATCGGGCACCGCTTCTACGCCGGCTGCCAGAACATCGACACCGTCGAGCAGACCGCGGCCGATCACGCGCGGGCCCTGTTCGGCGCGCCGCACGCCTACGTCCAGCCGCACTCCGGCATCGACGCGAACCTGGTCGCGTTCTGGGCGATCCTGGCCCAGCGGATCGAGTCCCCGGCGCTGGCCGAGGCGGGCGCGAAGCACGTCAACGACCTGACCGAACAGGACTGGACCAAGCTCCGCAAGGCGCTCGGCGACCAGAAGATGCTCGGCATGTCGCTGGACGCCGGCGGCCACCTGACGCACGGTTTCCGGCCGAACATCTCCGGCAAGATGTTCAACCAGCACTCCTACGGCACCGACCCGGAGACCGGGCTGCTGGACTACGACGAGGTCGCCCGGAAGGCCCGCGAGTTCAAGCCGCTGATCCTGATCGCCGGCTACTCGGCGTACCCGCGCAAGGTGAACTTCGCGAAGATGCGCGAGATCGCCGACGAGGTCGGCGCGACCCTGATGGTCGACATGGCGCACTTCGCCGGCCTGGTCGCGGGGAAGGTCTTCACCGGCGACTTCGACCCGGTGCCGCACGCGCACGTCACGACGACCACGACCCACAAGTCGCTGCGCGGCCCGCGCGGCGGCATGGTCCTGTGCCAGCCGGAGTACGCCGAGTCCGTCGACCGCGGCTGCCCGATGGTCCTGGGCGGCCCGCTCAGCCAGACGATGGCCGCGAAGGCCGTCGCGCTGGCCGAGGCGCGGCAGCCCTCGTTCCAGGAGTACGCGCAGGCCGTCGCCGACAACGCGGTCACGCTTGCCGACGGCCTGATGAAGCGCGGCGTCAAGCTGGTGACGGACGGCACCGAGAACCACCTGGTCCTGCTCGACGTCTCGTCGTACGGCATCACCGGCCGGCAGGCCGAGTCGGCGCTGCTCGACGCGGGCATCGTCACCAACCGCAACGCGGTCCCGCGCGACCCGAACGGAGCCTGGTACACCTCCGGCGTCCGGATCGGTACGCCGGCGCTCACCACGCGCGGCTTCGGCGCCGACGAGTTCGACCGGGTCGCCGAGCTGATCGTCGACGTGCTGTCCGCGACCACACCGACGACCACCTCCGCGGGCGCACCGTCCAAGGCGAAGTACGTGCTGGCCGACGGCGTCGCCGACAAGACCAAGGCCGCCTCGGCCGAGATGCTCGACAAGTTCCCGCTGTACCCGGGCCTCGTGCTCAACTGACACGCGAACCAGCGCCCGCTCCCCCCGTGGAGCGGGCGCTGTGTCGTGTGGTCAGGAGTCCTGCACACCCATCAGGACGTCCGGCGAGGGTTTCGCGGCGCGCTTCGGCATCAGGACGGCCGCGAGGACCGCGCCGGCGACAGCGATGCCGGCGGACACCCACATCGTGGTGTTCAGGCTGGTGAGGAAGGCGTCGCGCACGCTGTTCGCGAGGTCTGCCGACCCCGTCTTCGCGGCCACCGCGAGTCCGCCGCCGAGGCTCTTCTCGACCGCGTCCGCCGCTTGTGCCGGGAGGCCTGTCGTGTCGACGTCGTGGCGGTAGACCGAGTTCAGGACGGTGCCGAGGACGGCGACCCCGACCGTGCCGCCGACCTGACGGAACGCCTGCAGCAGGCCCGATCCGGTGCCGGCCCGCTCCGGGTCGAGGACGCCGAGCGCCGCGTTCATTGCCTGCGGCATCGAGCACCCGAGACCGAAGCCGACCACGGCGAACCAGGTCGCGGTGTAGCCGTACCCGGTGCCGAGCTCGGTGAAGGCGCCGAGCACGAACCCGGCCGCCATCACCGCGAAGCCGGTCATCACGACCAGCCGGGTGCCGACGCGGGCCTCGACCGGTTCGGCCAGCTTCGCGCCGACCGTCATACCGCCGATGAACGGCAGCAGCTTCAGCCCGGTGTGCAGCGCGTCGGACCCGTTGATGCCCTGGAAGTACTGCGGCATGGTGAACAGCAGCCCGAAGATCGCGAACACCGAGACGGTCAGCAGCACGGCGCCGCCGGTGAACACCTTCTCGCTGAACAACCGCAGCTCGATCAGCGGCCCGGCGGCCCGCCGCTGCCAGAGCAGGAACGCGCCGATCAGGACGACGGCCAGCGCGAGGTACACGATCGTGATGCCGTCACCCCAGGACGTCTCGCCGGCCTTCGTCACGCCGTACACCAGGGCGGCCAGACCGGCGCTGGACAAGACGATGCCGGGCCAATCGATCGCCGGGCGGTGAGAGCTGCGGCTCTCCGGGACGAGCAGCGTGACGGCGACCGCGGCGAGGAACGCGATCGGCACGTTGATCACGAAGATCCACTGCCAGCCGGCGTGGTCGAGCAGCAGGCCGCCGACGATCGGGCCGAGCGGCATACCGATGCTGTTGGCAACGACGAAGAACCCGATCGCCTTCTTCCGCTCCTCCGCGGTGCGGAACAGCACGGTGATCAGCGACAGTGCGACCGGGACGATCATCGCCGCGCCGATCCCGAGGAACGCCCGGGCGGCGATCAGCTGACCGGCCGAGTCGGACAGCGCGCAGGCGACGGACGCCAGCCCGAACAAGGACAGCGCGATCGCGATGATCTTGCGCCGGCCGTACCGGTCGCCGAGCAGGCCGGCCGGCAGCAGCAGCGCGGCGAGCACCAGGTTGTAGCTGTTCGCCATCCATTGCAGCTGGCTGGTGGACGCGTCCAGGTCCTGGGCGAGCGTCGGGAGGGCGACGTTGAGCACAGTGGTGTCCAGGCCGAGGACGAGGACGGCGAGACACAGGGCGATGAGGACACCGAAGCGCCGGGCGCCGGTGAGCGCCGGCGAGGAAGTGCCGATGGTCGAGGTCATGACATTCAAAATATCAGAAGTTTGTGATAGTTGCGATAGATCAAATTACTGTAAGCTTCAACCATGGCGGAGGAACCGAGCCGGGAGGCAGTCAGCCAGTTCGTCGAGCGCTTCGCGGGCGTGCTGGCGAACAGCGGCGTACCGACGATGTCGGCGCGGGTGATGGGCGCGATGCTGGTCAGCCCCACCGGCACGATGACCGCGGCCGAGCTCGCCGAGTCGCTGAAGATCAGCCAGCCGGCAGTGTCCGGCGCCGTCCGGCAACTGCTTCAGGTGTCGTTCATCTCCCGCGAGCGGCTGCCGGGCTCGCGCAAGGACCACTACCGGATCCGCGAGGACGTCTTCGCGGCGATCCTCGAGCGCCGCAACCTGGCCCTCAGCGAGTGGGAGTCCACCAGCCGCTCGGGCGCGTCGCTGTTCGGTGAGGACTCCCCCGTCGGCCGCCGCCTCACCGAGGCGGCCGACTTCTTCGCCTTCATCCACGCCGACATGGACCAGATGATCAAGAACTGGCGCTCGGAACACCCACGCTGATCGGGGGGCGCGGCAAGCCTGCCAGCAGATGCCTGGCCGCGGCGAGAGCGACGGCGTCGGCGCCGTGCGGGGCGACGACCTGCATCCCGACCGGGAGACCGTTCGACAGACCCGCCGGGACACTCACCGCGGGATGACCGGTCACGTTGAAGACCCAGCACGGATCGCCGGTCACGATGCTCTGCTCGTGCTGGTCGTAGCCGTGGGCAACGGTCAGCGTCGTCGGTGTCACCAGGACGTCGACCTCCGCGAAGAGGTCGGCGAGCGCGGTGTTGTTGTGGTCCCGGATCTCACGGGCCCGGTTGGCTGCTGCGGCCTCCGCGCCCCGTCCGTTGTCGAGCGCCGACAGAACCGGCCACGCCTCGTCCGTGGGTGCGAGCTTCAACCGTACGTCGACCAGCTGGACGTCAGTCGCCGCCAGGCGTTCACGCAGTACGCGGTCGACGCCTTCCTCTGCGGCACAGGCGCCCAGCGTCGAGAAGTACGCAACCCGCCACCGCCGCGTGGACTCGGCCGGTACCGGCCAGTGCGGCAGAGCCGACGGGTCGAGGCGGTGCGGCCCGCTGGCGATGCTCGTCGCGAGGACGACGTCGTCGAGATCCGCGCCGATGACGCCTGCCGTGGTGAGCCCACCGCGCCCGCGACCGCCCGGCCGCGGGACCCGACCGTACGTGCCCTTGAACCCGACGATCCCGCAGAACGCCGCCGGGATCCGCAACGATCCGCCGCTGTCACCACCGGTCGCGAGCGGTACGACGCCTGCCGCCACCGCTGCCGCTCCCCCAGCGGTCGAACCGCCCGGCGAGCGTTCGGGATCCCACGGATTCCGGGTGTACTCCCGCCCGTTCCACCCGAACGTCAGCGAGACGGCACCCGGCCGCGCCCGCGTCGACCACCCGATCGCGATCGCCCCCGCCGCGATCAGCCGCTCCAGGATCGGCGATTCGGGCGGTGTCCGCGCCTTGATCAGGAACGGCACGCCGGCGAGCGGCCCGGTCGGCTCCAACCGCTCCGCGGCCCGCAGTGCTTCGTCGGCAGCAAGCTCGTCGAGGAAGTGCAACACCCGATCGAGCCGCCGAGCCGCCTCGAGAGACCTCTCCACGACCTCCACCGCACTGAGCTCCCCGGACCGCACCGACGCAGCAATCGCACGGGCCGTCGTCCATCCACCGGCGTCGGGTCGCCGCAGGACGTTCATCCGGCGACGAGCGTGTAGGCGAAGGCGAGGCGGCGATCCAGCCAGGGGGCTTTGACCGTGACCGACTTGGTTGCTTCGGACAACATGACGACGTCGTCGCCGGCGCGCCACTCGAGGACGCGTTCCTTGGTCGGCTGGTCGCCGCCCTCGGCACCAAAGCCGGTGAGCGCGTCGAGAACGCCGGTGAAGAACCGCCCGGCGGCCTTCTCGGCAAGTTGCTTCGCGTCGCCGCTCAGCCACTCGGTCCGCCCGATCACGTCGACCTGACCGGGTTGCTCGATCCGCCAGTTCGGCCGGAGCAGCGGCCGGTTCGACGGGATCCGGGTGATCGTGCCGACAGTCGCCGCGTCGGCGTCGTGGACCGTCCACGCATTCTCGCCCGACGGGACCGCGACGCAGAGCAGCCGGGTCAGGTCGGCGTCGAGGTACAACGACAGCTCCGGTCCGACGTACGCGCACGCCGCGAGCACCCGGTCGTCCTTCCCGCCCTGCGGCACCCGGATCGCCTTCGGCCCCCAGCCGATCTTCTTGCGCTTCGGCGTAGCCGGCAGCTCGACCGTACCGACGGTGAATTCGCGGACGCTCTCCCAGCCGGACACCCGCGCGAGTTTACGTCAGCGGTTGACCCGAGCCGCCGCCCAGAGGACCAGGGCCGCGAACAACGATGCGACGAGCACGCAGGCGACCGGAATACTCGAGAGGCTGATCAAAGCGCCGAAGCCGGTCATCGCGACGGGCATCAAGGCCTCGTCGGACAGGTTCACGATGCTGAAGCTGCGACCGAGGTACGCCGGGTCGACCGACTGCTGGAACGCCGCCGACAACTGCGCCGACGCGATCCCGGCCGTGCAGCCGATCATCGCCATCGCGACGAACACGCCGAGCTTCGGCATCAGCCCGATCATCGCGCAACCGGCCGCCTGGACGACGAGTGCGAGCAGCCCGGATCGTGCCAGGTCGGCCGGCTTCCACCGCATCGCCACCAGCGCACCCACCGCGGCGGCGACCCCGGAACACGCCTCGAACCAGCCGTACCAGGCCGAGCCCCAGCCCGCGGAGTGCGTGCGTTGCACCAGGCCGACGGCGAGGATCGGGCCGACGCACAGATTCAGCCCGGAGAACGCGATCACCAGCGTCCGCGCCCGGACATCCCGCTTCAGGTAGCCGAAGCCGTCGCGCAGGTCCGCGCGGATCGACCGCCCCACCGACACTGGCTGCGGGAGCCGCGGCTTCACCAGGAACGCGAGTGCCAGCGCGATCACCACGAACGACGCCGCGTCGGCGATCATCACCGTGATCAGCCCGCCGTGCGCGACCAGCAGGCCGCCGAGCGGAGCCCCCGCGAAGATCGCGAGCCGCTGGGCCAGCTGCGAGCCGGCCGACAGCTTCACCAGGTCGTCCGAGCGGACCATCCGCCGCGGCAAGGTCCCGGACGCCGGCGTGTAGAGCGCGTCGACGGCACCGAAGACGACGGCGACCGTCAGCAGCAGCGCAAGGGACAGCCCCCAGATCGCCACGGCCGTTGCCGCGAGGGTGAGTACGACGATCCGCGCGAGGTTGGCCAGGATCATCGTCCGGCGGCCGTCGAACCGGTCGGCCAGCGCGCCGCCGTACAGCAGGACGAGTGCCTTCGGCAGGGCGCCGACGCCCATCACCAGTCCGGCGCCCGCCGGGGTCGTGATCTGCGCGGCGCTCCACGCGAGTCCGACGTACCACGCCATGTCCCCGGCCTGCGAGACCGCGGCCGACGCGATCCATCCGTGCACCCGACGGTCTCTCCGGAGCGGCGGGAAGACCTCGGTGGTCACGGGCGGGCAGGGACGGCGTGGGCGAAGAAGAACACGCGGTGCGCGTCGTCGCCCTCGGCGGGGTTGTCGTGGTACTCCCGGACCAGGTCCTCGACCCGCTCGCTCAGCTCGACGAGCTGGTCGGGCGTCAATGTGAGCCATCTCTCGGTCGCGTACGCGGCCCGCACCCAGGGCTCGCCGAACTCGTGCCGGATGTCGAACCACTGCCGCACCTTGCCGACGTGATGGGCGAGGTTCGCGTCCTCGGCGGTGGCCGCGACGAGCTCGCCGGCCGGGTCCCCCTGCGCGTCGGCGATCGACCACGAGTACTCCGAGGTGTCGCCGAGCTTCCACCAGCGTTCGCGGCGGTTCCGCGCCAGCTCCGGGGCTTCGGCGATCACGCCCGCGGACGCGAGAACCTTCAGGTGATGGCTGATGTTGCCGACAAGTTCTCCGGTCGCAGCGGCCAGCGCGGAGGCGGTCGCGGGACCGTCGACGGACAGCAGGTCGAGCAGCCGGCGGCGCAGCGGATGGTGCATGGCGGCGAGCACGGACGGCGTCACGGTCCGGCGGTTGGCGGGCGTCATGACGAGCAGAATACGTTCTGCAAGAACTCTTGCACAAGAGTTCTTGCGGGCCGCGCCCGATAGCAGAATCAATCTCCAGCAGACTGATAGACATAGCCACATCGTGAGATCTGGTCTCACGATGTAGGAATGGGAGTTGATTTGTCAGGCTCTGACGCTGACGCTTGTGGACATGCTCGCTGCCCTCTCCACCCACCTCGTAGGTCGCATTCATGTCGACCTCGGGCGGATGCGCAGCGCCATCTGTTGTCCTTCGATGTTCTGACAGCCACCCTGCCCGGGCCAACGACGGCCCCCTGATCACCCCCGATCACCGCTGGGTGCGCGCCGCGCGGAACGTATCGAACCGACGACGCTTCGATCGTGCCGCCCGCAGGTTCGCACCTGTCACGAGGACAAGGACACGCCCCCCGATGACTGCCGGCGTCACCTCTGCTGCCCGGAAACCGGCCCGCCCCCGCAAGGGCAAGGGCGAAGGTCAGTGGGCACTCGGATACCGCGAGCCGCTCAACAAGAACGAAGAGAACAAGAAGAACGACGACGGCCTGAACGTCCGGGCCCGGATCGAGAACGTCTACGCGCACCGCGGCTTCGACTCGATCGACCCCGCCGACCTGCGCGGCCGGTTCCGCTGGTGGGGTCTGTACACGCAGCGCAAGCCCGGGATCGACGGCGGCAAGACCGCGACGCTCGAGCCGGAGGAGCTGGACGACCGCTACTTCATGATGCGGGTCCGGGTCGAGGGCGGCCAGCTGACCGCCGAGCAGCTCCGGGTGATCGCGGAGATCTCCACGACGTACGCGCGCGACACCGCGGACATCACCGACCGGCAGAACATCCAGCTGCACTGGATCGCGATCGAGGACGTGCCGGCGATCTGGCAGCGGCTCGAGGCGGTCGGCCTGTACACGACCGAGGCCTGCGGTGACGTGCCGCGGGTGGTGATCGCCAGTCCGGTGGCGGGGATCGCCGCGGACGAGATCATCGACCCGACGCCGGCCATCGACGAGATCGTCGAGAAATATATCGGTTCGAACGAGTTCTCGAACCTGCCGCGCAAGTTCAAGACCGCGCTCACCGGGCACCCGTCGCACGACGTCGTCCCGGAGGTGAACGACATCGCCTTCGTCGGCGTCGTGCACCCCGAGCACGGCCCGGGCTTCGACCTGTGGGTCGGCGGCGGCCTGTCGACGAACCCGATGCTCGCGCAGCGACTCGGCACCTGGATCCCGCGCGACGAGGTCGCGCAGGCCTGGTGGGGCGTCACCAGCATCTTCCGCGACTACGGCTACCGCCGGCTGCGCAACCGCGCCCGGCTGAAGTTCCTGCTCGCCGACTGGGGCGTGGAGAAGTTCCGCGAGGTGCTCGAGGAGAAGTACCTCAAGCGCAAGCTGATCGACGGCCCGGCGCCCGAGGTGCCGGCCGTCCAGGGCGACCACGTCGGCGTCCACAAGCAGAAGGACGGCAAGTACTTCGTCGGCGTCGCGCCGGTCGTCGGCCGGGTCTCCGGTACGTCGCTGGCGCAGGTCGCGGACGTCGTCGCGCGGCACGGGTCGAACCGGATCCGGACGACCGCGCAGCAGAAACTGCTGGTGCTGGACGTGGAGGAGTCGCAGGTCGACTCGCTCGTCGCCGAACTGGACGCCCTCGGGTACCAGGCGAACCCGTCGGCATGGCGGCGGAACACGATGGCCTGCACCGGAATCGAGTTCTGCAAGCTGGCGATCGTCGAGACCAAGGCGAAGGCCGCGCAGCTGATCAACGAGCTCGAGGAGCGGATCCCCGAGCTCGACGTACCGATCACGGTGAACGTCAACGGCTGCCCGAACTCGTGCGCCCGGATCCAGGTCGCGGACATCGGCCTGAAGGGCCAGCTGGTCCTCGATGCCGACGGCCGCCAGGTGCCCGGCTACCAGGTGCACCTCGGCGGCGGCCTCGGGCTGGACGCCGGGTTCGGCCGCAAGCTCCGCGGCCACAAGGTCACGGCCGACGACCTCACCGACTACGTGGAGCGTGTCACCCAGAACTACCTGAAGGAGCGCAACGAGGGCGAGCGCTTCGCCCAGTGGGTCACCCGAGCGGACGAGGAGGCGCTGACATGAGCGAACGTGCGGCGCCCCTCTACTGCCCGTACTGCGGAGACGAGGACCTCAGGCCCTCCGAGGACGGCCATGGCACGTGGGAGTGCCGGCCGTGTGCACGGGTGTTCCAGCTGAAGATGATCGGGTTGCGGGTGACGGTGGAATGAGTGACTTGAAGACGATCGCCGAGGAGGCGAACGAACGGCTCGCCGACGCGTCGGCGGTCGAGGTGCTGGCGTGGGCACGTGAGACGTTCGGCGACGAGCTCGTCGTCACCGCCTCGATGGCCGACGGGGCGCTCCCCCACCTGGCGGCGCAGGCGGCGCCGGGCGTCGACGTACTGTTCCTGGACACCGGCTACCACTTCGCCGAGACGATCGGGACCCGGGACGCGGTCGCGGCCACGCTGCCGATCCACCTGATCAACGCGACCCCGCAGCAGACGGTCGCGGAGCAGGACGCGGAGTACGGCGAGAAGCTGCACGACCGGGACCCGAACAAGTGCTGCGCGCTGCGCAAGGTCGAGCCGCTGAACCGGTACTTGTCCGGCTACAAGGCCTGGGTCACCGGCATCCGCCGCGAGGAGGCGCCGACGCGGGCCAACACGCCGGTCGTCGAGTACGACGAGAAGCGCGACATGGTGAAGCTCAACCCGATCGCGCCGTGGACGCAGGAGGACCTGGACGGCTACATCCAGGACAACGGCGTCCTGGTGAACCTGCTGCAGTACGACGGCTACCCGTCGATCGGCTGCGAGCCGTGCACGCAGCGCGTCGCGCCCGGTGAGGACCCGCGCAGCGGCCGCTGGGCGGGCACCGGCAAGGTGGAATGCGGGTTGCACACATGAGCACGACCGTGACTGAGCTGGACGCTCTCGAGAGCGAGTCGATCTTCGTGTTCCGCGAGGTGGCGGCGGAGTTCGAGCGGCCGGTGATCCTGTTCTCCGGCGGCAAGGACTCGATCGTGATGCTGCACCTGGCGCGGAAGGCGTTCTCGCCGGCCGGCGTGCCGTTCACGTTGCTGCACGTGGACACCGGCCACAACTTCCCCGAAGTACTCGACTACCGCGACGCGGTCGTGCGGCAGCTCGGGCTGCGGCTCGAGGTCGCGAGCGTCGAGGAGTACATCGCCGACGGCCGGCTGCGCGAGCGCACCGACGGCACCCGGAACCAGCTGCAGACGGTCCCGTTGCTGGACGCCATCAACGGGCACCGCTTCGACGCTGTTTTCGGCGGCGGCCGCCGCGACGAGGAGCGGGCGCGGGCGAAGGAGCGGATCTTCAGCCTGCGCGACGAGTTCGGGCAGTGGGACCCGCGCAACCAGCGCCCGGAGCTGTGGTCGCTGTACAACGGCAAGCACCGCCCGGGTGAGCACGTCCGGGTGTTCCCGCTGTCGAACTGGACCGAGCTCGACGTCTGGAACTACATCGAGCGCGAGGGCATCGAGCTGCCGAGCATCTACTACGCGCACGAGCGGGACGTGTTCGAGCGCGACGGCATGCTGCTGGCCGTCGGCCCGTACTCGCGGCCCCGCGACGGCGAGACTGTTGCCAAGCGCATCGTTCGGTACCGGACCGTCGGCGACATGTCGTGCACCGGCGCGGTGGCCTCCACCGCGACCAGTGCAGCCGAGGTCGTGATCGAAGTCGCGGCCAGCGAGATCACCGAACGCGGCGCCACCCGCGCCGACGACCGGGCCAGCGAGGCCGCGATGGAAGACCGTAAACGAGAGGGGTACTTCTGATGAGCACCCTGCTGCGGCTCGCGACCGCGGGCTCGGTCGACGACGGGAAGTCGACGCTGGTCGGCCGGCTGCTGCACGACTGCAAGGCGATCCTCGCCGACCAGATCGCGCACGTGCGGACCGTGTCCGAGGCGCGCGGCGGCGACTTCGACTTCGCGCTGCTCACCGACGGCCTGCGGGCCGAGCGGGAGCAGGGCATCACGATCGACGTCGCCTACCGGTACTTCGCCACCGACAAGCGCTCGTTCATCCTGGCCGACTGCCCCGGGCACGTGCAGTACACCCGCAACACCGTGACCGGCGCCTCCACCGCGGACGTCGTCATCATCCTGGTCGACGCCCGGCACGGCGTCCTCGAGCAGACCCGCCGGCACCTCGCGGTCGCCGGCCTGCTCCGGGTCCCGCACGTCGTCCTGGCGGTCAACAAGATCGACCTGGTCGGCTACGACGAGGCCGTGTTCACCAAGATCGCCAAGGACGTCGGCGAGGTCGCCGACCAGCTCGGCATCGCCGACCTGCAAGCCATCCCGGTGTCCGCGCTCGTCGGCGACAACGTCGTCGAGCGGTCCGCGGAGACCCCCTGGTACGATGGGCCGACGCTGCTCGAGGTGCTCGAGAACGCCGGAGGCCGCACCGACACCTCGACGCAGCCGCTGCGGTTCCCGGTGCAGTACGTGATCCGGCCGCAGACCGACGACGAGTACCGCGACTACCGCGGCTACACCGGCACCGTTGCCTCCGGCACCGTGACGGTCGGCGACCCGGTGATCGTGCTGCCCGCGGGCCGCCGTACGTCGATCGCCGGTATCGACCGCCCGGTCGTCACCGCCACCACCACCGCCGTGGTCGAGCGGCCGTCCGCGGTCGCCGGCGAAGCGGTCACCGTCCGGCTCGCCGACGACATCGACGTCGCCCGCGGCTCGGTGATCGTGGCCGCCGAGGCCTCCCCCGGCACCCGCCGGGAACTGGCCGCCACCGTCAGCTGGCTGTCCGACCGGCCGCTGACGGTCGGAGCCCGAGTGCTGATCAAGCACACCACGACGACCGCGCAGGCGATCGTCACCAAGATCACCGGGGCGCTGGACCTCGACACGCTCGGCGTCATCGATGCCACCGAGCTGGGCCTCAACGACATCGGCAAGGTGCAGCTCAAGGTCGCCGCACCGCTGGCCGCCGATCCGTACTCCAGCAACGCCATCACCGGATCGTTCCTGCTGATCGACGCCCACGACGGGTGGACACTCGCAGCCGGCA
Source organism: Kribbella sp. NPDC003505 (assembly GCF_040610875.1). Lineage (NCBI taxonomy): Bacteria > Bacillati > Actinomycetota > Actinomycetes > Propionibacteriales > Kribbellaceae > Kribbella > Kribbella sp. NPDC003505. The sequence goes on along the minus strand of NZ_JBEXNA010000002.1, from coordinate 653,717 downwards.
TGATCGACGACGAAGAAGGGGAACTGCTGTGACTGCTCCAGCGCTCGTGATCCTCGCCCACGGCAGCCGCGACCCGCGTTCGGCCGCCACCGTCCACTCGCTCGTCACCTGCCTGCGCGGGATGCGGGACGACCTGCGGATCGAAGCCTCCTTCCTCGACCACTGCCCGCCCACGCCGTACCAGGTGATCGGCAAGCTCGCCGCCGAAGGCGTCGAGGAGGTCGTCGTCCTCCCGCTGCTGCTGTCGTCGGCGTACCACGCCAAGATCGACGTACCGGCCGTCGTCGACGAGGCCCGGACCCGGTTCCCGAACCTGCGGATCATCGCCTCCGACGTGCTCGGGTACGACGACACGCTGCTCGACGTCCTGGACCGCCGGATGCGCGCAGAGCTGAAGGACGGCCGGGTGCGGGAGCTGGACGCGCTGGTGCTGGCCTGCGCCGGTTCCAGCGACTCGCACGCGAACGCGAGCGTGACCCGCCTCGCGCGGCTGTGGGGCCAGCGTCACAAGCTCCCGGTGACCGCCGCCTTCGTCGCCGCCGCATCCCCGTCGCCCGCCGAGGCGGTGCTCCAGTGGCGCCTGGAGGGTCGCCGCCACGTGGCGGTCGGCTCGCTGTTCCTCGCGCCCGGTGTGCTCCCGGACCAGGCCGAAACCACCTCACGCCGGGCCGGCGCTGTCGCCGTGTCCGCGCCGCTGGGCGTGAGCGCCGAGGTCGCCAGGCTGGTCCTGCTCCGCTACGGCGTGGCCGGCCTGGACCTGCTCACCCTCGAGCCGGCCCCGCGCCCGGTCATCGCCCGCCCGGAGCTCGTCCGGACCGCCTAGAGCCTGTGTGGATCGACGAAGGAGACGTCCGTGAAGGGCGTCTCCTTCGTCGTGATCTGGGCCAGGAGCTCGCCGAGGCCGGCGCAATGCTTGAAGCCGTGCCCGCTGTCGCCGCCGGCGATCACCACGCGCTCGTCGTACCGCCCGGCCAGGAACTGCCCGTCGGGCGAGTCCGTGACCATGCACGGCATCACCTTCACCGGCTCGGGATCGAGCTCCGGGAAGTGCTGCGCGATCGCGGCGGACAGCTCGGCGATGTCCTTGCGCGGGTGGATGTAACGGTCGAGCTCGTCGGGGTCGACGTCCCGGTCCCGCTCCGCGCCGTCGAGGCCGACCTTCACGAGGAAGTCCTCGCCGGACCCGTGCCCCCACAGCCCGCGGCCGTCGGCGAACTCCCAGATGAACGACGGGAAGTTCCGCAGCTGGAACGCCTCCGAGGCCGGATCCTTCGGCTGGAACCAGAACAACGGCGTCCGGCGCGGTGACAGCGGCAGCCCCGGGACGAGCTTGCTCAGCCAGGCGCCGGTGCTGACGACGACCTGCTCGGCGGTGACGGTGGTCGTCGGCGTCCGCACCGTCACGCCGTCCGGGCGGACGTCGATCGCCGTCACCATCGTGTGCGGATAGACGGTCGCCCCCAACCGCTGAGCCTCAGCGACGTGTGCTCGTACGGCCGGCTCCGCGTAGCAGATCCCCGCGTCCGGATCCCAGACCGCGACGTCGTCGTCCGCGAGTGCGTACTGCGGGAAGCGCTCGGCCAGCTCGTCGTGCGAGAGATCCGTCGTCCGCGCGCCCGCGGCCCGCCGGGCACCGGTCACCGGACGGCTGGTCGGCGAGCCGACGTTCAGGGAACCGGTCTGCCGGACGTACGTCTCCCCGGTCCGCTCCCCCAACTCGGTCCACAACGCCAGCGATTTCCGCGCGATCGGGGTCAGCCCCGGATGCTCCATACACGCCACGCGGAACAGCCGCGTCGTCCCGTGCGACGACCCGAACGCGTGCCCGATCGCCTGCCGCTCGATCCCCACGACGTCCACCCCGCGCGCCGCCAGCCGCCACAACGCCGCCGACCCGAACGCCCCCAACCCGACGACCACCACATCCGTCCGCATGCGCTCACCCTTTCATAGATAGCGTGATATCTTGCTAGCTATGGCGAAGGACGCGACCAAGAACATCCTGCTGCGGCTCGACCCGGAGCTCGCCGAGCGGCTGCAGACCGTGGCCGCGGTGGAGGGTCGCTCGGTGTCGGACGTGGCGCGCGAGGCGATCGCGGCGCTGGTGGACCAGCGCCGCCAGGATGACCGCTTCAGCGCGCTGCTCGAGGAGAACCTCGTCCGGCACGAGCAGTCGTTACGCCGGCTGCGCGGAGACGACTGATGCGCCACCTCGGGCGGTACGACGTCCTCGCCGTCGCCGCGCGCGTGCTGCGCTGCGCCTCCGACGACGTCGTACGGCGGTCGGACCTCGACGCGATCGACCGGGTGCTCGACGACGTACGCGCGACCGGCAGCCTGGCCGAGGCGGCGGGGGCACTGCTCGCCGGGCTGGTGCGGGCGCGACCGTTCGACGGGCCCAACCGAGTCGTGGCGGTGGCAGTCGTGCTGCAGTTCGTGTCGCTGAACCGGGCCGACCTGCAACTCGAGCCGGTGACCGACGTGGACGAGTTCCTCGACCGCATCGCGGCGGGCGAGGCCGGCAGCGACGACGCCGCGGCCTTCGTCCGCAGCCGGCTCGAGCATCACCCGGTCACGCCCGAGGACCTGCAGGAGCACCTGCACCTCGAGTTGCTCGACGGCCTCGGTGACCTGCTACAGGACTGGTGGAGGGGAGATCCGATGTACGAGCAGTTCAGCGAAACGGCGCGGCACGTGATCGTGCTGGCCCAGGAGGAGGCGCGCAGCCTCGACCACGTGTACGTCGGAACCGAGCATCTGCTGCTCGGGTTGATCACCTCGGGGCAGGGCGTCGCGGCGCGCGTGCTCGCCGATCTGGGGATCACCGCGCCGGCGGTGCGGGACCTGGTCGTGGAGATCATCGGCCGCGGCCGCAGCGGGGCGTCCGCCGCAGCGATCCCGTTCACGCCGCGCGCCAAGAGCACCTTCGAGTTCGCCTGGGGCGAGGCGCGGGCCCGCGGTGCGGAGCAGGTCGGTCCGGAGCATCTGCTGCTCGGCGTCCTCCATGACGGCGACGGTGTCGGCGGGCAGATCATCACCAAGCTCGCCGAGAGCACCGACGAGGTCCGCCGCAAGCTCGAGAAGCGGATGAACTGGCGGCAGCGGTCGGAGTCGCTCGTCGCCGGCATGCTGGCCGAGGACCCCGGCAACACCTGGACGACGTACGGTCGCCGGCATCACCTGCTCGCGGAGCTCAACGCCGTCCTGGACGAGAACGAGCGCCTCCACGAGCAGGTGGCCGCGCTCCGCGAGTTGCTGCGGCGTCACCACATCGACCCCGACGGCTGAATTCAGGTCGCCGCGAGCCGCTTCTTCTCCTTGGCGACGTCGAAGTCGGCCGCCGGCCATTGCGGGTTCAGCTCCGCGAGGGTCTCGAGGAGGATCGTGGTGACGGCCCAGTTGCGGTACCACTTGCGGTCGCTAGGGATGACGTACCAGGGCGCGTCCGCTGTGTTGCAGCGCTGGATCGCGGCGTGGTACGCGTCCATGTAGTCCGGCCACAGCTTCCGCTCGTCGACGTCGCCCGGGTTGTACTTCCAGTGCTTGGTCGGGTCGTCGAGGCGGGCCTGCAGCCGGACTCGCTGCTCCTCCGGCGAGATGTGCAGGTAGCACTTGACGATCGTCACGCCGCTCGCGGTCAGTTCGGCCTCGAAGTCGTTGATCTGGTCGTACCGCCGGGTCCACACGGTCGGCGTGACCAGCTCGCGCACCCGGGCGATCAGCACGTCCTCGTAGTGCGACCGGTCGAAGATCCCGATCATCCCCGGGCCCGGCACCGCCTGCCGGATCCGCCACAGGAAGCCGCGGCGCTTCTCGGCCGGCGTCGGCGCCTTGAACGACGTGATCTTCAGGCCCTGCGGGTCCATCAGCCCCGCGCCGTGCCGGATCACCCCGCCCTTGCCGGAGGTGTCCATCCCCTGCAGCACGAGCAGGACGCTCCGCTCACCGCCGGTACGTCCCTCGGCGAACAGCCGCTCCTGCCAGTCCGACACCTCGGCCCCGAGGTTCTCCAGCGCGAGCTTGCCGTCGTCCTTGGTGCCGCTGAACCCCGGCGTCGCGCGGGTGTCGTAGGTCGTCAGGTCCACCTCGCCGACCGGCACCCGCAGCTGCTCCCGCAGTCCCCCACCGGCCGCCTTCTGGCCCTTCTTCTGCTTCGCCATGACGTCATCCTGCCTCATCGGGCCCTGTTCGCCGCGGTATTGCGGCGCCGCCGCCACAGCACCAGTTCGATCACGACGACCACGACGGCACTGACCGCGAGCGAGACGAGACTCCACACCATGCCGCCGAGCAGCGAGAGGCAGTCGCTGTCACCACTCGGGCAGTCCGTCGCGTCGTAGTACGCCGTCCCGGCGCCCAGCGCGAGCAGCATCAGCGCTACCGCGCCGCAGATGTACGCGACCGCGCGGACCATCCACCGGCCGCCGCCCTGGGCGAAGCCACGCGGCTGCAAGCCGGTCGCGTGCAACACCAGGGACGCCAGACCGACCGCGCCGACGAACACGACGAACTCGCCTTCGTCGCGGTTCCAGATGAAGCGGAAGCCGTCGTCCGTCGACGCCCGCCAGACCAGCCAGGTGAAGAAGACCGCAAGGACGACGGCAGCGCCGAGCCGGACTTTCCGCATGTGCTCAGGGAATCACGCCGCGCGGGCCAACGCGATCAACCTCGACAGGGCGCGCAGGTACTTCTTGCGGTAGCCGCCCTTGAGCATGTCGGGCGAGAACAGCCGGTCGAGCGGGACGCCGCCGGCGAGCAGCGGCAGGTTGCGGTCGTACATCCGGTCGGCCAGCACCACGATCCGCAGCGCCACGTTCTCGTCGGTCAGCGGCCGGACATCGGTGATCGCGACCGCCTCGACCCCGTCGAGCAATGCGCCGTACTTGCTCGGGTGCAGCTCGGCCAGATGCCGGTGCAGGTCGACGAAATGGTCGCAGGACGCATTCGCCCGGACCGCGGCCTCCTGCTCGACCTTCTCGTCCGGCCACGGGTCCGGCGCCACCGGGAGACCGCGATGCCGGTAGTCCGGCCCGTCCACCCGCCGTACGTCGAACCGCGCGGCGAGACCCTGGATCTCGCGGAGGAAGTCGACGGCCTGGAACCGGCCCTCGCCGAGCTTGTCGGGCAGCGTGTTGGACGTGGCGGCGAACTCGACACCGGCCTCGACCAGCTGGCCGAGCAGCCGCGAGATCAGCATCGTGTCGCCGGGGTCGTCGAGCTCGAATTCGTCGATGCAGATCAGGCGATACGCCGAGAGCGCGTCGACCGCGGTGCGCAGGCCGAGCGCGCCGACCAGGTTGGTGAGCTCGACGAACGTGCAGTACATCTTCGGGCCGGCCGCCTCGTGCCACAGCGACGCGAGGAGATGAGTCTTGCCGACGCCGAATCCGCCGTCCAGATAGACGCCTGGTTTGCCTGGGGCTGCCGGGGAGGGCCGGAACCGCGACCAGAGGGAGCGGGCCGGAGCAGGTCGGGGCGTTGCGAGGTGCGCAGCGCGTTCGGTCAGGACGGTCAGCACCTCGGCCTGGGACGGCTCCTCCGGGTCCGGGCGATACGTACTGAACCTGACGTCCGCGAACCGCGGCGGCGGCACACACTCCGACAACAACCGATCCGAACTCACGACCGGCGTCCGCTCACTCAACCGCACCACCATGCGCCCCACCCTAAGCCAGGCCAAGGACTGGAAAGCCTCGTGTGGCCCTGACGTGTTCGCCGTAGGCTCCGGCGCATGACTGACAACTGGCTGCGGCCCCTTGGTTCCACCGGTCTGACCGTTTCGGCCGTCTGTGCGGGCGGCAGCGGCATCGCGGGAATGCCCGCGGTGTTCGGGTACGACGTCACCTCCCAGGAGGCGATCGACCTGGTACTGCGGGTGTTCGACAGCCCGCTCACCTGGATCGACACCTCCAACGGGTACGGCGACGGTGCCAGCGAGACTCGGATCGGCCAGGCGATCCGGGAGTACGGCGGGCTGCCGTCCGGCTTTCTCGTCGCGACGAAGGTGGACGCGAAGGACGGCGACTACTCGGGCGCGCGGGTCCGGGCGAGTGTTGCCGAGAGCAAGGAACGGCTGGGTCTGGACGATCTGCCGCTGGTGTACCTGCACGATCCGGAGGCCCATGACTTCGAGGCGATGCGGGATGCGGTGGACACCTTGATGCAGCTGCGTGCCGACGGGGAGATCGGGCACGTCGGGCTCGCGGGCGGCGACACCCGGGAGCTGTCCCGCTACCTCGATCTCGGCGGTTTCGAAGTACTGCTCGTGCACAACCGATGGAGCCTCGTCGACCACTCCGCCGGCAGGATCTTCGAGCGCGCCCGATCGGAGGGGATCGCGGTGGTGAACGCCGCGATCTACGGCGGCGGGATCCTCGCGAACCCCCGCGGCGCGACGAAGTACGCCTACCGCGAGGCGCCGCCCGCGCTGCTCGAGGCGGTGGCGGAGCTGGACAAGGCGTGCGGCGAGTACGGAATCGATCTCGCGACCGCCGCGCTCCGGCACTCGATCGACGACCCGGGGATCGCCGGCACGGTCGTGGGCATCACCAAGCCGGCCCGCGTCGACGCGCTGCTCGCTGCCCGGGATGCGGACCTGCCCGAGGAGCTGCTTAACCGGTTAGGTAGCCTGCTGCCGAACAGGCAGTACTGGGTGGAGAAGGAGACGACGTGACGAACGGCTTCCCGAGCGGATTCACGTGGGGCGCGGCGACCGCGTCGTACCAGGTCGAGGGCGCGGCCGCCGCGGACGGGCGGGGTCCGAGCATCTGGGACACGTTCGCGCACACGCCCGGCCGGATCGCGGACGGCACCAACGGTGACGTGGCGGACGACCACTACCACCGGTTCGCCGAGGACATCCGGCTGCTGGCGGACCTCGGGCTGAACGCGTACCGCTTCTCGATCGCCTGGCCGCGGATCGTCCCGGACGGGTCCGGCTCGGTGAACGCCGCCGGACTGGACTTCTACCGGCGGCTCGCCGAGACGTGTCTCGCCAACGGCGTCACGCCGTACGCGACGCTCTACCACTGGGACCTGCCGCAGCCGCTCGAGGACGCCGGCGGCTGGCTGGTGCGCGACACGGCCGAGCGGTTCCGCGACTACGCCGCCGTCACGCACGACGCACTGTCGGACGTGGTCAAGCACTGGATGACGCTGAACGAGCCGTGGTGCTCGGCGTTCCTCGGGTACGGCAACGGCGAGCACGCGCCGGGGCGGACCGAGGGCGCCGGGGCGTTGAAGGCCGTGCATCACTTGCTGCTCGGTCACGGTCTGGCACTGGACGCGATCCGCTCGGACGGTGGCTCGTACGGGATCGCGTTGAATCCGGCGCCGATCCACGCCGCGACCGACTCCGCTGCTGATCGCGACGCCGCCCGCCGGATCGACGGGCTGCGGAACCGGCTGTTCCTGGAGCCGTTGCTGTCCGGCGCGTACCCGGCCGACGTACTGGAAGACACCGGCACGACCGCGTGGTTCGCTGAGCAGTCCGCCGACCTTGCGGTGATCTCGGCGCCGCTCGACTTCATCGGTGTCAACTACTACTGCCCGACCACCGTCGGAGCGCCGGACGGGCCGATCTCGTCGCCGGTCGCATCCACGCAACCCGGCAGCGAGAACGTCGTTGCCGTCGACACCGGTCTCCCGGCCACCCAGATGGGCTGGCCGATCCAGGCGAGCGGGCTGCGCGACATCCTCGTGACGATCAACCAGATGGCGCCGGGCCTGCCGTTGTACGTGACCGAGAACGGGTCGGCGTACCCGGACTTCGTGAACGCGGACGGTGCGGTCGAGGACGACGGGCGCCTCGACTACCTCCGGCAACACGTCGCCGTCTGCCAAGACCTGGTCACCGAAGGCTTCCCGCTCAAGGGCTACTTCGCCTGGTCACTCCTGGACAACTTCGAATGGTCCTGGGGCTACAGCCGCCGCTTCGGCATCGTGTACGTCGACTACGAAAGCCAGCAACGCATCGTCAAGAAGAGCGGCCGCTGGCTGCAGAACTTCGTGCGGCAACGTTGACCTCAATCCTTGTTGAGGTTCTAGCGTTACGACCGTGAAAGCGATCAGATTGCATGCGTTCGGTCCGGCGGAGAACCTGGTGTACGAGGAGGTGCCGGATCCCGTTGCGGGCAGCGGCATGGTGCTCGTCGAGGTGGAGGCGGCCGGGGTCCATCTCGTCGACACGATGATCCGCGCCGGCACGAACGACGACAGTCCGATCCCGGTGCCCGACCTGCCGACCATCCCCGGGCGCGAGGTCGCGGGCCGGGTCAGCGCGGTCGGCCCCGACGTCGACCCGTCGTGGATCGGCAAGCGGGTCGTGGTCCATCTCGGGATGGTGCCGGGCGGGTACGCCGAACGCGCGGTGGCGAAGGTCGAGTCACTGTACGAGCTGGCGGACCACGTCGATGCCGCCCAGGCGGTCGCCGCGATCGGCACCGGCCGGACCACCGCCGGAATCCTCAAGCAGGCACATCTCACCGCCGACGACGTCGTACTCGTCACCTCCGCAGCGGGCGGAATCGGCAGCTACTTGATCCAGTCCGCGCGGAACGCCGGCGCGGTGGCGATCGGCCTGGCCGGCGGCCCGTCGAAGGTGGAAACGGTCCGTTCGCTCGGGGCGCAGTACGCCATCGACTACCGCGACCCGGACTGGGCCACAACACTGAAGTCCGAGCTCGGCGACCGCGAGATCACCCTCCTGCTCGACGGCGTCGGCGGCCCCAGCGGCCAGCAAGCCTTCAACCTCCTCGGCACCGGCGGCCGAGCCCTGATGTTCGGCTGGTCCGGCGGCGGCCCCATCGAGTTCACCCACGAAGACCTGATGACCCGCTCCCTCACCGCCGGCTGGGCCCTCGGCGCCAAACTGACCCGCCAACTCCGAGCCCTGGAATCCGCAGCCCTGGAAGAAACGACCACCGGCCGCTGGAAGGCCCTCACCACAACCTTCCCCCTCTCCGAAGCCGCAGCCGCCCACAAGTCCCTGGAAACCCGAGCCACCACCGGCAAGGTCGTGCTCATCCCCTGACCAGTCGCAGGGCGCTTTAGCCAACCAGCCCGTCGGCTTTGGCAAGGCCCAGGATTTGGTCCAAGTGCTCGTGCTGCCGGCACCCAAGTAGTCGGTGGTCAAGAGTTACGTGGGGCGTACATGATGACGAGGACGCCCAGGAGGCAGATGGTGGCGCCGAGGAGGTCGTAGCGGTCGGGTTTGAAGTGGTCGACGAGGACGCCCCAGGCGAGGGAGCCGGCGACGAAGACTCCGCCGTAGGCGGCGAGGATTCGGCCGAAGTGGGGGTCGGGCTGGAAGGTGGCGACGAAGCCGTAGGCGCCTAGGGCAAGTATTCCGCCGGCGATCCAGAGCAGGCCGCGGTGTTCGCGCCACCCTTGCCAGATCAGCCAGGCGCCGCCGATCTCGGCGACGGCCGCGAGGACGAACAGGGCGACGGACTTCAGCACCGTCACGGGGCGATCTCCGGGAACGGGATCGGGCAGTCGGGGTTGCCGGCGCAGGTTTCGAGGTCTTCGCAGCCGGCGGCGACGGCGGCTCGGAGGGTTTCGGCGATCACGGTGAGGTCGGCGAGCTTGGCTTCCACGTCGGCCAGTTTCTCGCGGGCGCGGGCCTGGAGGCCGGCTCCCTCGCCGCGCCGGTGGCGATGGCGGGCGGTGTCGAGCAGGTCGGAGACCTCGGCCAGGGTGAATCCGAGGCGTTGCGCGGCCTTGATCACGCGCAGGGTGGTCACTGCGTCGTCCGGGTAGACGCGGTGGCCGCCGAGGGTCCGGGACGGCTCGTCGAGCAGGCCGCGGCGTTCGTAGTACCGCAGGGTCTGGAGGTTCACCCCGGCGGCCGCGGCCACCTCGCTCGATCTCATGACAGGAAGCCGTCGAGTACGGCGGTCTGGGTCGGCGGGACCGTGACACGAAGGCGAAGTTCGAGCGTGAAGGTGAAGAACGAGCAGCACTCGGTCTCGCGGGCGGTGAGGTCCTCGACCGTGGCCAGCGACTCCGGGTCCAGGGTCAGGTCCAGCGTCTGCGCGTCCACGCGCTCGGCGCGCCGCAGGTGGTCGGCGAACAACTGGTCGAACTCGGCGACGCGGAACGGCCGCTCGGCGGTGGGCAACGTGCAGAACTGCGAAATCTCGTCCATGGATCGACGGTAAACCCGTACCCAGGTACCGGATGCAACTACTGAAGCCAGGTCAGCGTGAACTGCACCGCGCCGAATGCCACCCGGTCCCCCGGCCGGACCCGCACGGTGGTCGTGATGCGGAGGTCGTTGACGCAGGTCCCGTTCATGGAGCCGAGGTCGCGGAGCAGCCAGCCGTCGTCGACGTACCGCAGCTCGGCGTGAGCCCGCGACACGGACTCGTCGGGAAGGCGGAGCGTCGCGCCGGGCCCCCGCCCGATCCGCACGGTCGGCGAACCGGGCGCAGGCAGGGCAAGAGCGGGCAACGGAGCGGCAGCCGTACGACGGACCAGGGCGAGGCGAGGCAGGGCGCCAGTCGGGAGACGGGCGGCTCGCAGGCGCGGGATCCGGGCGCGAAGGTCGCGGAACCAGGCGCCGGCGCCGTGTTCGCCGCGTGGGAGGTCGCGGACGGCGTCGGCGAGTTCGCCGCGGCTCTGGGCGCGCAGGACGAAGTTCATCCGGCGGATGAACGTGTCGTGGGACAGGCGGCCGGAGCCGGCGCCGTCGCGGAGGATCGCCAGGGCACGGTCGCGGTCGGCGTCCGACGGACGCGTCCACGGCACCCCGATCGAGCTCATGGGCAGATTGTCCGTGGCCGCCGGTTCACTGTCCACCACTGTCCACCACAGCCCATCACGGCCCATCACAGCACCGTGACAGCCGGTTCCTGGAGACTGTCCGTGCCGTGGGACAGAATGACGGGATGCGACTGCCTGTGATGCCGCCGGTCAAGCCGATGCTCGCCAAGCCGGTGAAGGAGATCCCGCGCGGTGAGATGTCCTACGAGCCGAAGTGGGACGGATTCCGGTCGATCATCTTCCGCGACGGCGACGAGGTGGAGATCGGCAGCCGGAACGAGAAGCCCATGACGCGCTACTTCCCCGAGCTGGTCGAGGCGGTGAAGGCCAACCTTCCGGAGCGCTGCGCGATCGACGGCGAGATCATCGTGATCGGCGCGTCCGGCGACCGGCTGGACTTCGAGGTGCTGCAGCAGCGCATCCACCCGGCGGCGAGCCGGGTGAACATGCTGTCCGAGAAGACGCCGGCCCGGTTCGTCGCGTTCGACCTGCTGGCGCTCGGCGACGACGACTTCACCGAGCGCCCGTTCAGCGAACGCCGCGCGGCGCTCCTCGACGCGCTCGCGAACGTGAAGGAGCCGATCCACGTCACCCCGGCGACGGCTGACCACGAGACGGCGGCGCAGTGGTTCGAGCAGTTCGAGGGCGCCGGCCTGGACGGGCTGATCGCGAAGCCGCTCGACGGCACGTACCAGCCCGACAAGCGGGTGATGTTCAAGGTCAAGCCGGAGCGTACGGCGGACTGCGTGGTGGCCGGCTACCGGCTGCACAAGAGCGGCCCGGACCGGATCGGCTCGCTCCTGCTCGGCCTCTACAACGACGACGGCACGCTGGCGAGCGTCGGTGTGATCGGCGCCTTCCCGCTCGAGCGCCGCAAGGAGCTCTTCCAGGAGATGCAGCCGCTGGTCACCACGTTCGACGACCACCCGTGGGCGTGGGCGAAGCAGGAGGAAGGCGTCCGGACGCCGCGCAACGCCGAGGGCAGCCGGTGGCAGGCCGGCAAGGACCTGTCGTTCGTGCCGCTGCGGCCCGAGCTGGTCGTCGAGGTTCGCTACGACCACATGGAAGGCATCCGCTTCCGCCACACCGCACAGTTCGTCCGCTGGCGCCCGGACCGGACGCCGGAGTCCTGCACGTACGAGCAGCTGGAGGAGCCGGTGAAGTTCGACCTGGCCGACGTCCTCTCCAGCGCCCAACGCTGATGCTGTACGGCCTCTACACGCGCCTCCTCCGGCGCCAGCTCGCCGGTCTGCCGATGCCGCGGCACGTCGCGATCGCGATGGACGGCAACCGGCGCTGGGCGAAGCGAGCCGGCTACGACGACGTACGGATCGGTCATCGGTTCGGCGCCGAGCACCTGGAGCTGTTTCTGCAGTGGTGCGCCGACGCCGGGATCCGGTGCGTCACCGCCTGGGTCGCATCGCCGAGCAACCTGCGCAAACGCGATGCGGACCAGGTCGGCTACCTGATGGACCTCACCGAGACCGTGCTCGCGGAGCACGTCCGGCGGGACGTCCGCTGGCGGCTGCACGTCGCCGGTCAGCTGGATCTGTTGCCGGATTCAACGGCGCGTGCGCTGAAGGAGGCCGTCGAGGAGACCCGCGACCGCCCGGACGCCGGCGACCTGACCATCGCGATCGCGTACAGCGGGCGGCTCGAGGTGCTGGACGCCGTGCGGTCGGTGCTCGACGCGGCGGCCGCGGAGGGGCGGTCGATCGAGGACGTCGCGGACGCGCTGAGCGAGGACGACATCAGCCGGCACCTGTACGTCCCGGGCCTGCCGGACCCCGAGCTGGTGATCAGGACCAGCGGCGAGCTGCGGATGTCGGACTTCCTGCTGTGGCAGGCGACCGGCTCGGAGATCGAGTTCTGCGACCTGTACTGGCCCGCGTTCCGGGAGGTCGACCTGCTCCGGGCGCTGCGCACGTACGGACGCCGGAGACTGCAACGATCCAGTTGAATACTTTCGGCCCGGACGGGGGCACTATGGAGGTGTACCGACCGGTAAGCAGCGGAGGTGGCACGATGTACGACGTCGTACTGCTCGTCGAACAGGAACTGTCCGAACCCGACGCGAAACGCGTCGTCGAACTCCATCAGGACATGCCCGAGCCGGTCAGGTACCACGTGCTGGTGCCCTGCCACAACGCGGAGGCAGGCGTCGAGGCGTCGATCAGCGCGCTCGGGACCGCGGACCTCTACGGACCAGGCCTCGCCGGTCAGCGCGAGGACCTGGCGGAGGCGCAGAAGGCGATCGACAGCGAAGCCAAGGGCTGCACCGGCCGCAGCGTGCAGCGGCTCCGGGACCTCGGCCAGAGCGCCGAGGGCGGCATCTCGCACGACCGGCCGATCGACGCGCTGGTCGCCACCGTGCAACACGTCCACGGCCGGGAGGTCATCATCCTGACCAGGCCGCACATCGTGGCCGAGTTCTTCCACCTCGACTGGACGAACTCGGCGCGCCGGCACCTCGGCGTACCGGTGCTGCACCTGCTGGAGTACGACGCCCGCCCGGCTAATGCGGGAGCAGAGCCGCGTAAGTGACACCACCGGCCAGCGCCGCGATGAGCAAGGACAGCGTGGTGCGGACCGCACGCTCACCGGTGCGGCCGTAGTGCCGGCCGTCCTCGGAGTGGTACGCGAGCTTGAACCCGGCATACCCGGCCGCAAGCACGAGCCCTAGCTTGATCATCAGACACCTGCCGCCGCATCCGACTCCCTGAACTGCGTGGAGTACAGATCAGCGTACTCGCCGCCGGCCGCGAGCAGCTGCTCGTGCGTGCCGCGCTCGACGATGTTGCCGTGGTCAACCACCAGGATCAGGTCCGCGTTCCGCACCGTCGACAGCCGGTGCGCGATGACCAGCGACGTACGACCCTCCAGCGCGGTATCCAGTGCCCGCTGGACGGCGACCTCGGACTCGGAGTCCAGGTGCGCGGTCGCCTCGTCGAGGACGACGATCTTCGGCGCCTTCAGCAACAACCGGGCGATCGCGAGCCGTTGCCGCTCGCCACCGGACAACCGGTGGCCGCGGTCGCCGACCACGGTGTCCAGCCCGTCCGGCAGCGCCGCGACCAGGTCCCAGATCTGCGCGGCCCGGAGCGCGGCGATCATCTCGTCCTCGGTGGCGCCCGGCTTCGCATAGATCAGGTTGGCGCGGATCGTGTCGTGGAACATGTGCGCGTCCTGCGTGACGTACCCGATGGTGTCGTGCAGGGACTGCAGCGTGACGTCGCGTACGTCGCGGCCGCCGACGCGGACCACTCCGCCGCTCACGTCGTACAGCCGGGCGACCAGGTTCGTGATCGTGGTCTTGCCGGCGCCCGACGGCCCGACGAGGGCGACCATCTGACCGGGCTGGACCACGAAGCTGACGTCGCCGAGGACCTGCGCGGAGACGCGCTTGTCGAGGACCGCGACGGACTCCAGGCTCGCCAGCGACACCTGCTCCGCTGTCGGGTACGAAAACGCGACGTGCTCGAACTCGACACTCGCCGCGTCGCCTGGGAGATCCTCGGCGTCCGGCGCGTCCTTGATCATCGGCTCGAGGTCGAGCACCTCGAAGACCCGCTCGAACGACACCAGCGCGGTCATCACGTCGACGCGGACGTTGGAGAGCGCGGTCAGCGGACCGTACAGCCGGCCGAGCAGCGCGACGAGCGCGAGCAGGGTGCCGATCGTCAACGTCTCGCGGACGGCCAGGTTGCCGCCCACGCCGTACACCAGGGCGGTCGCCAGCGCGGCGACCAGGGTCAGCGCGGTGAAGAACACGCGGCCGAGCATCGCGATCCGGATCCCCAGGTCGCGGACCCGGCCGGCTCGCTCGCCGAAGTCGGCGTTCTCGATCGACGGGCGGCCGAAGAGCGTGACGAGCAGCGCGCCGCCGACGCTGAACCGCTCGGTCATCGCGGTCGACATCTCGGCGTTCAGTTGCATCTGCTCCCGGGTCATCGCGGCGAGCCGCCGGCCCAGCACGCGCGCCGGGATCAGGAAGATCGGCAGCATCAGGATCGCGACGACGGTCAGCTGCCAGCTCAGCGCCAGCATCGCGCCGACGACCAGGATCAGGCTGATGACGTTCGAGACGACGCCGGACAGCGTCGAGGTGAAGGCCTGCTGGGCGCCGATCACGTCGTTGTTGAGCCGCGAGACCAGCGCGCCGGTCTGGGTCCGGGTGAAGAACGCGACCGGCATCCGCTGCACGTACGCGAACACCCTGGTCCGTAGGTCGAAAATCAGCCCTTCACCGATCCGCGCCGAGAACCAGCGCTGCACCAGGCCGAGGACCGCCTCGACGACAGCGAGCAACGCGACCACCAGGGCAAGCGCGGTGACCAGACCCGCGTTTCCCTTGGAGATCCCGTCGTCGACGATCCTCTTGAACAGCAGCGGCGACGCGATCACCAGGAACGCCGAGACGATCACCAGCAGCAGGAACGCCGTGATGTGCCAGCGGTACGGCTTGGCGAACCGGACGATCCGCCGCAGCGTGCCCTTGGCCAGCTTCTGCTCCAGCACGGACGTGTCCTGCCGCCGCCAGCCCATCGCACCCATTCCCGGGCGCATCATTCCCGACATCCGGCCTCCCTTTCGCCTGATCTTCTCAACATCCGGTGCCCGCGCACACTTCCCGCAACTTTTGGTTGCGCGTCCCGATGGCGATGGTCTACAGTCATGAGCAACCAAAGGTTGCGAAAGGATGAGGGTCATGAGCAGGAGCATCGAGCGGGAGATCCGGATCGCGGCCGCGCCGGAGGTGGTGTACGAGGTGGTCAGCTCGCCCGAGCACCTGCGCGAGTGGTGGCCGGACGAGGCCGAGCTCGACGCCGTACCGGGTGCGACCGGGACCATCGGTTTCCAGCAGGACGACGGCATGATGACGGTTCCGGTAACGGTGATCGAGGCCGAGCCGCCGCGCCGGTTCGCGTTCCGCTGGGACTACGACGGCGAGGTCGCCACCGCGGAGAACTCGGTGCTGGTGACGTTCGACCTCGTCCCGGTCGACGGCGGCACCCTGGTCCGGTTCGCCGAGACCGGGTACGACGAAGCCGCCAAGTCCGATGCGGTGCTCGAGGACCACACCAGCGGCTGGGACTACTTCCTCCCCCGGATCGCGCCGTACGTCGAACGGCTGGCGCACCGGCCGTGATCGACGACGAGCTCTGGTCGGCGATCGGCGACCCGACCCGGCGGCGGATGCTCGACCTGCTGCTGGCCGACGGCGGCGGCACGGCGACCAGTCTCAGCGACAAGCTGCCGGTCACCCGGCAGGCGGTCGCGAAACACCTCGGCGTTCTCGACCGGGCCGGACTCGTGCACTCCACGCCGTCCGGGCGCGAACGCCGCTACACCGTGGACGAGGTGCAACTCGCCCGCGCGATCAACCAACTCACCGACGTCACCGACGCCTGGGACCGGCGTCTGCAGCGGATCAAGCGCATCGCCGAGTCAATCGAACAACGCAAAGGAGAACAGCCATGAACGACATCCTGCACCGGGTCGGCGTGATCGCGCCGCTCAAGGACGTACACACCGCGCTCACCACGATCGACGGGCTGGCCGGCTGGTGGACCGAGGACACCAAGGGCGACCCCGACGGCGTGATCGAGTTCCGCTTCGCGAGCGCGGGCGGCGACGGGTTCGACATGAAGGTCCTGGAGACCTCGCCGGAGCTGGTCCGCTGGGAGGTCGTCGGCGGGCCCGAGGAGTGGATCGGCACACACGTCAGCTTCACGCTGTCGCAGGCCGACGAGTACGCGATCGTGCTGTTCAAGCACGAGGGCTGGCGGGAGCCGGTCGAGTTCATGTACCACTGCAGCACGAAGTGGGCGACGTTCCTGATGAGCCTCAAGCAGTACGTCGAAACAGGCAAGGGCGACCCGGCGCCGAACGACGTCCTGGTGAGCAACTGGCACTAGCTCACAGCGGCCAGGAGCTCCTTCAGGCGGCGCTCCTGCGCTTCCCGCTCGGCCTTGAGCTGGTCGTCGTACGAGCGGTCCGCGGCACCGAGCAGCAGGGCCTTGGTCTCGCGGATCGCTCCCGGCAACGGGCCGAGCAACGCGTCGGACAGGTCCTTGACCGTCCCCTCCAGCTCGTCCGCCGGGACGACGATGTTCGCGAGACCGAGCTCCTTGGCCTCCGCGGCCTCGACCCAGCGGCTGGTCGTGCAGATCTCCAGCGCCCGCGAGTAGCCGATCAGCTCGACGAGCGGCTTCGTGCCGCCGAGGTCCGGAACCAGCCCGAGCGACGGCTCGCGCATGCTGAAGCGCGCGTCCGGCGTGACGACCCGCAGGTCGCAGGCCAGCGCGAGCTGGAAGCCGGCCCCGACCGCATGCCCCTGCACCGCGGCGATGCTGACGATCTCGGGGCGGCGCAGCCAGGAGAAGCCGGACTGGAAGTGCACGATCAGCTCGAGCACCTCGTCGGTCGGCTTGGCGCCGAGGTTGAGCAGCGGCTCCTCACCCAGGTCGTTCTCGCCCATGATCAGCCGCCGGTCGAGTCCGGCCGAGAACGACGGCCCCTCCCCCGACACGACGACGACCCGCACCTCGGCCGGCAACGACGTACCGAACTCCGCCAGCGCACTCCACATCGCCGGCGTCTGCGCGTTCCGCACCTCGGGCCGATCGAGCACCACCCGGGCCACTGCCCCGTCCACCGACAACCGCAGACCAGTCATGGCGCGGATATTACCCTGCATATTACTGAGAAGTAATCAGGCGAGCGAGATCAGGTCGGCGTACTCGTTCGACCAGAGGTCCTCGACGCCGTCCGGGAGCAGCACGACACGCTCGGGCTCGAGCGCCTCGACGGCGCCCTCGTCGTGGGTGACCAGCACGATCGCGCCCGTGTACGAGCGGATCGCGTTCAGTACCTCGGCGCGGGAGGCCGGGTCGAGGTTGTTGGTCGGCTCGTCGAGGAGCAGGACGTTCGCCGCGGACACGACCAGCGTGGCGAGGGCGAGGCGGGTTTTCTCGCCGCCGGACAGCACCTTGGCGGGCTTGTCCGCGTCGTCGCCGGTGAACAGGAACGAGCCGAGCACACTGCGCGCCTGGGTCTCGTTCAGGTCCGGGGCGGCGGTCTTCATGTTCTCCAGCACCGTGCGGTTCACGTCCAGGGTCTCGTGTTCCTGGGCGTAGTACCCGAGCTTGAGGCCGTGGCCGTCGATCACCTCGCCGGTGTCGGCCTTCTCGATCCCGCCGAGGATCCGCAGCAGCGTGGTCTTGCCGGCGCCGTTCAGCCCGAGCACGACCACCCGCGAGCCCTTGTCGATCGCCAGGTCGACGTCGGTGAAGATCTCCAGCGAGCCGTACGACTTCGACAGTTCGCGCGCCATCAGCGGCGTCTTGCCGCACGGCGCCGGCGTCGGGAACGCGATCTTCGCGACCCGGTCCTGGGCACGCACCTCGTCGAGCGAGGACATCAACTGCTCGGCCCGCCGCAGCATCTGCTGCGCGGCGGTCGCCTTGGTCGCCTTGGCGCGCATCTTGTTCGCCTGGCTGACAAGTTGGTCGGCCTTCTTCTCGGCGTTCGCGCGCTCGCGCTTGCGGCGCCGCTCGTCGGTCTCGCGCTGGCTCAGGTACGCCTTCCAGCCGACGTTGTAGACGTCGATCTCGGCGCGGTTCGCGTCCAGGTGGAACACCCGGGTGACGGTCTCCTCGAGCAGGTTCACGTCGTGGCTGATCATGATCACGCCACCGGCGTACGACTTCAGGAAGTCGCGCAGCCAGATGATCGAGTCGGCGTCCAGGTGGTTGGTCGGCTCGTCGAGCAGCAGCGTCTCGGCCTGCGCGAACAGGATCCGGGCCAGCTCGACGCGGCGGCGCTGACCACCCGACAGCGTCGACAGCGGCTGGCCGAGCACGCGGTCCGGCAGGCCCAGGTTCGCCGCGATCCGGGCCGCTTCGGACTCCGCCGCATACCCGCCGGCGGCATGCAGGTCAGCCTCGGCGCGCTCGTAGCGCCGCATGCCCTTGGCGCGGGTCTTCTCGTCCGCGCTGGCCATCGACTTCTCGGCCGAGCGCATCCGCCGGACGACGTCGTCCAGGCCGCGCGCGGACAGGATCCGGTCCCGGGCCAGGACGTCCAGGTCGCCGGTGCGCGGGTCCTGCGGCAGGTAGCCGATCTCGCCCGACGACGTGACGGTGCCGCTGGCCGGCAGGCCCTCACCGGCGAGGATCTTGGTCAGCGTGGTCTTCCCGGCGCCGTTGCGGCCGACCAGACCGACCTTGTCGCCGGGGCCGACCCGGAACGACGCGGGCGCGAGCAGTTGGCGGGCACCGACGCGAACCTCGAGATGGGAGACAGTGATCATCGGGGGTCGGGCGCGTCCTTACACTCGGCAACTGGTCCATACGGCGGTGTCACGGCACGCCGAAATCCCCCGCACTGAGGTCTAGTGTAGGTGGGATGAAATTCAATCCGGACGCGGATCTCGACACCAGCGGCGTCGAGGACACCCGCGGTAGTGGCGGCGGCGGCCGCAGCGGGCTGCCGGGCGGGATGATCCCGGTCGGCGGCGGTATCGGCGGCATCATCCTGCTGGTCGTGATCCTGCTCCTGTCCGGCGGCCTGCCAGGCGGAGGTGGCAGCGACGAACCGGCGGCCAGGAACACGGCGGCGGGCAACCTCGACTCGTGCAAGAAGGGCAGCGACCTGCAGTCGAACTCGGACTGCCGGTTCGTCTTCTACCAGAACTCGATCGAGAGCTTCTGGGCCGCGGAGCTCCCGCGCCGCGGCAAGAAGTACACGCGGGCGCCGATGCGGGTCTTCGAGGGCTCGGTGAACACCGGCTGCGGCCCGGCGACCAGCGCGGTCGGCCCGTTCTACTGCCCGCCGGACAAGCGGGTCTACCTGGACATCGGGTTCTTCCAGACGCTGCAGCAGGACCTGGGCGCGCGCGGCGGCGAGTTCGCCGAGGCGTACGTCGTGGCGCACGAGTACGGCCACCACATCCAGAACCTGTACGGCATCCTCGACCGGATCAAGTCCCGCAACGGCCCGACCTCCGACTCGGTCCGCTCCGAGCTGCAGGCCGACTGCCTGGCCGGCATCTGGACCAACCACGCGACCACGGTCCCGAACAGCAGCGGCCAGCCGCTGATCACCGAGCTGAGCGAGGACGACATCGCCCGCGGCCTGGACGCCGCCGCGTCCGTCGGCGACGACCGCATCCAGCAGAAGACCCAGGGCCAGGTCACCCCGGAAAGCTTCAGCCACGGCACCGCCGAACAGCGCATGCGCTGGTTCACCAAGGGCATGGACTCCGGCGACCTGACCGCCTGCGACACCTGGTCCGCCAGCACCCTCTGACCCGGAACGAAGGACCGCCCCGCACCGTTGGGTGCGGGGCGGTTCTTGTTGCCTCAGGCCACTTGGGCGGGGCGGTGGTAGCCCGGGAGGAGTTCGTCCACCAGGGCGTCGGTTTCCGCCTCGGGGCCGCGGGGGCCGCCGTGGCGGGTGAGGGCGGCGTACATCTGGCCGGCCACGTTGGTGACGTCGGCGGTGGTGCCGAAGTGGGCGGCCAGGCGGAGGGTGGCTCGCCACAGTTCCTCCGAGGCCGGCGAGAAGCTCAGGCCGGTCTGGAGGGCCGTGCGGGCCATGCTGCCGTCGTTGTGGTTGAGCGACGCCTCGGCGAGTCGCAGTGCGGCGTCGACGACGGCCTCCGCCATCCGGTGCTCGATGCCGGACGCGGCCAGCCACGAGTAGCGTCCGCCGGGCAGGTTCGACCAGGCGGGGCCGTGCACCAGGCTGAGCGCCGTCGACAGCGGGCCGCGCGGGTCGTCGATCATCGACGCCTGCTTCGCGAGCGTCCGGAACACGTCCCAGTCGACGCGGACGACGCTGCGGTTGAGCATCCAGCGGCCGGACTCGTCGGCGTACATCGCGTCCACACCGACCCAGCGCCGGGTGTGCTCCAGCGCCGCGTCGCGCAGCTCCTGGCTGATGCCGCGGGGCCAGATCGCACCGGCGAGCACGTTCGGGTGGACACCGTAGTCCTGGCTGGCCAGGAACGCGATGATCTCCGTCGACAGCGCGACCCGGCCGTCGTCGATGACCCCGCGGGCGTCGACCTCGACCGGCCCGAGCAGGTCCACCTCGACCGGAGCCGGCCGGCTCAGGTCGGTGGTCGAGAACTCGTACGCCGGCATGTCCTGCTCCGACCGGCGCTTGTCCCGCGCGTCGGCCTCGGCCGCGTCGAACAGCGCGACCAGGTCGGCGAACTGCTCCGGGTTGACGCTGTGCGCGTCCACCTCGAGGCCGAGCAGCCGGCAGACGGCCTGGTTCTTCTCGTCCACGACGAACCGCCACGGCGAGTTCAGCACGTCGCCGACCACGACCACCGAGATGCTGCGCTTGGTGTCGGCGGCCAGCCGGTTCAGCTGGTCCTGCTCCTCCGGCGACGGCGGCGCGGACAGGAAGATGACCTCCGGGCCCCACAGCGCCGCGTCCGGATGGGTCATCCGGGCCTCGGCGACCGACCCGGCGTCCCGGCGCTGGCAGGCCTGCACCTGCGCCTCGGTCCGCCGGACGACCTCGCCCATCGCGTCGTCGAGGCGGACCCAGTAGCTGAGCCGCGCCGGCGCCAGCGACGACAGGTCGTCACCGAACCCGACCATGCTGATGTGCGCGCCCTCGGACCACAGGTTCGTCGCGAGCTCGACCGCGAGCGAACCGACCACGTCGCGGGAGGCGTTGTTCACGCCGCCGAACGCGACGATCCCGTTCGCCGTGTCGAGGTCGATCAGCACCGTGGCGCCGTCGGCGTTCTGCCCGACCGTCACCAGCGTCGGGTACGGCGCCGGCGCGTTGACCTCACCGGTCGGGCCGTAGCCGCGGCGCAGCGTCCACCGAGTGCCGTCGGCAATCGCCTGCCACGGGCCGGGCGGCTCGGGCTGCGCGCCGTACGGGTCGAGGACGAGGGTGAGCGCCCGGTCGGTCACCAGCGCGGCGACGACCTTCGGCATCGGCCGCTGCAGCTGCGTCATGTCCGCACCCAGCTTGCGCAGCGAGTTGTCGACGAACTGGGCGGTCGGCACGTCCGACGCCAGCCGCAGGCCGACCTCGGTCTGCCGGTGACCGGCAGCCTTCGGGCCGGGGCCCTGCGCCCAGCCGCGGCGGCGCTTCAGCGCCAGTGCCAGCCCGGCCGCGAGCAGCGTCGCGCCGAATCCGTACATCCCGGCTTCCTGCAGGCTGATGCCGTCGTCGGCCGTGACCGGAGTCGCCTCCGGGACGCGGGTGCCACCGGCGGCCGGTTCGCCGTGCTCGGACTGGCCGGCGCCCGGAGCGTGCGGCTCGACGGTGACGCTCGGCTCCCCCGGCTTGACGTTCTTCGCGCCCGGGTCGTTCTCCGCGCTGCCGATCATGACCGACGACGGCTTCTCCATACCCTGCTCGGAGAAGCGGCCCGGACCGCTCGGCTTGGCCTCCGGGGTGGTCCTGGTCTCGGTCTTGTTCTCGACCGTGACCTTCGGCTTGACCGCGGTCCTGGTCTCGGTGGTCGACTTGGTCGTCTTGGTGCTGACCGTCGACTTGGTGTGATCGCCGATGCTCACGCGGACCGTGTGCACCCCCGGGCCCTTGGCGTCGGCGGGCAGCCGCACCTGCCAGCCCGGCAGGATCAGGTCCGGGTTGGTCAGCCGGCGGCCGTCGGGCTGAAGCTTGTTCTTGTTGAGGTCGTAGATCTCCTTGTACCGACGGCCCTCG
This sequence comes from Kribbella sp. NPDC003505, assembly GCF_040610875.1. Classification (NCBI taxonomy): domain Bacteria; kingdom Bacillati; phylum Actinomycetota; class Actinomycetes; order Propionibacteriales; family Kribbellaceae; genus Kribbella; species Kribbella sp. NPDC003505. The sequence goes on along the minus strand of NZ_JBEXNA010000002.1, from coordinate 631,247 downwards.
CCCAGGTAGCGCTCGGCGATGTCCCACAGGCAGTCGTAGTTCCGTCCCGACGGCGGACGGACCTCGGTGTACTTGACGACCTGGCCCTTGTGGTCGTTGTTCGTCCGGACGCCGACGCTCGTCTTCGAATGCTGGCTGCTGCCGCTGAGGACCGTGCTCGCCGCCTCGGTCTGCCGGAACTGCGACCCCGAGGACTCGTGCTTCACACTCACCGACGTCGGCGCGGCCGGGCCGCTCGTGGTGACCGCGCTCGCGACCGGCAGGCTGACACCGGCCCCCGCGGCGATCAGTACGACGGTGCCGATCAGCCGGCGGGCCAGCACCTGCGAACCGCCGCCGAGCGGGACCCGCGGCGACAGACCGAGGCCGCGGATCTCCGCGACCGCCTCCGCGACCAGGCAGACCACGAAGTGCAGCCATGCGATCCAGATGAAGAACGCGATGATGCCCAGTACGGTCTCGACGCTCAGCTCGCTGAACAGCATGCTCTTGCTGGGCATCGTGTCCGGCCACGGCGTACCGAAGAAGCGCAGCAGCACGTACGGCACACCGCCGACGATCGCCAGGATTGCGAGCAGCGCGACGAACCCCTTCAGCCGGTCCGCGCCCGGACTCCCCGACCGCCGCTGCGGCAACCGCGCCGCCTGCACAGGCTCGTTCGTCCTAACCATCACGCCTCCATACCCCCACCATCAGCCACCGATAGCCTGAACTTCCTGCACAGGCAGCCGCTGCACAGCAGTCACATTTGCTCGTCCGATCGGGTTCCACCCGCCGACGTCCTTGCCGACCCAGTACGACACTTCCCACGTGATCGTCAGCTTGACCGTGTACATCCCGTCGGGCTGGCTCGCGCTCGACCGCTGGTAGATGTGCTTGCACGTGTTGATCTGGTGGAACGGATCCTGGGTCTCGTCGTACCCGTCCGGATCGTCGACCGGCGTCACGCCCATCGGACAGTCGAACGGTGCGGTCCCGTCACCGGGATCGACCTTCATCGCCACGACCAGGCCGCGCATCGTCAGGTTGTGCGTCGGGTCGATGTATCCGCTGTACTTCCCCGGATCCTTGTCGTCCGCCTGCGCACGCGAACTGTCGGCGGTCAGTGAGAAGAAGGCCGGAACATTGACCCGGGGTGTGAACGTCGGCTTGATCACCAGCGCCGGCTCCGGGTAGCTGCTCCTGAACTCGTACCAGAACGGCTCCATGTACGCCGGAAACGGACACTGCGCCTCTTCCTCCGGGCTCACCGGCATGTACGCACGCTCCAAGTGCGCACCGTCGCCACCGTCGTAGGTGTCGAGGTTGTAGTCGGTGATCGTGACCCGCAGCACCCACTTCTTGCCCTCCGGGGCTTGCGGGAGCTTGATGCCGTCCGGAATCGGGAAGTCCCGGCACGGCACGAACGGCCTGCCGCCCAGTCTCTCTCGCCAGGTGGGCGGCGGGTCACCCCCACCGAGATAGGCCGCGCCGTTGCTGCAGTAGGCGCCGAAGCCCACGGAGTTGACGTACATCCGGCAGACGGACGTGCCGGTCTGGATGGTGTCTGCGGCGGCAGTCGTGGCAGGTCCGGCCATCAGTAGTGCCAGAACAGCACTCAGGACGAGCAACACGCGACCTGCTCGGTTGTGCATCCTCACTCCCCAGACTCGTCTTCCCGCAGATTATCTTCGACCAGGGGCATCATGCCCGTTGCCTAGTGCCCCGTCACCTATTCGGAATGTGAATTCCGATGTTCCGATCTAGGCCGGATAGCGGACGGAGCCGCAGGTGACGCCTTTGCTGGTGGCCAGCCGGTACGGCAGCCAGCCGACACCTGTCTTGATCATCTCGATCACCTCCGGCGACCCCTTGGGAGTCACCACCGTCCAGCGCTTGCCCTTCGGGTCCCAGTACTGCGTGGTCTGCGAGCGGCAGGTCTGCACAGCGACGGTCCCGTCGGCGGTACTGCGGGCGCCGACGACGACCACGCTTCCCGGCGGACGCATGATCCAGCCGTTGCGCTTGGCGTCGGCGATGCCCTGTGACACGTCCGAGTAGAAGTACGACGGGAACTTCTTGCGCAGGATCGTGTCGTCCTTCGACACCAGCGCCTGGAAGTACAGCGGGTAGCTGGTCACGAGGCCTTGGACGGCGGGGTTCGACGCGAAGTTCCCAGCCTGCACGATCACCTGCTTCGCCCGGGCGGTCGGCTTGGCGGTCGCAGTGGTGGCCGGCTGGGTGGGAGCACTGCTCGGAGTGCTCGGTTCCACCGACGGGGTGGTCGACGTCGTCGTACCGGAGTCGCCGCCGACCGGCACCGGGCGGCCGCCGTCGTTGGAGTCCTTGCCACAGGCACCGAGCAGCAGGACCGCCGCCAGAGTGAGGGCCGGGAGGGCAAACCTACGCACGAAGAGAATCCTCCGGGGTCTAGCGCCCGCTCGACGGCGGACTCGTGGGGCCGGACGGGCTGTCGGTCGGCGGGGTCCCAGGAGGATCCGGCGTCGGCGTCACGTTCGGAGTGCAGGTCCGCGGGAACGGGAACGGGGAGAGCGTCCAGATCGGCGTCGGCGAGCCGACGGTCCAGGTCGGGCACGGGAGGTCGATGGTCGGCGGCTGCGCGGTGGTGATCGGCCCGCCAGGACCGTCCGTGGTCGGGTTCACCACGATCGGGGGGATGGTGGGGCTGTCGTCGGCCTTGGTGATGCCTTGTTCGGCGTGGGCCTGGCCGGTGCCGGTGGCTTTGAGGGATTGTTTGCCGACGAGGCCGAGGAACGTGGTCTTGTTGGCGATGTCGACCTGGATGTCGACCTCTTTGTCGGTGAGGGTGGTCGGGCCGCAGGCGGTGACGCCGGGGTCGTTGGAGCGGACCTGGCCACAGAACTCGGTGATCGCGGCGGCTGCCTTGGTGGTGTCGATCTTGGCTTCGGCGACGTTCAGCTGGATGGCGGCGGCGCCGACGCGGGCGGCTTCCTGGGCGTAGCCGATCGCGCGCGAGCGGGCGCCGAGTTGCCGGCCGCCGTCGATGACGAGGCCGGCCAGGGTGAAGATCATCACCGCGAGGATCGCGACCGCGGGGCTCAGCGCACCCCGCGGGATGCGCCGGTGGTTGCGCCGGGCATCGATCCGGAAGAACTCGACGAGCCTACGAGCCGTCACCGCGCACCCCCCGGTACGGATCGAGCGAGGACGTGAAGCGCTTGGTGATCTTGGTGTCGCCGCCGAGGCCGAGCAGCCCGAGGTCGCGGTAGTTGATCGTGCAGGTGACCTCGACCGACAGCGGCGAACCGGCCGTGAACCCGGTCGTGATCGAACCCGAGGCGGACTGCTTGCAAGACTCCACCGCCTGGCTCATCGCGGCGGTGACGGCCTGGTCGACACGGCCCTGACCCTCTTGCAGCGACCGCGCCTGGCTGGCGCTGCGGGCGCCGTCCCGGGCGGCACCCTCCAGCAGCGAGGACGTCTGGAAGTACCGCCCGCAGGCGAGCAAGAACATGAACAGCGCCAGCAGCACGGGCGCCAGGATGACCATCTCCAGCGCCAGCGTGCCGCGCTCACGGCGCCGGGCAAGTAGCCGGCGAACCCCCAGCATCCGCATCCTCACTTGTCGGCGTCGAACTGCTCGATCGGGCCGGTGGCGGTCCGGCTCACTTTCAGCGTCAGGCCCGGCACCAGCGACACGGTGTCGCCGGTGACCGTGAACGAGACCGTGCCTTCGGGATTGTTGTACGCCGGGAACGGGACATTCGCGTTCTGCAGCGTCGTGCCGCCGAGCTGCTGGGCGTAGGACTGGATGTCCGCCCGCACCTTCTCCCCAACGGCCGTGGTGTAGACCGGCGGCTGCACCAGCCGCAGGCGGGACACGCCCTCCTGCGCGGCGTTCAGCGCGACGGACCGCCCGTACAGCCACAGGGCGGTCTGGATGGAGACGAAGATCAGCGCGAGGATCGCCGGCGCGAGAATGGCCAGCTCGAGCGTGCTGACCCCCCGCTCCGACCGTCTCCGCCGAACCCGCTTCCGCCCCGGCCGCATCGGTCCGCGTCAGCCCTTGTCGATATCGGCGGTGTGCTTGTCGATGACGCGCTTCACCACGACACCGATCGCCAGCGCGGCGACGACCAGGATGCCCGAGATGATCGCCCACTCCAGCGCGGACGCGCCCAACTCGGTCTGTCCCTGCTTCGCCCGGGCGCGCTGGGTCTTCGCCCGCGCCACCGCGTAGCCGGCCATCGCCCGCCAGAACATCAACTCCGAGGTCATTCGCATGCCTTCCAGATCGTGAGGCCGAAGCAGGCCTCAGTATGCCGGGTTCGACGGACAAACCCTTCCAACGGATCCTTTGTCCAGATCACTGTTCGGCCTAACTTCCGAGAATGGCCACGCCGGCCGGGAAGGCCAGGAACAGGAAGAACGCCGCGATCATGACGAGCTGCGCGACCAGCATCGACTGCGAGCGCTCACCCGCCTTGCCCTCCACGTCGGCCAACTCCTTGCGCCGCAGGGACGCCGCCCGGGCGAGCAGCGAGGAGCGGATCTTCGCGCCCTCGTCACCGGCCAGCGCCAGCGCCGAGGCCAGGTCACGCAGTTCCTCGACGCCGAGGTCCTCGCCCAGCCGGGCCATCGCGTCCCACGGCGTGATGCCGATCAGCCGGGCGTTCGCCAGCGCCTGCCGGATCCGGGCCATCGCCCAGTGCTCGCCGATCGTGGACGCGGTCATCAGCGCCTCGGGCAGGCCGCGGCCGCCGGCGAGGTTCATCGCGACCAGGTCCAGGAAGCTGCCGACCACGTGCCGGAAGTCGCGGCGCCGGGTCTCGGCCTCCTGGCGCAGCGCCAGGTCGGGCAGGAAGAACGCGAGCGCCATGAACGCCAGCGTCACGATCGCCGGCGCCGCCCCGGGCGCCGAGATCCCGATCGCGGAGAACAGGAACAGCACGATCGGGATGAAGATCATCGCGCCGAGTGCGAAGAACACCTTGGTGGCGAGCATCGCAGCGAACGGCCGGTTCATCACCGCGAGGTCGCGGCGGAGCTTGCCGAATGCCCAGCCGCGCGCGTTCGCCTCCGCCTCCAGCCTGCGGCCAAGGGTCTCGCGCGCGCGGTCCACACCGCCGAGGACGCGCTCGCCGGCCGCGCTGGTGGTGGCTCCGCCGGCATAGCCGCCGCGGCCCGCGTCGATCCGGGCGATCGTGGACAGCACGTTGGCGCGCGGCTTGATGAACATCCGGACCAGCACGTACACACCGAGCCCGGCGATCCCGCCGGTGATGAAGGCCCAAGTCATCCGCTCACCGTTTCCATCCGCTGGCCGCCCGGACGGTTCGTCCGGTCGTCGACCATGCCGATCAGGAACCGCTCCGGCACCTCGATCTTCGCCAGCCGCCGCAGCCACAGCAGGCCGAGCGCGTAGAGCCCGATCACGACCGCGAGCACGACCTGACCGACGAAGCTCCGGTACGGCGCCATGTACGTCGGGTTGAACAGCACCAGTCCCGCGGCCATGGCCAGCGTGATCGCGACGACGACCTGCACACTGCGCCGGGTGGACCGGCGCTCCGCCGCCACCTTCCGCCGGACGTCGAGCTCCTCGCGGGCCGAGTCCGCCAGGGCGCTCAGCACCTCGCGCAGACCGGGACCGCGCAGCCGGGCGTTCAGCACCAGGGCGGCGACGATCAGGTCGGCGGACGGGTCGTTCAGATCGTCGGCGAACCGCATCAGGGCCGAGGGCAACGGTTCGCGGATCCGCAGCCGGTCGACGAGCAGGTTCAGGCTGGGCTTGATCGCGGGTGCGGCGTTCACCGCGGTGGCCGGGATCGCCTGTTCCAGACCGACCGCACCGGCGATGGTGTCGCGCAGCGCCTCGGTCCAGGTGGCGAGCGCGTCCAGGCGGTCGATCGCCCGCCGTTCCTCACCGGTGCCGCCGAAGAACCGGTCCGCCATCCCGGCCAGCAGGCCGAGGGCGACCGCGAGCACGAGCCAGCGGGTCACCACCAGCACGAGCAGGCCGACCGCGATCGCGGCGCCGAGCCGGATCATGTTCTTGCGGTGGTCCGCGCCGCGGTTGCGGAACAGCGACGGGGTCTCGTCCTTCGGTTCGGTGCCGCGGATCGCGACGATCAGCAGCATCACCGCGCCGCCGACCACCGCGCCGCACAGCAGCGCCCCCAGAGTCCTGTCGCTCATCGGCGTCCTCGCTTCGCTCCGGGCGCCGACGAGGCACGAATCGGACTGTGCTTGATGGTGACCTCGCTCCGCTCGCTCACTGCCTCACGCCCACGTTCCGTGCACGAGGGGCTGGTAGCCGAAGTGCTCGAGTTCGTCCATGCAGGCGATCGGCGCGTGCGCCGCGGCGCGGCCGTCCGGTCCGGGGGCGAACACCTCGCCGGACAGCACCCGGCCGTCCCAGCCGGTGACCTCCCGGATGCTCTCGACGTACCGGCTCAGGCCGCCGCCGCGGGAGTAGTCGTTGTGCTTGCGGACGAAAACGACGAAGTCGAGCGCGCCGGCGATCAGCATCTGGGTGGCGTCCATCGGCAGCCGCTCCATCGCCTGGATGGCGTACGTGCTGATCCGGTTGAACACCTCCATCGAGCTGTTCGAGTGGATCGTCGACAATGAGCCGTCGTTGCCCTGGCTCATCGCGTTCAGCATCGTGACGATCTCGTCGCCGAGCACCTCGCCGACGATGACGCGGGACGGGTTCATCCGCAGCGACCGGCGGACCAGGTCGGCCATGCTCACCATGCCGACGCCCTCGGAGTTCGGCAGCCGCTCCTCGAACGCGACCACGTTCGGGTGCAGGTCCTTGAACTCGCCGAGGCCGAGCTCGAGCGAGCGCTCGACGGTGATCAGCCGCTCGTGCGGCTGGATCTCGTTGGCCAGCGCGCGCAGCAGCGTCGTCTTCCCGGAGTTCGTCGCGCCGGCGATCATGATGTTCTTGCGCGCCGCGACCGCCGCGCGCAGGAACGAGCCGACGTCGTCGGTCATCGTGCCGTTGGCCACCAGGTCCTTCAGGAACACCTTGCCGAGGCGAGCCCGCCGGATCGACACCGCGGGCCGCGCCGTCACGCCCATCACCGCGGACAGGCGGGACCCGTCCGGCAGCCGCAGGTCCAGCTGCGGGTTCGCCGAGTCGAACGGGCGGCTGGTCAGACCGGCGTGCGCCGCCAGCACCTGGATCAGCTCGACCAGTTCGTCGTCGCTCTCGGCGACCGGGCCAGGCGTCTCCTCGCGGCCGTCGCCGTACTGCACGAAGACCTGGTCGCAGCCGTTGATGTCGATGTTCTCGACCTCGGGGTCGTCGATCAGCGGCTGCAGCCGGCCGACGCCGAACAGCGCCGAGTGGATCGCGCCGGCGATCTGCGCATCGTCGTCCGGAGTCGGCGGCGTCCGGCCCTCGGCCAGCTCGTACCGCGCGTAGTCCTCGAGCACCTGCACGATCAGCGACCGCGCGTACTCCCGCTCGTCCTCCGCGCTCATCGGAGGTACGCCGTTCACCTGGTCGCGGCGGCGCTGCTCGTTCAGCCGCTCCGCCACCTGCACCCGCAGCTTGCGGACCAGCTCCTGGTCCGCACTCATCGGTAATCACCCGGCGGGAAAGCGGCGTTGGCCATGTCGAAGTCCTGCGGCGGCGGCGCGGCGACCAGCGAGGCCATCTCGGCGGTGATCGCGGTCGCGGACCGGATCAGCTGGGTCTTGTCGAGCCGGCCGTGGCCGCGCCCGTCGAAGAACGCCGCACCGGCCGGGTCGTACGCCAGGTGCCAGCGGTGCCGGACCGGCAGGGACATCGCGTCCAGCACGGACCAGACCTGCTTCACGCCGTCGCGCTGCTTCGGGTCGGCCACAACGACCACACCGAGCTGGGCGTCGACGTGGTGCACCAGCGTCGACAGCCGCTCCCGCAGGTGCGCCACCGACGAGCCGGTCGCCGTACACACCAGGACGACGAGGCGAGCGGACTGGATGACCGGCAGCTGCGGCGAGGACGCACCGATCCGCCCGCAGTCGGCCAGGACATCGCCGTGCTGCATCTGGTTGAACGAGATGCCGAGCGGGTGCCACAGACCGCCCATGCCGCCCACCTGTTCGGGCGAGCGCACGCCGAGCAGTACGTCGAGACCGCCGTCGAGCTGCTGGCTGTGCGCGAGGATGACCTCGTCCCCCAGCCCCTTGCGGCTCGCCGCGGCCAGGCTGACCAGGCCGCGGTCGGAGTTCAGCGCGGCGCCGGCCGGGCCGGTCATCCGGATCGCCACGTCGCTGCCGGCCGGGTCGCACTCGGCCAGCAGCACCTGCCGCGGCCAGAGCGCACCGAAGACCAGACTTGCCGTGGTTACGCCGGGCGAGCCCTTCGCGCTCGCCAATGCCACCAGTGCCATCAGTTGGCCCCGCTGCGTTCCGCGTCCGGCGTGGTGCCCGGTGCGAGCTTCACCAGGACCAGGGTCTTGGCGGCCGCCGCGGCAGCGACCGTCGTGACGTCGTCCGCCGGGATCAGGATCGTCACGTTCAGGGAGCTGTTCGCGCTCGTCTTGCTGTCGATGATCGCACCGGCCGCCGAGGTCACCTTGGCGGCGTTGACCAGCGGGACCGCGGCGCCCTCCTGGTTGGCCGACGGGACCCGGATGACCTTCACGACGTCGCCGACGAGGAGTCCGTCGGACGGCGCACGCCCGGCCTCGAGGCTGACGCCGACCAGCGCGCCGCTGGCCGGGATCGGCTGCTCGCCCTCCTTGGTGAGGCCCTCCGGCGTGACGAACTGGTCCTTGTACAGCCAGGTCTTCGTGTAACGACCGACGTACTTGTTCGCCTCCGACCACGGGATCAGCCCGCCGGTGGCACCGGCCAGGTCGCCGCGGGAGAAGTCCTTGGGCTCGATCTTGTGGCCCGGTGGGAGGGTGTCGGCGACCGCGACGAAGTCGGAGCGGTTGCCGCTGTTCAGCGCGATCAGCGCGGAGCCGGCGGCGCCGAGCAGGATCAGGATCACCGCGAGCGCGGCCAGGGCGGGGCGCCGTTCCCGGCTGCCGGGGAGGCGGGTCGCCGCGCCACCCGTCGATCGGCCCGCTGCCCGGGCGCCTTGGGAGGAGGTACGCGTGGAGGACGAGAGACTCACGCGCCTACCGTAATGGCAGCCAGGTGCCATCCGTGCCAGTAGGTCACCGCCGTTATCGCGCCGCGACCCGCTCCAGCTCGTCCGGCCTGAGCAGCTGGTTGAAGGCGCCCGGCCCGCCGTACAACTGGTCTAGATAGGCATACATGGCGCGGAGGCACAGCCCGACCTGACGCTCCCAGCCGGGCCGCCCCTCCAGCCAGACCACGAGGTCCCGGCCCTCCTCCAGCGTGACGGCGGCGTTCACCGGCTGGACGAGGCGATCCGAGTCGGGGTCCGGTTCGACCCGTGGCCCGCGGATCCGCTGCACCGCGGCGGCGAGGGCTGCTTGTTCTGCACCGGTGTAGAGGTAGTCGAACCCGTGCTTGCCGTGCAGCAGGTCGAGGTACTCGCAGAGCGCGAGGAACAGTTCGATGCCGTCGTACTCCCGGCCGTCGCCGGCGTGGTGCCGCAACTGCGCGACCGTGCTGCGAGCCTGGGGGATGTTCCAATCAGAGTCACCGAACTTCTCCCACATGCGCCCGATCCTAGGTGGATCGGGCGCGTAAATCGTTAACAGTTCGGGTGGATTGAGTAGCTGGCGAGTAACCGTTTGTTTGCTAAATTCCGGAACCAGAGGGTCCTGGTGACAACTGGTGAGCACCAGGCCCCCTACGGGAGGGGTGATTCGGCTGACTACACCGACGTTGTCCGCCGCAGATCCGACGGCTCGGGCTCAATGGGCTGCCGGAAACGCGCTCGGGATCCTGCACCCCTCGGCGGTGCCGCTGCGGGACGGGCGGGTCCGGTTGACCACTCGCGACGATCTGCTGTCCGCGCGCGCGATGCGCGCGATCGAGGAACTGCTCGCCCGACGGGCCGCGGACCAGATCAGCGACGACCGGCTGCTGGCCGAGGCCGTCACGGCTGTCGGTAGCGAAGTGGCCCTGGCACGCGGCGAACTGCCTGCCCGCGGTGCCGTCGACGCCCTCGACCGCTACCTGCGGGTGCCCGGGCTGGCGCAGTCCCGGCGAGCCGAGCCCGACGCCTTGCAGCGCGTCGCGCTCAGCGCCGCGGCGCCGGACGACCCGGAGTCGGCGGCCCGCCTCGGCCGGCTGACAGCGCCGCCGAACAGCTACGACGTCGCGGCGATCGTGTCCGCCTCGGCGGCGATCAACCGCGAGGCGGAGCTTCTCGGCGTCGGTACGTCGTCCGTACCGCGGCGCGGACGCCGTCGCGCCCAGGTCGGCAGCCGCCACCGGGGCGCGGAGGGGCGGCGCGTCTGGACCTCACAGATCCGCGGCACCGGTCTGTCGATCGGCAGCCGTCCGGATTCGCAGCCTCAGCTGACCGAGAACCATGCGCTGAACCTGCTCGCCGGGATGGACCGGCGGTCTCTGACCGGAGCCGTCACCGACCAGCCGGCCGTCGATCACGGCTTGCACCAGGCGATCCTGCGGACGCGGGTCTCCGACGTACCGCACCGGCTCCGGATCGAGATCGGCGACACCACGCTGGGCGCGATGGGCCAGGGCGTCATCCGCGCCGGGACCGAGAACGACCCGAGCGTCCTGCGGATCCCGCCCGGGCTCAGCGACGAGCAGATCCGCTACGTCTACACCCACCAGCTGACGCTGATGACGCAGGAGCTGGCCGCCGCGGAGGCCGGCGCGACCCGTGGAGTCCTCGGCCGGCTGCGGTCCGTCTTCAGCCACGAGCGCCGCGACCGGCGGCTGCACGCCGACGAGGCCGCCTTCGAGGGCCTGGTCCGCGACTGGCACGAGGCCCGCGCCGAGACCCTGGCGAACGGACGTCCCAGTGGCCCGCGGAGCGTCGACGACCTCCAGCGCGACATCGAGGGCCTTGCCCGCACGATTCGCCGGCACGGCGGCGCCGAGCCGGCCCTGCCCTGGACCGCCCGTGCGGTCGTCAGCCCCGACGCGGCCGAGATCGGCCGGGCCGCCGCACGCGCCGAGGCCGAGGCGAAACCAGCCCGGAACACACCCGCGCATCTGCGCATCCAGGTCGTCGCCCAGATCGAGACGCTCCGGACCGCGGTTGCGGATCTCGAGGCGAAGGCGGCCCGCAAGCGGGACACCTCCACGGCCGCGACCGACGAGGCGGCGGCGAAGGAGACCGAGGCCGCCGCCGAGGACCGGGCCCGCGACCAGGGCGCGCCGGACCGTGCCCGGCAGCTGCGGGACACGGCCACGAACGAGCGGAACAAGGCCGCTCGGCACACCGAGATCGCCGGCGCCTACGAGCAGGCCGCCGCCGACGCACGGGAGGCGCTGGCCGGCTATCAGAGCCTGCTCACCGAGATCGACGGGAACGGCTCGCAGGCCCGGACGGCCGAGCTCGCGGCGGCCGCGCAGCACCAGGTGACGGTGTACCGAGGCAGCCTCGACCGGGCGCTACCGGCCCAGCACCTGCTGATGACCGGCGTTCCGGAAGGCGACGGTCACCGGCTGCCGATCGACGGCATCAACCAGTTCCTCGCCCGGACCGGCAACGGCGGCCAGTTGCCGGCCGGCTCCCCTGAACCGCTCAGCGCGGCGGAGTACCGGCGGGTGTTCACCGAAGGCGTGATCATCAAGGTCCCGAACCGTGCGGACACCACGGTCGACGACACCCGACAGCTGCGGGCGGTGCTCCGCCGCAAGGGCGGCATCACCGAGAAGGACCGGATCGACTTCCAGCTGGCCGAGCAGATGGCGGGCACGATCGGCGAGGCCGGCACCAGCGTCGGCACGACCGACACGCACTCGACGAGCGTCAACGTCGGCGTGAACCTGGCGCCGCTGATGGACCTGGCCGTGCCCGGTGCGTCGCAGGTCGGCACGGCCAAGGTCGAGGTGTCGACCGGGCGGTCCCTGGCCGAGAAGTCCGAAGCCCGGGCCTACAGTCCGGGTTCGGCCTGGGTCGACGACAACCGCGGCGAGTCGATCCTCTACGAGTGGGAGGGCGAGTGGGAGCTCCAGGTCCGCGACTCCCCCACCGAGCCCTGGTCGGCGGTCGAGACCATCGACGCCGGCACGCAGCAGACATGGGTGTCCAGCGCGTACACCGTGCAGGCTCCGACCGACACCGTCACGCTCGCCGGGATCGGCCACGGCAAGGACGTCACCGGCGAGTTCCCGCGGCACGCCGTCACCCGCATCAGCGGGCTGCAGGACGTCACGGATCGCCTGGTACGCAGGGCCCAGCAGCAGTACGGCGACCTGGACCGGGTCGCGTACGACCACATCGCCGGCCTGATGGTGAACGACCCGTACCGGCTGATGCGCGAGCTGAGCCAACCGGGCGGAATCACCCGGCCGATCCCGACCGGCGGCGACTCGGAGTACGAACTCACCTTCGAGCTCGAGCCGGTCTGGGGCAAGGCGGAGCTGGTCGGTGAGTCCAGCGCGGAGATGTGGCAGGAAGAGGTTCTCGTCGACTTCGCCGGTGTCGGCGCGAGCCAGACCTACGGCACGTCGGTCACCGGCACCGGGTCGGTCGGTGTCAAGGCCGTCAGCGGGTCGGCCGGCCGCACTGTGTCCCGCTCCGGCGGGCAGGCCGTCAGCATGACCACGATCACCCCGGCCGTGCACCGCAACAAGGGCCCGACACAAGGCGTGCTGCTCGGTCTCAACGTCCGCGCGTCGCTGCGCAAGATCGGCGATGCCAAGGCGAAACCGATCGTCGAGAACGGCGAGGCGCGGGCCCTGATGCGGGTCGCGGAGAACGACCTGCTCCGGGCCGGCGGCCGCGCGGACCGGAACGCGATCTGCTGGGAGGACGACGGCAAGACGCCGAAGCTCGATCCGCAGGGCCGGGTGCTGCTGCGCGGTGACGCGGAGCCGGCGACCGACCCGCGGACGCTGACGATTCCGCCGGTCATGGGCCGCGGCGAGAACCAGATCCGCGGCGTCGGCAAGGCCCTGGTGCAGAACTTCCAGGGCGCCGACCCGGCGCAGCGCCAGGCGCTGGAGGGGCTCGCCGAGCTGGGCCTGGTCGCGCGGGCGGGTGAGTCGGCCACCGCCCTGCAGGTCGCCAACTCCAGGCGGGTCCGGGAAGCGATCAACGCGCAGCGGATCGAGGCCGGTATCGACCAGGCCTGTCAGGGCGGCCTGATCGTGATGCTCGAGGACCACGGCTTCGCCGGCGCGAGGCGCTGGCGGCCGTTCCGGCTGTCGGTCACGCAGGAGACCGACGAGCAGACGGATCAGTTCGTCGGCGAGGGCCTCGGCACGAGCACGAACGAGAACGCCGTCCGGCTCGGCATCAGCTCGCGCGCGACCGGGCGGTCGTCCAGCCGGTCCCGTGGGGTGCCGCTGTCGGCCGGGGTCGGCGTCTCCGACGGTCCGGACGAGGGTGCTCGCGGCTGGGCCGGACGGCTCGGGCTGAAGTTCAGCCGGAACGCGCTCGGCCGCAGCCTCAGCTGGACGGCCGGGCGGCGCGTCAACCGGGTCACGCTGACCGAGAGCACCGAGCCGCTCGACCGGGTCGAGCAGAAGGTCCGGATCACCTTCGCGGAGATCACCGACCGGGGCGACGCCGAGCCGATCGCCGACGTCGAGGGCAGCATGGAGGTCGCGTACGAACGCTCGCTGGCCCGTGCCGCCGCCCCGGCGTACGAGCAGAACCCGAAGCCGCCGCACCATCAGGCCGTCGAGCAGGCGATCCCGGTCGCCGTGGACGCCGGGAACGCGGCGGACGAACTGTGCAAGGCGATCCCGGCGATCCGGGCCGACTCGACGGCGCTGCCGGCGCTGCACGCGGCCCTGGCCCCGACCAGCCTGGTCGCGAACCGCGAATGGATGAACGGCGAGTACCGGCTGCCGTTCACGGTGGTCCGTGCACCGGGGAACCCGGTGCACGCGTTCCAGGACGGCACGCTGCTGCCGCAGGAGTACGAGATCGTGATCCGGGGTGAGGCGGTCAGCCTCACGCACTGGGCGATGAACCAGCAGAACACGCTGGACATCAACTTCACGATGACCGACGTCGGCTCCACGTCCGGCAGGTCCGCCTCCGGAGGCGTCAGCGGCAGCGCCGGGCTCGGCGTCACCGAGGCCTCCGGCGCCGCCCGCTCCGGTGGTCTCTCGGCCGGCCGCACCGGTGGCCGGTCGACGTCCGTCACGACCAGCGAGACATCCGGCGACGAGCGGCTGCTGGTCAGCTCGGGTCCGCACCACGAGTTCATGGAACGCCACAAGATGACCGCGGACATCGTCCGCAACGGTCAGGTGATCCGGTCGATCGAACTGCCGGACGCGGTGGTGCAGAAGGCCATGGCCGAGCGGCGGGCCCTGGAGCTGTACGGCGCCGGCAAGCTGGACTTGCCGCTCTGGGCGGCCGCCGACGCCGCCGAGCGCTACCTGAACGACAAGCTGCCGGTCAGCCAGCGGGTCGCGAGCCGTTTCCTGACCCGCTACGTGAAGGAGAAGGAAGGCGCCACCACCGGCCTCGCGGCCGAACACACCACCGAGCAACTGACCGCGAAACTCAGCAAGCACGGACGGATCCGGCCGTCCCGCGCCGCGTCCGAGACCAAGCGCTTCGAATCGACGACGCGGCGGGTCGAGGCGCAGGCCGACCGCCGCCGGGTCATGCACACGTCCGAGGCGTACGACGACAGCCTCGGCGCGGCCCAGATCGAGTCGATCACCGTCGAGGGCACCGACCGGCGAGTCGACCTGCGCGAGCTGGTCGGGCCGCAGGTGGACGAGCTGGCCCCCGGCCTCCGGGACGCCAGCCTGCTGCTCCAGAACGCGCTGGACGTCGACCTCGGCCCGGACAGCTACCAGGGCCACCTCGACGACATGCTCGGCGCGGACGGGTTCGAAGTATCGATCGAGGTGCCGATCCAGGGGCAGGAACGGCCGGACGTGTTCTTCGTCAAGGTGTCGGCCCGGTACGAGGGCGAACTCACCGTCGACGGCGTCCCGGTCGCGAAGGACGGCACGCCGGAGCTCCCGAAGGAGGACGTCTGGGGCATCGGGCAGAACTACGACTACAAGTCGCTCGACCGATCGGCGAGCCACACCGTCACGGTCTCGGGCGGTGTCGACGGCGCGGCCCCCGGCGCGCTCGGCGCCGGCTCCCTCGGCGTCTCGACCGACCAGACCAAGACGCAGACGGAGGGCAGCGGCGAGCTGAACAACACGATCGACCGGCTGGGAAACGAGCTGGACAAGGCGCACCGCAAGGTCGTGTTCGAGACCGAGGTCGTACGAGTTCGCAACGCCGGCGCGGCCGCGACGGCCAGCGCCCGCTGGAAGCTCGGCCGGATCGACCCCGACGAGGTGACCACCATGTCGGCGCGTCGCGAGGTGCGGGCCGACATGGTGATGTGGGTGCCGCGCGGGGACCTGATGGACGGCCCGCGTCCGCAGGCCGAGCAGCAACTGGAGGAGGTCGCCGAACACCGCCCGTTCCGGCTCCCCGAAGGCGCGATGGTGATTCGCGCCGCGCTGCACGCCCGGAGCGGCGAACGGCGCAACGAGCTCTCCGAGAAGCTGACCGCGTACCTCGCACAACCCGACGTCCTCGGGAAACGCGGCGCGCAGGAGTACCGGCACCTGATCCGGTCCAACCTCAAGCCGAGCGCGCTGCGGGCCAAGGCCGGCCGGTTGCTCGACAGCGGCATCGCCCTGCAGCCGATGGCGAAGCCGGGCAACGGGCGGACGACGGTCAACGTCCAGCTCAACGCGGAGGCGGTCGGCCTGGAGCTGCACGGCCCGCACGTCCTCGGCCAGGACGGCCGGGTCTGGCGCCGGCAGGATGCGTACCGCTCGTCCAGCAGCAGCAACCGGATGCTGCCGGTGACCGGTTCCGGAGGCGTCGACGGCGGACTCGTCTCGGTCGGCGGCTCGATCGGCGAACAGGTCCGCGAGCAGTCCTCGGACCAGGCAGGCACCCGGCTGGAGACCAGCAGGTTCACCGAGGGCCAGCTGGTCACGGTGCGGATCCCGGTGGTCTACCACGCCACGGTCCGGACGGCCACCGACAACGGCTCCGGCGAACCGGTCGTACGGGACACCACCCACCTGCCGGAGCTGGCCAACGGCCAGATGTTCGTCCGGATGCGCGCGAGCCAGTTCCTCGAGTGCCTGCGGCAGATGGAGGCCGGTGCGACGCTCGACTCGGTGTTGGCGAACGCGCGGCTGGAGGTGCGGCCGGAGGACTTCGGACGGCCGGACCTGGTCGAGACCGAGTACGGGCAGGGCAAGTCCGGCGCGGTTTATCAGCCGTACCGCCCGCTGCTCAAGGCGATCGAGCGTGCGAAGTCCTTGAAGAGGGCGGTCGTGCTGCTGGTCCGGGGCGCCGACGGGACCGACCGCAAGTACAAGGCCGTTCCCGCCGACCCCGAACGGAACACCCCGGCACGTTTCGTCGGCGACCGCGACGGCGGATTCGGCTCCGCGTTCGCCGGCCTGCACCCGAACCTGGCGCTGATGGCCGAGGGGCGGGTCGACCTGCGCGAGCTCTACAACACGTCGGGACCGGACGGCAGCTTCAATGCGAAGGTGGCCGCCGCGCTGGAGCAGACGGGGGTGCCGCGGGACGTGCTGAAGGCGCTCGATCACACGATGGCGGCGCGCTCGCTGCCGCCGGCCGGCGGGCACGGAGGACGGTCGTCGGCGGTTTCCGGCCGGACGATCGCATCTCCCGGCCAAGGACCGACGATGTCCGGGCCGTGAGGCCGATGACAGTCGCTTTTCGAGTACTCCGAGAACGAGAGGGGTTTCATGGCCTTCGCGGTGGCCCGCACCTGGGACGAGGCACAGCTGTACCTCGAGCTGCATCCGTGCCCGGACTGTGGATCGGTCGAGGCGCCCTGGGAGCAGGCGCTGGTCCAGATCGACGGTGAGCCCGCCTCCAGTTACGCGGCGGTCTGCCCGGGGTGCCGCGCCGAGCGCGAGTACTTGTTCGGGCTGCCCGCGCAGGGGACCGCGGTGCAGGGCTGGCCGACGTTCGGCGGTCCGGAGCCGTCGGAGATCATCGACGCCGGCCAGTGGCTGGACGTGGCCGACACCGCGGCCGCCGCCGTCCCCACGGATCCCGTCGAGGCGGGTAGGGTGCTGGCCGTCGCGCGCGCCGCGGTGGCCGAGGTGATCAAGTTCGTCCCGGCCGGCGCGGACGCCGTACCGGAGGACGAGTTCTGGACACCGGAAGGACAGGCGGTTCGGGCGGCCGAGCCCGGGCGGTTCCGGCTGGACCGGTTGCTGGTCACCCGGGACGCGTACGGCGAACTGGCCAATCGGATCAGGGAAACAGGAGCGAGATAACCGATGCTGACCGCGAGGACCCTGATGGAGGCCGACATCTACGTGGCCCTGACCCGCGCGCAGGAGGAACCGGAGCCCGGTGTGGAGCTCCTGCCGGCTCCCGGTTTCGAGCCCGGCGTCAACATGACCGAGGGCCCGGACGCCTGGATCTACGCGTCGCCGGTCGGCGAGATCACGATCCCGTACGCCTCGGAGAAGTCGGCGACGCTGACCGGCGCGCACTGGGGGCTGGGCCGGTCGCGGCTGGTCGACGCGGCGGAGTGGGTCGCGGTCGGGCGGCTGTACTGGGAGCGCGGGGTCGAGGCCGACATGGCGTACAACGGCGAGCCCGGCAGGGAACGCAACCTCGTCGCGCTGAACTACGAACTCGCCGCGGAGGCGATCGCGGAGGCGATCAAGTTCCTGCCCGAGGGCGCGGACCGGGTCCCGGACGAGGCGATCTGGACGACGTACGGCGCCGACATCCTCGCCGACGACCCGTACGCGGTCACGCGTGCCCGGCTGGAGGAGGACCTGGATACGTACCGCGGCACCCTCGAGGACTTCCGCTCACTTCACGGCACCGCCGACTCCTGATCGACGTCGATCCGGATCGCCCGCGCGTCAGCGCCGGCCTGCTCGAGGACCTTCTGCTTCGGATCCGGTACGCCGAGGAACGGCGGCCGGACCAGCGCGACGAGCTCCTTCAGGCGCGGGTCCTGGAGCACGGTGTCGACGGCCCGCCGGTCTCCCCCGCACACCAGTACGTCGAGGCGGGCCGGCGCCAGGATCCGCACCGCGACCTCGGTCGCCGCCGCGAACGCCTCCCGCGCCTGGTTGTCCCGTCGGCGCGCGTACCGCTGCTGCGACCAGCCGCCTGCCTTGGTGGTCCCCTGCACGTGCCGTGACCCGACCTTCGAGTCGAGCAGCGTGCCGCCGGCGAACACGCCCACGCCGTACCCGCCGCGCCGGACCAGCAGGACGCCGATCCGCCGCTCGGTCAGCACATGCGCGACGAGCCCCTCACGGGACAACACCGCGAGGGGCTCGAAAGGCACGGTGACGACGGCAGACGAGCCGTCCTCGGCCGTCACCGTGACGCTCTGCGGCGTCACGTCGTACGTGACCGCGCCGTGCCGCTCACCAAACCCAGTCAGCCAGCGCTCAAGCCGCTCAGGTACGACGAAGACAGTGCGCTTCACCCTGCTGACGGTAGTCCATGCTGCGAGGGCCGACTGTCAGCGCGATCCAGGAACGTCCCAAGGGTTGATGACCTCCAGGCCAAACCCCTCGAAGTGCCTGACGTTGCGGGTTGCGATCTGAGCGCCGTACGCCAACGCGATGGCCGCAATCATCCCGTCTTCGGCAGACGTCGGCTTTCCCTCCGCCTCCCGGGCCACACGCAGCGACGCGTGCAGTCTGGCTGCCTCCTCGTCGTAGGCGAGCACCCGATCCTGCGCCGACGTCAGCAGCCGGTCAATGGCCGCCGTCAGACCCGTTCTACGCCGACCGACCGGAAGACGCTGCACGCCGTACAGCAACTCGGACACTGTCACGGTCGTGATAGCCAGGTCTGGTCCGTTGTCCGCCAGCCAGGCGAGAACCGCTGAATCCGGCGTCGTCCTCAGGGGCTCCGACAAAACGTTCGTGTCGGCGATGATCACGCCAGGTCGACCTCGCGGGGCAGGGACCGCTCCGGGAGCTCCAACGGCTCTCCCCGGAGCGCCTCCGCGGAGTCCAGCCAGTCTCCGATGAAGCCGTCCGAGGTACGAACGGCCGCCTCGAGAATCGCGCGCGCCTCAGCCTCCATCGACCGGTTGTGCTGCGCTGCCCGCCGCCGCAACGCACTGTGTGTCTCAGCACCTACGTTGCGCACCGTGAGTGTAGCCATGATCCTCCCCCTCTCCTCGTTCTGCTGTCAATGCTAGCAAGACGAGGGAGCCCGAGGGATACGGATACCGCGAGACGATCCTTCTCACACGTTGAAGCCGAGGGCGCGCAGCTGGTCGCGGCCGTCGTCGGTGATCTTCTCCGGGCCCCACGGCGGCATCCAGACCCAGTTGATGCGGAAGTCGTTGACGAGGCCGTCCAGCGCCATCCGGGTCTGGTCCTCGATCACGTCGGTCAGCGGGCAGGCCGCCGACGTCAGCGTCATGTCGATGGTCGCCGTGCTCGCGTCGTCCACGGTCACGCCGTAGACGAGGCCCAGGTCGACGACATTGATCCCGAGCTCGGGGTCGACGACGTCCTTGAGCGCCTCGTTCACGTCCTCGACCTTGGGCGGGCTCGTGACCGACTGTCCGGCCTGGGCGGCCTGCGCGGCCTCGAGGTCGACCTCGGGCAGCTCGATCTTCTCGTCGGTCTGGTCAGGCATTGCTCACTCCTTGGTTGGCTGCCCCGCTGTTCGCCAGGGCCTGGGCGGTGGCATCGCGCCACGCCGACCAGCCCAGCAGTGCACACTTCACCCGGGCCGGGAACTGCGCGACGCCCGCGAACGCGACGCCGTCCTCGAGAACCTCTTCGTCCGGTTCGACATTCCCCCGGCCCTGCATCAGCTCGAGGA
The DNA here is from genome assembly GCF_040610875.1 of Kribbella sp. NPDC003505. NCBI lineage: Bacteria > Bacillati > Actinomycetota > Actinomycetes > Propionibacteriales > Kribbellaceae > Kribbella > Kribbella sp. NPDC003505. Next base: position 611,371 of record NZ_JBEXNA010000002.1, on the reverse strand, counting down.
ACTTCTCGTACGTCGCCATCCCCTCCGACACCGGCTTGCCGATCACCAGGTCCGACATCACCGAGGTGGCGGCCTGGCTGATCGAGCAGCCGACGCTCGCGTGCGTGACGCCCTTGACGGTGTCGCCGTCGAGCTCGACCCGGAGCGTGACCTCGTCCCCGCAGGACGGGTTCACGTGGTGCACCTCCACGTCGTACGGGTCCGCGAGACCCGCGTGGTGCGGGCTGCGGTAGTGGTCCAGGATGATCTCCTGGTACAGGCTGTCGAGCTGCATATCAGTCCACCTTGAAGAATGATCGGACGAAGCCGAGGCCGTCGACGAGCGCGTCGATCTCCTCGGGAGTCGTGTACAGGTAGAAAGACGCTCTGGTCGACGACTGCATTCCGAACCGCTCGTGGACCGGGCGCGCACAGTGGTGACCCGCCCGCACGGCGATACCCCGGGTGTCCAGAACCGTCGACACGTCGTGCGGGTGCACGCCGTCCAGCTCGAAGCTGATCGCGCCGCCGTGGTCCTTGGCGTCCGTCGGGCCGAGCAGCTTCAGACCCGGGACGGTCTTCAGCCCCTCCAGCGCGTACTCGACGATCGCGTGCTCGTGCGCGGCGATCTTGTCCATGCCGATCCCGGACAGGTAGTCCACGGCCGCACCCAGCCCGACCGCCTGCGCGATCGGCGGCGTCCCGGCCTCGAACCGGGCCGGCGGCGGCGCGTACGTCGAACCGGTCATTCGGACGACCTCGATCATCTCGCCGCCGCCGAGGAACGGCGGCAGCTCGGCGAGCAGCTCGTAGCGGCCCCAGAGCACGCCGATACCGGTCGGACCGACCACCTTGTGGCCGGTGAAGACCAGGAGGTCCGCGCCCAGTGTGGAGACGTCGACCGGGAACTGCGGGACCGCCTGCGAGGCGTCGACGACGACGGTCGCGCCGACCGCATGCGCCTTGGCCGCGATCTCCGTGATCGGGTTGATCGTGCCGAGCGCGTTCGACACCCAGGTCAGCGAGACGACCTTGGTGTTCTCGGTGAGCAGCTCCTCGATGTTGCTGAGGTCGAGCCGCCCGTCCTCGGTCACGCCGAACCACTTCAGCGTCGCGCCGGTCCGCTCACACGCGAGCTGCCACGGGACGATGTTGCTGTGGTGCTCCATCTCGGAGATCACCACGACATCGCCCGGCTTCAGCGATGCGCCCAGCGTGTGCGCGGCCAGGTTCAGCGCCTCGGAGGCGTTCTTGGTGAAGACGATCTCGTCCCGCGACGGCGCGCCGATGAAAGCCGCGACCTTGTCCCGGCCGCCCTCGTACGCCGCGGTCGCCTCAGCACCCAGCTGGTGCATGGCGCGCGCGACGTTGGCGTTGTGCTTGAGGTAGTGGTCCTCGATCGCCTGGACCACCTGGCGCGGCTTCTGCGAGGAGTTCGCCGAGTCCAGGTAGACCAGCGGGAACCCGCCCGCCAGTTCGCGGGACAGGATCGGGAAGTCCGCCCGGACCGACTGCAGGTCCAGGGGACTGCTGAACGTCCGGGCGGAGGTCACTTCGCGCCTGCCTTGACGAAGCGCTCGTACCCGTTGGCCTCCAGCTCCTCGGCCAGCTCCGGGCCACCCTCCTCGGCGACGCGGCCGTCGACGAAGACGTGCACGAAGTCCGGCTTGATGTAGCGCAGGATCCGCGTGTAGTGGGTGATCAGCAGGATGCCCTTGTCGCCCTGGCCGGCGAACCGGTTGACGCCCTCGGAGACGATCTTGAGCGCGTCGATGTCGAGGCCGGAGTCGGTCTCGTCGAGGATCGCGATCTTCGGGTTCAGCAGCTCGAGCTGGACGATCTCGTGGCGCTTCTTCTCACCGCCGGAGAAGCCCTCGTTGACGTTGCGCTGGGCGAACTCGGGGTCCATCTGCAGCTCGGCCAGCGCGGTGTTCACGTCCTTGACCCAGGTCCGCAGCTTCGGCGCCTCGCCGTCGATCGCGGTCTTGGCGGTGCGCAGGAAGTTCGCCACCGACACCCCCGGCACCTCGACCGGGTACTGCATCGCCAGGAACAGTCCGGCCCGGGCGCGCTCGTCGACGGACATGTCCAGCACGTCCTCGCCGTCCAGCGTCACGGTGCCGCCGGTGATGTTGTACTTCGGGTGCCCGGCGATCGAGTACGCCAGCGTCGACTTGCCGGAGCCGTTCGGGCCCATGATCGCGTGCGTCTGACCACCGGCGATGGTCAGGTCGACGCCGCGCAGGATCTGCTTCGGGCCGGCCTCGGTGTCGACCGACACCTGCAGGTCGCGGATCTCGAGTGTCGCCATGGTTTCTGCTATCTCCTACAGCTCAAAGTGAAGCCTGGTTGATGGGGTTCTTCACGTCGACGAGGACGTCGTCGCCGTCGAGGCGCACCGGGTAGATCGGCACCGGGTCGTACGCGGGCAGGCTGGTCGGCTCGCCGGTGCGCAGGTCGAACCGCGACCCGTGCAGCCAGCACTCGATCTCGCACTCGCCGACGTCGCCCTCGGACAGCTGGATCTGCGCGTGCGAGCACTCGTCCCGCACCGCGAAGTACTGTCCGTCGCTCTTCACGACCGCGACCTCGACGCCGCCGACCTCGACGGGGACCACGCCCTCGTCGGGGACATCGGCGGCGGCGCAGGCGCGCTCGAAGGTGTCGCTCACCGGCCCGTAGCCGCCTTGGCCGCTTCGCTCAGCTCGGCGGTCCGGGCGAGCTTCTCCTCGATCACGTCGTGCAGGTGCTCGGAGACCTCGGGGACGCCGATCTTGCCGATGATGTCGTTGAAGAAGCCGGCCACGACGAGGCGCCGGGCGGCGTCCTCGGGGATACCGCGGGCCTGCAGGTAGAACAGCTGCTCGTCGTCGAACCGACCGGTCGCCGAGGCGTGCCCGGCGCCCTCGATCTCGCCGGTCTCGATCTCCAGGTTCGGCACCGAGTCGGCGCGGGCGCCGTCGGTGAGCACCAGGTTCCGGTTCAGCTCGAAGGTGTCGGTGCCCTCGGCCGCGGCCCGGATCAGCACGTCGCCGATCCACACCGAGCGGGCGTCGTCACCGGCCAGCGCGCCCTTGTAGAGCACGTTGCTCTTGCAGTGCGTGGCCTCGTGGTCGACGAACAGCCGGTGCTCGTGGTGCTGGCCGGACTCGGCGAAGTACACGCCGACGAGCTCGGCGTCGCCGCCCGGACCGGCGTACCGGACGTTGGTGTTGAGGCGGACGATCCGGCCGCCGAGCGTGACCGCGACGTGGTGCAGCCGGGCGTCCCGGCCGACCAGCGCGTCGTGCTGGGCGAGGTGGATCGACTCGTGGTCGCCCTGCTGGATGCTGACCACGCGCAGGTCGGCGCCGTCGCCGAGCCTGATCTCGACGTTGCCGCTCAGCTCACCGGCGCCGGTGTGATCGATGATCACGATCGACTTGCTGAACCGGCCGGCTTCCACGATCAGGTGGCTGAAGCCGCGGCCGCCCAGGCTCGCGACGTTCACGTGCACCGGCTCGGTCAGCTCGGCCTCGACCGGGATCCGCACCGCGAGCGCCTCGGACGCGTGGTTCCAGGCGACGGCCGCGGTCCGGTCCTGCGGCGTACCGACCTTGACCGCGTCGGCGGCGACGGTCTCGATCACGACGCCCTCGGGACCGGAGGCGTCGATCTTCGGCGTCTCCGTGCCCGCGGCGTCCTCGAACAGCGCCTTGAGCTGCTTGACCGGGGTGAAGCGCCACTCCTCCTCGCGCCCGTTCGGCACCGCGAACTCGGCGACGTCGTACGACGTCGGCCGCTCGCTGCGGGCCTGCAGCGGCACGCCGGCGCCGTGCGAGTGTGCCTTGTTGCCGGTGGCAACAAGAGTTTCAGAGGTCGACATCAGCCGACGGCCCCTTCCATCTGCAGCTCGATCAGTCGGTTCAGTTCCAGCGCGTACTCCATCGGGAGCTCGCGGGCGATCGGCTCGATGAAGCCGCGGACGATCATCGCCATCGCCTCGTCCTCGGCCATCCCCCGGCTCATCAGGTAGAAGAGCTGGTCGTCGCTGACCTTGGACACGGTCGCCTCGTGCCCCATCGCCACGTCGTCCTCGCGGACGTCGACGTACGGGTAGGTGTCCGAACGGCTGATGGTGTCGACCAGCAGCGCGTCACAGCGCACCGTGGACTTGCTGTGGTGCGAGCCCGGCGCCACCTCGACCAGACCGCGGTACGACGTCCGGCCGCCGCCGCGGGCCACCGACTTCGAGACGATCGAGCTGGAGGTGTACGGCGCGTTGTGCACCATCTTGGAGCCGGCGTCCTGGTGCTGGCCCTCGCCCGCGAACGCGACCGACAGGGTTTCGCCCTTGGCGTGCTCGCCCATCAGGTACACGGCCGGGTACTTCATCGTCACCTTGGAGCCGATGTTGCCGTCGATCCACTCCATGGTCGCGCCCTCCTCGCAGGTGGCGCGCTTGGTGACCAGGTTGTAGACGTTGTTCGACCAGTTCTGGATCGTCGTGTAGCGGCAGCGGGCGCCCTTCTTCACGATGATCTCGACGACCGCGGAGTGCAGCGAGTCGGACTTGTAGATCGGCGCCGTGCAGCCCTCGACGTAGTGCACGTAGGCGCCCTCGTCGACGATGATCAGCGTCCGCTCGAACTGGCCCATGTTCTCGGTGTTGATCCGGAAGTAGGCCTGCAGCGGGATGTCCACCTTGACGCCCTTGGGGACGTAGATGAACGAGCCGCCGGACCAGACCGCCGTGTTCAGCGAGGCGAACTTGTTGTCGCCGACCGGGATCACCGAGCCGAAGTACTCCTTGAAGAGCTCCGGGTGCTCCTTCAGGCCGGTGTCGGTGTCCAGGAAGATGACACCCTGCTGCTCCAGGTCCTCGCGGATCTGGTGGTAGACGACCTCGGACTCGTACTGCGCAGCGACGCCGGCCACCAGGCGCTGCTTCTCCGCCTCCGGGATGCCGAGCTTGTCGTAGGTGTTCTTGATGTCCGGCGGCAGCTCCTCCCAGGAGGTGGCCTGCTTCTCGGTGGACCGGACGAAGTACTTGATGTTGTCGAAGTCGATCCCGGACAGGTCGGCGCCCCAGGACGGCATCGGCTTGCGGCCGAAGAGTTTCAGGCCCTTCAGGCGCAGGTCGAGCATCCAGTCCGGCTCGTTCTTGAGGGTGGAGATGCCTCTCACCACGTCCTCGCTCAAGCCGCGCTGAGCGACCGCGCCGGCGGCGTCGGAGTCGGACCAGCCGTACTGGTAGTTGCCGAGGCCTTCCAGTTCGGGGTGAGCGGTTTGCGTCATCGTGCAGTCCTCGCAGATTCGCCGTCGGATACAGGGGTCACAGGGGCAGGACCCGGGATATGCGTCGTACACACACCGTCGCCGTGCGCGATGGTGGCCAGCCGCTGTACGTGCTTGCCGAGGAGTCTCGAGAACACCTCGGTCTCGGCCTCGCACAGCTGGGGGAACTGCTCGGCCACGTGCGCGACCGGGCAGTGGTGCTGGCAGAGCTGGGCGCCGTGGCCCGCCTCCGCCGTGGAAGCGGCGTACCCGTCGGCCGTCAGGGCCTGCGCGAGCACCTCCGCCTTCTTGCTCTCGGGAGCCTGCGCGAGCAGCTCCCGGTACCGCTCCTCCACCTCGGCGACGCGGCGCCGGGCGAACTCGGTGATCGCGTCGTCACCGCCGGCTTCGGCGATGAACCGCATCGCGGTGGCCGCCAGGTCGTCGTACGCCTGGTGGAAGGCGTGCCGGCCGGTGTCGGTCAGCACGAACACCTTCGCCGGGCGGCCGCGGCCGCGCGGGCCGTAGACACGCTCCTCGCGGGACTCCACCAGGCCCTCGTCGAGCAGGTGGTCCAGGTGCCGGCGGACTGCCGCCGGGGTGAGTTCGAGCCGCTCGGCCAGCACCGCAGCGCTGGACGGGCCGTTGGTCAGGATCGAGCGTGCAACCCGGTCCCGGGTGGACTCGTCCCGCGCGGCGCCGCTGACGGCTCCGGTAGTCGCAGGATTTTTCACAACATCAGTGTCGCGTAATTCCCCGGGGCCTTCAAATAAGGTTCGCCTAACCGTTTCCCGCGCTCACGCGGGGCACCGGGGGTAGGCGTGAGCGAGGTCACGTCGAGCCGTTCTCTATGCTGCGTTTGTGCCAGTCGCGGTAGAGATCGACAACCTCGTCGTGCGGTACGGCGAGAAGACCGCGGTCGACGGTCTGAGTCTCACCGTAGCCGCCGGCACGGTGACGGCCGTGCTCGGCCCGAACGGTGCCGGCAAGACCACGACCGTGGAGACGTGTGAGGGCTTCCGGCGCCCGGACTCGGGCAGCGTCCGGGTGCTCGGGCTGGACCCGCTCGCCGACCACGACGAGCTGATGCCCAAGATCGGCGTGATGCTGCAGGAGGGCGGCGCCTGGTCGGGTGTCCGCGCCGTCGAGATGCTTCGGTACGTCGCGACGCTGCACACCCATCCGCTCGACATCCCCGCGCTCGTGGAGCGCCTCGACCTGGGCAGCTGCGGGCGCACGCCGTACCGCCGGCTCTCGGGCGGGCAGAAGCAGCGGCTGTCGTTCGCGCTGGCGATCGTCGGGCGGCCGGAGATCGCGTTCCTCGACGAACCGACCACCGGACTGGACCCGCACGGCCGCCGGGAGATCTGGCAGCTGATCCGCGACCTGCGCGACGACGGCGTCACCGTGGTGCTGACGACGCACGCGATGGACGAGGCCGAGCAGCTGTCCGACCAGGTGCACGTCGTCTCGGCCGGCAAGGTGATCGCGTCCGGCACGCCCGACGAGCTGACCCAGCACCACACGAAGTCGCTCGAGGAAGTGTTCCTCGAACTCACCACGCCGAGGGGCACGCAATGACGACGTATGCGCCTCAGCCCGGCAGTGCGCCGTGGTCACGGAAGGTGATCGCGCACACGCGGATGGAGTTCAAGCTGCTCGTCCGCAACGGCGAGCAGTTGCTGCTCGCGCTGGTGATCCCGCTGGGCCTGCTCCTGCTGCTCGGCGGCACCGGCCTCGGTGAGCGCCTCCCCCTCGGCAGCGGCCGGCCGATCGACGAGGCCGTCCCGCGGGTGCTCGCGCTGGCCGTCCTGTCGTCCTCCTTCACGTCGCTCGCGATCGCCACCGGCTTCGAACGGCGGTACGGCGTGATCAAGCGGCTCGGCGCCTCCCCGCTGTCCCGCACGGGTCTGCTCGCGGGGAAGATCGGCGCGGTCCTGATCGTGCAGGCCATCCAGCTGGCGGTGCTGATCGGCACCGGGTTCGCGCTCGGCTGGAAGCCTGTCGGAGGATTCGCCGCGGTCTTCGGTGTGATCCTCACCGTCTTGTGCGGTACGGCGGCGTTCGCGTCACTGGGCCTGCTGATGGCCGGCCTGCTCCGGGCGGAGGCAACCCTCGCCGCGGCGAACCTGCTGTACCTCCTGCTGCTCGTGGGCGGCGCGATCATGACGCCGGTCAGCGAGTACCCCGCAGGCATGCAGGGCGTCGTCCGCCTGCTGCCGAGCGCGGCTCTGGCCAGCGGATTGGCGAACTCCACCGTCGAAGGCGTGATCCCGTGGGCCGCCGCGCTCTCGCTGGCGTTGTGGGCCGCGGTCCTCGGATACCTGGTCTCGAGGACCTTCAAGTGGGACTGACCTTTAGAGTGTGCCGGTGATGACGACGGAGACCCCGCCCCAAGAGACCGAGCCAGTGCGCGGATTATGGCGACTGGTGCCCGAGCCGAGCCTGGACGTCGTCCGGCGCTGGGGCTGGGCGTCGGTGGTGGTGAACATCGGCATCGTGGTCACCGGCGGACTGGTCCGGCTGACCGGCTCGGGGCTCGGCTGCCCGACGTGGCCGTCCTGCACCGACGACTCCTACGTCCCGCACGCCGCGCTCGGCGTGCACGGCGCGATCGAGTTCACCAACAGGATGCTCGGGTTCGTCGTCGCGATCGTCGCGATCATCACCTGGCTGGTCGTGATGCGCTACCGCCCGGTCCGGCGGGACCTGCGCCGGCTGGCGACCGCGGCCGCGCTCGGGGTTCCGCTGCAGGGCGTGATCGGCGGCATCAGCGTGCTCACCGGGCTGAACCCCTGGATCGTCTCGGCGCACTTCCTGGTCTCGCCGATCATCATCACGCTGACCGTCTCGATGATGCGCCGCTCGCGCACCAGCCCGTACCCACACACGCCCCCGGTGGTCCGCGCGCTCGCCACCGCCTGTGTGGTGGCGGTCTGGCTCTCCGTTGCCCTCGGCACCGTTGTCACCGGCGCCGGTCCGCACTCCGGCGATCCGGACACCGGCCGCAACGGCTTCGACCCGGAGCTGGTCGCCCAGCTGCACGCCGACGTGGTCTTCGGCCTGCTCGGGATCTCGGTCGCGCTGGTGATCGCGACCAGGGTCACCGCGACCTCGCGGACGTTGCGCAAGCTGGCCGCCTGGCTGCTGGCCGTCGAGCTGCTCCAGGGCGCCGTCGGCTTCACGCAGTACTTCACCGGCCTGCCCTGGCCAGTGGTGCTCGTCCACATGTTCCTGGCCGGCCTGCTGATCGCCCTCGTCACCGCCGTGTACGGCGAACGCGGGACACCCGCCACCTGACGGGCGCCCCGCGGGCTTCGCATTGCTAGTGCTTCACCTTGTAGATCGCGCCCGGGCCGAACAGCGGCGACGACACGTAGACGTCACCGGACCGGCTCACCGCTGTACCACCGGGCAGGATCAACTTGCCCGCCGCGAGCTCACGCTTGTAGCCCGCCTTGTGGTGCTTGCCCGGGTACTGCAGGAACAGCGACCCGACGGCCGGGCCGCCGGTCTCGACCGCGATCCAGCTCGCCTTGGCCAACTCGACCACGGCCAGCGTGCCCTTCGGCCCACCGGCCAGGTCCACGATCGACGTGTACCCGTCGGCGTACCGCGTGCAGTTGCCCTTCCACGGCTTGACCGGGTCGCACACCGCGCCGATCGAGCCGGGCTTGATCCGCCAGATCTGCGACGTTCCGGGCGTTGCCGGGAAGCCGCGCAGCTCACCGACGTACCAGTAGCCGTCCGAGCCGACGGTGACCGACGTCGCGACCGCTTCCGCGGGCACCTTGGTGCCGGCCGGCGGCAGCGGGTGCCCCTCCGGATCGGTCGGTGGCAGCCCTGGCGGAACCGTCACCACGCGCGGCTTCAGCCGGGCAACCGTCTTGATCGTGCCGTTCGGCCAGACCCGCAGGAGGTCGTTGCCACCCGCGTCCGCGACCAGCACCGTGCCGTCCTTCAGCGCGGCCACCCCGAACGGGTTCGAGTCCGTCGGGACCTGCTCCAGGTCGTACGGATCCGGATCCTTGGCCTGGTACTTACCGATGTCCGCGACCGGGACCGGCGACTTGCCCGGGCGCAGCCGGTAGAGCGTCGCGGCGCCCGGCGGCAACGACTCGCCCGGACCGCCACCGCCGGTCAGCGCGTACGTCGTCCCCCGGAAGTTGGTGTCGATCGCCGGAGCGAAGCCTTCGCCGACCTTGCCGAGGAGCCGGGTCTTGCTGCCGTACTTCGCGTACACCGAGCCGTCACCGACGCTGTAGATGATCGTCCCGCCGTGCAGGGCGACCCCGCGCGGCGAGTCGAGACCGGTGACCACCGGTTTCAGCGTCCCGTGGCTCCCACCCGCCTGCGCCTGACCTGCGACCAGCACCGAACCGGTCAAGGCGAGCGCCGCGACCGCGGCGATGCGTGTTCGTACCCCCATGTATCCCCCTGCTGCAGCGCCTCCCCAGGCGTGGATCCCCCTCCACAGGCAGGACCCCATCGCAACATCAGATCACGATCAGGTCAACGGGGAAACTCCCGGCAGGCGAACCGCGACTCTCAGTGCAGGAGCGGATCGATGGCGGCCGCGATGAACAGCAGCGCCAGGTAGATGTTCGAGAAGTGGAACAGCCGCATCGGCCGCAGGGCGGCGCCGTCCGCGCCGGTGTGGGCCCGCAGCAACAACCGGCGCGCCTCGCGCAGGAACACGAAGCCGAGCACGATCGCGGCCAGCGGGTACACGAAGCCGGTGTCGCCGATCGGCCAGAGCGCGATCGACGTGATCACCATGACCACCGAGTACGCCATGATCTGCCGCGCGGTGGCGACCGGGGTGGCGACCACGGGGAGCATCGGCACGTCCACCGACGCGTAGTCCTCGCGGTACCGCATGGCGAGCGACCAGGTGTGCGGCGGCGTCCAGAAGAACACCACCAGGAACAGCACGACCGGGGTCCAGGCGAGCTTGCCGGTGACCGCGGTCCAGCCGATCAGGGTCGGGAAGCAGCCGGCGATCCCGCCCCAGACGATGTTCTGCACAGTGCGACGCTTCAGCACCATCGTGTAGCCGAAGACGTAGAACAGGTTCGCCGCCAGCGCCAGGCCGGAGGAGAGCCAGTTCACGAAGAAGCCGAGCTCGAGGGTGGCCAGCACGCCGAGCACGACGCCGAACGTGGTCGCCGAGCGCGGGCTGACCGCGTGCCGCGGCAGCGGGCGGCGCCGGGTGCGGCGCATCTGCTCGTCGATGTCGCGGTCCAGCACGCAGTTGATGGTGTTCGCGCTGCCGGAGGCGAGGATGCCGCCGATCAGGGTGGCGACCACCACCCGCAGACCGGGCACACCGCCGGCCGCCAGGAACATCACCGGCACGGTGGTGATCAGCAGCAGCTCGATGATGCGCGGCTTGGTCAGACCGACGTACGCCTTCACCACGTCGCGCACCGACGGACGCAGCGTTGCAGCCGATGTTGCAGCTGATACAGCGGTAGCGTCCGGCAGCGGCGTCGGGTACGACGTCGTCGCGGCGGGACGCGGGTCGACGGCCGTCACGAACACCTCGAACAATCTGGGTTGACGCCGGAACTCCGGCGCTGACGATTCAGCAGTCTACGACGCCCCGTAGGAGGGTTCTGCCACCCCCCTCCGATCGCGTGTGTCTGCGGCCGAACAGGTCGGGGAACAGGCAGAGTCGGCGAACGGTTGACAACCAAGTGAGCGGTGCGCAAGGGAACGCCCCGGCCACAGTAGGCTCACCCTGAGGCGACATCGGAAGACCATCGAGAGGAGCGCCGCCGGCGTGACGGAGAAGACCAGCCCAAAGCTTGAATGGACCGAGCTCGACCAGCGCGCGGTCGACACCGTGCGGGTGCTCGCGATGGACGCGGTCGAGAAGGTGGGGAACGGACATCCCGGTACGGCGATGAGCCTGGCGCCGGCGGCGTACCTGCTGTTCCAGAAGGTCATGCGGCACAACCCGGCCGACCCGCACTGGGCCGGCCGCGACCGGTTCGTGCTGTCCGCGGGGCACTCCAGCCTGACCCTCTACATCCAGCTCTACCTGGCCGGGTTCGGCCTGGAGCTGGACGACCTGAAGTCGCTGCGGACCTGGGGCAGCAAGACGCCCGGCCACCCGGAATACCGGCACACCGCCGGTGTGGAGACCACCACCGGCCCGCTCGGCCAGGGCGTCGGCAACGCGGTCGGCATGGCGATGGCGGCCCGCCGCGAGCGCGGCCTGCTGGAGCCCGACGCCCCGAAGGGCGAGGGCCTGTTCGATCACCAGGTCTACGTGATCGCGTCCGACGGCGACATCGAGGAAGGCGTCGCGTCCGAGGCCTCGTCGCTGGCCGGCACCCAGAAGCTCGGCAACCTGACGGTCATCTACGACGCGAACAAGATCTCGATCGAGGACAACACCGACATCGCGCTGTCCGAGGACGTCGCGGCCCGCTACGCGGCCTACGGCTGGCACGTCCAGGACGTCGACTGGACCCAGGGCGGCACCGGCTACCACGAGGACGTCCAGGCGCTGTACGACGCGCTCGAGGCGGCGAAGGCGGTCACCGACAAGCCGAGCTTCATCCGCCTGCACACGATCATCGGCTGGCCGGCCCCGAACAAGCAGAACACCGGCAAGATCCACGGCTCGGCGCTCGGCGCCGACGAGGTCGCCGCGACCAAGAAGGTCCTCGGCTGGGACCCGGAGCAGTCGTTCCAGGTCGCCGACGACGTGCTCGCGCACACCCGCAGGGCGCTGGAGCGCGGCAAGGCCCTGGAGGCCGAGTGGACCGCGAAGTTCGACGAGTGGAAGGCCGCGAGCCCGGAGCGGGCCGCGCTGCTCGACCGGCTGTCGAAGCGTGAGCTGCCGGCCGGCTGGAAGGACGCGCTGCCGAGCTGGGACGCCGACGCCAAGGGGGTCGCCACCCGCGCCGCGTCCGGTGACGTGCTCACCAAGCTCGCACCGGAGCTGCCCGAGCTGTGGGGCGGCTCCGCCGACCTGGCCGGTTCGAACAACACCACCCCGAAGGGCCAGCCGTCGTTCATCCCGGCGGAGTACTCGACCAAGGAGTTCTCCGGCGACGAGTACGGCCGGGTCCTGCACTTCGGCATCCGCGAGCACGCGATGGGCGCGGTGCTGAACGGCATCGCCCTGCACGGCCTGACCCGTCCGTACGGCGGCACGTTCCTGGTCTTCTCCGACTACATGCGCCCGTCGGTGCGGCTGGCGGCGCTGATGCAGCTTCCGGTCACGTACGTGTGGACGCACGACTCGATCGGCCTCGGCGAGGACGGCCCGACGCACCAGCCGATCGAGCACCTGTCGGCGCTGCGCGCGATCCCCGGACTGGACGTCGTCCGGCCCGGTGACGCGAACGAGACGGCCGCCGCGTGGGCGGCCATCCTCGAGCACACCGACCGCCCGGCCGGCCTGGCGCTGACCCGGCAGAACGTGCCGACCTTCCCGCGCGGCACGGACGGCTTCGCCACCACCGAGAACGTGCACAAGGGCGGCTACGTGCTGCTCGACACCGAGGGCACCCCGGACGTCGTGCTGATCGGCACTGGCTCCGAGCTGCAGATCGCGGTCGAGGCCCGCAAGGTCCTCGCCGAGGAGGGCGTCCAGGCCCGCGTGGTCTCGATGGTCTCCCGGGAGTGGTTCGACGAGCAGGACGACGCGTACCGCGAGACCGTCATCCCCGCGGACGTCCGGGCCCGGGTCTCGGTCGAGGCCGGGATCGCGCAGAGCTGGCACGACATCGTCGGCGACTCGGGCCGCAGCGTGAGCCTGGAGCACTACGGCGCCTCGGCGGCGTACCAGACGCTGTACGACGAGTTCGGCATCACCACCGACGCCGTCGTCCAGGCCGCGCGGGACAGCATCGCCGCGGCCTCGAAGATCAGCGGACCGGGTGTACCGCCCGGGCGCGCGGCCGCGGGCCCGGTCGGGCCGGCCGACACGAGCGAAGCCAACTGAAGACACCACAACAGAACATTCCGGAAGAAGGCATCGGAACCATGAACGATCGCTTGAAAGCACTCGCCGACGCGGGTGTCTCCATCTGGCTCGACGACCTGTCGCGTGTGCGGCTGACCAGCGGCAGCCTGCAGGCCATGATCGAGGACAAGCACGTCACCGGCGTGACCACCAACCCGACGATCTTCGCGAAGGCGATCTCGGACGCCGACGCGTACGCGGAGGTGATCGGCAAGCTGGCCGCGCAGGGCGTGTCCACCGACGAGGCGATCCGGGTGATCACCACCAGCGACGTCCGCGACGGCGCCGACGTGTTCAAGCCGACGTACGACGACACCGACGGCCAGGACGGCCGGGTGTCGATCGAGGTCGAGCCGACGCTCGCGCACGACACCGCGAAGACGGTCGAGCAGGCCAAGCAGCTGTGGGACATCGTCGGCCGGGAGAACATCTTCATCAAGATCCCGGCCACCAAGGCGGGTCTGCCGGCGATCACCCAGACCCTGGCCGCCGGGATCAGCGTTAACGTGACGCTGATCTTCTCGCTCGAGCGCTACAAGGCGGTCGCGGACGCGTTCCTGACCGGCCTGGAGCAGGCCGTCGAGAACGGTCACGACGTCACCAAGGTGGCGAGTGTCGCGTCGTTCTTCGTCAGCCGGGTGGACACCGAGGTCGACAAGCGGCTGGACGCCATCGGCACCGACGAAGCGAAGGCGCTGAAGGGCAAGGCGGCGATCGCCAACGCCCGGCTGGCCTTCGAGGCCTACGAGGAGATCTTCGACACCGACCGCTGGCGCGAGCTGGAGACCGTCGGCGCGAAGCCGCAGCGTCCGCTGTGGGCGTCGACCGGCACCAAGGACCCGTCCTACTCCCCCACGCTCTACGTCGACAACCTGGTCACCCGCGGCGTCGTGAACACGATGCCCGAGGCAACCATCAAGGCCGTCGAGGAGCACAGCGAGATCACCGGCGACACGGTCCGCGGCGACTACGCGGCCGACCGCAAGGTGATCGACGACCTGGAGCGGCTGGGCATCTCCTACGACGAGGTCGTGCAGGTGCTCGAGGACGAGGGCGTCGCGAAGTTCGACGCGTCCTGGTCGGAGCTGCAGGACACCGTCGCCGCGGCCCTGAAGGCGGCCGCCAAGTGAGCACTCCCAAGGTATCGACGCAGAACGGCGACTGGGCCGAGGTCGTCGACAAGCTGGTGGCCGAGAAGATCGCGTCCCGGATCGCCGCGAAGGACGCGACGATCTGGGGCCCGGAGGCGGAGTCCGAGGCCTCGATCCGGCTCGGCTGGGTCGACCTGCACGACACGTCGCGTCCGCTGCTCGCCGAGATCGAGGCGCTGCAGGCCGACCTGCGGTCCGAGGGTCTGGACCGGATCGTGCTGTCCGGCATGGGCGGCTCGTCGCTGGCGCCGGAGGTCATCACCCGGACGGCGGGCGTGGAGCTCGTCGTCCTCGACTCGACCGACCCGAGCGTCGTCAAGCGCGCGCTGGACGGTGACCTGTCGAAGACCGTGATCGTGGTGTCCAGCAAGTCCGGCGGCACGGTCGAGACCGACAGCCACCGTCGCACCTTCGCCAAGGCGTTCACGGACGCGGGGATCGACGCGGCCTCGCGGATCGTCGTCGTGACGGACCCGGGGTCGCCGTTCGAGAAGCTGTCCGCGGACGAGGGCTACCGCAAGACGTTCCTCGCCGACCCGAACGTCGGCGGCCGGTACAGCGCGCTGACCGCGTTCGGCCTGGTGCCGTCCGGTCTGGCCGGCGCCGACATCGCCGAGCTCCTCGACCAGGCGGCCGAGGCGGCGCCGGCGTTGCAGGCCGACTCCGCCGACAACCCGGCCCTGTGGCTGGGCGCCGTCCTCGCGGCGAGCGCCGGCCGGGACAAGGCGATCATCACGGCCGACGGCTCCGACATCGTCGGGTTCCCGGACTGGGCCGAGCAGCTGATCGCGGAGAGCACCGGCAAGAACGGCACCGGCGTACTGCCCGTCGCGGTCGAGGTGACGGCGCCGGAGCTGACCAGCGAGGCCGCCGACCTCACCAACGCCCTGCTCGCGGAGAAGGCGACGAGCGGCGTACCGACGGCGCTCACCTCGGGCTCGCTCGGCGGTCAGTTCCTGCTCTGGGAGATGGCGACCGCGGTGGCCGGCTACCTGCTCGGCATCAACCCGTTCGACCAGCCCGACGTGGAGAGCGCGAAGAAGGCGGCCCGTGGCCTGCTCGACGCGCAGCCGGAGCCGGAGGCCGCGGCCTTCACCGAGGGCGCTGTCGAGGTCCGCGGTTCCGAGGGCCTGCTCGACGGCGTCGACTCGCTGCAGGGCGCGGTGGACGCGCTGCTCGGCAAGCTCGACGACAAGGGCTACGTCGCGGTGATGGCGTACCTGGACTCCGAGCGCGACGCCGACCTGCTCGCGGTCCGGCCGGCGCTGGCGACCAAGACGGGCCGTCCGGTCACCTTCGGCTGGGGACCGCGGTTCCTGCACTCGACCGGTCAGTACCACAAGGGCGGCCACCCGGAGGGCGTGTACCTGCAGATCACCGGCGCGCACCCGACCGACGTCGAGATCCCGGACCGTCCGTTCACGTTCGGCACGCTGATCTCGGCGCAGGCCGCCGGTGACGCGAACGTCCTGGCCGAGCGCGGGCGTCCGGTGCTGCGGCTGCAGCTCACGGACGTGGCGGCCGGCGTACAGCAGCTGTTGTCCCTGTTCCAGTAAGAACGACACTCGGAGGGAAAGCGGCCCATGACCGCTGAGCTCAACGAAGAGCCGGCCGGCCCGGTGAACCCGCTGCGCGATCCGCAGGACCGGCGGCTGCCGAGGATCGCCGGGCCGTGCAGCCTGGTGATCTTCGGCGTCACCGGCGACCTGGCCCGCAAGAAACTGATGCCGGCGGTCTACGACCTGGCGAACCGGGGGCTGCTGCCCCCGGGGTTCGCGCTGGTGGGGTTCGCCCGCCGGGACTACACGAACCAGGACTTCGCCCAGATTGTGCACGACTCGGTGAAGGAGCACGCCCGGACCCCCTTCCGTGAGGAGGTCTGGCAGCAGCTCGCCGAGGGCTTCCGGTTCGTGCCGGGCGACCTGACCGACGACGAGGCGTTCAAGCGGCTGCGGGAGACCGTCGACGAGCTCGACGTGACCCGCGGCACCGGCGGCAACCACGCGTTCTACCTGTCGATCCCGCCGGGGCTGTTCCCGGAGGTGGTCCGGCAGCTGTCCGAGCACGGGCTGACCGACGAGCACCCCGGCTCGTGGCGGCGGGTGGTGATCGAGAAGCCGTTCGGTCACGACCTGACGAGTGCCCGTGAGCTGAACCGGGTGGTCGAGTCGGTGTTCCCGCCCGAGGCGGTCTTCCGGATCGACCACTACCTCGGCAAGGAGACGGTGCAGAACATCCTCGCGCTGCGGTTCGCGAACGCGATGTTCGAGCCGATCTGGAACAGCAACTACGTCGACCACGTGCAGATCACGATGGCCGAGGACATCGGCATCGGCGGCCGCGCCGGGTACTACGACGGCATCGGCGCCGCCCGCGACGTGATCCAGAACCACCTGCTCCAACTGCTCGCGCTGGTCGCGATGGAAGAGCCGGTCAGCTTCGACGCCTGGTCGCTGCGCCAGGAGAAGAAGAAGGTCCTCAACGCCGTCCAGCTGCCCGAGCGGCTGGACCTGCACAGCGCCCGCGGGCAGTACGCGGCCGGCTGGGCCGGTGGCACGAAGGTCAAGGGCTACCTGCAGGAGGACGGCATCCCCGAGTCGTCCGCAACGGAGACGTTCGCCGCGCTGCGGGTCGACGTCGACACCCGGCGCTGGGCCGGCGTCCCGTTCTACCTGCGGACCGGCAAGCGGCTCGGCCGGCGCGTCACCGAGGTCGCGGTGATGTTCAAACGCGCGCCGCACCTGCCGTTCACCAAGACCGAGACCGAGGAGCTCGGCCAGAACGCGCTCGTCCTGCGGATCCAGCCGGACGAGGGCATCACGGTCCGCTTCGGCGCCAAGGTGCCCGGCACGTCGATGGAGATCCGCGACGTGAACATGGACTTCGCGTACGGCGGCTCGTTCACCGAATCCTCCCCCGAGGCGTACGAACGGCTGATCCTCGACGTACTGCTCGGCGACCCGCCGCTGTTCCCGCAGCACACCGAGGTCGAGCTGGGCTGGAAGATCCTCGACCCGGTGCTCGACTACTGGGAGCGGCACGGCAAGCCGGAGCAGTACGCGTCCGGCGGCTGGGGCCCGGACTCGGCGCACGAGATGCTCGCCCGCGACGGACGGGCCTGGAGGCGGCCATGATCATCGACCTGACCGACACCACGTCGAGCGAGATCGCGTCGGCGCTGCTGAAGGCCCGGCGGAACGCCGGCTCACCGGCCATGGGCATGGTCGGCACCATCGTGGTGGTCGTCGACGAGGCGTCCCACCACGACGCGATGAAGGCCGCGAACGAGGCAGGCCGCGAACACCCGTCCCGGGTCCTGGTCGCGATCCTGCGGCCGGGGCGCGGCGCGTCCGGGCTGGACGCCGAGGTGCGGGTCGGCGAGGGCATCCCCGGCGAGGCGGTGCTGCTGCGGCTGCACGGTGAGCTGGCGAAGGTGCCGGAGTCCGTGATCACGCCGCTGCTGCTGCCCGACTCCCCCGTCATCGTCTGGTGGCCGGGCGGCGGACCGCGGGTTCCCGCGGAGGACCCGCTGGGCCGGCTCGGACGGCGCCGGGTGACCGACGCGGCGGCGACCCGCCGGGCGTCGGTCGACTACAGCGCCCGCGCCGAGGGCTACGCGCCGGGCGACACCGACTTCGCGTGGACGCGGTTGACGCCGTGGCGTGCGCTGATGGCGGCTGCCCTCGACCAGTACCCGACGAAGGTGACCGGGGCCGAGGTCGCGGCCGCCAAGGGCAACCCGAGCGCCGATCTGATGGCCGCGTGGCTGCAGTCCCGGCTGAAGGTGCCGGTGGAGCAGCGCAACTCGCGCGGGCCGGGTGTGACCGCCGTACGGCTGTTCACGCCGTCCGGCCCGATCGCGTTGACGCGGCCGGACGGTGCGGTCGCGACGTTCAGCGTGCCGGGTCAGCCGGACCGTCCGGTGGCGCTGAAGCGGCGGACGACGTCCGAGCTGCTGAGCGAGGAACTGCGCCGGCTCGATCCCGACGACGTGTACGCGAAGACCCTCGCGACGATGGTCGAGCGGGACGCGCTGCCGGCCGACGCCAAGAAGGTCGGTGAGTCCGCGCGGAAGTCGACCGCCGCGAAGGTGACCGCGGCCGGCAAGAAGGTCGCCGCCTCGAGCGCCGGCAAGGAACCGGCGTCCGCGAAGCGGGCCGCTGCCAAGAAGACGGCGCCGAAACCGGCGGCGGCGAAGAAGACCGCAGCGAAGAAGACCGCGGCGAAGAAGACGGTTGCCAAGAAGGCGGCGAAGCGATGACGGTCGATCCGGAACTCCTGATCCATTCCGACGCCGGGGACCTGGCGTTCTCGGTGGCGTCCCGCTTCGTCACGGCGCTCGTGGACGCCCAAAGCACCGGTTCGGTCGCGCAGGTCGTGCTCACCGGCGGCCGGGTGGCCGCGGCGGTGTACCAGGCGGTCGCGGAATCGCCGGCGCGGGTCGAGGTCGACTGGCGGCGGGTCGAGTTCTGGTGGGGCGACGAGCGGTTCCTGCCGTCCGGCGACCCCGAGCGGAACGAGACGCAGGCGCGAGACGCGTTCCTGTCGGCCCTCGACGTCGATCCGGCGCGGGTGCACCCGATGCCGGCCGACAGCGGGCAAGGCGCGGAGGCGGCGGCTGCGGCGTACGCCGAGGAGCTGGCCGCGGCGGGTTCGCCGACGTTCGACGTACTGATGCTCGGCGTCGGGCCCGACGGGCACGTGGCGTCGCTGTTCCCGGGGTATCCGCAGCTCGGCGTGACGGACGCGGCCGCGGTCGCCGTCCACGACTCGCCGAAGCCGCCGCCGACCCGGGTGTCGCTGACCCTGCCGCAGCTGAACCGGGCCCGTGAGGTCTGGTTCGTGGTCTCCGGCTCGGACAAGGCCGAGGCGGTCGCGAAGGCGCTGAGCGACGGGGATGTCCCGGCGGCCCGTCCGAAGGGCCGCAACCGCACGCTGTGGCTGCTCGACGAGGCCGCCGCGGAGAAGATCCCGAACGCCTGATCGGTCGGCAGGTGGCCCGGCACGCGCCCTAGGGTGGGTCGGCGAGGGGGCTGCACGGCGACCGACCAGGAGCTAGGGCATGCTGAAGAAGACCATCGCGGTGGCGGCGAGCCTGTTGCTCGCCGCCACCTTTTTCGTTGCCACGTCAGACAATCCCGTCCAGGCGGCCGCTCCGGTCCTGATGGGTGCGCACGACGACGTCGCACCGAAGGACCTGGCGGCGCGTTACCCCGGCGTCCGGGCGACGCGCGAGTTCGTCAACGGGGTGCAGGGCACGAAGGTCGATCTGCGGAGGAAGTACGCCGGGGTCGCGCAGGCTTCCTGGGACGCCGGGCTGATCCCGTTCGTGAGCATCAAGACCGCGCCGAAGGCCACCAGCGCCGGCAAGTACGACGGCCGCCTGCAGGAGCTCGCCGTGTGGCTGAAGGACCGGCCCGACACGTACTTCATCTGGTACCACGAGCCGGAGAACGACATGGACGGGCCGACGTTCGCGAAGGCGTTCAAACGCGTCCGGGACGTGATGAAGGCGGCCAACCCGCAGGTGAAGGTCGGCTACTCGGCGATGGCGTTCCAGTGGGACGGGCAGCCGCGGACCAAGGACCCGGCGCCGTGGCGGGTGCAGGCGGACTTCTACGGTGCCGACACGTACAGCGGCGGTACCCAGCCCGCGAGCGCGATCGTCAGCGAGCACGAGGGACATGTGCGCTGGTACCGCGAGGTGGTGCAGAAGACACCCGGCGCGGCGTCCAAGTGGGGCCTGACCGAGCGCGGCTTCAAGCGGACGAAGAGCGACCAGGCGCGCGCGAACGAGATCGATCGCGAGACGGCGTACCTCGACGGTCTGCCCGCGGGCTCCCGGCCGGCGTTCTACCTGTACTGGAACACCAAGGGCACCGAGGGCGATGCCGATCTGGTCAACGGCCCGAAGGCGCGGGCCGCGGTCGCGCGGATGGTCGAGAAACTGGGCTGAGTTCGGCGGCCGCCGAAGCGTCCGGGTGACAGACTCGGAGGCATGACTTTCCGCGAGTTGCATGCCGGTCGGTTCGTGATGCCGAACGCGTGGGACGCCGGCAGTGCGGTGCTGCTCGCCGCGGCCGGGTTCCCGGCGATCGCCACCACCAGCGCGGGGATCGCATTCTCGCTGGCGAAGGGCGATCACACGCTGCCGGACGGTGCCCCGGCGGTGTCGCGCGAGCAGATGTTCGAGCGGATCCGCGAGATCACGACCGCGAGCGTCGTACCGGTGAACGGGGATCTCGAGGACGGGTACGGCGCGGAGCCGGCGCGGGTCGCGGAGACGATCGCACTGGCCCGCGAGGCGGGGCTGGCGGGCGGGAACATCGAGGACTACGACGGGCGGGAGCTGTACGACGCCGGGCTGGCGGTCGAGCGGATCGTCGCGGCGCGGGAGGCGGCCGGCCCGGACTTCGTGCTGACCGCACGGACCGACGGGCAGCTGCTGCGGACGCCGGCGTCGCTGGCCGACTCGATCGACCGGGCGAACCGCTTCCGCGCGGCCGGTGCGGACTGTCTCTACGTGCCCGGCGTCAACTCGCTGGAGTCGATCCGCCTTCTGGTCCAGGAGATCGACGGGCCGGTGAACGTGGTGATCGGCCTGGGTACGTCGACGCTCACGGTGGCCGATCTTCAATCCGTCGGCGTCACCCGGATCAGCCTCGGCGGCTCGATCGCCCGGGCCGCCCTGGGCTTCATCCGCCGCAGCGCCGAGGAACTGGCCACCAAGGGCACGATCACCTTCGCCGCCGACCAGATCCCGCAGGCTGCCCTCAACGAACTCTTTGCGCGATCATCCAAGGGTGAGCACTGAGCCGCGTGCCGTACGGCCGGTGGCGCTGGCCCACGGGATCGTGGGCCTCGCTACTTGCTTGTGCCTGATCCTGTTCTACGCGGGCGCCGATGCGCTCGGAGCCGTCAACGATGTGGGCAATGCGGTGCTGGGCGTGTTGAGCCTCGCCATGGCGTGGACCTTGTACGCCGCCCCGCGGCGCACGTCGCGCGCTCTCGTGCTCCTCGGGCTCACCGCCGTCGGCGCCGCGCTGACGGTTGTCGGCACAATCCTCGTGATGACCGGAACCACCGGGTTCTACCTCGCCGGTCTGTGGTCGAGCTTCGGCTTCGCCCTGATCGGAATCTGGCTCCTCGGCACCGCGTCAGGCGCGCTCCGGCGGGCGGGCTTGATCGCCGGCGCGGTGATGACGCTCGGCCTGCTCGGCGTACCAGGGATCCTGATGGGCATCGACGACATGAACACCGCTCCGGCGTGGACCTTCGCAGCCGGCTTCAGCTGGGCCGGCACCTACCTGCTGTTCCCCACCTGGACCTTACGCCTGGCCGCACGCAACGCCCCCGAGGCCTAGGACCGGCCGGGTGGGAGGGTGCCGAAGGCTCCCGAGATCGCGTACCTTCACAACACTCACCCCGGGCCTGACCGCAGCACCGATCGCCTGGGCCGCCGTTTACGCCGACCGGCTCCCGACCGGAAACAAACCGTAAACGCCTCGCGGGACAGTGCTGGAGTCAGCCGATCCCGATGGAGGTCCACACCATGTTCACCCTGCAGCAGACCGTCGACGCCCCGCCCACGGAGGTCGTCCGGGCGTTCACCGAACCCGAACCCTTCGCCGCCTGGTTCGTCGCCGAGGGCCTCAGCACCCCGGCCGACCGCGTCACGCTCGACGTCCGGCCCGGCGGGCTGATCTCGGCCGTGTTCGTCGGCCCGGAGGCCGAGATCCCGTTCACGCTCCGCTTCGGTGAGCTGGACCTGCCGCGGCACCTGGTCCTGCACTTCGACGACCCCGCCGAGGAGATCACGGTCGACCTCGCCGACCTGCCCGGCGGCCGCACCCGCCTCGACTACCGCAGCGTCGGCCTGTCCGACGAGCAGCAGGCCTCGATCGAGCCCGGCGTCGCTACGATGCTCGGCCACCTGGCGGCGTACTTCACCCGATGACACCTATCCGGAGGGTCCTCCGCAACGCGGGATAGAATCGGGGGCATGACTGCTTCCGATTCCACCGACCGTCCGTACGGCGCCTTCCCCGCCCGGATCGGTCTGCAGGTCCAGCCCCAGCATGCCCAGTACGCCGACATCCGGCGGACCGTGGCGGCGGCCGAGGAGATCGGCGTCGACGTGGTGTTCAACTGGGACCACTTCTACCCGCTCAGCGGTGAGCCCGAGGGCCTGCACTTCGAGTGCTGGACGATGCTGGCCGCCTGGGCCGAGGCGACCGAGCGGGTCGAGTTCGGCGCGCTGGTGACCTGCAACTCCTACCGCAACCCCGACCTGCTCGCCGACATGGCGCGCACGGTCGACCACATCAGCGACGGCCGGCTGATCTTCGGCATCGGCTCGGGCTGGTTCGAGAAGGATTACGACGAGTACGGGTACGAGTTCGGCACCGCGGGCGGCCGGCTGGACGCCCTCGGCGAGGCGCTGCCGCGGATCGAGCAGCGCTGGGAGAAGCTCAACCCGAAGCCGACCCGGGACATCCCGGTGCTGATCGGCGGCGGCGGCGAGAAGAAGACGCTGAAGCTGGTCGCCAAGCACGCGAACATCTGGCACGGGTTCGGCGACGCCGAGACCCTCGCGCACAAGCACGCCGTGCTCGACGAGCACTGCCGCACGATCGGCCGCGACCCGGGCGAGATCGAGCGCTCCGCGGGCGTCGGCGACAAGTCGCCCGAGGACATCGGCAAGTCGCTGCTCGACGTCGGCACCCGGCTGTTCACGGTCTCGTCGTCCGGCCCCGACTACGACCTCGGCCTGCTCCGCGAGTGGGTCTCGTGGCGCGACGAGGTCAACGCCAAGTAGTCAGTGCCACTTTGAGCACCCACCAACCATCTGGTCCACCCGGAAACGGTTGGTGGGTGCTCAAGGACGTCTCGCGGGGCGGCGGTTAGGATTTCCCGCATGTCTACGTTGCCTGGGAACGGTTCGGTGCGGCCCATCACCCGTTGGGGTGAGGACGTCATGCACCGGGTCAATCAGCCGGTCACCGATTTCGGGGACGAGCTGCAGACGCTGGTCGCCGACATGGTCGCGACGATGCGCGCCGCCGAGGGTGTCGGGCTCGCCGCGAACCAGGTCGGGGTGGACCTGCAGCTGTTCGTGTTCGACTGCCCGGACAAGGACGGAAAGCACCTGCAGGGCGTCGTGTGCAACCCGACGCTCGAGCTTCCGGAGGGCAAGGACCGCAACCTGGACGAGGGCGACGAGGGTTGCCTGTCGCTGCCGGGCGCGTTCACGAAGTGCGCCCGTCCCGACTTCGCCAAGGTCACCGGCGTCGACCAGCACAACCAGCCGGTCACGTACGAGGGCGACGGCCTGCTCGCCCGCTGCCTGCAGCACGAGACCGACCACACCCAGGGCACGGTCTTCGGCGACCGCCTGTCCCGCAAGTACCGCAAGCGCCTCTTCGCCGAGGCCGAGGAGTTGGCCCCCGACTACCCGTCGGACTGGCCCGTCTCCCCCATGGTCGACCACGACCACGAGGACACCCCCGCGACCTGAGGGCTACCAGCGAGCCTTCTCCAGGTCGATCGCGTCGAGGCTCTCGGCCGCCGTCCGGCCGGTGGTGTCCAGCCACAGGCCCCGGCGCGGAGTCTCGTCGAGGTCGGCCTGGAGCGCCCGTACGGCGTCCTCCAGCGTGCCGCCCGGTTCCTGCCAGTCGCGGTACGAGTTGGCGCCGCCGCGGCCGATCTCGCGCCGCACGATCGACTCCACCGACGGTACGAGCACGACGAGGTACTTCTCGACGTCGCGCAGCCGGTCGAACCAGCGCTCGACGTCCGCGCCGAAGATGATGTCGCTGCACACGAAGTCGAAGCCGTTGTCCGCGTAGTGCTGCGCCACCAGCGCGCTCGCGTCGTACCGCAGCCGGAGCTGGCGCACCGCTTCGGCCGACGGCTCCGGCGTCATGACCTCGGCCCCGGCGACCACGCCACGGTAGAACACATCGCCGTCGAGCGTCGCCGCCGGCGGCCCCAGCCGCGCGGCCAGCAGCGGCGCGATCGTCGACTTCCCGGCGGCCTGCATCCCGGTGATCAGCACTACCTTCGGCACGGGACTATGTCATCACCGCGGTCAACTGCTTTTGAGAGCACGCGCGGAGTTCCACAGGACACCGCGGTTCAGCCGGTCGGGATACCTTTCGAGCACGGCGTTGTAGAGGTCGAGCGCCGTGCTGGTTCCAGCCGCGGCGCGGGCGAAGGTCTTGAGGTAGCGGCGGGTTTCGTCGATGTACCGCGGGTCGTCGGAGGCGTCGGCCTGGCGGTGCCCGGAGACGACGGCGACCGGCTGCAGGGCCTCGAGCTTGTCGAGCGCGGTCAGCCAGTGGTCGAGGCCGCCGTCGGCTGATTCCGCCACGTAGAGGTGGACTTCGTCGTACACCGCGTCGCCCGCGATGACCAGCCCGATCGACGGGACGTACAACGCCGAGCTGCCGTCGGTGTCGGTGTGACCGAGATCCATAGCGATCAGCTCCTCGCCTTCCAGCGTGAAGGCACCGTCCAGCGGCTCGGCGACGATCAGGCGCTCGGGCAGCTGACCTGGGAACCGCGCCCGCCAGAATCCGTCCAGCCACGGCGGCGTGAGCTGCTTGCGCATCCCCTCGACCACGGAAGGCAGCGCAACGAGCCGGGCCTCCGGGAAGCGATCGAGGACCGGCGCCGCGCCGAAGAAGTGGTCGCCGTGGCCGTGCGTCACGAAGATCGCGGTGAGGTTCTTCCCGGTGGCGGCGATCCAGCCGGCCAGGTCGTCGCCTTCGGCCTGCGTCATCAGCGGGTCGACCAGGACGGCGTCGTTGTCGCCGGAGATCAGCGTGGCCGCGGTCGGCGACCACATCCGCTGCACCTCCCCCGGCGGCAGATCGTCGGAGACGGCCGGCTTGGACGGTGCGACGTACGTCGAGTACTTCAGAGTTGTCATACAGACAGCGTCGATCGGACGCCCGCGGCCGGGAAGGTCGCGTCTTCCTGGGTGCGCCGCACCCAGGCAGCTCAGCCCAGCCGGGCCAGCGCCTCCGCACTCTCGCTGCCGGGCTCCGCCGTACCGACGAGCAACTGTTGTCCCGGCGCCGCGCGGACGTCGAAGGTCTGGTACGTGAGCTCGATCCGCCCGGCCTCCGGGTGGTGGAAGATCTTGTACGCGCGACTGAAGCCCCGCGCCGTCCGGTCCTCCCAGAGTGCGCGGAACTCGGGCGAACGCGGGAGCAGGTCCGCCAGCAGGGCCTCGATCCGCGGGTCGTCCGGGTACGTCGCCGCGTTGAACCGGACGGCATACACGGCCCGGCGTACGACCGTCTCCCAGTCGCCGAAGATCTCTCGTGCCTTGGGGTGCTCGAACATCATCCGCAGCATGTTCGTCATCCCGAACGGGGCCAGCAGACCGTGCGCGACCGTGTTCGTCGCGAGGACGTCGTACGCCGGATTCAGGACGTAGGCCGCCGCGCGCGGTACGTTGTCCAGCACCTGCAGCAGCGCCGGATGAACCTGGTCCCGTGCGGCGCCGAGTGCCGGCGTCGGCGCCATCCCGGCGAGCCGGAACAGGTGGGCCCGCGCATCGGGGTCGAGCCGCAGCGCATGGGCGATCCCGTTCAGGACCTGCGCGGACGGATTGCGCTCGCGTCCTTGCTCGAGCCGCGTGTAGTAGTCGGCACTGACGACAGCCAGGACGGCGACCTCCTCGCGCCGCAACCCGGCGACGCGCCGATCGCCGCCGGCAGGTAGCCCGACGGCCGACGGATCGACCCGGGCCCGCTCGGCGCGAAGGAACGCCCCGAGCTCACCGACCGCCTTCACGGGTTCAGCCTACGATGCGGCTCCTTGTCAGCGACGCGTGGCGTAGAACGCGACTGCGGCCGAGGAGGCCACGTTGAGGGAGTCGACGCCGCCGGCCATCGGGATCCTGACCGTCAGGTCGGCCTGGCGCAGCACGTTCGGTTTGAGGCCGTGGCCCTCGGTGCCGAAGATCAGCGCGAGCTTGTCATCCTTGCGGTCGGCGAGCTCGTCGAGCGTGATCGAGTCGTCGGTCAGCGCCATCGCCGCCGCGACGTACCCGTTGTCCTGCAGCTGCCGCAGGTCGCCGGGCCAGCTCTGCAGCCGCGTCCACGGGACCTGGAAGACGGTCCCCATCGACACCTTGATCGAGCGCCGGTACAGCGGGTCGGCGCAGGTCGGGGTCACCAGCACGAGGCCGACGCCGAGCGCCGCGGCGGCGCGGAACCCGGCGCCGACGTTGGTGTGGTCAACGATGTCGTCGAAGATCGCGATCCGGCGGACGTCGTCGGTCAGCAGCTGGGTGAGCGGTACGGCGGCCCGCCGCTTGTACGACGCCAGCGCGCCGCGGTGCACGTGGAACCCGGTGACCTGCTCGGCCAGCTCCTCCGAGACGACGTACACCGGCTTGTCCGGCCATCGCGCGAGCACGTCCTGCAGCGAGTCCAGCCAGCGCGGCGCAAGCAGGAACGACCGCGGCTCGTACCCGGCGTCGGCCGCCCGCCGGATCACCTTGTCCCCTTCGGCGATGAACAGCCCGTGCTCTTCCTCGAGCAACCGCCGCAGACTGACCTCCCGCAACCGGACATAGTCCGCCAGTCGCGCATCACCGGCGTCCTCGACCGGGACCAGCGTCACGCCTGCCCCACCGTCCCGCCGGTCGCCGACTCGGTCCGGCTCTGCGCCGCGACGTCGACCACGTTGCCGATGACAACGATTGCGGGGGCGCCGACGCCGTCGTCCGCCATCGCCTGGGCGATGCCGGCCAGGTCGGACGTGACCATCCGCTGGCCCGGAAGGGTGCCGTCGGCAATCGCCGCCGCGGGGGTCGTGCCCGGCTTGCCGGCGGCGATCAGCCGGTCCGCGATCGCCGGCAGGTTCTCGACCGCCATCAGCAGCACGAGCGTCCCGTGCAGCTGGGCGAGCGCGTCCCAGTTCACCAACGAGTCCGGGTGCGACGGCGGGATGTGCCCCGACACAACCGTGAACTCGTGCGTCACGCCGCGATGCGTGACCGGGATCCCCGACACCGCCGGCACCGAGATCGAGCTCGTGATCCCCGGCACCACCGTCCACGGCACCCCGGCCGCCGCGCAGGCGAGCGCCTCCTCGAAGCCGCGCCCGAAGACGTACGGATCGCCGCCCTTCAGCCGGACGACGACCTTGCCCTGCAGCCCGCGATCGACCAGGATCCGGTTGATCTCCTCCTGCTGCGCGGCCCGCCCGCGCGGCAACTTCGCCGCGTCGACCAACTCGACGTCCGGGTGCAGCTCGTCCAGCAGTTGCTGCGGCGCCAACCGGTCCGCGACCACCACGTCCGCCTCCGCCAGCAACCGCCGTCCGCGCACCGTGATCAGGTCCGGGTCGCCCGGTCCCCCGCCGACGAGGTACACCCCCGGCCGTCGATCCACGTCGCGCGCCGCCAGCTCACCGACCCGCAGACCTTCGAGAATCGCGTCCCGTACGGCGGCCGACCGGCGGTGATCGCCGCCGCCGAGGACACCGATCGTCACGTTGTCGTGCTGCCCGGACGCGGGCGTCCACGCCGTCGCCCGGGACCGGTCGTCGGACCGCACGCAGAAGATCCGCCGTTCCTCCGCCTCCGCGGACACCTGGTCGTTCACCGCGGCGTCGTCGGTCGCGACCACGACGTACCAGGCGCCGTCCAGATCGCCCGCGGCGTACCCGCGCTCGATCCAGGTCAGCGCCGGGTTGCCGAGCAGCCCCTCGATCGTCGGCGTGATCGACGGTGAGACGAGGTCGATCCGCGCGCCGGCCTCGAGCAGCCGCGGCAGCCGTCGCTGAGCGACACCGCCACCGCCGACGACGACCACTCGCCGCCCTTCGAGGACGAGGCCGGACAGGTACTGGTTCGTCACGAAGTGATCCCCGCGTCCTCGAACGTGGCCATCTCGGCGAGCGCCCGCACAGCGCAGGTCAGGATCGGGTACGCGAGCACCGCACCCGTCCCCTCGCCGAGCCGCAGGTCCAGGTCGACCAGCGGCTGCAGCCCGAGCTGCTTGAGCGCGACCGCGTGACCGGGCTCGGCCGACCGGTGCCCGGCGACGCAGTAGTCGATCACCGCCGGGTGGAACGCCTGGGCGACGAGAGCGGCCGCGCCCGCGATCACGCCGTCGAGGATGACCGGCGTGCGGTTCGCCGCCGCACCGAGGATGTACCCGGCGAGGGCGGCGTGCTCCAGGCCGCCGTACGCCTGCAGCGCCTTGAGCGGCTCGGTCGACGGTACGGCGTGCAGCGCGAGCGCGTCCCGTACGACGGCCGTCTTGTGCGCTAGGGCCGCGTCGTCGATCCCTGTCCCGCGGCCGGTGACGGCGTCGGCGGTCGCGCCGGTGAAGGTCGCGATCAGCGCGGCGGACGCGGTGGTGTTGGCGATGCCCATGTCACCGGTCAGCAGGCAGCGGTACCCCTCCTGGACCAGCTGGTCGGCCAGGTCGAAGCCGACGGCGATCGCCGCGCGCGCCTCGTCCTCGGTCAGCGCGTCGGTGTGCGCGAGGTCGCGGGTGCCCGGGCGGACCTTCGCGTGCACGATGTCGAGCTGGTCGACAGGCGTGGCGACCCCGACGTCGACCACGCGGACGTCGACGCCGTTGTTCTTGGCGAACGCGTTCACCGCCGCGCCGCCGCCGGCGAAGTTCGCCAGCATCGCGGCGGTCACTTCCTGTGGCCACGGGGAGACGTTCTGCGCATGGACGCCGTGGTCGGCAGCGAACACCGTGACGACGGCGGGGGCCGGCACGGCGTACCTACCGCTCATGCCGGCGACCTTCACGGACAGGTCCTCGAGGACGCCGAGCGAGCCGGCCGGTTTGGTCAGCCGCGCGTGCCGCTCCGCGGCCGCGCGCATCGCCGCCTGATCAGCCGGAGCGATCCGCTCCAGGTACTCGTCCACCAGGTCCTCCATCCGTTCGGCGGGTGCGCCGGTCCCGATCTTCGCATCTCCGAGTGTGTGCCCCGGGACGGACCGGCAGGATGTGGACAGTAGTGTCGGAATCACCACACATCGCAAACTGCCGGAGGGTTACAGATGTCGCTGCAGCGCCCCGTCGCACCGGACCCGTACAAACTCCTGCCGGAGGTCGGGTCGTTCACCGTCACCAGCACCGATGTCGCCGATGGCAAGCCGCTGTCCGACGACCAAGCGTTCGCGGGCGGCAACACATCGCCGCAGCTCAGCTGGTCCGGGTTCCCGGCGGAGACCAAGGCGTTCGTGGTGACCTGCTTCGACCCCGACGCGCCGATCGTCTCCGGTTTCTGGCACTGGACCCTGGTCAACCTCCCGGTCACCGTCACCGAGCTGCCCACCGGCGCCGGCGCCACCGAACGCCTCGACAACGGCGCCTTCCACGTCCGCAACGACTTCGGCATCAAGAACTTCGGCGGCGCGGCCCCGCCGCCCGGCGACCAGATCCACCGCTACTACTTCGTCGTCCACGCCATCGACGTAGAAGCCCTCGACGTCGACCCCGAAGCCACCCCCGCCGTCGTCGGCTTCAACCTCGCCTTCCACACCCTCGCCCGAGCCGTCCTCACCCCGACGTACCAGATCCCGGAGTAGCCGCGTGGGGGAGCCCCTCGATCGAGGGGCTCCCTTCGCCGGCCTACCGGGTCCTCCTGGCCTCCACGCGATCAAAGGCTCCCGCGGGGTAGACGAAGACTCGCTTGACCGTCGTGATCGCCTCCTTGGCGCCGAGAATCGCCGTTCCCTTGGCTCCCGGGTGCAGGTAGAAGTTGCTCGAGTTCGATAACTCGATCCCCCGGTTGTACTTCGTCACGTCCCCGTCTTCCCCCGCGAACGCGTCCCGCCAGGTGTCGACGTAGTCGCTGATGGACGTCGCCTCGATCTGGTGACCGTCGTTCGTCACGACGACGACCTCGTACATGTTGATCGTGTCGTCGGACCGGTTGTCGACCTGCGCGATCAGATAGGTGATCGGTCGGGCCTTCGCCAGACGGCGATAGTCGCCGTAGCGCTCCAGCCGGGGATCCATGATGTTGGCCGGCACCTGCACCGTGCCCACCGCCCCGCGGTAGGAGAAGCTGTACGTTCCTGGCCCGGTCAGGGCGGTGCGAGCGGACGGCGGACGGCCGCTCGGCGGTCCAGTCGTCACGGTGACGGTCGGTCCTGGCACCTCGCTTACAGCATGCGTCTCTTTGTCCGAGCGCGCGGAGGGTGCGTTGACGACGCAGCTCGCGCAGGCGACGACGACCAGTGCTCCAACTGCCCATTGCCTTGCCAGTGTCCAAGCGTGAACGATCCCCATGATCTCCCCCTCGCAGCGCCCCCCAGCGCCGCACTCGGCCATGATGGCCTGCCGAGGTCGATCAGTACAGCCCTCCCCCGTCAGAGCGCGGCGACGTAGACCCATTCGCCGGCTTCGCGCGTGAAGGTGCTGTTTTCCTGTTGGGTGCCGGGGTGGCCGTTTCTGGTGTAGTGGGCGCGGAACTGGACGGTGCCTTCGGTGTGGAAGGGGCTGCCGCCGGTTGCGTTCACGATCTCCAGGCCGGTCCACTTCTGGCCGGGGGTGAAGTCGATGCGGGCCGGGCGGGTGGTGAGGGACCAGGTCTTGCGCAGGTACGCCGCGTCGTGCATCACGAAGGCGGCGTACCTGGACCGCATCAGCTCCTCCGCGGTGCGCGCCGTCGCCTCGCCGCGATGGAGCCGGCCACAGCAGGCGGCGTACGGCAGGTCTTGGCCGCAGGGGCAGGTGGGAACAGGCATGTGCCGATTGTTGCCGATCGGTCAACAGTCAGCGTGATTCACTGCGGGGATGGTGACCGACGCGGCGCGCTGGCGACGGCAGGTCGTGCGGCCGCTCCTCGACTGGTACGCCGCTCTGGACGGCGTCGACGCCGTGATGCTGGGCGGGTCGACCGCACGCGGCGACGCGGATCGCTGGTCCGACGTCGAGGTCGGTGTGTTCTGGGAACGGCCGCCCACCGCGGCCCAACGTCGAGCGGTACCGGCTGAGGTCCGGCTGCTCAACGTCGACGGCCCGCCTCCGTGGGACGACCAGGTGCATATCGACGGCCTGATGCTCGAGGTCGCGCACACCCTGTCGGAGTCGGTCGACGACGCCTTGAACGACCTACTGGCCGGCCGGCCCGACGGCGCGACCCTGCAGCTGGCGCAGGGCTTCGTCGACAGCACCGATGTGACCGGCCGACGCCCGGAACTCGTGGCCCGGTGGCAGGAGCGCGTGGCGACGTACCCACGGAACCTCGCGATCGCCGTCGTCCAGCATGACGGCAACATCGAGAAGTTCTGGCGCCTGCAGATGCTGATCGAGCGCGAGAACCCGCTGCTGATCTCCCGCGAGTTCGTCCGCATCACCGGCCAGTTCCTGACCGTGCTGCACGCCCTCAACGGCCGGTACTGCGGTCACATCCTCGCCTTCAAACGCCTCGACACCATGGAACGCGACCTCCCCCTGGCCCCACCGTCACTCGCCGCCCGCGTCCGCGCGGTCTTCACCTCGCCCGCTCCGACCGGCGCCCAGATCCTCCACGACCTCGTCGAGGAGACGTACGACCTCGTCGAACGCCACCTGCCCGAGGTCGACGTCGACCACCTCCGCGCCACGTTCCGCAACGACCGGAAACCTCTCGACTCACTCGACTGAGAGCCGAGGCTCCTGCAGCGGCAGGGTTTCGACGGGTCTACTACACATATACGTACTGTCGTCATGGCCCCTCGTGGAGTGGGAAGGCGCGGATGATGACCGCGGTGGGGGTGCCGGTGGTGGGTTCGGTGGTGGGTTCGGTGGTGGCTTCTGGGGTGGTGAAGTCGCGGAGGACGCGGTGCAGGCGGGCGCGGAGTTCGGCGAGTTCGCCGTCCGCCAGCGTGACGACCGCGCTGAACGCGAAGTCCTCGTCGTCGGAGGCCTTCGCGGCCAGCCAGCTCGCGTACGCGGTGTCCTCGAGCTCGCGGTTCAGCGCCGCCTGCTCGGTGCGCACCCGGCGCCACGGCTTCACCCGGCCGGCCGCGCCCGGCTCCGGCTCGATCACCCCGAGCGCCTCCAGCCGGCGCAGGTGGAACGAGCACGACCCGGTGCTCTCCCCCAGTTCGCGGGCGGCGATCGTCGAGGTGGTCGTACCGTCCCGGTCGATCAGCGCCAACAGCGCCTCCCGCAGCGGATGCGCGCGGACGACGGCACGGCGGTTCGGCGTACTGGGCTCCATGGCGGCATCCTAGCCCCGGCTTTGCAAAGCTAACACTTTGCAGAGTACGGTCTTTGCATGCCGACGTACATCCTGGGCCGCCCGAGCCGTCGCCTGCCCGAGCTGACCGACGAGGTACGCCGCGGCGCCCCGCTGCGCATCACGGAGTACGGCGAAGAGATCCTGCATCGCCCGTGCCGGCCGGTGACCGAGTACGGCGCCGCGCGGTGGAGCGGGCTGATCGACGACATGTTCACGACGATGTGGATCGCCGAAGGGTGCGGCCTCGCCGCGAACCAGGTCGACGTCGACGCGCAGCTGTTCGTCTACGACCTCACCGACGAGTACGGCGACCGCCACGTCGGGCACGCGTTCAACCCGCACGTCGAAACCGCGACCGCCCTGGTCGGCACGCAATCCGGCACCGAAGGCTGCCTCTCCGTCCCCGGCGCCGACGCCGCCCTCGACCGCCCGGCCCGCGCGACGCTGCACGCGTACGACGTCGAGGGCCGCCCGTTCACGATCGAGTCCTCCGGCTACTTCGCCCGCTGCCTGATCCACGAGACCCAGCACCTCGCCGGCACGGTCTACGTCGACCACCTCTCCCCCGGTCCGCGCGCCCAAACCCTGAGCACGTCCGCGGCCAACCGCTCTGCAGTCCTCACCTACCGCTCTACGCGCCTAGGCCTGCTCGAGAAGTAGCTTGTTCGGGTACAGGCCACACCGCCTGGACCGGCACCGACGACAACTGGCTCGACGGCGG
The DNA here is from genome assembly GCF_040610875.1 of Kribbella sp. NPDC003505. Lineage (NCBI taxonomy): Bacteria > Bacillati > Actinomycetota > Actinomycetes > Propionibacteriales > Kribbellaceae > Kribbella > Kribbella sp. NPDC003505. Next base: position 578,058 of record NZ_JBEXNA010000002.1, on the reverse strand, counting down.
AGCGCCCATGTGGTGGAGCCACGCCGACACCGAGACCTACCGCAAGTGGCTCACGGATGCGGGCTTGACCGTCGACAGCGAGACCTTCGTCCCCGAAGGAGCCTCTGGGCACACGCTCTTCTGGGCCACGCGGCGAGGGACTCCGCCTGGCGAGGCGTGATCGGTGTCCGAGCTGCGCGCCGCAGCCAACTGCCCCCGAGACGGGGCGGCGGGGAGCCTGGTGGACTCCCCGCCGGTCTGGGTCAGTCCTTGATGCCGGACTGGGTGACGCCCTGGATGAGGTAGCGCTGGAGGAACGCGAAGATCAGCACCAGCGGGAGGATGGAAACCGCGACTGCCATGAACAGTTCGTGGATGTTGATGGTCTGGGCGGTGATGAAGGTCGACATCGCCACCTGGATGGTCCACGACGAGGAGTCCTGGCCGATCACCAGCGGCCACAGGAACGAGTTCCAGTTGCCGATGAAGGTGATCGCCGCGATGGCCGCGAAGAACGGCAGCGAGTTCGGTACGACGATCCGCCAGAACACCCCGAAGTACCCGGCGCCGTCGACCCGGGCCGCTTCCTCGAGTTCCCGCGGGAAGCCGAGGAAGTACTGCCGGAACAGGAATGCCGCGAACCCGCTGAACAGTGTCGGGATGATCAGGCCGCGCAGCGACGAGACCCACCCGAGCGACGACACCACGATGAACGACGGGATGAAGGTCACCGCGCCCGGGATCATCAGCGTGGCGACGATCGCGTAGAAGACCTTGTCCGCGTGCCGGTACGGGATCCGCGCCAGCCCGTAGCCGGCCATCGAGGCCAGCAGCAACTGTCCGCCGGTGCCGAGGATCGCGACGACGGCGGAGTTGTACAGCGCCCGCGCCATCGGCACCGTGGTGTCGTTGAACAGCTCGCTGATGTTGCTCCACTGCAGATGCGAGGGGAACAACGTCCAGTCGGGCGCGGTGATGTCCTGTTCGGTGGACAGCGCGTTGCGCAGGATCAGGTAGAACGGGATCAGGAACAGCACGACCGCGACGAACAGCGCGACCCAGCGCAGCACCATCCCGACGATGCCCATGGTGCTGCGGCTGAACCCGATCGGCTGCGGGGTTCCCGTCGTACGTTCGGAGACAGCCATCAGTCGCCCGCCTTTCCGAAGCCGAAGATCCGGTTCTGCAGCAGCGTCACGAGCATGATGATCACCGCCAGGATCAGCGCGCCGGCCGATCCGTGCCCGAGGTCCTGGATCGACCCGAGCGAGATGCCGTACAGGTAGACCAGCGGCGGCCGCGCGTAGTTCACGTTGCCGACCAGGTTGTAGAACTCGTCGAACGCCTGGTACGCCGCGATCAGGTTCAGGATCAGCACGGCGACCGACGTCGCCCGCAGCTGCGGCAGCGTGATGTAGCGGAACACCTGCCACCCGGGCTTCGCCCCGTCGACGTACGCCGCCTCGTACAGCGTCGGCGAGATTCGCTGCAGGCCGGCGATGAACAGGATCATGTAGAACCCGAGCTGCAGCCACAGCCGCACCGTCACCAGCGGGATCCAGTACCAGGGCGGGTCGACCGTCGACAGCCAGGCGATGTTGTCGATGCCGAACCAGCCGAGCACCGTATTCGCGAGCCCGAACCGGACGCCGTTGAAGATCGACAGCTTCCAGATCAGCGACGCGACGACGTACGAGCACGCGGTCGGCAGGAAGAACACCGACCGGAAGAACGCCCGCGCGATCTTCACCTGGTTGACCAGCAACGCCAGCGCCAGCGAGAGCGCGAACGTCAGCGGCACGATGAACACCGCGAAGATCGTGAACGTGCCCAGGCTGGACAGGAAGTTGTGGTCGGTCAGCATGTCGACGTAGTTGCGCAACCCGACGAACTTCGACGGGGTCGCGGTGTTGTACGCCTCGAAGAAGCTGAGGACCAGGCTCCACAGGATCGGCAGGTACGAGAAGATCAGCAGCCCGAGCACGAACGGACCGACGAACACCCAGAACCACAGGGTGTTCCCGGCGATGCCCTTGTGCCGGCGCTTGCGCGTCTCCCGCTGCTCACCAGACACAGCGGGATCCGCGGACGTCTTGGCCGGAGCGCTCATCCGAACAACCGCTGAAGCTCGGCGTTGACGGTCTTCTCGGCTTTGGCGATCTCGGCAGCTGGGTCGGCTCCCTTCTTGATCACGTTGGTGAGCATGTCGGCGAACGCCGTACCCATCTTCGGAGTCCAGGCCGGGTTGTCGGTGTGACCGTAGTCCTGGTTCAGCTTGACCGTGTCGGCCGCGACACCGCTCTGCAGCTTGGACGCCTTGGCGGCGAGGCTCTTGCGCGGCGGGATGTGGAAGCCGTAGTTGAGCGACCAGTCCTCCTGGTACTCCGACTTGTCGATCCACAGCCACTTGACGAACTTCTTCGCGGCGTCGACGTTGGCGCTCTTGGCGGACACGAACTGGGTCCAGCCGCCGGAGTACACGGCCGGCTTGCTCTGCGCGTCGAGCTTCGGGAACGGGATCACGCCGATGTCGTCGCCGAGCGCCTTCTGCATGCCCGGTACGGCCCACATGCCGATCCACTGCATGGCGACCAGGCCCTGGTTGATCGCGGTCGGGTCCCACCAGTCCGTGGGCGCGCCGAGCAAGATGCTCTTGCTCGCGTAGAGCTCGTGCAGTTTGCCGAACGCCTGGGCGGCGCGGTCGTCGGTGAAGCCCGGCTTGTTGTCGTCGGTCAGGTACTCGCCACCGGACGACCAGAGGGCCGGACCGCCCATGGCGTTACCGCCGTCGTTGCCGACGAACATGCCCTTGACCTTGTTCGTGGTCAGTTCCTTGGACGCGGCGATCAGGTCGTCGATCGTCTCCGGCGGCTTGATGCCGGCCTTGTCGAGCATCGACTTGCGGTAGTAGATGACCTGCGGGTCGATGATCATCCGGACACCGTAGATCTTGCCGTCGATGGTGTTCGTGGCCAGGTCGCCGGGCAGGAAGTCGTCCTTGACGTCGGCCATGATGTCGTCGAGCGCGACGACCTGGTTGCTCTTCACCATGCCGATGTTGAACTGGCTCTCGAACACGTCCGGGCCCTTGCTGGACAGCAGCCCGGAGGACAGCTTGGCGGCGTAGTCGCCCGGCGTCCACTGCACGGCGACGTTCGCGTCGGTGTAGGCCTTGGCGTACTTGAGCGCCGCCTGCTGCGTCCCGGTCTCGCCGTACTGGTGGTACCACTGCGACAGGTTGACCTTGGCGCCGCCGTCTCCGCCGCCGGAGGAGGACGGCCGGCCGGTGTTTCCGCCACAGGCCGCGGTCAGTGCGGCGAGGGCGGCCAGGCCGCCGGTCCGCTTGAGCAGATCCCGCCGGGTCAGACCGGCGTTCGGAACATGAGCAGGCATGAATTCCACCTTCCCGGGAGCGACGTCGCAGGGGTACGACGCCAGCGGTTCCGAGTTACTTAACTAAGTTAAGCATCTCCGATTTTCGCACACCGTACTACAGGTCAATCGTTGTAGAAGTGCCAGCACAATGTCTCAAAAGCGCGCCCGGCGCAAGACCGGACGCGCTCTCGATTGTTCGAAACTGTGGAATGTTGTCAGGCCGTGATCACGTAAACATCTCACCGGAGGCGGACATCCGAACCAGCAGGGCCGGCGGCTCGAACCGGGAGCCGTACGCCGCCGCCAACTGACGGGCCCGCTCCGCGAACGCGGACACCCCGTAGGCGTTCACGTACTGCAGCGCGCCGCCGTGCAGCGGCGGGAACCCGATCCCGAAGATCGACCCGATGTTGGCGTCCGGCACCGAGCGCAGCACGCCCTCGTCGAGGCACTTGACGGTCTCCAGCGCCATCGCGAACAGCATCCGCTCCTGGAGATCGATCAGCCGTACGTCGGTCTGCCCGCCGAACTGCTCCCACAGCCCGGGCCACAACCGCTTCGGCCCGTCGGCCGGGTAGTCGTAGAACCCCGCGCCGGCCGCCTTCCCCTGGCGGCCGAACTCGTCGACGAGCCGGTCGGTGACCGTCATCCCGGGGTGGTCGTCGAAGGCGCCGGCGCTGTCACCGGCCGCCCGCGCGGCGTCCCGGATCTTCTGCGGCAGCGTCAGCGTGACCTCGTCCAGCATCGCCAGCGGCGGCGCCGGGAACCCGGCCTGGGTCGCGGCGCGCTCGATCGTCACCGGGTCGACGCCCTCGGCGACCATCGCGGCGCCTTCCATCACCAGCGTGCCGAACACCCGCGAGGTGAAGAACCCGCGGCTGTCGTTGACCACGATCGGCGTCTTCCGGATCTGCCGGACGACGTCGTACGCCCGCGCGATCGCCCGGTCCGAGGTCTTCTCCCCCACGATCAACTCGACCAGCGGCATCCGGTCGACCGGCGAGAAGAAGTGCATGCCGATGAAGTCGTCCGGCCGGTCGACACCGTCGGCCAGCGCGGTGATCGGCAGCGTGGAGGTGTTCGAGCAGAGCAGCGCATCGGGCTCGACCACGGCCGCAATCTCGGCGAACACCTTCTGCTTCAGCCCGCCGTCCTCGAAGACGGCCTCGATCACCAGGTCGCACCCGGCCAGGTCGTTCGGGTCGCCGGTCGGCGTGATCCGGCCCAGGAATGCCTCCACGTCGGCAACGGTCGTCCGGCCCTTGGCAACCTGTTTCGCGAGCAGCTTCTCGGAATACTCTTTTCCGCGCGCAGCAGCCTCCAACGAAACATCTTTGAGCACGACGTCGATTCCGGCTTTCGCGCACACATAGGCGATTCCCGCGCCCATCATCCCGGCGCCGAGCACCCCGACCTTGCGGGCGGAATACTTCGGTACGTCGGCCGGCCGCGACCCGCCGGCGTTGATCGCCTGCAGGTCGAAGAAGAACGCCTGGATCATGTTCTTCGCGATCTGCCCGGTCGCCAGCGACACGAAGTACCGCGACTCGATCCGCGAGGCGGTCTCGAAGTCGACCTGGCTGCCCTCGACCGCGGCGCTCATGATCGCTCGCGGCGCCGGGTACGGCGCGCCCTTGAGCTGCTTGCGCAGATTCGCCGGGAACGCCGGCAGGAACGCGGCCAGCTTCGGCGACGACGGCGTGCCGCCAGGGATCTTGTACCCGTCGCGGTCCCAGGGCTGCTTCGCGTCGCCGTCGTACGTCGTGATCCAGCGACGGGCCGCGTCGAGCAGGTCGCCGGCCGGTACGACCTCGTCGACGATGCCGACCGACAGCGCGTGCGCGGGCTTCATCCGCTGCCCCTGCAGCAGCACCTTCATCAGCGCGTCCTGGAGACCGAGCATCCGGACCGTGCGGGTCACTCCCCCGCCGCCGGGCAGCAGGCCGAGCGTCACCTCGGGGACGCCGATCTCGATCCGGTGGTCGTCGGCAACGATCCGGTGGTGGCAGGCGAGCGCGATCTCCAGGCCGCCGCCGAGCGCGGATCCGTTGATCGCGGCAACCACCGGGACGCCCAGGGTCTCGAGGGTGCGCAACTGCTGCTTGACCAGCTCGATCGTCTCGAAGACTTGGGCGGCGTCCGACGGCTGGATCCGCGCCAGCATCTGCAGGTTGCCGCCGGCGAAGAACGTCGACTTCGCCGAGGTGATGATCACGCCCTTGAGCAGGGCCTTCTCGGCCACCAGGCGGTCGACGGTCCGGCCCATCGCCGCGACGTACGCATCGTTCATCGTGTTGGCCGACGCGTCCGGGTCGTTCAGCGTGAGCGTGACGACACCCGCGTCGTTCTTCCACTCGATCATGCCGTTCATGCAGCGAGCCTCTCGATGATCGTCGCGACGCCCATCCCGCCGCCGACGCACAGGGTGGCCAGTCCGTAGCGGAGCTCGCGCCGCTCCAGCTCGTCCAGCAGGGTTCCGATCAGCATCGCGCCGGTGGCGCCGAGCGGGTGCCCGAGCGCGATCGCACCGCCGTTCACGTTCACCTTCTCGTGCGGTACGCCGAGATCCTTCATGAAGTGCATCACCGCGGCCGCGAACGCCTCGTTCATCTCGAACAGGTCGATGTCGCTCACGTCCAGCCCGGCGCGCGCCAGCGCCTTCCGGGCCGCCGGCGCCGGGCCGGTCAGCATGATCGTCGGATCGGCGCCACTGACACCGGTTGCGACCACCCGTCCGCGCGGCGCCCGGCCGAGCGCCTCCCCGGCCTTCTCGTTGCCGACAGCAACCAGCGCGGCGCCGTCGACGATGCCGGACGAGTTGCCCGCATGGTGAACGTGCTCGATCCGCTCGACGGTCAGGTACTTCTCCAGGGCGACCGAGTCGAAGCCGCCGTGCTCCCCGATCGCCGCGAACGACAACGGCAGACCGGCCAGCGTCTCGACCGACGTCCCCGGCCGGACCAGCTGGTCGTGGTCGAGGATCCGCAGGCCGTTGCGATCCACCACCGGTACGACGGAGCGCGCGAAGTACCCGTTGGCCCAGGCCTTCGCGGCCCGCGCGTGCGACTCGGCGGCGTAGGTGTCGACGTCGGTGCGGGAGAAGCCGTCGATGGTCGCGATCAGGTCCGCGCTGATGCCCTGCGGGATGAAGCCGGTCTCCAGCGCGGTCTCCGGGTCCATCGCCCAGGCGCCGCCGTCGGAGCCCATCTTCACCCGCGACATCGACTCGACGCCGCCGGCCAGGATGAAGTCCTCCCAGCCGGACCGCACCCGCTGCGCGGCCTGGTTGACGGCTTCCAGACCCGAGGCGCAGAACCGGTTCAGCTGCACGCCGCCGGTGGTCTCGGGGTAGCCGGCCATCAGGACGGCGGTCCGCGCGATGTCCATGCCCTGGTCGCCGATCGGGGTGACGACGCCGAGCACCACGTCGTCGATCGCGGCCGGATCCAGGCCGGGATGCCGGGCGCGCAGCTCCGTCAGCAGTCCCGTGATCAGCTGGATCGGCTTGACCTCGTGCAGCGCGCCGGTGGGTTTGCCCTTGCCGCGCGGCGTCCGGATCGCGTCGTACAGGAACGCTTGGCCGGTCATGGGGCCTCCCGGCCTGGACTGAGGAGTGGAGGGAGCGGAGCGACCGGAACGACGAGGGAAGGCCGGGAGCCACAGCCCCATGACCCGCCGCGCCGGAGGCGTGGCCTTTGTACAGTCATACGGCTGATTGTGACAGTAGTGCTGTCACGGTGGTCAAGGGCGACTCGTTATGATCTCCGCCATGTCGGAAGTGGCGGGGGACGCAACCCTGACTGTCGACGAGCTGTCGACGCGGGTCGGGATGACGGTGCGCACGTTGCGGTTCTACGCGGGACGAGGGCTGATCCCGCCGCCGATCCGGCGCGGGCGGGTGGGGTACTACGGGCCGGAGCACATCGCGCGGCTCGACCTGGTGCGGGAGCTGCAGGCGCACGGTTTCACGCTGCAGGCGATCGAGGGCTACCTGGACCGGATCCCGTCCGACGCGACCCCGCAGGACATCGCGCTGCACCGCACGCTGCTGACGCCGTGGATGCGGGACCTCCCGGAGACCCTCGACCGCGCGGCGCTGGTCCGGCGGACCGGCCGGGAGCTGACCGACGACGACATCGAGATGCTGGTCGCGCTCGGGGTGGTCGAGCCGACGCCGGACGAGGACGTGTTCCAGGTCGCGACCGCGCACCTGAGCCTCGGCGTCGAGCTGCTCGACCTGGACCTGCCGGTCGAGGCGGTGCTGGACGCCGGGCGGATCTTCTCCGAGCACGGCCGCGCGATCGCGGAGGAGCTGACCGAGGTGTTCCGCACCAAGGTCTGGCCGCACTACCGCGACTCCGGCGGCCCGCCGGAGCACATCCAGCACCTCGTCGAACGGTTCAAGCCGGTCACGATCCAGGGCCTGGTCCTCGCCTACGAACGCGCCGTCGGCGAAACCCAGCGCGACACCATCCGCCGCACCCAGCACAAACGCGCCGCCAGGTGATCAGGCGTTGGGGACGCGGAGGTAGGTGAGGCCGCGGAGGTCCAGGTAGGTGTTGTCGGGAGTCCTGACGACGCGGAGCAGGACGGACTCGCAGCCGTTGCAGCGGGCAACCATGCCGGGCGCGTCGACGTACAGGCGGGACTCGGCGAAGACGGCGACCTGGCCGCAGCCGTTGCACCGGCCGGTCGCGGTGGTCAGGTCCACGGCGAACACTTCGCTCAGGGCCCCGGCCGCCGCGTTGCCGTCCAGGTAGTTGGCTTCACTCATCCGAAACGCTCCGTTCTGACTCGGGCCGGGTCGTGACCGGCCGCGACCAGCAGATCCGCCACCGTCTCCACGAACGGCGTCGGCCCACACACGTACGTCGTCGCCCCGTCCTCGGGCGCGAACGCGTACTGCTCGATCAGTTCCGCGTCGATCCGCCCGACCCGCGGCTCCCCGGCCGGCGCCTCACGGGTGTACACCAGCCGGACGTCGACGTCGTCCGACGCGGCCAGCTGCTTCAGGTCCTGGACGTAGATCACCGACTCCGGCCGCCGTACGGAGTACAGCAACCGCATCGGCGTCCCGGAGCCGGCCGCCGCGCGCAGCATCGACCGCAACGGCACGACCCCCGATCCCCCGCCGATCAGCTGCACCGGGCCTTCCTGGCCGGGCTTCCACACGAACCAGCCGCCGACCGGCCCGCGGATCTCCAGCGGGTCCCCGGCCTTCAGCACCTCGACGAGGTACGGCGACACCTCACCGTCGGGCACCTGTTCGACGGTCAGCTCGATCGTCGAGCCGTCCCACGCCGACGCGATCGAGTACGACCGGGACGCGCGGTACCCGTCGGGCGCGGTCAGCCGGACGTCGAGGTGCTGGCCCGCGAGATGCCCCGGCCAGTCCGGTACGTCGAGCACGATCGTGCGGGCCGTGGCGGTCTCACGCCGTACCTCGGCCACCGTGGCGACCTGCCACGTCAGTCGCCGGCGTATCGCTGTTCTTTCCATGGGTCTCCGTACTCGTGATAGCCGGCGGTCTCCCAGAAGCCGAGGTCCTCGGTGTCGGACAGCACCAGGCCGCGGACCCACTTGGCGCTCTTCCAGAAGTACAGGTGCGGGACGAGCAGCCGCGCGGGTCCGCCGTGCTCGGGATCGAGCGGCTCCCCGTCGTACTCGTAGACGATCCAGGACTGCCCGTCGAGCAGATCGTCGAGCGGCACGTTCGTGGTGTAGCCGCCGTAGCTGTGCGCCATCGCGAAGTCCGCGCCGGTCTCGACGTCCGCGAGCAGCGTGTCGAGCGCGACGCCCTTCCAGGTCGTCTGCAGCTTGGACCACCGGGTCACACAGTGGATGTCCTTGGTGATCTCCTCGGACGGCAACGCCATCAGCGCCGCCCAGTCCCACTTGTACTTCTCGCCGGTCTCAGTGGTGACCGTGAACTCCCAGTGATCGGTCAGGATGTGCGGCGTGGGACCGGCCGACAGCACCGGGAAGTCCCGCGTCAGGTACTGCCCCGGCGGTAGGTCGTTGCCGCCCCCACGCCGACCTGTGAAACCTGGTGACACAATGTCCATGCCGACCCCTCCCTCGGTGTGCCGCCCGGCCACCGCTCGGGAACACGCTGATGAGCGCATCGTACGGCGTGCACCCCGGCGGGCGAGTGAAGGGCACCACATCGGGTACCGGGTCTCGTTCAGACAATCCTTCAGGCCAGTGTTGCGATGAGTCACCAGATCATGATCCGGCCGTTAGAGTGGAGCATCCGCCCAGCGGCGGCTCCGATCTGGGTGGGGTACGTGGATCTTGACCGCGGTGCGAGGGTGTGGGGGGCGATCAGGTCCTCCGCACGCGCTGAGGGCACGTCTCCGACGCTGTCGCATGCTGTCCGCGCGTGCGCTGCGGCGATGTCGGCAGTCGGTGCCGGGTTCGCGATGACCCGCGACGGCGGCGCCTGGGAGCCGCTGCTCGCCAGCGGTCCGGAGGCGGCCGAGCTCGACGAGGTGCAGTTCACCCTCGGCGAAGGCCCGAGCTGCGACGCGTTGCGGCGCGGCACGCCGGTCCTCGAATCCGACCTCGCCGGCCTCGGCGCCGGGCGGCGGTGGCCCGCGTTCACCGCGACCGCCACGGAGCGCGGCATCGCGGCCGCGTTCGCGTTCCCGATCGGCGTCGGCGCGGCCCGGATCGGCGTCCTGACCGTGTACCGGACCGAGCGCGGCCCGCTGCCCGGGGAGCTGCTCCAGGACGCGTTGGTGTACTCCGACGCCGTACTGGTGCTGGCCCTCGACGACCGGGTCGGCGCCGGCACCGACCCGGAGCAGGCGGTCTCGGCAGCCTTCAGCAACCGGCGTGCCGAAGTGCACCAGGCCACCGGCGCGGTCGCTGCGCAGCTCGATGTCAGCGTCACCGACGCGCTCGCGCGGCTGCGAGCCCACGCCTACAGCAGCGGCCAGACCTTGCAGGAAGTCGCCGCCGCGGTCATGGCGGGCGAGCTGCATTTCGAGATCGACCACACCGAACCGCGAACGAAGGAGACGGATTCACAGCATGGCGAGCAGCAGGAGGACTCATGAGCGCGACTGACAGGCGAGTGCGCGAGGTATTCATCGAGCTGTCCGACACCCTCGTCGCCGACTTCGACATCATCGAGTTTCTCGCCCGGCTCGCGGACCGCTGCAGCGAGCTGCTGGACGTGTCGGCGTGCGGCATCCTGCTCGTCGACCACCTCGGTGTGCTGAACCTGGTCGCCGCGTCCAGCGAAGAGGCGCGACTGATCGAGCTCGGCCAGCTGCAGAACCTCGAAGGTCCCTGCCTCGACGCCTTCTCCACCGGGCATCCGGCGCAGCACGCCGACCTGCGCGACGGGTCCAGCCCGTGGCCGGAGTTCACGACGGCGGCCGTCGACGCCGGCTACGCCTCGGTCCAGGCGCTGCCGATGCGGTTGCGCGACACGACGCTGGGCGCGGTCAACCTGCTCAGCGACCGGCCCGGCCCGCTGACCGCGGACACCGTCCAGCTCGGGCAGGCGCTGGCTGACGCGGCAACCATCGGTATCGTGCACCAGCGGGCCATGGCCCGGCAGGAGATCATCACCGAGCAGCTGCAGACCGCCCTGAACAGCAGGATCCTGATCGAGCAGGCCAAAGGCTTCCTCAGCCACAGACTCTCCGTGGGCGTCGACGAAGCCTTCGACGTCCTCCGCTCCTACGCGCGCTCGACCAACCGCCGCCTGACCGAGGTGGCCGCCGACGTCGTCGAAGGCCGGATCACCCTGACCCGGTGATCCCGGCTCAGATGCCCATCGTGCGGCCGATGATTTCCTTCATGATCTCGGTGGTGCCGCCGTAGATCGTCTGGATGCGGGTGTCGAGGTAGGCCTTGGCGATCGGGTACTCGGTCATGAAGCCGTAGCCGCCGTGCAGTTGCAGGCAGCGGTCGACGACCTTCTTCTGGAGCTCGGTGGTCCACCACTTGGCCATCGCGGCCTCGGCCACGGTCAGGGTGCCGGCGTTCAGCTCCTGGATGCAGCGGTCGACGAAGACCCGGGCGATCTGTGTCTCGGTGGCGAGTTCGGCCAGGACGAAGCGGCTGTTCTGGAAGGACCCGATCGGACGGCCGAACGCCTTGCGGTCCTTCACGTACCGCAGGGTCTCGTCGAGCATGTTCTCGCACGCCGCGGCCGCGACCACCGCGATCGTCAGCCGCTCCTGGGGCAGCTTCTCCATCAAGTGGACGAAGCCCTTGCCCTCCTCGCCGAGCAGGTTGTCCACCGGCACCCGGACGTCGTCGAAGAACAGCTCGGCGGTGTCCTGCGCCTTGAGCCCGATCTTGTCCAGGTTCCGCCCGCGGTCGAAGCCGGGCATCCCGCGCTCCACGACGATCAGCGAGATCCCCTGGGCGCCCGCGTCCGGGTCGGTCTTGGCCACGACGATCACCAGGTCGGCCAGGATGCCGTTGGAGATGAAGGTCTTCTGCCCGTTCAGCACGTAGTGGTCGCCGTCGCGCCGTGCGGTCGTCAGGATGCCCTGCAGGTCGCTGCCCGCACCGGGCTCGGTCATCGCGATCGCGGTGATCGTCTCCCCCGAGCAGAACGCCGGCAGCCAGCGCGCCTTCTGCTCGTCGGTCGCATAGTCCAGCAGGTACGCCGAGTTGATGTCGGTGTGGATCGTGAAGCCGACGCCGCTCGCGCGAACCCTGGTCAGCTCCTCGATCAGCACCGCGTTGAACCGGAAGTCCCGCACCCCGCCCCCGCCGTACTCCTCGGGCATCATGAAGCCGAGCAGGCCCGCCTCGCCGGCCGCGGTCCAGAGTTCGCGCGGCACGATCCCGGCGTCCTCCCAGCTGTCGTGGTGCGGGACGATCTCCTTGTCGCAGAACGACCGGACGGTCTCGCGGAAGGCATCGTGATCGGCGTCGAAGAGCTGACGTTCCACGGGCGGGTTCCTTTCAGGTCTGGACGGCGGCGCCGGAGGCCAGCAGGTCGTCGAGGTCGGTGATGCCCCAGTCGGCCAGGGCCTCCCGGGTGTGCTCCCCCGGCCGCGCCGGCGGCCGGCCGAGGCTGGTCGGCGTGCGGCCGAAGCGCGGCGCGGGCGCCGCCTGGCGGACGCCGTGGTGGTCGACGAAGGTGCCGCGGGCAACGAGATGCGGATGCTCGCCGGCCAGCGGCAGCACCGGCGCGACGCACGCGTCCGATCCGTCGAACAGCGCCGTCCACTCCGCCTGGGTGCGCTGCCGGAACGTCTCGGCCAGGACCTTGCGCAGCTCCGGCCAGTTGGCCGGATCGTTGCGGTCCGGCGCGTCCACGCCGAGCTTGCCGAGCAGATCGGCGTAGAACTGCGGCTCGAGCGCGCCGACCGCGACGTGCTTGCCGTCGGCGGTCTCGTACACGTCGTAGAACGGCGCCCCGGTGTCGAGCAGATTCGTCCCGCGCTCCTGCCGCCAGGAACCGGCCGCGAGCGCACCGAGCAGCATCGTGGTCAGGTGCGCCGAGCCGTCGACGATCGCCGCGTCGACGACCTGTCCCTGCCCACTGCGCCCGGCCTCGTGCAGCGCGGCGAGGACGCCGATCACGAGGTAGAGCGACCCGCCCGCGAAGTCGCCGAGCAGGTTCGCCGGCACCTGCGGCGGTCCACCGGCCCGCCCGATCAGGTGCAGCGCGCCGGACACCGCGAGGTAGTCGATGTCGTGTCCCGCGGCCTGCGCCAGCGGCCCGTCCTGGCCCCACCCGGTCATCCGCCCGTAGACGAGCCGCGGGTTGATCGCGTGACAGTCGGCCGGTCCCAGCCCGAGCCGCTCGGCGACCCCGGGCCGGAAGCCTTCGACCAGTACGTCGGCCCGCGCGACCAGCCGCCGTACGACGTCGACCGCGGCCGGCTGCTTGAGGTCCAGGGCCGCACTGCGACGGCCGCGGTTGACCAGGTCCAGTTCCGGCGGCCCCATCGACAGCCCGCCGCCGGGTCGGTCGATGCGGAGCACCTCGGCGCCGAGCTCGGCCAGCATCATGCACGCGAACGGCGCCGGCCCGAGACCGGCCAGCTCGACCACCTGCACGCCCTCGAGTGGACCCATGCGGGCTATTGTGACAGTCCTACTGTCACAGTCGTCAAGTCATCCTGCGCGTGCCGGCCAGCGCGGTCAGCGGTAGCACGACCATCAGACCCACGAACACCGCGAGCACGATCGACCAGCCGAGATGATCGGGTTCGAGATGGCCGAGGTGGAAGACCGTGTGCGGGATCGAGAACGCCAGGTAGGCCGCCAGCGCCAGCGTCGCGAGGAACCGGTCGAGGCGGACCGCCGCGGCGATCAGGACGACGGCCAGCCCGAGCGACGCCGCACCGAAGTCGCGGAACGCGTGCTCGGCGTACGGCGGGTCCCAGTCGACCGTCGGCACGTGGTCGTAGAACGTCTTCGGCACGAACGTCAGCCACACCCCGAGGACCAGCTGGACCGCCGCGAATGTGACCAGCACCGCGCGGACGTACGCCTTCATCGCAGGTACTCCGCGAACGTGATCCGCCCGTACGCCGGGCCGTCGACCGTCGCAGCACCGTCGGCGAAGGCGCGGAACGTCTTCCCCGGAACCCGCACCGGCAGCACGGACCGGCGCGACGAGCGGGCCTGCTTCCACTGCTGCGCCAAGGTCCGCGCCGACAGCCGTTCCGGGCCGCCGATGTCGGCGGCGTGACCGTTGACCGGCGCGGCGGTCACGAGTTCGGCGAGCCGGACGGCGACTTCGTCGACCGAGATCGGCTGCAAGGTGACGGCCGGGGCGAAAATCACCGGCGCGAAGCGCTGCGCCGTGAAGACCCGGTCGACGAGGTCGTGGAACTGGGTCGCGCGCAGGACCGTGTACGGCACGCCCGACCCGGCGACCAGCCGTTCGGACTCGAGCTTGTACCGGTAGTACGCCAGCGGGATGCGGTCGATGCCGGCGATCGACATCACGATCAGGTGCTGGACGCCCTTGACGGCGTCCAGGAGGTTGCGGGTCTGCTCGACGTCGCGCCGGCCCTGGCTGGTGGCCAGATGGACGACCACCTCGGCTCCGTCGAGGGCGGCGTCGAGGCCGGCGCCGCTGGTGAGGTCGGCAACGACCCGATCGGGGCCGGGCCTGCGGCTGAGGACGCGGACCTGATGGCCGGCGGCGCCGAGCTGGGTCACGGTCGGCCGGCCGAGCGTGCCGGTCCCGCCGGTGACGAGGATTGAGCTCATCGGATTCCTTTCGGTCACCAGCTCAGATCGGGCAGCCCTCCGATTCGTGACAGCTGTCCGACGGCGAACGCGAGTTTCTCCGGGTTCATCACGAACTGGACGTCGGTGACACCGTCCGGGCCGATGCCGACGAAGCAGATCGCGACCACGCCTTCGGGGCCGACGGCAATCAAGGCCGGGCCGCCGTTCGCCTCGCCCAGCCGTGCCTCGATGCCGCCGCCGAACCGCTGCAGCGCTCCCGCGAGATAGCGCGCGACCCGATCCCGCCCGGTGAGCACGTTACGGGCCGCGGACACCTTGCCGCCGCTGTCCGCGCGGGACACCACGTCCGCCGCGAGCAGCTTCTCCAGTTCCTCGATCTCCCCCAGCCGGGCGGCCGCGATGAACCGCTCGACCAGCTTCCGCCAGCCCGCGCGGTCGACCGGCTGCTCCCGCGGCTTGTCCGCGGCCAGCTTCTTGCCGGCCCGCGACGCCAACTGACGCGCGTTCGCCTCGGACGTCCCGATCAGCTCGGCGACCTCGCGGTAGCCGTACGCGAACGCCTCGTGCAGCACGTACGCCGCACGCTCGGCCGGTGTCAGCCGTTCGAGCAGGAGCAACAGCGCGAACGACACCGACTCCCGCTCCGCGACGACGTCCAGCGGTCCGAGCGCGTCGAACTCGGTCCGCCCGGTCAGCACCGGCTCCGGCAGCCACTGACCGACGTACGTCTCCCGCCGTGCCCGTGCCGACGTGAGCTGCCTGATGGACAGGTTGGTGACGGTCTTGGCCAGATACGCGTCCGGGTCCCGCACCGAGGAGCGGTCGACGTCCTGCCAGCGCAGCCACGCGTCCTGCAGGATCTCCTCGGCGTCGGTCGCGGTACCGGTCATCCGGTACGCGATCCCGAACAACCGGCCCCGCAGGCGCTCGAAGTCGTCCACGTCAGCGATCCTGCAGGAATGTCTCCGCGGCGCGCTGGATCTTGGTGTAGTACGCCGACCAGCCGGCCTCGTCGAGCACGTCCGCGTCCTTGCCGCCCTGGCCGTCGATCAGTTCGCGGACGATGTCGGCGTGCCCGGCGTGGTGCGCCGTCTCGTCGACGACGCGGACCAGCAGCGCGCCGAACGTCGTACCGCGTTTGCCTTCGGCCCAGTGCGGCACCTCGGCCGGGTGGTCCAGGTCGAGCTCGGCGATCGAGCGGTTGCTGTGCGCGCACGCCTCGCGGTAGAGGCCGGTGATGTACTCGGTCGACTCGTCCGGCTTCGCCCACAGGTCGGCGCCTTCCCACACCGAGCCGTCCGCCTCCCAGGGCAGGACCTCGGCCGGCGGGCGGCCGACGCTGGTGCCGAGATAGACGTACTCGATGCCGACGAGGTGCTTCACCAGGCCGAGCAGGTTCGTCCCGGACGGTACGAGCGGGCGCCTGCGGTCGTACTCGCTGATCCCGTCGAGCTTCGCGAGCAGCAGCGCGCGCGTGTCCTGGAGGTACTGCTGCAGGTGGGACTTCATGGCGCTCCTGGCGGGACGAAGGGAACAGCGGGTGCGCCGTCCTCGATCAGGCGCAGCAGTGCGGCGGTGTCGGCGTACTCGTCGATCATGTCGGCCAGCCGGTCCAGCCGCTCCTCCCGCAGCCCCGCGAACGAGACCGAACCGTCGGGCGCAGGCTTCCCGGTGAGCTCCGCGACCTCCCGCAGGAAGGCATGCCGCGCGGCGTCGTCGTCCAGCAAACCGTGCCAGATGGTCCCCCAGACGTTGCCGGCACGGCAACCACCTGGGAACTCCTTCGCGTCGCCGATCACGTCGACGACGCCGTGGTGGATCTCGTACGCCGTCGGCGCCGGCCGCGCCAGCACCTTCTCCCGCCCGAAAACAGTTGTGACAGGCAACAACCCCAGTCCGGGGTGATCACCACCGGTCTCCACCCCGTCCGGATCGGACACGACTGTGCCCAGCGCCTGGTACCCGCCGCAAATCCCCAGGACCGGACGGCGGTCGGCCACCCGTGCCGTCAGCGCGTCGGCCAGGCCCTGGGCGCGGAGCCATGCCAGGTCCGCGACCGTGGCGCGGGATCCGGGCAGGACGACGAGGTCGGCGTCCCGGATCTCGGCCGGGCTCGTCGTGAAGAACACGCTGTTGGTCGGCTCGACCGCGAGCGCGTCGAGGTCGGTGAAGTTGCTGATCCGCGGGAACCGCACCACCGCGATCGTCAGCAGGTCGCCCGGCGAGGTCCGCCGGACCGGGATGTCGAGCGCGTCCTCGGAGTCCAGCCAGAGCTCCGGCAGCCAGGGCAGGACGCCGTACGTCGGGCGGCCCGTGACCGAGGTCAGCATGTCGATGCCCGGCTGCAGGAGCGACACGTCGCCGCGGAACTTGTTCACCAGGAACCCGCTGACCAGCGCTTGGTCGGCGGCGTCGAGCAACGCGACCGTGCCGAACATCGATGCGAACACGCCGCCGCGGTCGATGTCGCCGACCACGACGACCGGCGCTCGCGTGTGCTGTGCGAGGCCCATGTTCACGTAGTCCGACTGCCGCAGGTTGATCTCCGCCGGACTGCCTGCGCCCTCACTGATCACGACGTCGTAGCGCGACGCGAGATCGTCGTACGCCGCGAACGCCGCCTTCGCCAGCTCGGCCCGCTCGGTCAGGAACCCGCGCGCGGACAGCTCACCCCACGGCTGCCCCATCAGGACCACGTGGCTGCGCCGGTCGCTGCCGGGTTTGAGCAGCACCGGGTTCATCGCCGCCTCGGGTTCGGCGCCGGCCGCGACGGCCTGGATCCACTGCGCGCGGCCGATCTCGGTGCCGTCCGCGCAGACCATCGAGTTGTTCGACATGTTCTGCGCCTTGTACGGCGCGACCCGGACACCCTGTCGCGCCAGCCACCGGCACAACCCGGTGACGACGGTCGTCTTCCCGGCGTCGGACGTCGTACCGGCGATCAGCAGCGAACCCACGACGTCATCTTAGAGTTCCTGTTCGCGCCGCCGTTCAGTCCTCGGCAGCCGCGGCGTCGCGCCCTGGAAACGGGTGCTCCCGCTCGTCGACGACAGCGGTGTCGCGATGTTCTCCAGCGACTTGCCTTCCGCGTCCACGCCGAAGAACCAGGCGATCAGGCCGCCGATCAGCATCACGGCCGCGCCGATGATGTAGCCGACCGTCAGCGGCCCGCGCGCCGGGTGGTCGCCCTCACCGATCAGCGAGGCGAACAGGAACGGCGCGATCACGCCGCCGGTCAGCTGCGAGATCGCGAAGAAGAACGAGATCGCCTGCCCGCGCAGCTCGATCGGGAAGATCTCGCTCACCGTCAGGTACGCCGACGACGCGCCGGCCGACGCGAAGAAGAACACCACACACCACAACCCGGTCAGCGACGCGGCGTTCAGGACGCCGGCGTTGAACAGCAGCGCCGTGATGAACAGCACGACGGCGGCCAGCGTGTAGGTGCCGAGGATCATCTTCCGGCGGCCGACCGTGTCGAACAGGCGCCCGAGCAGCAGCGGCCCGGCGAGGTTGCCGATCGCGAACGGGAAGAAGTACAGCGCGACGCTGGAGTCGTTCAGGCCGAAGTACGACTTCAGCACCAGCGCGTAGGTGAAGAAGATCGCGTTGTAGAGGAACGCCTGGGTGACCATCATCGAGAACCCGAGGAACGAGCGGCTGCGGTAGTCGCGCAGCATCACCCGGGCGATCTCGCGATACGTCACCGGCGGGTAGTCGACCACCTCGATCGCCTCGTCGTCGCCGACCTCGCGCAGCTCGCCGCCCTGCTGCCGGACCTTCGCCTCGATGTCGTCGACGGTCCGTTCGGCCTCCTCGACGCGGCCGTGCGTCATCAGCCAGCGCGGGCTCTCCGGGATGTGCCGCCGCAGGTAGATGATGATCAGCCCCAGCACCGGGCCGATCAGGAAGCACAGCCGCCAGCCCCACTCGATCGGGACGATGTCGGTGTTCAGGAACACCAGGCCGACCGCCGACCCGATCAGCGCGCCGGCCCAGTAGGTGCCGTTCACGCCGATGTCGACCCGGCCGCGGTACCGCGACGGGATCAGCTCGTCGATCGCGGAGTTGATCGCGGCGTACTCGCCGCCGATGCCCATCCCGGCGATGAACCGGAAGAACAGCAGCGATCCGAGGTTCCAGGACAGCCCGGCCGCGCCGGAGGCGATCAGGTAGACGAGCAGCGTGACGATGAACAGGCTGCGGCGCCCGAGCCGGTCGGTCAGCCGGCCGAACAGCAGCGCGCCGACCACCTCGCCGGCCAGGTAGACCGACGCCATCAGACCGACCTCCGAGGTGGTCAGATGCAGCGTCTCGGGCTCCTTCAGGACGTTTCCGACCAGAGAGACGAGCTGGATCTCCAGGCCGTCCAGGATCCACGAGACACCCAGACCGACGACGATCATCCAGTGGAACCGTGTCCACGGCAGCCGGTCCATCCGGGCCGGCACGAGACTCGGTATCGCCTTCCCGTGCTCCAACGCGTGCTCGCTCATCCCAGCTCCTCCCGGACCATGACGGTGGTTGTCGAAAGCCCAACGGCCGGTACCCCGGCAGTCACGATCCTCAAACGCTGGGTGACGGTCGCTAGAGTTGCGATCATGCAGAACGACATCACCGTGGTGGACGCCAAGGAGCAGAGCCGCTACGAGGCGCACGACGCCGACGGCACGCTGATGGGCTTCGTCGACTACCGGTTGCACCCGGGCGTCATCGTCTTCCTCCACGCCGAGACGTTGCCGGAGTTCCGCGGCCGCGGCGTGGCCGGCACGATCGCGACCAAGTCCCTCGACGACGCCCGCGCCGGTGGTCTCCGGGTGAAGCCGGCCTGCCCGTTCTACCAGGACTTCCTCGCCGAGCACACGGAGTACGCCGACCTGGTGAAGGCGGCGCAGCAGTGACCGCACCGGTGCTGGGCAAGCTGGAATGGCAGCCGGCCGCCGAGGTGCCGGAGCTGCTGGCGGCGCCGGTGCGGGATGGGCTCGGCGACCTCCCGGCGTACGCGGCCGGTATCGACCCGGAGCTCGCCGACACCGCGGCCTTCTGCGCGGAGTACGACGTACCGATGGCCGCCTCGGCGAACTGTGTGGTCGTGCTCGGCAAGCGCGCCGGCGAGGAGTCGTACGCCGCGGTGCTGGTGCTGGCCACGGACCGCGCCGACGTGAACGGTGTGATCCGCAAGCACCTCGGCGTCCGGAAGATCTCGTTCGCCGCGCAGGACGACGCGGTCGGCACGACCGGCATGGAGTACGGCGGGATCACGCCGATCGGGCTGCCCGCGGACTGGCCGGTGCTCGTCGACGAGGCGGTCGTGCGGGCCGGACCGGTGGTGATCGGCAGCGGCATCCGCGGCTCGAAGATCCTGATCGACGGCGCGGAGCTGGCCTCGTTGCCGACCGCGGCGGTGCTGGACCTCGCCCAGCACTAAGTCCTGACCGAGCCCGACCGAGCCCTGCCTGAGTCCCGATGGAGCAACACGACTGGCCCGCCGAGTACGCCGAACTGACGGCGGCGGGCCGGCGTGCGCCGCTGCCGCCCGCGGACCTCGACCGGCTCGCGGTCGCCGCCTTCGTGCTCGGGCGCGACGACGAGGTCGCGGCGTACCGGGAGCGGGCCTACGAGGAGCATCTCGCCCGCGGTGACGTGGCGGCCGCGATCCGCAGCGGGTTCTGGCTCGGGTTCCACCTGCAGCAGCACGGCGAGCTCGCGCGGGCCGCGGGATGGCAGGCGCGGATCGAGCGGCTGATCCCCGAGGACAGCCCGCAGCTGGCCGGGATGGTCGCCATGGCCGACGCCGCGCTGCGAATGAACTCCGGTGACCCGGCCGCCGCGCTCCCCCTCTTCGAGCAGAACCTGGGCTGGGCGACCGAACCGGACGCGATCGTGCTGGCCGCACTCGGCCGCGGGAACTGCCTGAACCTGCTCGGGCGCGGCGCCGAGGCGCTCAAGGCGCTGGACGAGGCGATGGTGCAGGTGACCGCCAGCCAGGTCGGCCCGGAGGTCGCCGGGATGGCGTACTGCTCGGTGATCGCGCTGTGCATGAACCTCTACGACATCCGTCGCGCGCAGGAGTGGACGCAGGCGCTGACGGGCTGGTGCGACCAGCAGTCCGGTCTCGTCCCGTACCGCGGGGCGTGTCTGGTGCACCGCGCGCAGATCCTGCAATACCGCGGCGCCTGGTCCGATGCGGCCGATGCGGCCGAGGACGCGTGCCGCCGGCTCTCGGCCGGCGCCGTCGGTTCGGCCTGGTACCGGCTCGCGGAGGTCGAACGCCGTCGCGGGCACGTCGAGGCCGCCGAACGCGCGTACTTGTCGGCGGCGGCGGACGGGATGGACGTCCAGCCCGGTCTCGCCCTGCTGCGAGCCGCGCAGGGCCGGGTCGACCTCGCGATCGCGGGCCTCGAGCGGGCCCTGGCCGAGGACTCGTTCTCCCCGAACCGGCCGCTGCTGCTCGCCGCGCGGGCCGAGCTCGCGGTCTCCAGCGGCGACCGCGAGACCGCCCGCAAGGCGGCCGCCGAGCTGACCGAGCTGGCGCGCGTGGACTCGCCGTACCTGCAGGCTCTGGCGGCGTCCTGCGAGGGCGCGGTGCGGATCGCGTGCGGCGATCCCCGGGGCGCGATCCCGTTGCTGAGACGCGCGTGGTCGCTGTGGCAGCAGCTCGACATGCCGTACGAAGGCGCGCACACCCGGCTGCTGGTCGGGCGGGCATGCCGAGTGCTCGGTGACGTCGACGCCGAGCAGATGGAGATCGACAGCGCGCGGGCCGTGTTCGAGCGACTCGGCGCGGTGGTCGACCTCGCCGCGTTGGAGTCGGACCGCGGCAGCGGGCTCAGTCCCCGAGAGCTCGAAGTACTGCGGTTGCTCGCGACCGGCGCCACGAACCGGGCCGTCGCCGATCAGCTGTTCCTGAGCGAGCGGACGGTCGCCCGGCACGTCAGCAACATCTTCGCGAAGCTCGGTGTGAACAGCCGGGCCGCCGCGACGGCGTACGCCTACGAGAACGGGCTGGCTGGGTAGAAATGACCATTGGCTCTCCGGAAAGTGGCGTCATCGGTTGATGTGCGGGTCCACACCCGAGCCCTAACTTGAGGGTTATGAACAAGGTCGGAACAGTGGTGATCGGTGCGGGACAGGCCGGGCTGGCGATCGGGTACTACCTGCACAAGGACCGCGAGGACTTCGTCGTCCTCGAGGGGAACGAGCGCGTCGGGGACTGCTGGCGGCAGCGGTACGACTCGCTGCGGCTGTTCAGCCTGCCCCGGTACGCGAGCCTGCCGGGGCTGCGGATCGGCACGCAGGACTGCCCGAGCCGTGACGAGATGGCCGACTACCTCCAGCAGTACGCCGTACATCACGAGCTGCCGGTGCGGACCGGCGTACGGGTGACGCGGTTGTCGCGGGACGACGAGGGCTTCCTGGTGGAGACGACAGCTGGCGACTGGAGGGCCGGCAACGTCGTGGTGGCGGCCGGGATGCACGCCGTGCCGCGGTGGCCGTCGTTCGCGGATGAACTCGATCCGTCGATCAAGCAGCTGCACTCGCTGGAGTACCGGAACCCGTCGCAGCTCGCGGACGGGACCGTGCTGGTCGTTGGTGCGGCCAACTCCGGGACCGATATCGCGCTCGAGGCCGTGAAGACGCACCGCACCCTGCTCGCCGGCCGGCACCCGGGACAGGTGCCCGTCGACATCGATTCCGCGGCAGGGCACTTCTTCACGCCGGTCGTGATGTTCCTGTTCAAGTACGTGCTGACCCGCGGTACGCCGATGGGCCGCAAGGCGATCGCGAACGCTGTCCGCAACGGGCTGCCGCTGACGCGCAACAAGCTCGAGCACCTCGACGCGGCCGGGATCGAGCGGATCGGGCGCATCGAGGGGACCCGCGACGGCAGGCCGCTGACCGCCGACGGCGACGTCCTCGGCGACGTCCGGACGGTGGTCTGGTGCACCGGATCGGATCCGGATCACCGGTGGATCGACCTGCCGGTCTTCGACGACAGCGGTCGGCCGCGGCAGGAGCGCGGCGTGTCCACCGACGTACCGGGGCTGTACTTCCTCGGGCTGGACTTCCAGTACGCGATCGCGTCCGCCAGCATCCAGGGCGTGGACCGGGATGCTCGCTTCCTCGTCAAACATCTCGGCCGGCGGACC
Source organism: Kribbella sp. NPDC003505 (assembly GCF_040610875.1). Classification (NCBI taxonomy): domain Bacteria; kingdom Bacillati; phylum Actinomycetota; class Actinomycetes; order Propionibacteriales; family Kribbellaceae; genus Kribbella; species Kribbella sp. NPDC003505. Next base: position 555,370 of record NZ_JBEXNA010000002.1, on the reverse strand, counting down.
GTTGCCCGCGCGGTACCTGTGGACAGCCGGTAGCATCTCCCGCTGAAATGGGTGCGTGGCTGGGCGTGGGTCAGGGTGAGTGAGCAGACGGTGAGTGGCGGCGACGGTGGACCGACGGCACTCCGGATCATGCTCGGCGGGCAGTTGCGGCGGATGCGCGAGTCCGCCGGGATCAGTCGCGCCGACGCGGGCTGGCAGATCCGGGCCTCGGAGTCCAAGGTCAGCCGGATGGAGCTCGGCCGCGTCGGGTTCAAGGAACGCGACGTCAGCGACCTGCTCGAGCTGTACGGGATGGCCGACGAGGACGAGCGGTTCCGGTTGATGGAGCTGGCCCGGGCCGCGAACAACCCGGGCTGGTGGTCGCGGTACGGCGACGTGATGCCGAGCTGGTTCGCGAACTACGTCGGGCTCGAGGTCGCCGCGACGCTGATCCGGACGTACGAGGTGATGTTCGTCCCGGGCCTGCTGCAGACGGAGGAGTACGCGCGCGCCGTCGTCCAGATGGGCAAGTCGTTCCTGCCGAACCAGGAGGTCGACCAGCGGGTGGAGCTGCGGGTCACCCGGCAGCAGATCCTGACCCGGCCGAACCCGGCCCGGCTGTGGGTCGTCATCGACGAGTCCGTGCTGCACCGGCCGGTCGGCGGCGAGGAAGTCATGCGGGCCCAGATCGAGCACCTGCTCAAGTGGTCCCAGCAGCCGAACATCACTCTGCAGGTGATGCCGTTCAGCAGCGTCGGCTACCCGGGTGCGGGCGGCGCGTTCAGCTTGCTGCGGTTCCCGGACGGCGACCTGCCGGACATCGTCTACATCGAGCACGCGGCCAGCGCGATGTACCTCGACAAGCTCGAGGAGGTCGACGAGTACGTCGCGATCATGGAAGGCCTGACGATCTCCGCGGCCCCGGTGTCCTCGACCGAGGGCCTGCTGCTGCGGGCCCTCGCGAGGATGTAGCTCAGGCGACCTCGAGGTCGACCTTGATGTTGCCGCGGGTGGCGTTGGAGTAGGGGCACACCTGGTGCGCCTTGGCGACCAGGTCCTCGGCAGTGGGGGTGTCCAGGCCGGGCAGGCTGACCACCAGCGCGACCTCGAGGCCGTAGCCGGCGCCGCCGTCGATCGGGCCGATGCCGACCTCGGCGGTGACGGTCGAGCCGTCCACATCCAGCCGAGCCTTGCGCGCGACGACCTTCAGCGCGCTGTGGAAGCAGGCCGCGTAGCCCGCCGCGAACAGCTGCTCGGGGTTGGTGCCGTTGCCGGTGCCGCCCATCTCGGCCGGCGGCGCGACCACGACGTCGAGCTTGCCGTCATCGGTGGCGACCTTGCCGTCGCGGCCGCCGTTCGCGGTGGCGCGGGCGGTGTACAGAACCTTCTCGACAGCGATTGTCATAACTGGTGTTCTCCGTTTCAGCGAGTGGGGTCGAGCAGGAGCTTGCCGACGGTCCGGCGAGCTCGCAGGTCCTCGTGGGCGGTGGCGACGTCGGACAGCGCATACTCGCCGCCGACGATCGGGCGGAGCTTGCCGCCCGCGGTCAGGTCGAACAGCTCGGCGAGCGGTCCGCCGAGCAGCTGCGGATTCGCGAAGCAGTCGGCCAGCCAGAAACCGGCGATGGTCTTGGAGCCCTTCATCAACCGGCCCGGGTCGATCGGCGCGGCCTGCTGCCGGGACGCGGCGCCGAAGGTGACCAGGCGGCCGAAGCGGGCCAGCGCGGCGAACGACTCGTCCAGGGTCGGGCCGCCGACCATCTCGAGCACGATGTCGACGGGCTTGCCGCCGTTCGCCTCGAGGATGCGGTCCTTCAGGCCCTCCGGCGTACCGTCGATGGCGGCGTCGGCGCCGAGCTCGAGGACCTGCTTGCGCTTGTCCTCCGTGGAGGCGGTCGCGATCACGCGGCCGGCGCCCCAGAGCTTGGCCAGCTGGACGGCGAGCGAGCCGACGCCGCCGGCACCGGCGTGCACGAGGACGGACTCCCCCGGCTGCAAGTGCGTCGACGTCTTCAGCAGGTGCCACGCGGTGGTGCCCTGCAGGACGAGCGCGAGCGCCTGGCCGTCGGTCACGCCCTCCGGCACGTCCCACGCGTACGGCGCGTGCGCCACCGTCTGCTCGGCGTACCCACCGGAACCGACCAGGGCGACCACGCGACGACCGTCGGCCGTGTGCCCGACGACCTCGCCGCCCGGGATGAGCGGAAGCTCGGTCTTCGACAGGTAGCTGTTCTCGACCTGGTGGGTGTCCGCGTAGTTGATGCCCGCGCGGTCGACCGCGATCAGGACCTGCCCGTCGCCGGCGACCGGCTCCGGGACGTCGCTGACCTTCAGGACCTCTGGGCCGCCGAACTCGGTGATCTGAATGGCTCGCATACACCGTACTATACACTGTACGTTAGAGGAGATCGAAGGGAGCTGGGTCACATGGCGCGGACGCCGCGGAACACGCTGAGCGCGGAGCTGATCGTGCGGACCGCGCTCGAGCTGATGGAGGCCAACGGCACCGACGCGTTCAGCGTGCGCGGGGTCGCCGCCGAGCTGGGCGTCGGCCCGATGGCGCTCTACACCTACTTCCGGAACAAGGACGACCTGTACGACGCCGTTCGCGATCACCTGATGGGTCTCCTCCCGGACGTCCCGCCCGACGTGCCGTGGCCGGACCAGGTGCGCGCGGTGTGCCGCTCGCTGCGGCTGCTGATGCTCGAGCACCCTTGCCTTGCGCAACTACTCGCGGGACGCCCGTTGAGCGGTCACGAGACGGCCCGGGTCGCGGAGGGACTTCTCGGCGTACTGCGGGCCGCCGGGTTCGCCCCGGAGACGGCGGCGCGGACCCATACGACGTTGTTCACTTACGTGCTGGGATCGACCTCGTGGGAGATCCAGATGGCCGCCGAGCGCCGTGATCCGGAGGCGTGGCGGCGGTTGCGGGCGTCGATGGAGTCGCTGTCCGCGCGGGACTTCCCGTCCGTGGTGGAGCTCGCGCCGGAGCTCGCGCGCACCACCGGCGGCGACGAGCAGTTCGACTACGGCCTCGACCTGCTGCTCGCCGGACTCAGAACACCATCGTGACGATGGCCAGGACGCCGATGCAGACGATCAGCGCCCGTAACGCGATCGGCGGCAGCCGGCGGCCGTAGCGGGCGCCGAGGAAGCCGCCGATGGTGGAGCCGCCCGCGATCAGCGCGGCGGCGAGCCAGTCGACGTCGGAGACGATCACGAACAGGATCGCGGCGACGGTGTTCACGACCGTGGCCAGGACGTTCTTCAGGCCGTTCATCCGCTGCAGGTTCGAGTCCAGGCCGAGGCCGAGGATCGCCATCAGCAGCACGCCCTGCGCGGCCCCGAAATACCCGCCGTACACACCGGTCGCGAAGACGGCGGGGATCACCCACCACGCCCCGCGGTGCAGGTGCGACGGTGCGTTGATCCACTTCGACAGCCACGGCTGGAACGCGACCAGCAGACAGCCGAGCAGGATCAGCACCGGCACGACGGCGTGGAACGCTGAGTCGGGCAACGTGAGCAGCAGGACTGCCCCGACGATGCCGCCGGCCAGCGACGCCGGCACCAGCCGGAGCATCCGGCCGCGCTGCCCTTGCAGCTCGCGGCGATAGCCGATCGCGCCGGCCGCCGTACCGGGTGCCAGGCCGACCGTGTTGCTGACGTTCGCCAGCACCGGGGGGATGCCGACGGCAAGCAACGCGGGGAAGGTGAGCAGCGTGCCCGACCCCACCACGGCGTTGATCGTTCCCGCGCCCATCCCCGCCAGCAGGACGAACACCGCCTCGAACCATGTCATCGCTGACTGACTTTACGCATTTGATCGAGGTTCCCGCTCATCGGTCCGTCCGTTGGGCAGACAGTATGCGATCGACCTGTCGCCAATCGACAGCACAAGGCCCTCCCCGGGCGATCCCGGGGAGGGCCTTGGATGTTCGTCTCAGCGCTGCGGCGGCTCGGCAGCCGGCGGCTCCTGCGGCGGCAGGTCCTGGGTGGGAGCCGGCGGCGGGACGGCCGGCGCCGACGGCGCGGCCTGGCTGCGGCTGCTCACCGCGGCGGACTCGGCCGCCGCGATCGCCTCGCGGACGGCGTTGTCGGCCTCGGCCACCGCGGATCCACCCGAGCCGTTGCCGACGCCGGCGGTGTCGAGCTCCGGCACCTGGCCGTTCTCGATCTGCGGCGCCTCCCAGTTGCCCTCGGCCTGCTGCGCGATCCCGGCCACCTGGCCGACCGCGCTGCCGAGACCCTTGAGTGCGTCGCCGATCTCGCTCGGCACGATCCACAGCTTGTTCGCGTCGCCCTGGGCGATCGACGGGAGCATCTGCAGGTACTGGTACGCGAGCAGACCCTGGTCCGGCTTGCCGGCGTGGATCGCGTTGAAGACCGTGGTGATGGCCTGCGCCTCACCCTGCGCCTTCAGGATCCGGGCCTGCCGCTCGGCCTCGGCGCGCAGGATGCGGGACTGCTTGTCACCTTCGGCGGTGAGGATCGCGGACTGCTTCTGGCCCTCGGCGGACAGGACCGCCGACTGCCGCATACCTTCCGCGGTGAGGATCGCGGCGCGCTTGTCGCGGTCGGCGCGCATCTGCTTCTCCATCGAGTCCTGGATCGACGGCGGCGGGTCGATCGAGCGCAGCTCGACCCGGTTGACCCGGATACCCCACTTGCCGGTCGCCTCGTCCAGCACGTACCGGAGCTTCTCGTTGATCTCCTCGCGCGAGGTCAGCGTCTGCTCCAGGTCCATGCCGCCGATGATGTTGCGCAGCGTCGTCATGGTCAGCTGCTCGATCGCCTGGATGTAGTTGGAGATCTCGTACGTCGCCCGCACCGGGTCGTTCACCTGGAAGTAGATGACGGAGTCGATCGACACCATCAAGTTGTCCTCGGTGATGACGCCCTGCGGCGGGAACGCGACGACCTGCTCGCGCATGTCGATGGTGTAGCGGACCTTGTCGACGAACGGGGTCAGCAGGTTCAGCCCCGGCTGCAGGCCGGTCTTGAACTTACCGAACCGTTCGACGATGCCGACGGTCTGCTGCTGCACCACCCGGACGGACTTGATGAGTGTGACGATCACCAGTAAGGCGACCAATGCCAGCACTACGAGGAACGCGGTCACTCGACCCTCCACTCGACAGAACGCTCAGGACGGACAGTCTTCCGTATGGACGGGCCATCCCGCGTACCGGTTCCCGGCGCGTCGAGTAGGTCCTGCCGCCCTACTTCCGACAGTACTGCGCGGACAGCTCAGACCTGAGGCGGGTCGTTCGGCTTCGGCGGTTCGGTGGCGTCGAGCTGGTGGTGCAGCGGTTCGCCGACCGGGTACACGACCGCGGTCGCGCCGTCGATCGACATCACCTCGACGCGGGTCCCCGGCGCGATCGTCGACACCTCGTCGTACGGCCGGGCGGTCCAGAGCTCACCGCCGAGCCGGATCGAACCGCCGCCGTCGGGATGGATCTCCTTCACCACCGTGCCGGTGCGGCCGATCACGTGGGCCGAGCCGGTCTTCAGCTCCTGGCCGTGATGGATCTTCCGGACGATCATCGGACGGATCGCGGCGAGCATCGCGGCCGCGGTGACCAGCCCGACGACGATCTGCAGCCAGAGCAGTCCCGGGAAGAACGCCGCCACCCCGGCCGCGGTGAGCGCACCGGCGGCCAGCATCAGCAGCGTGAAGTCGAGCGAGGCCAGCTCGGCCAGACCGAGGACGGCGGCGATCGTCAGCCACGCCGCCCACATGTTGTCCCGCAGCCAATCCATCATTTCCCAAGCCTATCCACGTCGGGGGCTCCCAGCAGATCTTTCGACGCGCCCCGATCCGCCCCCGCTCCCCCGCATTTGCCTGGTTGGCCAGCCAAATTGTGGGTTGTACACCCGGATTCAGGGTGCACAACCCACAAACTCGCTGGCCAACCAGGCAAATGGGGTTCGGTCAGAGGGCGCGGGCGGTGTAGCGGCCGTCTTCCTGCTTGAGGGTGAGGGCGAGGTCGAAGGTCTCGCTGAGGTTCTCGGCGGTGAGGGCCTCGTCCATCGGGCCGGCGGCGACGATGCGGCCCTGCTTGAGCAGCAGGGCGTGGGTGAAGCCGGGCGGAATCTCCTCGACGTGGTGGGTGACGAGCACCATCGCCGGCGCCCCGACCGCGGTGGCGATCGCGCTGAGCGAGCGGACCAGCTGCTCACGTCCGGTCAGATCGAGACCGGCCGCGGGCTCGTCCATCAGCATCAGCTCGGGGTCGGTCATCAGCGCCCGGGCGATCTGCACTCGCTTCCGCTCCCCCTCGGACAGCGTGCCGAACGTCCGGTCGGCCAGGTGCCCGATCCCCAGCTCGGTCAGCAGCGCCGCGGCCCGCTCGTGATCCAGCTCGTCGTACTCCTCGATCCAGCGGCCGAGCACGGCGTACGACGCCGAGACCACGACGTCGGACACCCGCTCGCCTTTCGGCAACCGGTCCGCGAGCGCGGCGCTGGTCAGGCCGATCCGCGGCCGCAACTCGAAGACGTCGACCGCGCCCAGCACCTCACCGAGCAGGCCGGCCACACCGGACGTCGGGTGCAGCTGTGCGGCGAGCACCTGCAGCAGGGTCGTCTTGCCGGCGCCGTTCGGCCCGATCACCACCCACCGGTCGGCCTCGTCGATCGTCCAGTCGATCCCGTCGACCAGCCGCGAGTCACCGCGGACGATCGTCACCCCGGCCAGCTCCACCACTGCAGTCATGCTCAAAACCTAAGGGGTCGCCCTTGCCGATCGGTGATCGGGTGGTGCGAGACTTGCGGGCGTGCTGACGACCTCCGCCTCGCTTCGGTTCACGGTCTGGACGAACGCGATGCTGACCGGTGCCTGCGATCCCGACACCGCCGCGCAGAAGATCCTCGGCGACGACGTCGGTCACCACGTGGCCGGCCTCGCCGGCCACCCCGAGCCGGCCACGCTGCCGGTCGCGCTGAACCTGTTGCGCGCCGCGGGGACGACGCAGGCGCATCTCGCCCTGCCGATCCCCGGCGACCCGATCGGCCTGGCCGGTCCGCCGCCGTTCAACGAGGCCGCGCTGGAGACCGGCGAGGCCGTCGTCCTGACGGGGCCGGAGCTCGGCCTGGTTCCGTCGTACGTCGGTCCCGCGGTCCAGTGGACCGTGCTGCCGGCGGTGTCGCCGCTGCCCGCGGACTTCGGCGAGGCGGATCGCGCACTGCGGATCGCGCTGATCGACGCGGCCGAGTCGCTGGCCGCGCTGGACGTGGCGCGCTGGAAGCCCGAGGTGGCGGACGCGCTGATCGACATCCGCAAGATCGGGCGCGGGCGCGGCGACGATCTGGCGCCGGGGTACGAACCCCGCGCGGTGAAGACCGCCGCGTCCGCGCGCCGCTGCCTCGCCATCGCCGACGCGGCCCTCGAGGACGACGGCGCCGCGGTGACCGGCGCGGAGGCGGACGCCCGGCGACGGGCCCTGCTCGGCCTCGCGGCCGCCGCCCGCCGCGCCCTCGTCGCCGCCTGCGCCCCTCCCGCGCCCTAGCCCCACCCACGCCGCACCCCACCCAACCCCGCCGCGCCACCCCACCCCCGCGTCCGGGCCACTTTGTGCACCAGGTCCGCGCCGCGGGCGCCTCGGCGTACGGATCTCGTGCACAAAGTGGCCGGAATTCGGGCGGTGGGGGCGCCCTGCGCGGGGGTTGGGTAGCGTTCGGGTGGGATGAGTGAGTTCAGTGAGGTTGAGAAGGCGGCGGCGGGTCGGCCGACGGTGCTGGTGACGTTGACGGGCAGCGACCGGCCGGGGCTGACGTCCGCGGTGCTGTCCACACTCGCGACCCGCGGGCTCGAGGTGATCGACGCCGAGCAGGTCGTCCTCCGGGGCCGGCTGATCCTCGGTGTGCTGCTCTCCGCCCCACGCGACCACAAGGACCTGAAGGACGAGCTGAAGGCGCTCGCGAACGTCCTGGACGTCGACATCTCGGTGAAGAAGGGCGTCGGCGACAACGAGCCGCGGCGCAAGGGCCGCAGCCAGGTGACCGTGATCGGGCATCCGCTGTCCGCCGCCGGGCTGGCCGCGGTCGCCGGGCGGATCGCCGACACCGGCGCCAACATCGACCGGATCAGCCGGATGGCGCGCTACCCGGTGACCGCGATGGAGTTCGCCGTGTCCGGCGCCGATCCGGACGCGCTGCGGACCGTGCTCGCGCAGGAAGGCGTCCGGCAGAAGCTCGACATCGCCGTCCAGGACGGCGGTCTGTACCGGCGGGCCAAGCGGCTGATCGTGATGGACGTCGACTCGACGCTCATCCAGGGCGAGGTCATCGAGATGCTCGCCGCCCACGCCGGCCGGCTCGCCGAGGTCGCCGCGGTCACCGAGCAGGCGATGCGCGGCGAGCTCGACTTCGCCGAGTCGCTGCGGCACCGGGTCGCGGCGCTCGAAGGTCTGCCCGCGACCGCCCTCGACGAGGTGTACGCCGCGATCGAGCTGGCGCCCGGCGCACGCACACTGGTCCGGACGCTGAAGCGGCTCGGGTACCAGTTCGCGATCGTCAGCGGCGGATTCAGCCAGATCACCGACAAGCTGGCCGCGGAGCTCGGGATCGACTACGCGAAGGCCAACGAGCTGGAGATCGTCGACGGCACGCTCACCGGCCGCGTCGTCGGCGAGATCGTCGACCGGCCCGGCAAGGCGACCGCGCTGCGCCGGTTCGCCGAGCAGTCCGGTACGCCGCTGACCCAGACCGTGGCGATCGGCGACGGCGCCAACGACCTGGACATGCTGGCCGCCGCCGGCCTCGGCGTCGCGTTCAACGCCAAGCCGGTGGTCCGCGCGGCCGCCGACACGCATCTGAGCGTGCCGTACCTCGACACGATCCTCTATCTGCTCGGCATCACCCGCGAAGAGGTCGAGGCGGCCGACGCCGACACCCCCGCCTGACCACGACGATGGGGCAGGATCGGCGGCATGGACTTCACGCACCGCCCCGCAACCGTTGACGACGCGGCGGCGATCCACCGGCTGATCGCCGCCGCCGAGCAGCGCTGGCACGGACAGACCGACCGGGGCCCGGACGCCGTGGCCGCCGATCTGCGGCGTCCGCTCATCACCCTCGAGCTCGACACCCGCGTGATCGAGGCGCCGGACGGTGAGCTCGTCGCCTGGGCGTGGGTTCACGGCGGGCGGCGCGCGCAGGTCGACGTCCATCCCTCGTACGTCGGTCGCGGCCTCGGGACGCAGCTGCTCGACTGGGCGGAGACGCGCGCTCGCGAGCACGGCAGCGACTGGCTGGCGCAGACAGTCGACGACGCGGACACGGCCGGCACCGACCTGCTCCGCGCCCGCGGGTACGACGTGCTGGCGACCAACTGGTTGCTCGAACGCCCAGTCACCGGCGACGCACCCGTCCTGCCCGAAGGCGTGACGCTGCGGCCGTTCGCGCCGGGTGACGCGCACGTGATCCACCAGGTCGTGCAGGACGCCTTCGACGAGTGGCAGCCGCGGCGGCACGAATACGACGAGTGGGCCGGGACGAGTATCGAGCGCCCGAGCTTCGACCCCGAGGCGTCACCGGTCGCGGTCGCCGGCGACGAGATCGTCGGCGTCGTCATCAGCCTCGATCTCCCCGACTCCCCCGACGGGTACGTCGACCAGGTCGCCGTCCGGCGGGACTTCCGCGGCCGCGGGCTGGCGCGGGCGCTGCTCACCTACGCCGCGGCGGCCGCCGGGCGGCGGGACAAGCAGACGCTGACGCTCTGGACGCACTCCGGGACCGGGGCGCTCGCGATGTACGAGCGGCTCGGGATGTCGGTGCGCCGCAGCACGACGGTTTTCCGTACTGCGCTGTGAGCTGTTGACACGCTGGCGTGAGAGCGCTCACATTGGCCTCATCCACCGCCCCTGGAGGTCGACATGCGGATCCGCCCCCTCGCACTCGCCCTGGTCGTCCCACTGCTCGCCGTCGTCTCGATCGGCGTCGCCGCGCAGGCCGACGTACCCACTCCACCCGCCGGCTGGTCCACGGTGTGGAGTGACGACTTCAACGGGCCCGGCGGCAGTCTGCCGTCGGGCGCGAACTGGATCATCGACACCGGCCACGGCTACCCGGGCGGCCCCGGGAACTGGGGCACCGGCGAGATCCAGAATTACACCAACAGCCCGGACAACGTGTCCCTGGACGGTGCCGGGAACCTCCGGATCACGCCGCGCCGGGACGCGGCCGGCAACTGGACGTCGGCGCGGATCGAGACCCAGCGCGGCGACTTCAAGCCGCCGTCCGGCGGGATCCTCGCGATCGAGAGCCGGATCCAGATGCCGAACGTCACCGGCGACGCCGCGCTCGGCTACTGGCCGGCCTTCTGGGCGCTCGGGTCGCCGTACCGCGGGAACTACTGGAACTGGCCGGGCATCGGCGAGTTCGACATCATGGAGAACGTCAACGGGATCAACTCGGTCTGGGGCGTGCTGCACTGCGGCGTGAACCCCGGCGGCCCGTGCAACGAGACCACCGGCCTCGGCGCCAGCCGCGCGTGCCCGGGCTCGACCTGCCAGTCGGCCTTCCACACGTACCGGTTCGAGTGGGACACGTCGGTCTCGCCGAACCAGTTGCGCTGGTACGTCGACGGCCAGCAGTTCCATACGCTCAGCCAGAGCCAGTTCCCGGCCGACACCTGGTCGAACATGACATCGCACGCCGGCTACTTCGTGCTGCTGAACGTCGCGATCGGCGGCGCGTTCCCGGACGCCCTGAACGGGCCGACGCCGCGCGCGTCGACCGTCCCGGACCGGCCGATGGTCGTCGACTACGTCGCGGTGACCGCCAAGGGCGGCGGCACGACGACTCCCCCGACGACACCGCCGCCGGGCGGCTCCTCGGCGTACAGCACCCTGCAGGCGGAGTCGTACGCGCAGCAGTCGGGCATGGGCCTGGAGACCACGACCGACACCGGTGGCGGCCAGAACCTGATGCAGATCGGCAACGGCGACTGGGCGCTGTACCGCGGGATCGACTTCGGCAGTACGGCGGCGACGCAGTTCGTGGCGCGGGTCGCGTCCGGTGCCGCGGGCGGGGTCAGCGGGCTGGTCGAAGTACGGCTGGACAGCCGCAGCAACGCGCCGATCGGCAGCTTCGCGATCGCCAACACCGGCGGCTGGCAGTCCTGGCGCACCGTCCCCGCCAACATGGCGTCGGTGACCGGCACACACGACGTCTACATCACGTTCACCAGCGGTCAGCCGGCCGACTACGTCAACCTGAACTGGTTCACGTTCGGCCGCTGAGGCTCCCACCACCTATTCTTCGGCTATGTCTGATCTGCAGGGTGGGCCGGGTGCCCTGTTCGCCATCGGCGGCGCCGAGGACAAGTTGAAGAAGCGGACGGTGCTGCAGGAGTTCGTCGACGCGGCGGGCGGGCCGAAGGCGCGGATCGTGGTGGTGCCCACCGCATCCGCATTGGGGCCCGACGTCGTCGACGTGTACCGCGCGCTGTTCGCGGCCCTAGGCGCCGAGAGCGTCGTCGGCGTCCGCCCGGAGAACCGGGAGGACGCCGACGACCCGGCCTTCATCGCCCCGCTGAACGACGCGACCGGCATCTTCATGACCGGCGGCAACCAACTCAAGCTCGCGGGTGTCGTCACCGGCACGGCGTTCGGCCGCGCGGTCACCGCCGCCCACGCGCGCGGCGCGGCCGTCGGCGGTACGTCGGCGGGCGCCAGCATCCTGGCCGAGCACATGATCGCGTTCGGCCGCTCCGGCGCCACCCCACGGCAGCGGATGAGTCAGCTGTCCGGCGGTCTCGGCCTGGTCCAGGGCGCGATCGTCGACCAGCACTTCGCCCAGCGGAACCGGTACGGCCGGCTGCTGTCGCTGGTCGCGCAGTCCCCCGGCCTGCTCGGGATCGGCGTCGACGAGGACACCGCGGCGGTCGTCCGCGGCAGTCACCTGGAGGTCGTCGGGCGCGGTGCGGTGACGATCTTCGACGGCACCCGGATCACGTCGAACGCCCACAACGCCAAGCGGTCCGAGCCGATCCTGGCGTCCGGCGTCGTGCTGCACGTGCTGCCGGCGACCGCGACGTTCGACCTGCAGAACCGGGTGCTGCTGTCGTACGGCCCGCAGCCGGCCGCCTCGGAGTACGCCGAGCTCGCCGCCGCCGAGGCGGACCTGCGCAAGCTCGCGAAGGAGATCGCCGCGGAGGGGGTGTCACCGGCGTACTACGCCGAGCGGAAGCGGCGGGCGGGCCGCCGGGCGAATAGATCTGCCGCGGCCGGGGAATCCAGACCGGAGGCGACCGAGCCCCTGACCAGACCAACACAGGCGGCCGGCGCCGACCCGCTGCACCCTGCGTCCCCCGACCGCACGCTCCCAGAACAGTGACCCCCCAATGACCGAAACCCACGGCACGCCCGCCCCCGACCTGAAGATCATCGAGACCCGCGTGTACCGCGGCCCGAACGTCTGGAGCTACGACCCCGCGATCCACCTGGTCGTGGACCTCGGCTCGCTGGAGAACTTCCCGTCGAACACCATCCCCGGCTTCACCGAGCGGCTGCTCGCCGACCTGCCCCGCCTCGACCAGCACCACTGCTCGCGCGGCCGCAAGGGCGGGTTCATCGAGCGGCTGTACGAAGGCACCTGGCTCGGCCACATCGCCGAGCACGTGTCGCTGCAGCTGCAGCAGGAAGCCGGCCACGACATGCGCCGCGGCAAGACCCGGCAGGTCAAGGGGTCGCCCGGCATCTACAACATCACCTACGCGTACGCCGACGAGGCGGTCGGGCTCGCGGCGGGTGAACTCGCCGTACGGTTCGTGAACAACCTCGTGCACCCGGACCCGGCGTTCGACTTCACCACCGAGCTGGAGAAGTTCATCAAGCAGGCCGAGCGGACCGCGTTCGGCCCGTCGACGCAGGCGATCGTGGACGAGGCGGTGTCCCGGGACATCCCGTGGATCCGGCTGAACAAGGCCAGCCTGGTGCAGCTCGGGCAGGGCGTGCACGCGAAGCGGATCCGGGCCACGATGACGTCCGAGACCGGCTCGATCGCGGTCGACGTCGCCAGCGACAAGGATCTGACCACGCGGCTGCTCGCCTCGGCCGGCCTGCCGGTACCGCGGTCGGAGTCGGTGCGCACGGTGGAGGAGGCGGTCTCGGTCGCCCACAAGATCGGGTACCCGGTGGTGTGCAAGCCGCTCGACGGCAACCACGGCCGCGGCGTCTGCCTGAACCTCCAGGACGCGGATGCCGTCCGCGAGGCGTTCCCGATCGCCGCCGAGCAGTCCCGGCGCGGGTTCGTGATCGTGGAGAACTTCGTCACCGGCAAGGACTACCGGTGCCTGATCATCAACGGCCGGATGGAGGCGATCGCCGAGCGCGTGCCCGCGCACGTCGTCGGCGACGGCATCCACACCGTGGCCGAACTGGTCGACATCACCAACGCCGACCCGCGCCGCGGCGTCGGCCACGAGAAGATCCTCACCCGGATCACGATCAACAACGCGGCCCGCCAGCTGGTCCGCGACCAGGGGTTCGAGCTCGACGACGTGCCGCCCGAGGACGTGATGGTGAAGCTGACGCTCACCGGCAACATGTCCACCGGCGGGATCTCGATCGACCGGACCTGGGAGGCGCACCCGGAGAACGTCGAGATCGCCGAGGAGGCGGCCCGGATGATCGGGCTCGACATCGCCGGGATCGACTTCATCTGCCCCGACATCACCCAGCCGGTGCGCGAGACCGGCGGCGCGATCTGCGAGGTGAACGCGGCGCCCGGGTTCCGGATGCACACCAACCCGACGGTCGGCGAACCGCAGTACATCGCCAAACCCGTGGTGGACATGCTGTTCCCGCCCGGCGCGACCAGCCGGATCCCGATCGTCGCGGTGACCGGCACCAACGGCAAGACGACGACCGCACGGATGATCAGCCACGTCTTCAAGGGGCTCGGCCGCAAGGTCGGGATGACCTCGACCGACGGCATCGTGATCGACGAGCGGCTGGTGATCCGGCAGGACGCCTCCGGCCCGAAGTCCGCGCGAATGGTGCTGCAGAACCCGCGGGTCGACTTCGCGGTGTTCGAGGTGGCACGCGGCGGGATCCTGCGCGAGGGCCTTGGGTACGAGCGCAACGACGTGGCCGTCGTACTGAATGTGCAGCCCGACCACCTCGGGCTGCGCGGCATCGAGACGCTCGAGCAGCTGGCCGACGTGAAGGCCGTGCTGGTCGAGGCGGTGCCGCGGACCGGGTACGCCGTCCTGAACGCCGACGACCCGCTGGTGCGGAAGATGCGGCGCAAGTGCTCGGGGCAGGTCGTGTGGTTCAGCATGGCCGAGCAGGGCAGCGAGATCCGCGACTACATCGAGGGCCACTGCCGGCGCGGCGGGCGCGCCGTGGTGCTGGAGCGGTCGGACCTCGGCGACATGATCGTCGTCAAGCACGGCCGCCGGTCGATGCAGCTCGCGTGGACCCACTTGCTGCCGGCAACGTTCGGCGGGCGCGCGATGATGAACGTGCAGAACGCGATGGCGGCCGCGGCGGCGGCGTTCGCGGCGGGTGCGTCGCTGCACGACATCCGGCAGGGGCTGCGGACGTTCAGCACGTCGTACTACCTGTCGCCGGGCCGGCTGAACGAGATCGACGTCGACGGGCGCAGCGTGATCGTCGACTACTGCCACAACGCGCCGGCGATGCGGATGCTCGGTGACTTCGTCGACCGGCTCGGCGAGAGCCTGAGCGCGTCGTCCGAGGTCGGGCGGCCGTCGCGGATCGGTGTGATCGCGACCGCCGGCGACCGGCGCGACGACGACATCCGCGAGCTCGGCGAGGTCGCCGCACAGCACTTCGACGTGGTCGTGGTCCGCGAGGACGCCCGGCTGCGGGGCCGCAAGCGCGGCGAGTCGGCGGAGCTGGTGACGGCCGGGGTGCGGGCCGCGATGGACAGCGGCGCGCGGTGCCGGCGCGTGGACGTCGTCCTCGACGAGCTCGAGGCGGTCCGGTTCGCGCTGGAGCGGTCGAACCCGGGGGACCTCGTGGTGTTGTGCGTCGATCAGCACCAGTCCGTGCTCGCCGAGCTCGAATCGGTGTCGCATCTCGCGCAGGCCGGGGCCCGGTCGGGTGACGAGGGCGGCGACCCCGACTTCGTGCAACCCGACGAAGAGATCACAGAGGACCCCGCGCGGGAACTTGCCTAGGGCAAGTCTCGTTGGCCGTTGCGTGAAGACGAGGCTATTGCTGCTGTTCGTGCCGTTCCTGTTCGCCGGTTGCGGATCGAATGCGACGCAGGAGGTCGCGGCCGGCGGCCCCGGCGTCCTCGTGGAGGACGCGTGGGTGCGGGCGACGAGCGGTGCGAAGGACACCACGATGACGGCCGCGTTCATGGCGCTGACCAACCCCGGCGACACCGACGTGAAGTTGACCTCGGCAACTTCACCGGTGGCCGGCGTCGTGCAGTTGCACGAGATGGCGACCCAGGACGGCAAGATGGTGATGCGTGAGAAGACCGGCGGGGTCACCGTCCCTGCCGGCTCCCACGCCCATCTCTCCCCCGGCGGCGACCACATCATGCTGATGTCGCTGAAGCACGCCCTGAACCCCGGCGACGAGGTCCCCCTCACCCTGAAGTTCTCCGACAACACCACCCACGACCTCAAAGTCCCCGTCAAAGCCTTCACCGAAGAAGAAGAGCACTACCACCCGACTCCCCAGTGACCACACCCACCAACGGCCCCTCGCGGCGGCGGGTGCTCGGGTTCGGCGGCGTAGCTGCTGCTGGGGTCGTGGCCGGCGCGACGGGTGTTGTTGCCGTTGGCGCCGATCGGGCCACGGTGCAGCCTCCGGCGCGGCCGATCTCGCCGTACGGAACGCATCAGGCAGGGATCGCACGCGTGGCGCCGGCGTCGGCCGAACTGGTGGCGTTCAAGCTGACCACGGATCGGGCCGGGCTGGGACGGCTGATGCGACTGTGGACCAATGACATCGTCGCGCTGGCGGACGGACGTCCCGCACCCGGCGACACCGCGCCGGAGTTGGCGGTCGCGAGCAAAGGGCTGACCGTGACAGTCGGGTTCGGGCCGCGGGTGTTCGACCTGACCGGACAGCGGCCGGCGGGGCTGGACGATCTGCCGGTGCTGCGGCACGACCGGCTGGAAGCCGCCTGGTCGGGCGGGGATCTGCTGGTGATGGTCGGCGCGGACGACGCAGTGAGCGTGGTGCACGCCGTCCGGCGGCTGGTCGCGGACGCCAAGCCGTTCGCCACCCCGGTCTGGCGGCAGACCGGCTTCTGGGACAGCACCGGCCCGAACGGTGAACCGGTCACCGGCCGCAACCTCTTCGGCCAGGTCGACGGCACCGGAAACCCCGCCTTCGGTACGCCGGACTTCGATCGGACCGTCTGGTCGGCCGAGGGCCCCGACTGGTTCCGCGACGGTACGACGCTCGTCGTCCGGCGGATCCGGATGGACCTCGACACCTGGGACGAGCTGACCCGCTCCGAGCAGGAACGCGCCGTCGGCCGCAAGCTCTCCACCGGCGCACCGCTGACCGGCACCGCCGAGCACGACGAACTCGACCTCGAGGCCCGCGACGCCGACGGCCGCCCGGTCATCGCGCAGAACGCCCACGCCCGTCTCTCCCACCATTCCGAGAACGACGGCCGCCGGATCTTCCGCAAAGGCCTCAACTACGTCCACGACACCGGCGCCACCCGCGAGTCCGGCCTGATCTTCCTCAGCCACCAGGCCGACATCGCCGGCCAGTTCCTCCCGCTGCTGACCCGGCTGGACGCCGTCGACGCCCTCAACGAGTGGACGACCACCATCGGCTCCGCCGTCTTCGCCCTCCCGCCCGGTTTCCGGCCCGGCGAGTGGCTCGGCCAGAAACTTCTCAGCTGACCTGTCACCCTGCGACGCTCGTGATGACGTCCGACCCTGGACCGCCTGCAGGTGCCCAGCCCGCGGGGAAGCTGAGGAAGGTCAGGCCCGGGTGGTCGAGCCCTCATCCAGAGAGGCTTCTCCGGCGTGTTGCCGACGGGCGAGCAGACGCCGGCGCGGTTCGATCTCGTCGATCCAGTCGAGGTCGTCGGACAGGACCGCGTCGTTGGACCGGTCGGCGTACGGGTCCGGAGGCGGCGGCGCCGGCGGCAGGGCGCGCAGCTTCAGCGCGACCATCGGAATCGCGAGCAGGACGCCGACCACCAGCCATGGCCAGTACTCGCGCAGCAGCGGCTCGAAGGACTGGAAGAACGCCTCGGTCGAAGCGTTGCCGACGGCGTCCATCGGCTTCCCGGTTGACTGGCTGACCAGCCGGACCGACGCCACGATGCCGAAGCAGACCAGGTAGAACCCGGCCAGCGGGAGCCAGGACCCCACCGACCGCCAGCCGCGCTTCCAGCAAGCGATGTAGAGCAGGAGCGCGAGCCCGGCCCCGACCAGCAGCCCGTTGAGCTGCCACAGCCACCGCCAGTCGGCCAACTGCTCGGCCGGGCGTAGCGCGCTCCACGCAACCGGCAGCGCCAGCGCGAACGCGGCGACCACCGAGCTCCGGGCGCCGAGGGCGCCGAAGAACCCGCCGAGAGCACTTGCCACCAGCAACGTGATCAGCAGGTCGCGCTCGCCGAAGGAGCTCCCGGTCAGCCACCACATGCCCGCGGCAACGACCAGCACCACCGGTACGGCGATCCGGATCCGCCCGATCAGCAGCCCCGCCAGCACCCCGCCGGCGAAGCCGCCGAGCACCACCAGGTCGATCCGCGGCGGCACGAAGGACGTCGTACCCTCCGGCAGGCCCTTCAGGTAGGTCGCGGAGAAGCCGCCCACGAACCAGGCGGCCACCGCGGCCGGGATCGACCACAGGTAGCGCATCACAAACCCCGTTCCCACCCCAACAGTCCCGTTGCAGGGGCGGATGGGGCTAGTGCTGGGCTTTCTCGACCTTGCTCTTCAAGGTCTCCGGTGTGTCGACAGTAGCCCCCTCGGACCGCAACCAGTCGTCAAGACTCGCCCGATGCTGCAGAGACATCACCGCCACCACATCGCCGGGCCGGGCTTCCGCGACCAGCGCCTGCGCCGCCGCCAGCTCGGTCGGGAACGCCGGTACGTCGGTCACGCCGACCGAGGCGGCCCCCTCGCGGAACACCGCCTCGAGCTCCTCCGGCGGCCGTCCGCGCAGGTAGTCGCTCTTGTGGCCGATCGCCACCCGATCGGTGGCCCGCGCGCCCATCGCGCCGAGCGCCGCGACCATGTCGTCGGCCCGGTCCCCCGGCGATCCGAGCGCCAGCATCAGCCGGCCGCCTTCCGGCCGGACGCCGTTCATGATCTCGAGCAGCGCCTCCAGCCCGGCCTCGTTGTGCGCCAGGTCGATGACGACGGTGAAGCCGCGCAGCGAGTACATGTTCATCCGGCCGGGGTTGTTCTCGTTCGGCGCGAACGTGCTCAGCCCCTCGATCACGGCGGCTCGCGGCAACCCGAGGCCGAGCGCGGCCGACGCCGCGGCCAGCGTGTTCTCGACGTTGTAGTGCGACAGCCCGGACAGCGTCATCGGGACGTCGACCACCTTGAGCAGCGGCTCCGGGTCGCGGGCGTTGTCGAGCACCGTGACGAACCCGTCCAGCACGGTCGTCGCGCGGCCGCCCTCGTCGAGCACGGTCCGGATCGACGGCGAGTCGGGGTCGCGGGAGAACACCCAGCACTTGGCCGGCGAGCCCAGCCGCATCGCGAACGTCCGCGGGTCGTCGCCGTTCACCACGCACCAGCCGCGCGGCCGGGTGATCTGGGTGATCACGGCCTTCACCTCGGCGAGCTGGTCGACGGTGTCGATCCCGCCCAGGCCGAGGTGGTCCGCGGTGACGTTGGTCACCACCGACACGTCGTTGTACGCGACGCCGATGCCGCGGCGCAGGATCCCGCCGCGGGCCGTCTCGGTGACCGCGAGCTGGATGCCCGGCTGCGACAGCACCTGTCCTGCCCCGCTCGGGCCCGAGAAGTCGCCGTACTTCACCAGTTCGCCGTCGAAGTACACGCCGTCGGTGCTCGACCAGCCGACGTGCAGCCCGGCGGCCCGCCCGATGTGCGCGATCATCCGCGACGTGGTGGTCTTGCCGTTCGTCCCGGTCACCGCGACCACCGGCACCTTCGGCCGCAGCGTCGGCGGCGGGTTGCCCGGCGGCTCCTCCCGGACCCGTTCCCCGACAGCTGCGATCAGCTCGGTCAGGTCATCGGCCCCGAACGCGTCCAACACGTCGACGATCGCGGTGCCGAGCGCCCGCGCACGGCCCTCGTGCGCCCACGGGAACGCCACCACGAGCCGCCGTACGTCGGCCTCCGGCCGGACCCGGACACCGATCCGGCCGATCCCGGCCTCACGGGCGATCCGGCGGACGACGTGGCCGACCACCCGGATCGCGAACCGCTGCCGGAAGCCGGACCCGATCCGCCCCGGACGGGTGGCGCCGAGGCCGATCGCCTGCGCGTAGGCCTTCGCCGCTGGTGCGGGCGCGTCCGCGATCGCCGACACGTCCAGCGTCAGCTTGATCGCCGCGCGACTGAAGTAGAGGTTGGCGCCGTCGAGAACGCGGAGCTCCACCAAAGACGTTGCCACTACGCTCCCATCGCGTGGTAACCGCCGTCGACGTGCACGATCTCGCCGGTCGTCGCGGGGAAGAAGTCACTGAGCAGGGCGACGATCGTCCGCCCGGTGGGCTCGAGGTCCGACGGGTCCCAGCCCAGCGGGGCCCGGTCCAGCCACGGCTCCTCGAACTTCTCGAAGCCCGGGATCGCCTTCGCGGCCAGGGTCTTCAGCGGACCGGCCGACACCAGGTTGCAGCGGATGCCCTGGGCGCCGAGGTCACGCGCCAGGTACCGGCTGGTGGATTCGAGGGCTGCCTTGGCCACGCCCATCCAGTCGTACCCGGGCCAGGCCACGGTCGCGTCGAAGGTCATCCCGACGACGCTGCCGCCGCGGCTCATCAGCGGCGCGCAGGTGACCGCGAGCGCCTTCAGGCTGTACGCCGACACGTGCACGGCCTGCGCCACGTCGTCCCACGGGCCGTCCAGGAACTTGCCGCCGAGGATCGTCTCCGGGTTGCCGTACGCGATCGAGTGCACGACTCCGTCCAGCCCGTCGACGTGCTCGCGGACGGCGTCCGGCAGCGCGGCCAGGTGCTCGGGGTTCGTGACGTCGAGCTCCAGGACCGGTGGCTCGGTCGGCAGCCGCTTCGCGATCCGCTTGGTGATGCTCAGCGCGCGGCCGAAGTTCGAGATCAGCACGGTCGCGCCCTGTTCCTGCGCGACCTTGGCCGTGGCGAAGCCGATCGACGAGTCGAGGGTGACTCCGGCGACCAGGATCCGCTTGCCGTCGAGGATGCCCACCGGCATGCCCCTTTCTGCCCGAAGATAGAACGGTCTGGAAGTGATGAAGTGTCAGTTGCCCATGCCGATGCCGCCGTCGACCGGGATCACCGCGCCGGTGATGTAGCCGGCCTCCTCCGACGACAGCCAGCGGACCGCGTTCGCGATCTCTTCGGTCAGGCCGAAGCGGCCGAGCGGGATCTGGCTCAGGTACTGCTTCTGGGTCTCCTCCGGCAGCACCGCGGTCATGTCGGTCTCGACGAAGCCGGGGGCGACCACGTTCGCGGTGATGCCGCGGCTGCCCAGCTCGCGGGCGATCGAACGGGCCATGCCGATCAGGCCGGACTTGCTGGCCGCGTAGTTCACCTGGCCGGGCGAGCCGAGCAGGCCGACCACCGACGAGATGAACACGATCCGGCCCTTGCGCAGCCGCAGCATGCCCTTCGCGGCCCGGCGGGCGACCCGGAACGAGCCGGTGAGGTTGGTCTGCAGGACCGCGTCCCAGTCGTCGTCGGACATCCGCAGCAGCAGCGTGTCGCGGGTGATGCCGGCGTTGGCCACCAGCACCTCGACCGGCCCGTGCTGCTCCGCGATCGTGTCGAACGCGGCGTCGACCTGCTCCTGGTCGGTGATGTCGCACTTGACCCCGAGGAAGCCCTCCGGCGGCGGGCTGGTGTTGTACGTGACCGCGACCTGGTCGCCCGCTTCCTTGAACGCGGTCGCGATCGCCAGCCCGATCCCGCGGCTACCGCCGGTCACCAACACTGACCTACCCACAAGCCCTCCTCACATCGCCGGACGGAGGAACGCTATCCCACCGGGGCGGGTGCTCCCGACCCCGCGGGAGGTGTCAGGAGTCTTCGAGCCGGAAGCCGACCTTCATCGTCACCTGGTAGTGGTCGATCTGGTTGTCGGCAAGGTGGCCGCGGATGTCGGTCACCTCGAACCAGTCGAGGTGCCGCAGCGTCTCTCCGGCGCGGGTGATCCCGTTGGTGATCGCCTGGTTCAGACCCTCTTTCGAGGTGCCGACGATCTCGGTGACCCGGTAGGTGCGATCGGTCATGACGAACCTCTCTCCAGCCTGGCCACGCCCGGGCTCGGTTGCCGAACCGGCGCGGCGTACCGTTGTTGTGAGGAGGATAGATGTCGAAACGCCAGGAGCGGAGCGACGCGACGGTCATCTCGGTGACGAGCGCGCAGCCCGGCCGGTCCGAGGACCTGGACAGCCGGATCGTGCGCTACGCGTGGATGATGTCGATCCGGATCGTCTGCTTCGTGCTCGCCGTCGTCACGCCGTCGCCGTGGCGCTGGCTGTTCGTCGTCGGAGCGATCGCCCTGCCGTACTTCGCGGTGGTGCTGGCGAACGCCCACCGGTCCGCGACCCAGCCCGCCGCGGACCCGTACGTGGCGCCCGCCCGGCCCGCGATCGGGGACCGGCCGACGGTCGTCGTACGGGCCGACAACGACGCGTCCGACGACCCCTCCGGCGACCCTTCCGAGGACCGTCCGGCCGACACCGAAAAGTGATCTCGGCCGGGACTGGAAAACTTGGACTGATCCGTGTCAGAATCTCCCGCGTGCTCTGAAGTTCACCGGTGAAATTCAGGGACTTGATGCGGCGTCGGACGGCTCCCCCCGTGGCTGTCCGACGTCGCTTCATTTTGCCCAGGCTATTGATTATTGAGACATCAGGAATGCAGAGGAATGGCACCCGCGGATGACTGAAGAAGGCACACCTGCGGTCTGCTCCGCCAAGGGCTGCGGGAACCCGGCGACCTGGGCGTTGCTGTGGAACAACCCGAAGATCCACACCCCGGACCGGCGCAAGACCTGGCTGGCGTGCGACGAACACAAGGACAGCTTGTCCGACTTCCTCGAGCGCCGGTCATTCCTGCGCGAGGTCGAGCCATTCACCGGGTGAATACCCGGTACCGAAAAAGTACATTTCCGGATTGGGCCGGTACGACCGTCAACCGCCGATCGCGGACATCGGCCGCGCGGGTTGCAGGAAGCTCGGGTCGTTGATGCCGTGACCCGGCAGTTTGTTGAGCATCGCACGACGCCAGCGATCGGCCAGTTCGGTGTCGTCGGCGCCGGCCCGCAGCGCGCTCCGCAGATCCGACTCGGTGCGTGCGAACAGGCAGTCCCGGACCTGACCGTCGGCGGTCAGCCGGACCCGGTCGCAGTCCCCGCAGAACGGGCGCGTCACCGACGCGATGATGCCGACGGTTCGCGGCCCGCCGTCGACCAGGAACGTCTCGGCCGGCGCACTGCCGCGTATCGACGCGTCGTCCGGCGTCAGGTGGAACCGCTCGGCGAGCATGCCGAGGATCTCGTCCGCGGTGATCATCGTCGTCCGGTCCCAGCCGTGCTGGGCGTCCAGCGGCATCTGCTCGATGAACCGCAGTTCGTAGCCGCGTTCGAGGCAGAACTCCAGCAAATGCGGCGCATCCGCGTCGTTCACTCCGCGCATGAGGACCGCATTCACCTTCACCGGCGTCAGACCGGCGTCGTGCGCGGCCTGCAGGCCTGCGAGCACGTCCTTCAGCCGGTCGCGCCGGGTGAGTTTCTTGAAGGTCTCCGCGTCGACCGTGTCGAGGCTCACGTTCACGCGGTCCAGACCGGCCTCCTTCAGCGCGGCGGCCGACCGCGCCAGACCGATCCCGTTCGTGGTCAGCGAGACCTCGGGGCGCGGGTCGAGGCTCGTCGTCCGGGCGACGATGTCGACCAGGCCGCGGCGCAGCAGCGGTTCGCCGCCGGTGAAGCGGATCTCGTGCACACCAAGGTGGGTGACGGCGATCGCCACCAGGCGGACGATCTCGTCGTCGGTGAGCAGCTCGGGCTTCGCCAGCCAGTCCAGGCCCTCTTCCGGCATGCAGTACGTGCACCGCAGGTTGCACCGGTCCGTGAGCGAGACGCGCAGGTCGGTCGCGACCCGGCCGTACCGGTCCGCCAGCCCTGTTCGCGTCACTTCCGGGGTCACCGTCACGCCCCCAGCCTACGTGCCGCGCGCCGGTCGTTTCAGGCTATGGCTTAAGTTCGAGACGTGGGTCGCTTGATGAACGTCCGCTGGATCGCCGCCGCGCTCGGCGTGCTCCTCCTCGCCGGCGTCTGTGTGCAGCTCGGTCGCTGGCAGCTGCACCGCCTCGACGAACGCAAGGCGCGCAACGAGGTGACCCGGACCAACCTGACCGCGCCCGCGGCGCCGATCGACCAGATTCTCGGCCCGCCGGGGGTCGTGGGCGACCAGCACGCCTGGCGGACCGCTGTCGTCACCGGGCGGTACGACGCCTCCAAGCAGGTGGTGCTGAAGTACCGCAACGTGCAGGACAAGCCGGGCTTCGAGATCGTCACGCCGCTGGTCCTCGCCGACGGCAAGGCGGTGCTCGTCGACCGCGGGTTCCTGGCCCGGCAGAGCTCGGAGCTGATGCCGCTGCACGTGCCCCCGGTGCCGGCTGGTGAGGTGACCGTCACGGGCCGCCTGCAACGCAGCGAGCGCGGCGGCCGCACGAACGGCGGCACTCCGGACGACGGTACGGCGCGGCTCATCAACGGGCCCGACTACGCGAAGGTGCTCGGGCTGGACCTGTACGACGGCTACCTCACGATCGACAAGCAGGAACCGGCCAACGACCCGGCGTTCAGCGGGTTCCCCGGTCCGGAGATCGACGACGGGCCGCACTTCTTCTACGCACTGCAGTGGTTCTTCTTCGCGCTGCTGGCCTTGGGCGGCCTGGTGTACTTCTCCCGTCAGCAGACCCGGGACACCGGCGCACCGCAGCAGGTTGTTGCTGCGCGCAACGAAACTCCCGAACCCGTGAAGCACGGCGACTGACGCGCTGTTTGCCGTCGGCCACGAACGGTCGAGGTGCGCGGCCGGGGACGGTGCGGCAGGATGGTGGTGTGGACCTTGGACTACGCGACCGCACCTACATCGTCACCGGCGCCAGCGCCGGGCTGGGTTTCGCCACCGCGAAGGCGCTGGCCGCCGAAGGTGCCCGGCTGGTCATCTCCAGCCGCAACGAGGAATCGATCGCGCGGGCGGCCGCCGAGCTCGGCGAGAACGTCGTCGGCATCCCGGTCGACAACGCGGACCCGGACAGCGCGGAGCGGCTGGCCGCGACCGCGATCGCCAAGTGGGGTGCGCTGCACGGCGCGCTGATCAGTGTCGGCGGTCCGCGCGCCGGGACGGCGCTGGACACCGACGAGGAGGACTGGCGGGCGGCGTTCGACAGCGTGTTCCTCGGCGGCCTGCGGATCGCTCGCGCGGTCGCCCGGGCGGGCGCGGAGGACACCTCGATCGCGTTCGTGCTGTCGTCGTCGGTGAAGTCCCCGATCAACGGGCTGGCGATCTCGAACGGCCTGCGGCCCGGGCTCGCCATGGTGGCCAAGACGCTGGCCGACGAGCTCGGGCCGAACGGGATCCGGGTGAACGGGCTGATGCCGGGCCGGATCGCCACCGACCGGCTGAAGGAGCTGGACGGCAGGTCCGCTGACCCCGACGCCGCCCGGCGCGCCGCCGAGAAGACGATCCCGCTGCGCCGCTACGGCTCCCCGGACGAGTTCGGCCGGGTGGCCGCGTTCGTCCTGTCCCCCGCTGCGTCGTACGTCACCGGCGCGATCATCCCGATCGACGGCGGCGCCCTCCGCGCTCTCTGAGAGCCTCCATCACCCCCACTGGCCGGGGACGTAGTCGCCGGCGGGCTGCTGGGTGATGACGTTGAGGCGGTTCCAGGTGTTGATGCCGGCGATGGCCGCGACCAGGGCGCCGAGCTGCTCCTCGTCGTAGTGCTTGGCAGCGTTCAGCCAGACGTCGTCGGGAACGCCGCCGGCGGCATCGGCGATCCGGGTGCCGGCTTCGGCCAGTGCGAGCGCGGCGCGCTCCGCCTCGGTGTAGACGGTGGCTTCGCGCCAGGTCGCGACCAGGTTGATCCGGACCGCGGTCTCGCCGTGGTGCGCGAGATCCTTCGAGTGCATGTCGACGCAGTACGCGCAGCCGTTGATCTGGCTGACCCGCAGCTCGACCAGCTCCAGTGTGGCCAGCGGTACGCCGGCGTCCATCGCGCCCCGGGCCGCGGTGTTGAGGTGCTTGACGAACTTGCCGAGGACGGGGTTGGTGAACAGGTCCAGACGAGCGTCCATAACAGGTGTCTCCTAGCGATCGAGCAGGTTCATGACACCTGTTCCGACAAGGTAGGCCCGCCGGTTGTGAGGTGACGTCAGTCACCTATCCGGTTGCCCTGCTCGTCCCAGTGCTCGGCGACCTTCTTGCTCGGCTGGACCCGCGGCGGCTCCCCCGGCATCTTCGGATAGTCCGGCGGGAAGTTCAGCTCGCCGCCGGGGAGCTCCTCCCAGAGCCGCAGCAGCGCGTCCAGCGCGTACGCCGTGTCGTCCATACCGGCCCACGGGTCGCCGTCGGTGAGGTACTCCGGAACCGTGTGCAGGTTGAAGGTGCGCGGATCGTCGAGCTCGGCGAGCCGCTCCCAGGTCACCGGCGTACTGACCGGGGCGCCCGGCCGGGGCCGCAGTGACCAGGCGCCCGCGACGGTGCGGTCGCGGAGGTTCTGGTTGAAGTCGAGGAAGATCGAGGCCTCGCCGCGCTCCTCCTTCCACCAGGCGGTGGTGACGCCGTCGTCGCGGCGCTCGAGCTCGCGGCCGAGCCCGATCGCGGCGTGCCGGACCTCGTCGAAGGTCCACTCCGGCCGGATCCGCACGTAGATGTGGATGCCCCGGTTGCCGCTGGTCTTCGCGTACCCGCGCAGGCCCAGCTCCTCCAGGAGCTCCCGGGCGACGCCGGCCACCCGGCGCGCGTCGGCGAAGGTCGCCCCCGGCTGCGGATCGAGGTCGATGCGGAGCTCGTCGGGATGCTCGAGGTCACGGCTGCGGACGGCCCACGGGTGGAAGGTCAGCGTGCCCATCTGAGCCGCCCACACGGCCGCGGCGGGCTCGGTCAGGCACAGCTCGTCGATCGGGCGGCCGTTCGGGGTCAGGACCCTGCAGGTCACGAGCCAGTCCGGCGCGCCCTTCGGGAGGCGCTTGGAGTAGAAGCCGTCACCCGTCTGCCGGCCGGTCGTGTCCACCGACAGCTTCATGCCCTCACGCCAGCCACCGGGCCAGCGCTCGAGCGCGACGGGGCGGTCGCCCGACGCGTGCATGAACGCGGGAGCGACGCTGATGAAGTACTCGCAGACCTGCAGCTTCGTGACCTCCGGAGCCCATGCGGTCGCCTCGTAGACCACTCGCTCGGGACTGGACACCCGGACCTCACGGTCCCCCACGGTGAGCATCACCGGTGTGCTCTTCGCCATGCAGCGACCGTATCGCCCCGCCCGGACACAGCCGCCCGATTTCCGTGCGTCGCACGGGAAAGGCAACTTTTCTCGACCTCTGGCCACGGTAGGTGACCGAGCGGTAACGTTCCTGCACCTCGTTCCTGGGGCGTGAGGCCCCCGGGACACCTGACAAGGAGCGCGAGGATGAACAGATCCGCCCTGTTCGCCGCTGCGACTGCAGTGGCGACCACCACCGCCCTCGGACTGACCAGCGCCACCACAGCAACAGGAGCGCCGACGGCGACCCCTGTCCCCAGCCCGGCCGCGGCCGTCGCCAAGGCCAAGGAGGCGATCAGCGGCAACCTGACCGCGCTGCGGGCCACCACGGCCGACGCGTTCGTGGTCAAGGACGTGATCGTCGACCAGGACGGGTCCAGCCACGTCCGGATGGACCGCACCATCGGCGGTCTTCCGGTCCTCGGCGGCGACGTCGTCGTCCACCAGTCGAAGGACGGCGCCTTCAAGGGCGCCAGCCTGACGCTGAGCAAGAGCGCGAACGTCGGTCGTACGCCGAAGCTCGGCAGCGCCACCGCGACCGCGAAGGCGGTTGCCAAGGGCCTCAAGGCCGACGGCAAACCAAGTCTGGTGATCGAGGCCCGCAAGGGCGCGCCACGGCTCGCCTACCTGGTCACGGCGGTCGGCACCCAGGCCGACGGCACGCCGAGCCGCATCACCACCACCGTCGACGCCCTGACCGGCGCGAAGCTCGTGAGCGAGCAGCACATCGAGACCGCGACCGGCGACGGCAAGAGCCTGTACAGCGGGACCGTGCCGCTGCAGACCTCCACTGCGACCGGCGGCTACACGCTGACCGACGCCACCCGCGGCGGCGGCTACACCGCCGACGCGAACAACAAGACCGACTCGCTGCTGTGCCAGCTGTTCGGGTTCGGCTGCACGGCCCCGACCCGGTTCACCGACGCGGACAACCACTGGGGCACCGGGGCCAACACCGACCGCGCCACGGCCGCTGTCGACGCGCACTACGGCGCCGCGACGACGTTCGACTACTACAAGTTCGTGCACGGCCGCAACGGTATCTTCGGCGACGGCAAGGGCGTCCCGAGTCGTGTGCACTACGGCTCGAACTACGTGAACGCGTTCTGGGACGGCAAGCAGATGACGTACGGCGACGGCGACAACGTCGTCGCGGGTCCGCTGGTCTCGATCGACGTGGCCGGCCACGAGATGTCCCACGGCGTCACCGAGCACACCGCGAACCTGACCTACTCCGGCGAGTCCGGCGGTCTGAACGAGGCCACCAGCGACATCTTCGGCACCCTGGTCGAGTTCTACTCCAACAACGCCTCCGACCCCGGTGACTACTACATCGGCGAGGAGATCATGAAGGACCGCCCGGCGCTGCGGTTCATGGACAAGCCGAGCAAGGACGGCAACTCCGCGGACTGCTGGTCGTCCGGGGTCGGCAACCTCGACGTGCACTACTCCTCGGGCGTGGCGAACCACTTCGCCTACCTGCTCGCGGAGGGCACCGGCGCGAAGACGATCGGCGGCCTGCCGCACAACGCGTCGACCTGCAACGGCACGACGCTGGCCGGCATCGGGCGCGACAAGCTCGGCAAGATCTGGTTCCGCGCGCTGTCGACGTACATGACCAGCGGTACGACGTACGCGCAGGCCCGGACCGCGACGCTGAACGCGGCCACCGACCTGTACGGCGCCAGCAGCCCGGAGCGCGCCGCGGTCGCCGCCACCTGGTCGGCTGTGAGCGTCAACTGACGCAGTAGGTCTCGTCGGGTCCTGTCCCACTGGGGCGGACAGGACCCGACGAACAAACGCTTTGTTCCGCTTATCGCATTGCCCTCTGCTTTGTGCGGACCTACCGTCACAGACATGGGTGGGGACCCCGGGGAGGGGCCGCGACTACGGACCGCGCGGCCGGTACTGCTCGTCGTCGACGCTGACCCGGAGCGTCTGGAGCGGTGCGAGACAGAGCTGGATCGTGGTTTCGGTGCGGACTTCCGGGTCCGCGGCGAAGTGACGGCCGCTGCCGCGCTCGACTGCCTGCGGCGGGCGCGCGACTGGGAGCAACGGGTCGCGGTCGTGATGGTCGACCATTCGCTGCCCGATGACGAGCGGGCGGAGATCCTCGCGGCGTCGCGGACGCTGCATCCCGACGCCCGCCGCGCGCTGCTGATCGAGTGGGGTGCCTGGGCGGAGCGGACGACGGCGTCGGCGATCCTGTCCGCGATGGCGGTCGGCGACATCAACTACTACGTGCTGAAGCCGTGGATCGCGCACGACGAACTGTTCCACCGGACAGTGGCGGAGTTCGTCCAGGAGTGGTCGCGGTACGAGGTCGCCAACTGGCGCGAGGTGGTCGTGATCGCGGCCCCGAACTCGGTCCGCGGTCAGGCGATCCGCAGCCTGCTGGCCCGCAACGGGATCCCGAGCGCGTTCCGGGAGAGCGGCTCGGCGCTCGCGAACGACGCGCTGGCGTTCATCGGCGAGCCCGATCCCGGCGACGGTGTGCTGGTGTGGATGCCGGCGGTGGGCGGTCCGGTGCTACACGATCCGACCGACGTGGAGATCGCCGAGGCGTGGGGCGTGCCGACCACACTCGCGCCCGACGCGGACCGGTCCTTCGACCTGCTGGTCGTCGGCGCCGGACCGGGTGGACTGGCCGCGGCCGTGTACGGGTCGTCGGAAGGGCTGCGGACGCTGGTCGTCGAGCGCGAGTCGATCGGCGGGCAGGCGGGCACCAGTTCACTGATCCGCAACTATCTGGGGTTCTCGCGGGGCATCCGCGGCTCGGAGCTGGCCCAGCGCGGCTACCAGCAGGCGTGGGTGTTCGGGGCGCATTTCCTGCTGATGCGCACGGTGGAGCGGCTGGAGAAGCGGGGTGACGTGTTCGTCGCCACCGTCGGCGAGGTGGGCGAGGTCTCGGCGCGGGCCGTGGTCCTGGCCAGCGGAGTGTCCTACCGGCGCCTCGGCGTACCGTCGCTGGAGAAGCTCGTCGGGGCCGGGGTGTACTACGGCGCGAGCGTCTCGGAGGCGCACGGCCTGAAGGACCGGGACGCGTGCGTGGTCGGTGGCGGGAACTCGGCGGGCCAGGCGGTTCTGCACCTCGCGCGGTACTGCCGCCGGGTGCTGCTGGTGATCCGCGGCGAGGACCTGTCCGCGAGTATGTCGCGGTACCTCATCGATGCGATCGACGCCGCGGACAACGTCACCGTCCGGGCGTCAAGCGAGGTGGTCGGCGGGGGCGGCGAGGGCCGGCTGCAGGAGATCGTGCTGCGGGACCGGCCGACCGGTGCCGAGGAGACGATCCCGGTCGACGGGTTGTTCGTGATGATCGGTGCGGTTCCCGGGACCGACTGGCTGCCGGAGCAGGTGGGACGGGATCCGCACGGGTTCGTGCTGACCGGGTCGGACGCCGCGGCGGATCCCCGGTGGCAGGAGGACCGCCCGCCGCAGCCGTACGAGACGACGCTGCCCGGGCTGTTCGCGATCGGGGACGTGCGGAGCGCGTCGGTGAAGCGGGTGGCGTCCGCGGTCGGTGAGGGATCGGTGGTGGTCTCGCAGATCCACACCCATCTCAAGGTTCGTTCGGATGCCTGAGCGCCGCTTCGTGTACTCGCCGGCCATGGTCGGCCTGACCGCACTCGTGCTGGTGATCCCGCTCGCGGGCCTGATACTGCTGCTGCAAAGGCCACAGCTCGACGTGCACTTCGAGCACCACCCCACGCACTTCTGGCTGGTGCTGCTGACCGCCGCGCTCAGCGCCGTCCTCGCCTACACGACCGGAGCGGCCGCCATCCGGCGGGGTGACGCGCGGGTGCTGTTCGTGTCGCTGGCGTTCCTGTCGGCCGCCGGGTTCCTCGGACTGCATGCGCTCGCGACTCCGAAGGTGATGCTGGACACACCGAACGCCGGTTTCACGCTCGCCACACCCGTCGGCGTGGCGCTGGCGTCGGTGTTCGCGTTCCTGTCGAGCCTGACGGTTTCCGGCATCGTGTGGGGGCGAAGGCTGCGGGTCGCTCTGCTCGTGCTGATGGCGCTGTGGGCACTGGCCTCGGTGTTGCGGCTGTGGCCGCTGCACGGCCGGGCCGTTCCCGAGGTTGCCGACGGCATCCTCGCCGCGCTCGCCGTACCGACCATCCTGCTGTACGGCGTCGCCGCGGCCCGGTATCTGCGGACCTGGTGGGCGCGGCCCTCGCTGATGCTGCTGTCGATGATCTCCGCGTTCGTGCTGCTCGGCGAGGCGATGATCGCGCTGGTGTTCGCCCGCAACTGGGCGTTGTCGTGGTGGGAGTGGCACGTGCTGCTGCTCTCCGCGTTCGTGCTGGTCGTCGTGGGCGTCCGGATCCAGTGGTACGAGGAGCGCTTCGCCGACCTGTACCAGGAGGACACCGTGTCCGGGCAGCGCGAACTGAGCGTGCTGTTCGCGGACCTGCAGGGATTCACCGCGTTCTCCGAGCAGCACGAGCCGGCCGAGGTCACGGCGATGCTCAACACGTACTTCGAGGTCGTCGTACCGCCGGTGGTCCGGCGGCACGGCGGCGACGTGGACCGGATCATCGGGGACGCGCTGATGGTCACGTTCAACAAGCGCGGCGACCAGCCGGACCACGCGCGGCGGGCGGCCGAGGCCGGTCTGGCGCTGCAGGCGGCGGCCACCGCCGTACGGGCGGCGCACCCGAACTGGCCGCAGTTCCGGGTGGGGGTCAACACCGGGATCGCGTCCGTGAGCCTGCTCGGGACGGAGGGCGGACGGACCCACACGGTCATCGGCGACACGGTGAACGTGGCGTCGCGGATCGAGGGCAAGGCTCCGGGCGGGGCGGTCGCGATCGGGCCGGCCACGAAGGCGCTGCTGCCGCAGGCCCGCACCGAGTCGCTCGGACTGGTGAGCTTGAAGGGCAAGGCCGAGCCCGTCGAGGTGTTCCGGCTGGTCGCGCTCGGGTGAATGATCACCCGTGCCTTTCGGGCGGGCACCGGGTGTTCACGTGTTGGACCTTGGAACGGCCGCGTGCCGGTGTGAGAATCCGGGCCATGTCTGCCCTGTACGTATCACGGCGCCGCCTGGGCGCTCTCGTGGTCACTTCAAGTCTTGCCTTGGCCGGCGCCGCCGCACTGGTCGCCCGGCCTGCCGACGCCGCGTCCACCGACGTGGTCGTCACCGAGGTGTACGGCGGTGGCGGCAACAGCGGTGCGCCGTACACGAACGACTTCGTGGAGCTGACCAACAACAGCTCGGCCCCGGTCGACGTGAGCGGCTGGTCGATCCAGTACGCGTCCTCGACCGGCTCGTCGTGGCAGGTCACCAAGCTGACCGGCACCATCGCGCCAGGTGCGGCGTACCTGGTCCAGGAGGGTGGCGGCACCAACGGCCAGCCGATGCCGACGCCGAACGTGACCGGGACGATCCCGATGTCCGCGAGCAGCGGCAAGATCGCCCTGGTCACCAACCAGACCGCGCTCGCCTGCGGCGCCACCTGCCACGCGGACCCGGCCGTCAAGGACTACGTCGGCTACGGCACCGCGACCGACTCCGAGACCGCGCCGGCGCCGGGTCTGTCGAACACCACCTCGGCCGCGCGGGTCGACCCGAAGCAGGACACCGACAACAACAGCGCCGACTTCGCCGCGGGCAACCCCTCGCCGGGCACGCTCACCGGCGGTCCCGCCGAGCCGCCCGTCGACGCGAAGATCCACGACATCCAGGGCGCCGCGCACCGCTCCCCGCTGGAGGGCAAGAAGGTCGCGAACGTCACCGGTGTGGTGACGGTCAAGGGCAGCAACGGCTTCTGGTTCCAGGACCCGCAGCCGGACGCGGACCCGGCCACCAGCGAGGGCCTGTTCGTGTTCACCAGCTCCGCGCCGACGGTCTCCGTCGGTGACGCCGTCACGGTCGAGGGCTCGGTCGCCGAGTTCCGCCCGGGCGGTTCCGGCGGTACGACGAACCTGACGACCACCGAGCTGACCAACACGAAGGTCACGGTCACGGCTTCGGGGACCGGCACCGCCGCGGTCCCGGCGCCGACCATCGTCGGCCCGGGCGGCCGGGTGCCGCCGTCGACGGTGATCGAGGACGACGCGTCCGGCGACGTCGAGACGACCAGCACCGCGTTCGACCCGGCCACCGACGGCCTCGACTTCTGGGAGTCGCTGGAGGGCATGTGGCTGGGCATCGACCAGCCCCAGGTCACCGGGCCGACGAGCTCGTTCCGTGAGCTGTCCGTCGTGGCGGCCGGCGCGGGTGTGCGTACGGTGCGCGGCGGCATCCTGCTGCAGAAGACCGACAGCAACCCGGAGCGGGTGCTGCTGGACGACGTCCTGACGCCGATCCCGGACGCCAAGACCGGCGACAAGCTGGCTGGTGTGGTGACGGGTGTCCTCGACTACTCGTTCGGCAACTTCAAGCTGCTGCCGACCACGACGCCGACCGTGATCGACGGCGGCGTCACGCGGGAGACGACGAAGGCCTCGTCTCCGGTGCAGCTGTCGGTGGCGACGTTCAACGTGGAGAACCTGGACCCGTCCGACGGCGATGCCAAGTTCGACGGGCTCGCGCAGGCCGTCGTCCACAACCTCGCGTCGCCGGACATCCTCGGTCTCGAGGAGGTGCAGGACGACGACGGCGCGGTCAACTCCGGCACCACGAGCGCGGACAAGACCCTCGGCCTGCTCGCCGCGGCGATCGTGAAGGCGGGCGGCCCGCAGTACGCCTGGCGGCAGATCGACCCGGTGAACAACGCCGAGGGCGGTGAGCCGGGCGGCAACATCCGGGTCGCCTTCCTGTACCGGACGGACAAGCCGCTGAAGTTCGTGGACCGGCCGGGCGGCGGCTCGACGGTCGCGACCACGATCGTCACCGACGCCGCGGGCCGGCCGCACCTGAGCTCGTCACCGGGCCGCGTCGACCCGGCGAACCCGGCCTGGGCCGCCACCCGGGTGCCGCTCGCGGGCGAGTTCAAGTGGCACGGGCAGACCGTGTTCGTGGTCGTGAACCACTTCAGCTCCAAGGGCGGTGACAACCCGCTGTGGGGCCGCTTCCAGCCGCCGGTGCAGGTCACCGCGGAGAAGCGCCACCAGCAGGCCGCGGCGGTACGCGGGTTCGTGGACCAGATCCTGGCCAAGGACGCGGGCGCGAACGTCGTCGTCCTCGGTGACCTGAACGACTTCGACTGGTCCGAGACCGCGGACATCCTGGTCGGCTCGGGCAAGACCGCGCTGATCGATCTGCCGCGGACACTGCCGCTGCCGGAGCGGTACAGCTACGTGTTCGAGGGCAACAGCCAGATCCTCGACCAGATCCTGATCTCGCAGAACCTGCGGCCGGCGTCGGCGTACGACGTCGTGCACATGAACGCGGAGTTCCCGGACCAGATCTCCGACCACGACCCGCAGGTGGTGAAGCTGATCCCGCTGCCGTCCTGGGTGCGGTAACCGCAGTCTTACGTCGGTCGACCGGGCGGGGTTTTCTTGCCCGGGCGACCGATACTGGTCCTGTGACTGATTCGACCAAGCAGTACGCCGTACAGAAGTCCGACGCGGAGTGGAAGGCGCAGCTGTCCCCCGCCGAGTTCCACGTGCTGCGGCAGGCCGGCACCGAGCGGCCGTTCGTCGGCGAGTACACCGACACCAAGACGGTCGGCGTCTACAAGTGCCGCGCCTGTGACGCCGAGCTGTTCCGGAGCGAGACCAAGTTCGACTCGCACTGCGGGTGGCCGTCGTTCTTCGCGCCGCTGGCCGAGGACCGCGTCGAATACATCGAGGACAGCACTCTCGGGATGAAGCGCGTCGAGGTCCGCTGCGCCAACTGCGGCTCCCACCTGGGCCACGTCTTCGAGGGCGAGGGCTACGGCACGCCCACCGATCTCCGCTACTGCATCAACAGCATCAGCCTGACCCTCACCCCGGCCTGACCTGCGCTCCGTTCGGCCGGTCGGGTCCTAGACTGGGTCGGCTGGTGGACGCAGGGGAAGGAAATCGGTGGCTGACGACGTCCGTAGACCGCGGGTTCTCGATGTGCTGGCGGCGGAGGAACCGTGGGAGGTGCCGGGCGCGTGGCTGTCCCGGATCCGGGCGCAGCTGAAGGCCTGGGCCGACGATCCCGAGGCGTTGCGGCCGTTGCGGCCGGAGGCGTTCCCGGACTTCGTGAAGGGCACACCGGCGGCGGTCTGGTTCACCCACCAGGCCGCGCCGCTGCTGACCGGGTGGATCCCGGTCCTGCACGGTGAGTACGCCGACCTGCCGACCGAGCTGACCCGCGAGTTCTACCGGCCGTCGGCGCGGCTCGGCGGCAACGGCCATGTCATCTACGTCGCGCCGACGGACTGGCACCTGCAGGCGATCGCCGGCGCCCGCGGGTTCCGCGAGAACGGCCGCCGGCACGCGCTCCAACTGTCCCGCAACGTCGTCGGGATGTTCGTCGACGCTCCCCCGATGGCAGCCCGCGCCACCGCCCTGACCGCCGCGTTCGACCGGGTGCTGGCCGACCGCGAGCTGACCGAACTGCACGTCACGGGCGAGTACGACGAGATCGCGAAGTTCTGGCGCACCGACGCGCTCAAGGACTCCGAGCGCGCCGTGCTGCCGGAGCTCGCCGGCCCCACCGCGGCACTGCGCTACTCGCTCAACTCGGTCCGCGACACGCACGCGCGGATGCTGATGGCGAGCCCGGACGAGTACGCCGGCGACTTCGCCCAGGTGCTGGCCGAACTGATCCTCGCCACCGGCCTGCGGGGTGTCCCGCAGTCGGTGGCGAACATCCTCGGCGATGCCACGCTCGACGTCCACAAGGCGCTCGAGGACATTCACGAGGCCTTCACGCTGCCGATCTGGCACGGCCACGTCAACCAGTGGATGTCGCGCGCGATCCGCGGCGGGCAGTCGGCGCTCGCCCGGTCCTGGGGCGCCGCCGCGGCCCGCGTCGGGGTGCACCTGTCCGGTGTGCTGGCCAAGGGCCCGTGGCCGGAGGCCGAGGTCCCGGACCTGACCACGCTGTTCCGGATGCTCGACCGCGAGCGCTGGGCCATCATCGAGAACGCGGCCGCGGCCGACCAGGAGGCGTCGCTGTCGGCCGCCTGGAAGACCGTCAAGGACGACGAGGTGCCGAAGGCGCGTCCCAGCACCAGCGGCGGCACCCTCGACGATCCGATGCCCGAGGTCGTCGACTTCAGCGACGACCCGCTCGCCGAGCTGGACTCGCTGATCGGCCTGGAGTCGGTGAAGGACGCGGTCCGCCGGATGGTCGCCGAGGTCAAGACCAACCTGCGCCGCACCGAGCTCGGCCTGCCGAGTCACGAGCGCGCCCGGCACATGGTGTTCGTCGGGAAGCCCGGTACGGCGAAGACCACGATCGCCCGGCTGCTCAGCCGGATCTACCACCAGCTCGGCGTCCTGGAGAAGGGCCACGTGGTCGAGGTCGACCGCTCCGACCTGGTCGGCGCCGCCGTCGGCTCGACCGCCCCGATGACCGCGGCCAAGTTCCGTGAGGCGCTCGGCGGCGTGCTGTTCATCGACGAGGCGTACAGCCTGACGCCGGAGAACACCCCCGGCGACTACGGCCTGGAAGCGGTCGCGACGATCCTGAAGATGATGGAGGACCACCGCAACGACTGCATCGTGATCGTCGCCGGGTACCACCGCGAGATGCAGCGCTTCATGGAGTCGAACACCGGTCTGCAGTCGCGGTTCCCGAAGCTGCTGTCGTTCAGCGAGTACGACACCGACCAGCTGGTGGCGATCTTCGAGCTGCAGGCGCGGCAGAAGGGCATGATCTACGGCGAGGAGGTGCTGGACAAGGTCCGCACCGTCATCCCGCCGGCGCCCCGCGGCCACAGCTTCGGTAACGGCCGGTTCATCCGGAACGTGCTCGAGGAGGCGGTCTCCAACCAGGCCACCCGGCTGTCCTCGAGCGACCCGGACCAGCTCACCGAGCGGGACCTGCGCGAGCTGATCCCGTCCGACGTCCGGCCGCCCACGTCGATGCGCGCCGAGGACTACCTGCTGCAGAAGCCGGGAACCTAGGGCACACCTAGACCGGGGTCGCGAGCGCCACCGGGTTGCCGTCGGGGTCGGCCAGGTACGCCTGGCGCTCGCCCCACGGCATCGTGGCCGGCTCCTGCAGGACCGGGTGACCGGCCGCGCGGAAGCGCTCCACCTCGGCCTCGACGTCGTCGACGTACACGAACAGCTCGAAGCGCGGCGCCGTCCCGACCGTGATGCCGAGCTGCGCCTCGGGCCAGTTCGCGTCGGACAGCCCAAGGGACGACTCGCCGCGCTCCAGGCCGACGTAGTGCGGGTCGCCCTCGAGCGGGAACTGATACGTCGGCTCGTACCCGAGGAGCGTGTAGAACCCGACGGCCCGGCGTACGTCGCTGACGTAGAGCACCGGGAACGCCTTGCGGTGCATCCCTAGACCAGGTTGGCGATCAGGTCGCCGAGCTCGGTCCGCTTGCCGGTGAAGAACGGGACCTCCTCGCGCACGTGCCGGCGCGCCGTCGACGCCCGCAGGTCGCGCATCAGGTCGACGATCCGGTGCAGCTCGTCGGCCTCGAAGGCCAGCATCCACTCGTAGTCGCCGAGCGCGAACGACGCCACCGTGTTCGCCCGTACGTCGGGGTAGCCGCGGGCCATCTTGCCGTGCTCGGCGAGCATCGCGCGGCGCTCCTCGTCGGGCAGCAGGTACCACTCGTAGGACCGGACGAACGGGTACACGCAGACGTAGGGCCGCGGCTCCTCGTCGGCGAGGAAGGCCGGGATGTGGCTCTTGTTGAACTCGGCCGGCCGGTGCAGCGCGAACTGCGACCAGACCGGGACCAGGTGCCGACCCAGCCGCGACCGGCGCAGTGCGTGGTACGCCTGCTGCAGCGCGTCCGACGTCGGCGCGTGCCACCAGATCATGAAGTCCGCGTCCGCGCGGAACCCCTCGACGTCGTAGATCCCGCGGATCACCACGTCGTCGGCCGCCAGCTTCCCGATCAGGTCGTTGAGCTCGGCGGTCAGCTCGTCGCGGTCGGCGTCGCCGAGCGGCGTCTCGACCTTGAACACCGACCACAAGGTGTACCGGATGACGTTGTTGAGCTCGCGGGCTTTCGGCTTACCAGTCACGGTTTCCACGATGTCATTGTCTCCAATACGTCCAGGTGCTCCCGCACCCGGGTGGCCGCGTTGCCACCCGATGCCACACACGCGGCGATCCCGACGCCCCGGTACGCCGCTCCGCAGACCGCCAGCCCGGGGACGCCGGCCACCGCGGCCTCGACGCGATCGACCCGGTCGAGGTGCCCCACGGCGTACTGCGGGAGGCCGCCGCCCCAGCGGGTCACCAGCGATCCGACGACCGGCGCGTCGAGACCGATGGCCTGCTTCAGGTCGGACACCGCGAGCTGGACCAGTTCCTCGTCGGACCGCTGCAGCACGTATTCCTCGCCGAGGCGGCCGACCGAGGCACGCAGGACGGCGAGCTCTCCTCCAGCCTCCGCAGACCAGGCCCACTTCGCGTGCGAGTACGTCGAGGCCTTGATCGTCCGGTCCTCCACCGACGGGACGAGGAACCCGGAACCGGTCGCGCCGGCCGGCCAGTCACGCTTGCGGACCGCGAGGGTGACGATCGCCATACTCGCGTACTCGATCGCCGCCAGCTCGGCCGACGCCGCCGGCGCGGTCTCCGCCAGCATCCGGCCCGCCGGAGCGGCCGGTACGGCGACCACGACCGCGTCGGCGGTGAACAGCGTCGGCGCGGGCACCGGGCCCGCCTCCAGCTCGAACCCGTCGGCGGTCCGCGAGATCCGGCGGACGGCGAGCTTGGTCCGGATCTCCACGCCGCGGGCGGCCAGGTCCTGTTCGAGGGCGCCGATCAGCCGGTTGATACCGCCGACGAGGCCAGCGAACACCGGCTGGCCGGTCCGCTTCTGACTCACTGCACGCAGCTCGGACGTGGCCGCGAGCAGGCTCGGCGCGGTCCGCAGCTTCGCGTACAGGTCCGGGACCGCGGCGGCGAGCGAGATTTCCTCGGCCTTCCCGGCGTACACCCCGCCGAGCAGCGGGTCGATCAGCTTGTCGGTCACCGCGGAGCCCATGCGCTCGGCAACGAACCGGCCGATCGCCACGTCCTCGGTCAGCGCGGGAGCCGGCAGCTCGGCCTCGTGCGCGACCTGCTCGGCCGCTGCGGCCCCGAGCACGTCGGCGGTCGCCGCCGGGTCCACCGGGACGCCCATCACGGTCGGCGGGATGGCCCGGATCCGGTCGCCGACCCACAAGCCGGCCGACGTGGTCGCCGGGTGCACCACGTCGGCCCCGAGGCCGACGGCGCGGATCAGGTCGACCGCCTCCGGCCGCCGCGCCAGCACGGACTCGGCGCCGAGATCGACCGGCACGCCCTCGATCGCGTCCCCGGCCAGCTTCCCGCCGAGCCGCGGCGAGCCCTCCAGCACCGTGATGTGCGGCGGGTTCGGCCCGGTGGCCAGCGCGTGCGCGGCGGCGAGCCCACTGATCCCGCCGCCGACGACCACGACCCGGCTCATACCAAGCTCATTTCGTACTGCTTTCCCGGCCCGAGGTCGGTGCTGCTGGTCCCGACCGCCCGGAACCCGACGCGGGTCAGCACCGTTTGCGAGGCAGGGTTGTGATCCGAGGCCCCGGCCCGGAGCGCGGTCAGCCCGTACGTCGGTGCGAGCTCGATCACCGCACGCACCGCGGCCGTCGCCAGCCCCTTGCCCGCCCACTTCTCCGCGATCCGGTAGCCCAGCTCGGCCGACCCGTGCTCCAGATCGATCAGGTTCACCCGCCCGACGACCGCGCCGGTGTCGTCGACCAGCACGTGGAAGCGGCAGATTCCGGCCTCCTGCTCGGCGAGCAGAGCCGCGTGGCGGGTCGCGAAGTCGGCGAAGTACTCGTCGCCGCGATCCCAGATCCAGGCCGCGAAGTACGCCCGGTTCTCGCGCTCGAAAGTGAGGACTGCGTCTGCGTGGTCCGCGCGCAGCGGCTCAAGCGTGACGCCCTGGTCAGGCAGGTACATGGGCCGCCTGCACGTACTTGGTGATCCGGCGCAGCACCTCCGGGTCGGCGTCCGGCGGGACACCGTGGCCGAGGTTGAAGATGTGACCGGGCGCGGCCCGGCCCTCGGCGAGGATCCGGTCGATCTCGGGCTCGATCGCGTCCCAGCCGGCGAACAGCAGGGCCGGGTCGAGGTTGCCCTGCACCGGTTTCGGGGCGCCGCCGGCGGCCGTGATCCGGCGCACGGCCTCGTCGAGCGGGACCCGCCAGTCGACGCCGACGACGTCCGCGCCGACCTCGCTCATCAGGCCGAGCAGCTCGCCGGTGTTCACGCCGAAGTGCACCCGCGGGACGCCGTACCCCGCCATCGCGTCGAACACCTTCGCGGAGTGCGGCAGCACGAACCGCTCGTAGTCCCGCGGCGACAACCCGCCGGCCCAGGAGTCGAACAGCTGGATCGCCGACGCGCCTGCCTCGACCTGCACCGCCAGGTACGCGATCGCGACGTCGGCGAGCCGGTCCGCGAGCGCGTGCCACAGCGCCGGGTCGCCGTACATCATCGCCTTGGTCTTCGCGAAGTCCTTGCTCGGCCCGCCCTCGACCAGGTACGACGCGACGGTGAACGGCGCGCCGGCGAACCCGATCAGCGGCGTACCGCCGAGCTCGGACACCAACTGCTGCACGGACTCCGTGGTGAACGACACATCCGCCGGCGTGACCGGACGGACCCGGGCGACCCCGGCGGCGTCCCGGATCGGGTCGGCGACGACCGGACCGACGCCCGGCTTGATCTCGATGTCGAACCCGGCCGCCTTCAGCGGGAGCACGATGTCGGAGTAGAAGATCGCCGCGTCGACGCCGTAACGGCGGACCGGCTGCAGCGTTATCTCGACGACGAGGTCGGGCCGCAGGCACGACTCCAGCATCGAGATCCCCTCCCGCACCGCGCGGTACTCGGGCAGTGCCCGGCCGGCCTGCCGCATGAACCACACCGGCGTGTGCGGCACCCGCTCACCCCTGGCAGCGAGCAGATAGGCGGAATCGTCCAGAGCGGAGGGTCGCGTCACACAGCGATGATCCCACGCGCTCCCGAGCGCCCGGACAGGCCCCGACCGCGCCGCGGCGCACGCGCGGCCACACACAGCTACCGGCGCGTCTTGACGCGCGGCGGTGAGTAATCGGTCGTAGGCTGCCGATATGGGTGCCCGCAAGCAGGTCGACGCGCCACCCGCGGAGTTCACCGAGGCAGTCTCGCAGTTACGAGGTGCCCGGTTCCGGCCCGAGGTTTTCGTCGAGGAGATGCCCGCACCGCAGCGGATCGCACCGCATGCGGCGGCGGTCAGCGCCGACGTGACGGTCGACGGTGACGATGTCGCCACCGGCCGTCTGGTCGTCCTCTACGACCCGGCCGGGAACGACGCCTGGCAGTCGACCTTCCGTTGTGTCGCGTACGTGCGTGCCGCCGTCGAACCGGAGATGGTGACCGACGCGCTGCTCGGCGGCGTGGGCTGGACGTGGCTGATGGAGGCCTTGGCGGACCGGGGTGCCGACTTCCTGGCGCCGAGCGGTACCGTCACCAGGGTGGTATCGGAAAGCTTCGGCGGCATGGCCGACGACGACGCGACGGCGGAGATCGAGATCCGCGCGTCCTGGAGCCCCGTGCCCGGCCCCGGCGGCGTCGTGGACGTGACC
The DNA here is from genome assembly GCF_040610875.1 of Kribbella sp. NPDC003505. Taxonomy (NCBI): domain Bacteria; kingdom Bacillati; phylum Actinomycetota; class Actinomycetes; order Propionibacteriales; family Kribbellaceae; genus Kribbella; species Kribbella sp. NPDC003505. The sequence goes on along the minus strand of NZ_JBEXNA010000002.1, from coordinate 514,090 downwards.
CGGCACGCCGAGGCGTGGGGCGAGGTGCTGTGTACGGCGGCCGGACTGCCGCCCGTTCCGCCGGGGGTAGTCGCGATGCCGACCCGGCGCGGACAGCGGGGCCGATGAGCCCAGCCACCCAACAGCCGTCCGTCCCCGACGACCCGACCGCGCAGCTGCCCCTCCTGGAGTTGCGGGACGGGCTCTCCGACGTCATCGACACCGACTCTGCCCTGACCGGCACGGTCGAGGCGTTCCGGTCCGGCAGCGGCCCGGTCGCGGTCGACGCCGAGCGCGCCTCCGGCTACCGCTACTCGCACCGGGCGTACCTGGTCCAGTTGCGCCGTGAGGGCTCCGGCTCCGCGCTCGTGGACCCGATCCCGTTCGGGGACCTGTCGGCCCTCGGCGACGCGATCGTCGACGCCGAGTGGATCATCCACGCCGCGAACCAGGACCTGGCCTGCCTGGCCGAGGTCGGCATGGTGCCGCGGCAGGTGTTCGACACCGAGCTGGCCGGCCGTCTGCTCGGCTACCCGAAGGTCGGGCTCGCCTCGCTGGTCAGCGAGGTGCTCGGCTACCGGATGCGCAAGGAGCACTCCGCCGCCGACTGGTCGACCCGCCCGCTCCCGGCGCCCTGGCTGGTGTACGCCGCGCTGGACGTCGAGATGCTGATCGAGCTGCGGAACGCGATCGAGCAGGAGCTGCACCGCGAGGGCAAGTGGGAGTGGGCGGCGCAGGAGTTCGCCGCGATCCTCGACGCGCCGCCGCGGGAGCCGAAGCCGGACCCGTGGCGGCGAACGTCGGGCATGCACCGGGTCCGGAACCGCCGCAGCCTGGCCGTCGTCCGGGCGCTGTGGGAGGCCCGGGACCAGATCGCCGAGTCCGCCGACATCTCCCCCGGCCGGGTGCTGCCGGACGCCGCGATCGTCGAGGCGGCGTCCGCGATGCCGGCCGACCGCGACACGCTCCAGCGGCTGACCGCGTTCAAGGGCCGCGGCGCGCACCGCCACATGCGGACCTGGTGGGAGGCGATCGACCACGCCCGCCGGCTCCCCGACGCCGAGCTCCCCAAGCAGGGCCCGCGGTACGACGGTCCGCCGCCGGCCCGCGCCTGGGCCGACCGCGACCCCGACGCGGCCGCCCGGCTGTCCGCCGCCCGCGCCGCGGTCGCCGAGATCGCCGAGGCGCACCGCCTCCCCACCGAGAACCTGCTCGCGCCCGACACGATCCGCCGTCTCGCCTGGTCGCCGCCCAAGGACGTGAGCCTCGAGGTGGTCACGACCTTCCTCCGCGACCACCACGCCCGCGCCTGGCAGATCGCCCTCACCGCGGAGGTCCTCACCGACGCGATGGCGTCCGAAGCCACGGTCAAACCGCTGGACTGACCGCGTCCTCCTCCTTCGTCAGATCCCGCCGGATTTCGGGGTGGAGAGTGAGGACGATCTGGAGTGCGCCGAGCAGGATCACCGTCGCGATGACGACAAAGATCTGGCGGTAGCTGAGCAGGCTCACCAGCAGGCTTCCGAGGGCCAGTGAGATCGCCTGCGGCGTCGCGACGAGCACCTCGACGGCGGTCGACACGCGCCCGATCAGCTGACCCGGCGAACGGCGCTGCATCAACGTCGTGAACGAGACGAACGTCCACGGCAGGCCGACACCGCAGATCGCGGCGCCGATGAGCACCACGAGGATGCTGGGGGCGACCACACAGACGACGGTCGACGCGGCGAGCACGACCAGTCCGAGGGCACAGGTGGCGATCTCGCCGAGACGGCGTACGGCGCGGCTCGCGGTCAGGCCGCCGGCGATCGCGCCGACGCCCTGACAGGTCACGAAGACGCCGGAGAACGTCGGCGGCTTGCCGAAGGCGTCCATCAGCGCGTAGATCGACGACTCGAAGAAGCCGATGACGAGGATCGAGATCGCCAGCCCGGCCAGCACGTGGCGGAGCACCCGGTCGCCGGCGAGGAAACGGGCACCGCCGAGCAGGTCCTCGCGGAAGGTGCTCTTCGCCGCGGTCGTTGTCTCGGTGACCTTGATCGTCGCGATCAACAGGCCGGCCAGCACGAAGGTGGCCGCGTCGACGATCGCGACGAGCCAGCCGCCCGCGGTGGCGAAGATCGCGGCGCCGGCCAGCGGGCCGAACAGCCGGTACCCCTCCTTGATGGTGGCCAGGCTGGAGTTCGCGTCGACCAGCAGTTCGTCCGGCAGCAGGTCCTTCAGCAGTCCGTTCAGCGCCGCGGGCAGTACGACGAACGACACGCCGTACAGGAAGGCGACCAACCAGATCAGCCACACGTCGCCGGAGTCCCGAACGAGGACGAGCGGGAGTACGGCGGCACCGCTGGCGACGTTGCCCCAGACCAGGATCGGCTTGCGCGGCAGCCGATCCACCCAGACGCCGAGCACCGGAGCAGCCAGCGCCGGCAGCACCATGAAGAAGAACGTCAAGCCGGCCAGTGCGTTCGAGCCGGTGAGGGTCTTCACCCACATACTCAGCACCAGCAGCATCACCGAGTCGCCGAGCATCGACGTACTCAGGCCACCGAACAGGCGCGGGAACCCGGGCTGTGCGAACAGCCTCCTCATGAGGTCTCCACCCCCGGAAAGTACGTCGGCACGCCCCAGGCGACGAACTCGCACAGCCGTGCGTTCGCCGGGCGCTGCGACGGATCGGTCAGCCGCTCGGCATGGCGGTCGAGCACCGCGTTGATCGCGCTGTTCATCTCCTCGAGCTCGTCCGCGGTCAGCCAGGCGACCATCTCGGTGTTGCTCCGCGCGGCACGCCACTCCTCGGTGTCCTCCGGGGCCCGCTGCTGCGACTCCCGCAGACGGTCGATCGCCCGCCCCATCATCACGTCGGACAGTGCCTGCGCCGCGCGACGTTCCTCGAGCGACGGTGATGCGTGCTCCTCGTCCCAACGGAATCCGAGTCCCGGCACCTTCCAGGGGCGTTGCCGTCCCTTCCCGCCCTCGGCCTCCTCGACGAACCCGTGCTGTGCCAGCTTGCGGAGGTGCCACGAGCAGTTCGCCGGGGTCTCGTCCAGCCGGTCGGCCAGCTCGGTCGCGGTCAGTGGCCCGCTGAGCGACAGCAGCTCGATGATCGCCATCCGCACCGGGTGTGCCAGGGCGTTGAGTTCGCGCGGGTCGCTCAGTCGGCGGTGCGGATTCGGCATGCGTCGAAAGTACTCTTTCGAAAGAGTTGTTGCAATGCTGCACGAAAACGATCCCCGCCGCGCGCCGGCGGCGGGGATCTGCGGTGGTCAGGCCCGGAGCTGAGCCTCGATGGCGGTGACGATCTCGTCGGACTCCGGCTCGGTGCGGGGGCGGAAGCGGGCGGCGACGGCGCCCTCGGGGCTGAGGAGGAACTTCTCGAAGTTCCACTGGATGTCGCCGGCTTCGCCGTCGGCGTCGGGGGTCCGGGTGAGTTCGGCGTACAGCGGGTGCCGGTGGTCGCCGTTCACCTCGAGCTTGCCGAGCATCGGGAACGTCACGCCGTACGTCGTCGAGCAGAAGGTCTCGATCTCCTCGGCCGACCCGGGCTCCTGACCGCCGAACTGGTTGCACGGGGCGCCGAGCACGGTGAAGCCGCGGGACGCGTACTTCTCCTGCAGGTTCTCCAGGCCCTCGTACTGCGGCGTCAGACCGCACTTCGACGCCACGTTCACGACCAGGACGGCCTTGCCCTTGTACTCGCCGAGCGAGGTCGGCGCACCGGACAGAGTGGTCAGCGGAATGTCGTACAGGCTCATGCTCATCCTTGGGAGGTTGGGAGGTGACGGGCAAGGAAGTCTTCGGTACGGCGCCAGGCCAGCGCGGACGCCTCGGCGTGGTGGAACATCGGCAGGGGGTTGTCGAACGCGTGACCGGCGCCGTCGTAGCGGTGGATCTCGGCGTCGCCCAGCCCCGGCACCACCGCATCGACGTCCAGGTAGGCGTCGTCGTTGCCGAAGTGGTGCAGGCTCGCCGCCCGCACCTTCGGCGCGAGGTCGAGCAGCCCAGGCAGGGCAGAGCCGTAGTAGCTGACCAGGACGTCGGGCGACGACACCGCAGCCACGTTGAAGCCCAATCCGCCGCCGAAGCAGAAGCCGACCACACCGGTGCCCCGGCCGCGCGCCCGCAGCCGCTCCAGCACCGCGACAGCGTCCTTGACCGCCAGATCCCAGTCCAGGCGGCCGACGATGCCCATCGCCCGTGGCAGCAGGTCCGGCGAGGACTCGTCCAGGTCGGTGTCGTCGAGGCGCCAGTAGATTTCGGGCGCGATCACGTAGTACCCGAGGGCGTGCAGATCCGCCGCACGGCGCCTGATGTAGTCGGAGACTCCGAAGATCTCCTGCAGCACAAGGATTCCAGGTGCCTCGGAATCAGCGGATCCCCACTCGTGGACTGGTATCTCCGACGTCACACAGTGAAGCGTACGACCTCAGGAGTAGCCGACTCCGTTGCGGGCTCGGGCGCGGCCTCGGGTACCGGCGCCGGCATCCACGCGGTCGTCTCCGCGATCGCGTCGACGAGCAGCTTGTAGAGCCGGTCGTCCGGATCCGTCACGCACGCCTGCGAGATGCCCTCGACCGCGCACGACACCGCGCGTGGCGCCGTCCGGCGGGCGAAGTCCGGGGTCGCACGGCGCGCGCGGGCGGTGAACGACCGCGCCCACTTGGTCGCCGACGGCACCGACTCCAGCACAGCGAGCGAATCCGGCTCGACGTCGTCGAGCGGCCTCCCGTCGAGCGCGGCCAACTGCTTCTCCCCCACCAGCAGCGCGACGGCCAGGATGTACTGCCGTTCCTGCGAGACCACCGGCAGCGCGTGCTGGATGCAGCGCGCGGTCACCCGCGGTACGACGTGCGGGTCGTCCGGGGTCAGCCCGATCACCGACGGGATCAGCGGAGCCAGACGGGAGCGCCCGGCGTCCGTGGTGCAGTCGTTGACGTCGCGGGCGACGCCCGCGAGCAACGGATGCGTGCAGGACGGATGGTCCGACCACGGCTCACCGGCCAGGTAGGACGCGAACTCCATGAAGCAGGCACCCTTGCGTGGGTTCCGATGTTTCCCCCGGCTCAGGACCGGCACGGACAGATCAAGATTGTTCATGGAACAACTCCAGTAACGCGGACCTTGAACACAGCATGCGCTCATTCGCGCCGCATTTCCACGGGTCACGGTTTTGTGAGCGGACCCACACGCGCGGCTACTTTGGCGGTTCTGTTACTCACGGGTAGCATCGGGGTAGCTTTTCCGACCCCAGAGGAGGGCCCCCGTGCCCCGTGAGATCCGCGATGTCGTGTACGTCGACGGCGTTCGCACCCCGTTCGGCAAGGCCAAGGGCCAGTACGCCGAGACCCGAGCCGACGACCTGGTCATCAAATGCATCCGGGAGCTCCTCCGGCGGAACCCGAGCCTCCCCCCGGAGCGGGTGGACGAGGTCGCGATCGCGGCCACCACCCAGATCGGCGACCAGGGCCTGACCATCGGCCGGACCGCCGCGCTGCTGGCCGGCCTGCCGAACACCACGCCCGGTTACGCCATCGACCGGATGTGCGCCGGCGCGATGACCGCCGTCACCACCACCGCCGCCGGAATCGCGTTCGGCGCGTACGACGTGGTCGTGGCCGGCGGTGTCGAGCACATGGGCCGGCACCCGATGGGCGAGGGCGTCGACCCGAACCCGCGGATCATCGCCGAGAAGCTCGTCGACACCTCCGCGCTGGTGATGGGCTCCACCGCCGAGAATCTGCACGACCGGTACCCGGGCATCACCAAGGAGCGTGCCGACGCGTACGCCGTGGCGTCCCAGGAGAAGGCCGCCAAGGCCTACGCGAACGACCTGATCCAGCCGGACCTGGTGCCGGTCGCGACCCGGTCTGCCGAGCAGGGCTGGGGCTATGCCAGCACTGACGAGCCGATGCGCCCGGGCACCTCGCTCGAGGACCTGGCGGGCCTGAAGACGCCGTTCCGTCCGCACGGGCGGGTCACCGCCGGCAACTCGGCCGGTATCAACGACGGCGCGACCGCCTGTGTGCTGACGTCGGCGGAGACCGCCGAGGAGCTCGGCCTCACCCCGAAGATGAAGCTGGTCTCGTACGCCTTCGCCGGGGTCGAGCCCGAGGTGATGGGCGAAGGTCCGATCCCCGCCACCGAGAAGGCGCTGCGGCTGGCCGGCCTGACCATCGACGACATCCAGGCCTTCGAGGTGAACGAGGCGTTCGCCGTGCAGGTGCTGGCGTTCCTGGAGCATTACGGCATCGCCGACGACGACCCGCGGGTGAACCCGTACGGCGGCGCGATCGCGTTCGGCCACCCGCTGGCATCGTCCGGGGTCCGGCTGATGAACCAGCTGGCCAAGCAGTTCGAGCAGCGCCCCGAGGTCCGCTACGGCCTCACCACCATGTGCGTCGGCCTCGGCATGGGCGGCACGGTCATCTGGGAGAACCCGAACTGGGAAGGTGCGGCCGCATGAGCTTGCAGGAACTGATCTCCAGCGCTTCCGCGTTGTCGACCGACGAGGTCGTCACGGTCGCGCACTCCCGGGACGTCGTACTCCCCGGGGAAGCCGGCCTGATGGCGCTGATCACGCTGGACAACGGGCACGACCACACCAAGCCGAACACCTTCGGGCCGAAGGGCCTGGGGTCGCTGAACGAGGCCCTGGACGCGGCGCTGGCCCGCGACGAGATCGTCGCGATCGGCGTCACCGGCAAGCCGTTCATCCTGGCCGCGGGCGCCGACCTGACCGGCGTACCTAAGCTCACCGACCGGGAGCAGGCGCTCGCGCTCGGCAAGATCGGGCACGGTGTGATGCGCAAGCTCGTGGACGGCGGCAAGCCGTCGTTCGCGTTCGTGAACGGCGTCGCGCTCGGCGGCGGGCTCGAGGTCGCACTGCACGCCACCTACCGGACCGTCTCGACGGCCGCGGGCATGCTGTCGACGCCCGAGGTCTTCCTCGGGCTGATCCCCGGCTGGGGCGGCAACTTCCTGCTGCCGAACCTGATCGGCGCGGACAACGCGGTGAAGGTCGTCGTCGAGAACGCCCTCAACCAGAACAAGATGCTCAGCGGGCCGGAGGCGGTGAAGCTCGGCATCGGCGACGTGCTGCTGGAGTCGGCGGACTTCCTCGAGCAGTCGCTGCTGTGGGCTTCGAGGGTCCTCACGGGTGCTGTCACCGTCGAGCGGCCTTCGGTAGACCGCGGCGACGCCTGGGCCGCTGCCGTTGCCCGGGGCAAGGCCTTCGCCGACGTCAAGGTGAGTGGCGCCGCCCCCGCGCCGTACCGGGCGCTCGAGCTGATCGCTGCCGCTCGCGACAACGACCGGGACCGTGGGTTCGCGGCCGAGGACGAGGCGCTCGCCGACCTCATCATGAGCGAGGAGCTGCGCAGCGGGCTGTACGCGTTCGACCTGGTGAACAAGCGGGCCAAGCGGCCGGCCGGTGCGCCGGACAAGTCGCTGGCGCGGCCCGTTTCCAAGGTCGGCGTCGTCGGTGCGGGTCTGATGGCGGGTCAGCTCGCGCTGCTGTTCGCGCGGCGGCTCGAGGTTCCCGTCGTACTCACCGATCTCGACCAGGAGCGGGTGGACCGCGGCGTCGGGTACGTGCACGGCGAGATCGACAATCTGCTCGCGAAGGGCCGGGTGCGCCCGGACAAGGCGAACCAGCTGAAGGCGCTCGTCACCGGGTCGGTGGACAAGGGTGTGTTCGCCGACGCCGACTTCGTGATCGAGGCCGTGTTCGAGGAGCTGCAGCTGAAGAAGACGATCTTCGCCGACGTGGAGAAGATCGTCCGGCCGGACGCGATCCTGGCGACCAACACGTCGTCGTTGTCCGTGACCGAGATGGCCGCCGACCTGGACCACCCGGAGCGGGTCGTCGGGTTCCACTTCTTCAACCCGGTCGCGGTGCTGCCGCTGCTGGAGATCGTCCGCGCGGACCGGACCGACGACGCCTCGCTCGCGACCGCGTTCGCGGTCGGCAAGCAGCTGAAGAAGTCCTGCGTGCTGGTGAAGGACGCACCGGCCTTCGTGGTGAACCGGCTGCTGACCCGCTTCCTCGGCGAGGTCAGCGCGGCGGTCGACGAAGGCACGCCGATCCCGGAAGCCGATCGTGCCCTGTCTGCGCTCGGGCTGCCGATGCCGCCGTTCGTCCTGCTGCAGTTGGTCGGTCTGCCGGTCGCGCTGCATGTCGCCGAGACCATGAACCGCGCGTACCCGGAGCGGTTCGCGGTGTCGGAGAACCTGGCCAAGGTCGTTGCCGCCGGCAAGAGCTCGTTCTACGTGTGGCCGGACGGCAAGCCGGTCGTGGACCCGGATGTCGAGGCGCGGGTGACGGTCGGCGACAACCCGTCCACCGCCGACGAGCTGCGTACCCGGGTGCTGACCGCGCTCGCCGAGGAGATCAAGATCATGCTCGACGAGGGCGTGGTCGCGGAAGCCCAGGACATCGACCTGTGCCTGCTCCTCGGCGCCGGCTGGCCCTTCCACCTCGGCGGCATCACGCCGTACCTGGACCGCACCGGCATCGCCGAGAAGGTCAACGGCACCCGCTTCCTCCCCCGAGGCACGGCCGGCCTCGCCTGACAGACCTGCTGGGGGGCGGTACGGAGCCGGAAGCCCGCTCCGTCCCCCAGCAGCAGTACACCAGTGGCTGGGTCCTTGGCTGGCTCAGGTGCCTTGCAAGCCCTCCAAGCAGCTAGCGGGATCGTGGTTCACGACCAAGCCGACGACGGCGTCGCAGTCCGCGAATGCCAAGCCCCAGCGGCTGTTGCGTTCACATTCTGACCTGGGAAGTCGCCGGGGCGGTGCCACACCGGCTCCCGATCAAACCCATCACCAACACACGCCTCAACGCCCATCGCCGCCTCCCGAAGACACCCACGGGCCTCGGGCGCGACACCCGCCCCACCCCCGCACGCCGGATACGCGGGCACGGCAGGAACGGCGGCACGCCGGGCACCGCAGACGCGGCGAGTGCCGCGGGAACGCCGCGCACCACACAACAGGTACGACGCGCACCTCGGCCCCCTCAGACCCAGCAGGTACAGCGGGCGCCCCCGGCACGGCAGGAACGCCCGACACGCGCACCTCGCGTACGACAGGCACCTCGGGTACAGCGCGTGCGCAGGCACGCCGGACACCGCAGACACGGCGAGTGCGACGGGAACGCCGCGCACCACCACACAACAGGCATGACGCGCACCTCGGCCCCGTCAGACCCGGCAGGTACAGCGGGCGCCCCCGGCACGGCAGGAACGCCCGACACGCGCACCTCGCGTACGACAGGCACCTCGGGTACAGCGCGTGCGCAGACACGCCGGACACCGCAGACACGGCGAGTGCGGCGGGACACTCGGGTATGGCAGGGTCGGCGGAACAAGCCGGCACCTCCAGTAGAGCGGGACCCCAGGTGCGGCGCGACCCTCAGGTACAGCACGACTGCCGGCACCTCGGACACGACAGGCACCTCGGGTACGGCAGGAACCTCGGGTACGGCAGGAACCTCGGGTACGGCAGGAACCCTGAGGTACAGCAGGACTGCCGGCACCTCGGGTACGGCAGGCACCCCAGGCACAGCAGGAACCTCGGGTGTGACGGGGTCCGGCGGAACAGCCGGCACCTCGGAGACCTCAGGACGGCGCCCCTCAGGTACAGCAGGTCTGCCG